>CAVQSG010000045.1:0-243153 GCA_963715415.1 uncultured Chloroflexia bacterium | reverse complement strand
GGTCGTCTTAGCTTTGATAGCCGCTTCCGGCCCGACCTCTCTAATCCGGTGCACATCGACCGCTTCAACTTGGCCCAATTGCTGACCGGCAGCGAAGGCACGCTGGCGATCTTAACCGAGGCCACGGTTAACCTGGTGCCCCGTCCCCAGGCAACCGGTCTGGCCGTGATCCATTTCACGTCGACACTTGAGGCGTGCGCGGCCATCGTCGACGTGCTGGAGACCGAACCCAGCGCTTCTGAATTGCTCGACAAACAGGTCATGGACTTGGCCCGGGCTCAGCCGGAATGGGCCAAGAAACTCCATTTTGTGGAGGGCGATCCCGAGGCGGTGTTGGCAACCGAATTCTACGGCGAGAACGAACGCGAGGTGGTCGCCAAGCTTGAGCGGTTGGAGTCACATCTGCGCGCTCGCGGCTGGTCCGGCGCTATCGTCCGGATCACCGACCCAGCGCATATGAACGATGTCTGGTCCGTGCGCAAGGCGGGTTTGAACTTGCTCATGAGTCGCCGCGGCGACCACAAACCCATCCCTGGCATCGAAGACGTCAGCGTACCCCAAGAGAATCTACACGATTACCTGAAGCAGGTCCTCGAATTCTGTGCCGGGTTGGAAGATGTACCCGACGTGGCTGTCTACGCGCACGCGTCGGCGGGTTGTCTGCACGTTCGCCCGCTGATCAACACCAAGACCGAGCGCGGCATGGACAACCTGCAGGCTGTCTCCAACTTCGCCTGTGACTTGGCCGTGGGCTACGGCGGCATTATGAGCGGCGAGCATGGCGACGGCCTGGCCCGCAGCGCGCTCAACCCGCGCATCTTTGGACCCCGTCTCTACAGCGCAATGCAAGAGGTAAAGACGGCGTTCGATCCCGACAACCTGATGAATCCCGGCAAGATCGTCAACGCGCCGCCCATCAGCGAGAATATGCGCTTCGGACCCTGTTACCGCACGGTCGAGCTGGAGACGGTCTTTGACTGGAGCAGCGATTTCGGTTTCGCCGGCGCCATCGAAATGTGTAATGGTGCGGGCGTCTGTCGCAAATTGGAGAGCGGCACGATGTGTCCCAGCTACATGGCCACCCGCGACGAGCGAGACACCACGCGGGGTCGCGCCAATGCGCTACGCAATGCACTTGCCGGCCGTATCCCTACGACGGAACTCTACTCTGACGAGATGTACGGTGTGATGGATCTTTGCCTCGGTTGCAAGGCGTGTAAGAGCGAATGTCCCTCCGCAGTGGACATGGCAAAGATCAAGTCGGAATATTTGGTCCATTACTATCGGCAGAACGGTCTGCCGGTCTTCAACCGGCTCATGGGATTGTTGCCGACCATCGACGAACTGCTCTATCGTTACGGACGCCCCACCATTCCCCTGGTCAATGCGTTGATGGGATCGGCCGTCGCCAAAGAGTTCTTTGCCCGTGTCGGCGTCCATCCGGCGCGAGATCTGCCCCTTTACGCATCCGAATCTCTGGAGCAGTGGGCCAGCGCGCGCCCGGTCCAGATCAAGGATCCGGCGCCCAACGGGCCGGTAATCCTCTTCCACGACACCTGGGTCAACTTCAACGAGACAGCCATTGGCAAGGCAGCCATGCGCGTACTGGAGGCGGCCGGCTACGAGGTGCATCTGGCCCACGGCAAAAAGTGCTGCGGCCGCCCACTTATCACCGGCGGACAGGCAGATATGGCGCGGCCATGGGTGGATCACAATGTAGCGCTACTGGCGCCCCATGCCGCCCAGGGCGTGCCTGTGGTCGGCATCGAACCGAGCTGCATTCTGACACTGCGCGATGAATATCTGACCCTGGCCGGCGATGCCAAGCGCGCAAAGCTCTTGGCACAGCAGGTCTTTACCTTTGAAGAGTTCGTGGTGCGGGAAGCGGAGGCTGGCCGCTTCAACGCTTCCTGGAAGAAAGAGGCCGGACATGCGCTACTGCACGGTCATTGTCATCACAAGGCGATGGTGGGAAACGAGGTCACAGTTGCGGCCTTGCGGCGCGCCGGCTATCGGGTAGAGGTCATCCCCAGCGGCTGTTGTGGTATGGCGGGCGACTTCGGCTACGAGCGGGAGCACTACGAGGTCAGCCGCGCGGTGGGTGAGGACCGTTTGCTGCCTGCCGTGCGCGCGGCCAAAGCCGACACTACCATCGTGGCCAGCGGCACCAGCTGCCGGCACCAGATCGAGCATTTTGGCGATCGTCACGCGTTACACCTGGCTGAAGCATTGGATCGAGCGTTAGGGTAAGCCTTCCGTCGTCTCCAGCCGGCGAGTATCGGATTCCGGCGATAGCTCATGAAGCGGCAAACGCTCGCTACACCCGGCCGGCGTCGCCCAGGCATGGATGACCTACTGTGATTTGCGCTTGCCGAGTTGACCGTTGACAAGGGGGAGAACGCCGGGACCGTAGGTCTTTGCCTTCCAGGAGCCGACATCCGCGATTGTCTCCAGTTGCGCGACCGTCTTCGGCCTCTCCTGGGCGATGGCCATGAGTGTGCTGTTCGTGAAGACGATGTCCGTCGACACGCCACGTTCCTTGGCCTTCTTGCTACGCCAACGCCGCAGCGCCTCATACCGGGCCTGTGCCCTGCCGTCCAGCAATGCCTCTGGTCGTTGGTGGTTGTTGGAAGGTGGTTGTGGCTGTGGACGCCCTTCACCATCGTGAACAGCCGAGAGCAACTCGTCGCCATACCGGCGTCGCTGGCTCTCGCTCAAACCGTTGGCTGCCGCCAATTCTACTTCAGTGTGCGGTCGCGACTTAGCGAGATGAACCAGCGTCGAGTCATTGGCGATCTTGAACGGTGGCCGGTTGCGTCGCTGTGCCTCTTCTTCCCGCCATTCCCAGAGCGCTTCCAGCACGCCGGTATGTTCCCTGGCAATGGTACGCGCTGCCTTCATGCTCCAGAAGGTTCGCTCGTTGTTTGCACGCTCAGAATAGTCGAGCCGGGTCAGAAAGTGGAAGGCATCGGTCGCTTCTTCGAGTCGCCCCTTTTCCCGTAGTTCTTCGATCTGGACGGCGCGCAAAGCCGGCAGATAGTGGGTATCCATCTGTGCGTAGGCGATCTGCTGCGGCGTCAACGGGCGAGCGCCCCAGTTGGTGCGCTGCATGCGCTTGTCGGAGACCAGGCCGAACTGTTCCTGCAAGATACGTGCCAATCCGACGCCGTGCCAGCCCAGAATGCGCGCGGCCAACTGTGTATCGAAGATGCGTCCGAAGGAGAAGTCAAAGTCGTGTTGCAGGGTAGAAATGTCATTTTCGGCGGCGTGTAGAATGATCTCTTGCGCCGGGTTTGCCAGGATGTCACCCAGTGGATCGAGCCGCTCCAAACGCATGGGATCGATCAGGAAATCCGTTACTCGTTCCGGATCTTGTGCCTGCTCATCGGCAAAAACAGTGACCTGGATCAGGCAGACTTTGGGGTAGTAACTATATAGACTATCGCTTTCCGTATCCAAGGCGACAATCGAGCGCCTGCGTAACAGATCGCAGGCGGCTAACAGCTCGTTGCGCGTACTGACAAGCGTTGGGTTTGTCGGTCTCTTGTTCCGTCGACGACTCATACTGCTCACATTTCGGTGGTAGATCGGCACCTTCTCAATAGTTCGCGGTAGGTAAGCGCCCTTGCGTTCGCCCACCTCGGGCGGGGGTACATATTGAGAAGAGATGTAGATCGGTAAAAAAATTCAACAGGCCGACCAATATTGCTGCCCGGTTGCATACCGAGGGATTCGGGAGTTGGGTAGCCATGTGGACTATGCGAGACCTATCTCCGGTGTGCAAGAAGCCACAAATTCTGCGGTCACGAAAACTCTACCTTACTGCGCAGACAGGTGTCAAACAGATCGGCCTGCAATGTTTCAAGGAGTGAAGGATCTGGGTGAATTCGATGATTGGTGGTGTGGGTGAGTTGGCCACGGCGGAATAACTTTTGGCACCTATGGGGTTATGATATGATATCCTGAACATGTCACTCCCCGATTCATCATGATTCCCATCCCAACACACATCTAGGGCATATGAAACGAGATTTCAACAACCAACGTATCCGCCGCACGTTGTCCCTCATAGTCTTCATGTTTGTCACATGGCTTGCCGCACTGTCAATGTCGGACGCGGAGTCAGCTCGTGCGGAGGGAACGATCCCTCCCTGGCCGAGTCTGGAACTGAGGTCTCTGGTCGACGAGGGTGTCGGGTCGGCTGTCCACATCACGAATGCGCACGACGGAAGCGACCGCCTCTTCATCGCCACGAAGAACGGCTATATTCGTATTGTCAAGGACGGAGCGGTGCTTGAGACGCCGTTCCTGGACATCAGCGGCAGCGTGGCAAGCTGGAGCGAATGCGGACTCTTGAGTGTGGCCTTCCCTGACAACTATGCTGACGAAGGTTACTTCTTCGTCTACTACAATTACGATGTCAGAACCCACGGCGATTTGATTGCGCCTGACGACGATAATCTACCTAACCCCGATGACGGTTGTGACACTGTCGTCGCCCGCTTTCGCGTCTCTGACGATCCGAATGTTGCCGATGCCGAGAGCGAAGAACGCATCCTGATCTACAATCAGCCGTTCGGCAACCACAACGGCGGCCAAATCGCGTTCGGTCCTGACGAGAAGCTCTACATCGGTCTCGGCGACGGCGGCGCCGGCGGCGATCCCTACAACCTGGCGCAGACAACGGACACCTTGCTCGGTAAACTCCTGCGTGTGGCTGTCAGCGCGACAGGGCCGTATACGATCCCGGACGACAATCCATTTGTCGGGCAGGCGAACTATCGGCCGGAAATCTGGGCCAGTGGCCTGCGCAATCCGTGGCGGTTTTCGTTCGACGATGCTTTGGGCCATCTCTATATCGGCGACGTGGGTCAGAATACCTATGAAGAGGTTAACTATCAGCCGGCGACCAGTGCCGGCGGCGAGAACTACGGATGGAAGGTGATGGAAGGCTTCCACTGCTATCCATCAGATAACCAGTGCGATGACAGCGGCATGACCTTGCCGGTGGTCGAGTACGATCACGAGGATGGGCAATCCGTAACAGGCGGATTTGTCTATCGCGGTGCAGACTATCCCCGCATGAACGGCATCTATTTCTACGCCGATTTCGTCAACGGCAACATCTGGGGTCTACGTCGTGAAGGGGGAGGATGGACGAGCAACCTTCTGCTGGAGACTGGTCTAGGATTCTCGCTCTCCAGCTTCGGCGAAGATGAGAGGCAGGAACTCTATATCGCCGACATCCACAACGAGATTTACCGGATCGTCGATACGGGAATGAGTCCCGAGCCGGTGGAGACAATTTTCATGCCGCTCATTCAGCGTTAACGCATCAATGTTTCGCTCACTGTACCGTCACCCTACGGGCGCCATTTTGACTGACCTGGACCGCGACCAACTGCGTCTTGCCGCGTGTGACAAACGGGGTGTCCTCTGGGTAGATATGCAGGCGCCCAGTGACCAGGAATTCTCGCTGGTGCTGGAAGAGACGTTTCAATTTCATCCACTTGCAGTTGAGGACGTGGTCTCCGATGTCCATGCACCCAAATTGGATGACTACGGCGCCTATCTCTTCATCGTCTTCCATACCGTTTCGCTGGGCGACGAGAAGATGGACATCCATACGGATGAGATCGATGTATTTCTCAGTTCCCATTTTCTTGTCACAGTCCATGACGTGCCACGCAGCGCGATCGATCGCTTGTGGCAGGAGGTGCGCGAAGACATCGACGGCTTGAGAAAAGGTCCCTCTACCACACTCTACACGCTGTTGGATCGCCAGGTAGATGCCTATATTCCGCTGATCGATCGCTTTGAAGAACGACTGGAGCAACTGGGTGACGAGATCTTTCAGATGCGACAGCCGGAGAATAAGACGGTCCTCAATAATCTGTTGACGGCCAAAAGCAGCGCTCTGCGTCTCCGTCGCATCCTGAATCCGCAGCGTGACTTGCTAAACAGACTGTCGCATCAGGATTATGCGGTCATACCGCCGGAATCGCGTATCTATTTTCGGGACGTCTACGATCACCTTGCCCGGCTTGCCGATCTGGCCGACAGCACACGTGACCTGGCCACGATGACCATCGAGACATATTTGGTGCTGGTCAACAACCGCATGAACGAAATTATGAAGGTGTTGACCATCATCGCCACGATCTTTATGCCGCTCGGTTTCTTGGCGGCTGTTTACGGCATGAACTTCGACTTCATGCCGGAACTGCATTTGCGCTGGGCCTACCCTTTCATATGGATGGTGTTTGTCGGCATCGCCGGTGTGATGGTCTGGTATTTTGTGCGCCGGCGCTGGATGTAGAGAGCAGTTATGCGGACAAGAGGTTGCCTGTGAGCTTTTTTTGCCTTGACGATCGGAAATTGAGACGGTCTATGCAGCCGCCTGAGGGCGCGGTCCAACTGGCCGTCAATCCGCAGTTGCTGCCTCCGGCAATTTCCGACCTGCATTCTGCCTTTGCCGCCTGGGGACGCGCCGGCTGGTCGCCTGGGCCGCTGACGCCGGTGCGTGTTTGGGTCAATGCTGCCGGCGCCCTAGCCGTGGAGTTTCTCGGTGATCGCCGGCCCGTGCCCTTGATGCAGGTGGGATCGGCGCCCGACCTTGCCGCTTGGCTCGTGCTTCTGAACAAATACATGGAGACGTTTGTAGTCATCGCTCGCGCGCGAGAAGTCTGGACGGTCGATGAGCTGGCCGGTGCCCTGGGCTTTCTGTCGCCCGCCTACTTGCCGCCCAAATTGGTCCGCCCATAAACCGGACAACTGGGAGCAAGTCGCCATGGCCCTGGCCGCTGCAGTGGCTGACGGTCCGCTTGCTGGTACGCCCCACAACCGCCATCGGGAACGTTAACCCTGAATTCGCTAATGGCCACATTATTCAAATTTCGGACAGTGTTCCTCGTCCGAAGATGGAGACCACTGTCCCATATTTGAGTGTCTTCTCAATAAGGTAGCGCTTGTGGAAAGCCGTCATCGTCTTCCCTCCATCACCGAGGAAATAAAACAGAGTTGGCAACGCACGCGAATGGACCACTCTTCAGGTGGTGTTGCCTTTCGAGGTGTCGCAGGCCGCGAGACCGAAATCGCCCTCATTGCCACACGCAGCGGCACACGCTGGCAACTTCCCAAAGGCTCGCGCGAGGCCGGTGAATCGTCACTGGAGACTGCTGTGCGTGAGGTGGAAGAAGAGGTGGGGCTGCGCACGGAAAAAGTCTGCTTTCTGCGCACGATCGACTTTTGGTACTGGGACACTTTCCGCAAAAGTGTGCCGGAGTTGGTGCACAAACAGGTCGACTTCTTTCTGCTCAAGGTGACCGGAGGAAAAATCAGTGATGCAAGCCATGAGGTAGACGGTGTGGCCTGGTTTACCCTGACACAGGCATTGGATATCCTTACATTTAGCGGCGAACGCAGTGTTGTGCATCATGCACAGACTGTTATCTCCGAGCGTGATGGCGATCAGTACCCACCACCGTCATAGCAATCCCAACTACCGCTGGTGTGGATCCCACACAGCCGGCGTGTTCGTGCGGTTGGGCATAAACACCGCGATGGAAAGCCGAACGATTTTCGTTAGCGCTGATAACCACTCTGCCCTGCCCCGTACCCGGTCAACTCCACGTATCCTTGTCCCGCAACCGGTTCATTATCCATCGTGCCATCGACCTCGACCGCGCCTTCCCGATAGACATAGGAAACTGCCATTTCCTGTGCGGCAATCAAAGGGTCAAATCTCAGTTCCAGAGCATATTTGGGAATGGAGACCTGCCATCCCGAGGGATAGGTGATACCGGTTGCGTCGCTGGTCCAGCGGTCAAGTATCTCGATCTCCAAATCCTGCGCACCAATGGTCTCGTGACGTCCGTCAGCCAGAACCAATGTCCCTTCGAAGTCGCCGATCTGTTTGCCATCCACCGTGCGAATCTGTGCAAACATCAGGGCCGCGCCGTTGTCTAGTTGCGCACTGAACCAGTCCCAACCGACCGCGTTTTCGCTCAGTGCGCTGGTGCCGAACTCGTGATCCATCCAACTCAATCCGGTCACCGGGTGCTTCCGGCCGCCGATTTCGACCATCCCCGTTGTCTCCAGTCCAACGAGACTATAGTAATAGTTGGCGTTACCGGGTTCTGGCCCTTTCCGACTCAACCCCGCGTCGCCGTGCAATATCGGTTCGCGCTGTTCACGGAGGATCAGGTCGAGCGTGACCGGCCCGTCGTCGTCCGCCGCAGATGCTGTGAGCTGCACCACACCCGGCTCCACTTCTCGCGCCGACCAGATCTTCCAGCCAGACTTGAAAATACGGTTCGCCCTGTGCACCGGCAAGACCGCCGGCGCCGCGGCTGAAGAGTTCAAAACTTTCATGTCGCTTTGCAGACGCATCTGTAAGCGCGAAATGGCCCATATAAACTTGATCGGTGGCGTAGGAAGACTCTCGAGGCGGCAGTTCCGGTTCCAGCGCGCTGACGAAAGAAAGTCAACTGAAACCCGAAGTCGGCACCGTTTTCGCCGCTGAGGTTGCCGGTATAGTACCACCACTCGGTCTGGTATTCACCATGTGAACCGTGGTCGGCCGGGAACGAGAACTCAATCGGATCAACGGCGCGGGCAAACCCGTCATCTACAGCGCCGCTCAGGATTTCAACCACGTTGGCTTCCACAAGCTGGGCATCGTTTGACTGAGTGCAACCGACCAGAAAGAGCCCGACAGCCAGTAAGCCGACAACTGTACGCACGATATTTACCCTCCACGAATCTTCTCAGCCACTGTTTGTGCAATTTGTCACAGAGTAGGCCTGTAGGCAACACAAATCTGTATCCCGTCGTCCGATGTAAGTCCATGTACGTTCATTTCCGGAAAACATTGGACGAATAGGCCAGGGTCTGATAGGCTAATGTTAACGCTCTATTAACGGAGTGTGCATCTCAACCCCAAGTATTTGCCATGATTAAATACCCGCAGCGGCCGACCACAGCTCTGTGAGGAGTTACGCCATGGAATCAAGCTCAGCAAACGTATTGGAGGCCGGCGCCATCATTATCGGCTTGCTTGGCGGCCTTGCCCTCTTCCTATTCGGTATGGATCAGATGACCGGGGCGCTCAAGTCTGTCGCCGGTAGCAGGATGAAAAGCGTGTTGGGACGTCTGACCACCAACCGCTTCTACGCCGCCTTTGCCGGCGCCTTTGTCACCGCGGTCATCCAATCATCCTCAGTGACCACTGTGCTTGTCGTCGGTTTCATCACAGCCGGATTGATGACTCTGAAACAGTCGATAGGCGTCATCATGGGCGCCAATATCGGCACCACAATCACAGCTCAAATTATTGCCTTCAATGTCACCCAATATGCGCTGGTTTTGGTCTTCATCGGCTTTCTTCCGCTGTTTATTGGGAAGCGTGCACGTACTCGCCATATTGGTGCGATTATCATGGGATCGGGGCTGATCTTCTTCGGCATGGAGCTGATGAGTCAGGCGACCTATCCTCTGCGCAGCTACCAACCCTTTATCGACATGATGCAGAGACTGGAATTGCCCCTGGCAGCAATTCTGCTCAGTGCCGTATTCACTTCCATCGTGCAGAGTTCATCTGCGACCACCGGTGTGGTCATCGTGTTGGCGTCCCAGGGCTTCATCTCATTGGAGACCGGTATCGCGCTGATTTTCGGCGCCAATATCGGCACCTGCATTACCGCATTGTTGGCCTCTATCGGCAAGCCGCCGGAAGCAGTCCAGGCCGCGGTCGTCCATGTGTTGTTCAATGTCCTCGGTGTATTGATCTGGCTGCCACTTATTCCGTTCTTCGCAGATTTTGTGCGTGCGGTCACACCGAGCGCCGGCGCACTCAGTGGGCCGGCACAGTTGGCGGTAGAGACACCACGCCAGATTGCCAATGCCCACACGATCTTCAATGTGACCAATACGCTGCTCTTTCTACCCTTGGTCAACCAGTTTGCCTGGTTGGTCAAGAAGATCGTTCCGGATCGTCCAACCGCCACGACGGAACTGATTCAACCTCAATATTTGGACCCGAACCTGCTGTCGACACCTGAACTGGCGCTGGATCGTGTGCGCCTGGAACTGGGGCGCTTGGGTATTTGCGCGCTGCAGATGGTCTGGAAAGTATTGCCCACTGTCTTTAACGGCAGTCAAGACGATCTCGACTCCCTGGCCGAGATGGACATGGATGTCGACGAACTGCAAGGAGCAATCGTCGCTTATCTGGGCAGGTTGTCACAGGAAAACCTGTTGCACGATCAGACGGAGAAGCTCTACGACTATATGGCCGTCGCCACCTATATCGAAAATATCGGCGATATGGTTGAAACCAATCTGGTGGAGGCCGGTAGCGAACGGATTGTCCGTTCGCTACGTATTAGCGCTGCCACCCAGGGGGCCATCTACGCGCTTCATGAGAAGGTGTGTTGGGCCGTCGAGCAGTCACTGGAAGCAGTCGATCGCAACGACGTAGCACTGGCCCAAGAGGTAATAGACGCCAAGTCTGAGATCAATCGCCTTTCGGATGCGATCGACAGCCACCTGGCACGCCGCCTGGTCGCGGAAGAGCCGAACCGGCTGAGCGCCTTCCGGATTGAATCGGATATCGTCGAGAACTTCCGGCGCATCTACTACTTCGCCAAGCGCATTGCCAAGGCGATCGCAGAGGTGGACATGCCCCGTCGTACAGTCGGCTTTTCAGCCGACACATTGGTCCGGGAGTATGCTGCGGAAACGCCGATACAGAAGATGGATCGCCCAGCATAGGCGCCTAGTCATTGTCCGCAATGAGCTTGGCGATTTCAACCTCCCGGAGGTTATCTACGGACTATTAGCTAAACCGAAATCCCTATGAAAACACGAGTGTCGTAGGTCGGGCATCCTTGCCCGACACGGTTGGAATACTACGATCGGTCAAGGATGCCCGACCTACATACTCATGATCTCGTGGCGCTGTCTGTTTAGTATTACAACGAGACTTTGAAATCCTCTCTCTGGTACAGCCGATACGGTGGGTCCAAAATGAGCAGCAATCGCATGGCTGTACCAGAGGTAGCATATCGGACCGTTCGCGAAGTCTCGTTGTAGTGTTAGGCCATTCCAGAGAAATAGACGCCCCGATCTTCCTGGCAGCTGACTGCGAGACAACCTGTTTGGCCGAAAGCTTCCGGGAAGTTCACATGCGGCGATGCAGCGCCACGGGGGATGAAAACAAGAGAGCCATCTGTGTTTATCTGTGTATATCTGTGGCTAATTTTCAGGGCAGGTGCATAGGGTACTATTTCCTTGGATAGGCCTTAGTTCAGCCGGGCCAAGATATCACGGCGGTAAATGGGGCCAATCCACTCGGGTGGAAACGGCAAAATAACCGCGGACCGATTGACGCCGGGATCTACGGGACTTCGATGGCGGGCTGTCGTCAAAGCAGATGCCGACTCTCGCTGTAATCCACTGCCTTCTTCTCTTGACGAATTCCGGCCCAGCCTCTATGCTCGCGGTTGATTACATGCCTACATATTTGCGCCTTCGCTGGAGGCTCAGGACGGCGGCGCAAATAGGGCCTTCGGCAGTATCGACGAGCGCTTATTCGCCTATCGACACTTTTTTGTCGATGTCATTTTGTAAGCGCCTACCTATTTGCGTCTCGCTACTGGCTGTCAGGACGGCGGCGCAAATCGGACCTCGGCACCATCGACGAACCGGCATTGATACAGCAAGACTTCTTTCTCGATGTCAATTTGTCGGCGTCTATGTCGATTGAAGACATCAATTCCCAGGAACGGTACAACCATGCGAGTGTTATTGATCGGCAATGGCGGACGCGAACATGCGATAGGATGGAAACTGAGCCAATCACCGCGCATCGAGCGACTCTATGTCGTGCCCGGCAACGGCGGCACCGCGGGATTGCCGAAGTCCGAGAATGTCGCGATCAAGGCCACGGATCTGGTTGCGCTGCGTGATTTTGCCCTTGGCAATGCCATCGACTTGACGGTGGTCGGGCCGGAAGCGCCCTTGGTCGACGGTGTGGTCGACCTCTTTCAGGCCTCCGATCTGCGCATCTTTGGCCCGCGCAAGGCCGCAGCACGCTTGGAAGGCTCTAAGGCGTTTTCCAAGGCCTTTATGGTGGACCACGGCATTCCCACCGGCGAGGCTGCGGTCTTTACCGATTTTGACGAGGCGACTCGTTACCTCCGCCAACTGGATGGCGTTCCGGTGATCAAGGCCAGTGGACTGGCTGCCGGCAAGGGGGTGATCCTGCCCGAGACCATGGCGGAAGCGGCATCGGTGACTCATCAGATTTTGGTCGACGGTCGTTTCGGCGCCGCAGGCAGTACGGTCGTTATCGAAGAACGGCTGCGCGGGCCGGAAGTATCGGTGTTGGCCTTCTGCGACGGCAAGAACCTGACCATCATGCCGACTGCTCAAGATCACAAGCGCTTGATGAACAACGACCAGGGACCCAACACCGGTGGCATGGGCGCGTTCTCACCTGCACCCTTGGCCTCGGCTGAACTGCTGGAGCAGGTGCGCCGGCAGGTTCTGGAACCGACCTTGGCCGGTATGGCCGCAATCGGTGCGCCTTATGTCGGCATTCTCTATGCCGGACTCATGTTGACCGAGCAGGGCCCGCGTGTGCTCGAATTTAACTGTCGCTTCGGCGATCCCGAAACACAGGCCATTCTGCCGCTGCTCGAGAGCGATCTGCTGGATATCTTTGAGGCTTGTGTCGACGGAAGGCTGGACCAAATTGACGTGCGCTGGCGCGACTTGTGTACGCTGACGGTGGTCATGGCGTCGGACGGCTATCCGGGAGAGTACACTGTCGGCATCGAAATCACCGGAATCGAAGAGGCGGAATCACAACATTGTGTCGTCTTTCACGCCGGCAGCAAATTCAGTGACGGACGGTTGCTCACTGACGGCGGGCGTGTCCTTGCAGTGACGGCCACAGGCGGAACATTGCGCAAGGCGGCCAATCGAGCTTACGCCGGCGTCGGCAAGATCCACTTCAACAACGCACAGTTTCGTACCGATATTGCGCGAGCATGGCGTGAGTAACTACATATTTGCGCAAGCAAGCGCCATGGACTCGTAGGAGCAGGTCTCGCACCCGCCCGCTGCGGGTGACCGCAAGGGTCACCCCTACGATACACGGTCCTTGGTCTGACAAATGGTATAACTACATATTTGCGCCTTCGCTGGAGGCTCAGGACGGCGGCGCAAATCGGGCCTGCGGCCGTATCGACACACTTTTGTCGATGTCGTTGCGTAGTAAGCGCCTATAGCTCACTCTGTCCCTACCAGAACACTCCGAACCTCCGCGGTGACAGTACGCCGGAAGCGTAGCCAAAGCAAAGCACATGAAAACGGCGCGACCAGCAAGAATGACGCCCAGACGGTCACCAACCCGCCACCGTAGACGGTGAGAACGATCGCGCTGATTAGGACAGCGCTCCAGACTGCTGTTGCATTCACCCGCAGCGGAAACTGTGTGTTTCCCGTACCGCGTAAGGCGCCTGACTGCACAAACAGAATCGCCCAGAGTGGCTGGGCCAGCGCCACCGTGCGCAGACCGGCGGCGCCGATCGACACGACTTCCGGCTCCGATGAGAACGCGCGCATGATGGGCGTGGCGAGGACGAAGATGAGCACGCCGATCGACCCCATCCAGCCGACCGCCCAGAGCGTTGCGATGCGGCCGACTGCTGCTGCTTCGTCGGTGCGTCCGGCGCCGATGGATTGGCCAACCAGCGCGGTTGCGGCAATGGCAAAGCCGATGCCCGGCAAGAATGAGAGCGAGAGCGCGTTAAAGGCGATGCGATGGGCAGCCAGCGTCAAGGTTCCCAGCCGGGCCACGATCACAGTCAGAGCCAGAAAGGCGGCGGTAATCAGCAGTTGTTCCAGCGCCGCCGGGACGCCGATGCGCAGGATTTCGCGCGCCGGCGCTGCTTCAGGCCACCAGTGCGCGCGCCCGCGAATCGAAACACCGTTGCGGCCACGCCACAACACCCACAGGATCATCACACAGCCCACTGCACGCGACAGGAATGTCGCCCACGCGCTGCCGACTGCGCCTAGCGCAGGCATGCCGAAGTCGCCGAAGATCAGCCCGTAGGTCAATCCGACATTGACGATATTGATGATGGCGGTAATGATCATGGGTGTGCGTGAGTCGCCTGCCCCGCGCAACACACCGCCGCCCAGCAACAACAACGTCAACACAACCACGGTACCCATGGTCACACGCAGGTAGGCCACGCCGATGGCGGCCACCGCGGGTTCCATGCCGAAGACATCGATCAACGGCTTTGAGAGCAAAAGACCGGCGATAACCATGGGTATGGAGAGAATGACACTCCAGACCACCGACTGCTTGGCGTAGTGGCCCGCCTGTGCCGGCGCAGACGCGCCTACCGCCTGAGCAACAAGCACGGAACTTCCGACCGATGTTGCGCTGAGCGCCGCAATCACGAAGAACATGATCTGCAGTGCGCTTCCCACACCGGCGATGGCCACTGCACCGAGCTGTGCCACCAGCAGCGTGTCGACGATGCCGAGCATGGTCTGTAGGAAATTTTCGCCGATAACCGGCCAGGCCAACCCAAAGACGCGTCGTGGCAGTGACGACGCCTGGGAGTCGTCCTCAACTGTCTGCTGCGGTTGGCGTTGGCTCTGTTCAGCCAGTACCGGCTCGCGCGCCTCAACTGATGTCACGCGCTAGACTTCCAACTCATAAGCGATGGAGGTCATATCTCCCACGAAGTCCCCCAAATTGGCGTGACCCAGCATCTGTCGCACGGCATGCGCCTCGCCACAATGAAACCAGTAATGATAGGTGTTGCGCAGCAGCATCGTCCCGATCGATTCACCCCTCCGCTCTCCTTTCCAGGAGAAGTAGTCGGTCAAACTATCGTCTCCAATTTGATCGAGGAAACGATCTGCGGCCGCAGTAATGTCGGACCAGGCGTTTAGCATCTCGGCCAGCGGCGGCGTATTCGGTTCGCTCCCGTAGCCGGTCAACTTGTGCAGATTCGGATGTAGGCGTTCCTGCTGAGCAAGGACGACCCAGTAGGTCTGTTCCTGTACGGCAAGATGGCCGACCATCCAACTGATGCAGTTCATGGGTTCCAGCTTGCGGCGCGCATCGGCGTCGTCCAGGCCCTCCAGGCAACGAGCGAACTCGCTGCGGGCAAATCGCAATCTGGCTACTAGTGGATGTGGCACAGGTTCTCCATTCTTTGAGATACGAGTACAGCACGTTGTGAGAGTACGTCCCAAAGTGTGCAAACAAATTGAACCTTCCTTTGGAGCAACTCGCTTCATACTCCGGTCTGATCGTCAGCGCCCGGCGTCGGCACAAGTGGTTCTGCAACGCAGATACCTGTGCCGGCGCCGGGCGTTGGCCGCCGCAAACATTCATAATATACCGCTGGTTGTTCTATCTGACCATCGGCAGATAGATCTGATTTTCCGGTATGTCCGGCGTCAGCATGCGTGGAAGATAGGTGTTGTGCGCAACGGTCAGGGATCCCTTGAATTGGAAGATGTCGCCCCAGCGTTGGTCCTCAATCGTACCGCTCAAGGGATAAACGGTGCCGAATTGGGCCTCGACCGGGATTGTTGCCGAGATGCGAATCTGCACAATGTCGCGCGGTTTGACCGTTCCCTGCCAAGTCAGTACGCCGTTGTCGATTTTACACTCGCCACGTCCACAGGTCGGTCCTGATGTCGCGTACAGAGGACCGGAGGGCAGGTTGATTTCCGCTCTGGCTTCGGTGGCAAGGCGGCCGGAGTTGTAGGCGAACAGCACCACTTCTGCGCGCCGGCCCGGCTCCACGAACGTGGGTTGCAGATAGAGCTTCGTCTGCGCGAGATCTGGAGCGTATAACACTGAACGATGCTTCAAGCGTTCGTACTCCCCCGTGGCCGTCGTCCAATGTCAACTGGAGCGGAACGGTCGTCCCGTCCGGCAGCGCCTCCTTGAGCATGACCTCCAGCGTCACGACAACCGGCTCGTCGGGCGCAACGACACCGCGCCATGTCAGCATCCCGTCGATGACGGAGCACGTGCCCGTCGTGCAGGTCGGCGTCGTGGATGTAGCCTGCACAGACGCCGGCAGCTTACCTGTGAGCGAAGCATTGCGCGCCGGAACCAGCCCGATATTGGTCAACAGGATGCGATAGTTGGCGAACTCACCCGGCACAACATCGGCGCGATCGACGCTGACTGTAGAAGTGTCCAGCGACATTGGATTGATGAGCGTCGTTGCTGTACGCGTGTAGGACTGCGCCGATGTCCGAATGACGACGGTATTGGTGACGACCTGGTTGACATCTATGTCCTCGCCCGTGGTCGCATTGAAGCGCACCCGTACGCCAACATTGCCGCTGACGCCGCCCGGCGGCATGAAACGCACCGTATGGCTGTTGCGAAGTGAGCGCGGCACGTTACATGCGTAGGTCACACTCTCCAGCGCATTGTAGTCGAAAAGACCGGTCGTTGACCGGCTGCCGTCCTCGCCGCCCATGGTCAAGATGTTCATATCGATTGCGCCATTCTCGTGCAGCACCAGTTGGAAATTGGTGTAGCCGCGGTTGTAGATGCGCCACGGCCGCGCGTCTTTCCACTGTACAATCAGATAGCGCTCGGGCTCCTGGCCGAAGGATTGATAGTAGATCGCATCGTCGACCACGAGGTCGTCCCATACTGCCGCGATCAAACTTTCGATGGCATAGGATCCGCTGATGGGACAGGCATTGACACGTGCTGAATAGGCATTGACATCAAAGGTGACGAAGCCATTGGTGCTGACGCAGAGTTCGTCAAACGTGTCGCTGTAAAATGGGAAGTCAAAGCCGATCGGTGTGCCGCAGCGGAGTACATCATCGCCGCCGCCGAGGCTCGTTCCCGATGCACTGATATCGGTCCAGGCAAAGTCGACGTCGGGCACCGTCCCGTCGCCGTTGACATCACCCCAGGCGTAGTTGGTGTCGAGATTGAAGTAGGCGTTCTGCGCCGGTGCAACCGCACCCTCCCAGGCAATGGTGCGCGATGCAGCGTCATAGTCGGCCGCACCGGTGGACGCGACCAAGCTACCGGGCTGGAATTCCAGCGTCGGCGGCAGCGCATCCTCCATGGTCAGAAAGTCACCGGCCGGTGTGACACTGCGTAGATCGATGGTATATGTGACCAGGTCGCCGCTGACTGCCCGGTCCGGCTCGACCCGTTTGACACTGTTCGCGAAGTCCGGCAAAACAACGGTACTTGTCACGACGCGCGTGAACTGTATCGACTCGCCCGGCTTCGGAATATCTTCAGCTGAGATTGTGACCGTGTTGGTAATCAATGCACCGATGTCGATGGCCTGGTCGCTCTGCGTCAGAACTTGGACGACAATGGGAATCTGTATGCCATCGCCGCCGGCCGGCACCGATCCACGCCAGGAAACCGTATGGGCTTCCTTGTCATACGTGGCGTCGATCCCACCGCCAACCTCGATGAAACGAGTCTCGGCCGGCAGCCGATCGAGCACCTGGACTCCGGAGACGTTCTGAACATCCGGCTGTAGATCGATGGTGTAGGTGATTCTGCTGCCGGCCAGAACTGCGGCCGGTCCTAACTTGCCGGAACGGCAGAATGCGTCGGCAGTCGGCAGAGACTCAGTTGACGCGACCGCGCCGCGACCGCCGATCACGTAGACCCGTCCGCCGGCAAAGGCGCCACCCGCATCCCACCGCGCACTGTCGTTGAGCGGCGCGGCAAGATCCCATTGGTCGGTAGCCGGATTGTATCGATCAACGCGACTGCCTAGCCACGAATAGTAGGAGGCGCCGCCGACAAAGTACAGGTAGCCGTCCGGCGAGGAGACCAAGGACCCGCGGCCAGCGCGACACGGGCAATTCTGCGGTTTCGGACCACTCGTTCGTCTCCGGGTTGTAGACGTAGGTCGAGCGTGTGCCGTAGTAGTCCCCCGCGACGTAGATCAGTCCATTGTATTCGGCTGCTGAACCGAAGACACGGGGCGGGCCCGGCAGGGGTGCGATCGTCTGCCAGTCATCGGTTTCCGTATCGTAGACCAACGCTGTATTGGTGCCCAGGTAGTAGCCGCCGCCGCCAAATACAAAGATCTTGTTGCCATACGCCGCCGCGGCCACGCCGGCCAAGGGTGTCGGCAGGGGACTCAACTCCTGCCAACTGTCCGTCGCCGGATCGTAGGCGATGAGAGAATCGGTCACGTTCGTCCATTCCCAGATGGAATCGATGGTATACCCTCCAATGAGAAAGATCTTATCGTCGACCGCTACTGCGGTGCCGGAGATTCGGGGGAGGACCATATCGGCAATTGATGTCCATTCTTGACGACAGACGTCGTAGCGCTGTGCGCTTGCCACGGCTCGATAGTCGTAATATTCGCTGTCGGAGTCGCTGACATAACCACCGATCGCATATACATAACGATCTCCGGGGAGGGAGGCTGTACTGTGTGACCAGCGCGATTGCGCCTGGGGAGGTTCGATCGACCAGCCGCGTAGGGCCACGGTTTCGACTTCGAACTGGGATGATTCGCCACCCTCAACTTGAACCGAGATCCGCGTCCGGTCGGTTGCGCCCGATCGCACGTTTTCTGGGACAGTCACGCGGATGCGTAATTCGCTGTAGCCACACGGCGGCACGACGATCGAGCCGTCGATCGGCACGTTGCCACTGATGATTTTGGTGGACCAATTACCTTGGTCCACGGCCACTGTCACCTTGACCGCGGTATCCCCCTCGTTGATCAAGTCCAGTAGATAGGTTACATGACTATTTGGCGCAGTGGTCATGGTCGTGCGATTTAGCGTCGGCACAACCGAAATTGCCGGGCGCGTTGCCATCAGCCATTCGAGGCTACGCTGCAGCGTCTCGGCGATCTCGGGTCCACGTTGGTCGGCGCGTGGGCCGATGTTTTCATAGGCCACAGGGTAGAATATCAAGCGGTAATCCGAAACGCAGGGCACGGACGCCAGCACGGCAGCGCCGCCGCTCAGATCATAGGTCATCAGAGGATAACTGACGCCCGGTTCCGGTGGGTCAGGTTGCTGTTCCTCGTCGGGACCAACATACTCGATCTCCCCCTGGGGTGTCACTGAGTCCGGGGAGAGGTAGAAGGCGCCATTGGCGTGGCCGTAGACAGACGCATTGGTGATCTCCAGATCGAGGTCTTCGAAAAAGCCTGCGCCGGACAGCGTGTCCCCTTCACCGGCGGCAAAGTCGTTGAGGATATCGGCACGTACGTAGTTGTCAAAGAATTCCGTGCCGTCGTCGAAATAGGCAATATCCTGACCGGATAGAATCATGCGCCCGCCTTCATCCAGGTAGGCTGCGAGCCGGTCCGTCATTATCTCGCCCAACGCACGCACGCAGCCCAGATACGAACTAAAGCAGGCTGTGTTGCTCCAGATCACGACATCATATTGCTGTAATGTTGCCAGGGAGGGAAGGCCGTATCCGATGCGACCGTCTTCCAGCGTCTCTGGTGTCGGTGATTGTCGCGTATTGAATGTGCCACAGGTCCCGGGTGTAGCCGTGTTGCTCCAATGCCCAGTCGAAGATCGTGTGAACAGGCCAGCCGATGAACCAGCCGTAGCGGGCGTCTGCATCCACCAGGAGTATTTTCGGAGCGCTCTCGAGCGCGAATGTAACGCTTGCATCGCTGTCGACGATTGTCACCGTTTTGCCTGTGCGACGGTAGCCGACTGCCTCGACGACCAACTCGTGGACGCCCACAGGTAGGTCAAGCGTGAAAGTGCCGTCGGCGCCGCTGAGCGTGCGCGAGTCGGGATGGTCCTGAACGAAAACCGTTGCACCCGCGACCACGCCGTCGCCGTTCACCTGACCCGTTACCTGCCGCCGCGGCAGTGGGTCAAGGGAGAAATCAACGACTGAGTTTGCGTTGGCGAAGACCTGCTGGCCCTCAACGACGGCAGATTCATATCCCCAGGCATCGAATTCCAATCGATACGCGCCACCGGGAACCGTTGCCGAGTATGCACCGCTCGCCGCTGCTTTGGTGCTGAAACGGGCATCGGCGCTGCCGTTGACGCCCGTCATGGTTGCGTTCACAGGTGCGCCGGTATTCCGATCGTTGATGACGCCGGTGAGGTTGCCGGCGGAGAGCGCCCAGCGCACCGCATGATAGGCATTGATGCGGCCGTACCCGAAATCGTCGTCCGCGCCCGGTTCGCCGAGATCGTCGGCCGTGTAGAGCATGAAGCGTTCCAATTCGTCGACCGAGAAATCGCGCGACTCCGTCGCGGAGGTCGGCCGAGACCAACAACGCGATCAGGCCGGCAACATGCGGCGCGGCCATGGAGGTGCCGGAGTTGGTGTAGTAGCCCTCACCGGTTTCTCCGACCGACGAGAGAACATCGACACCGGGCGCCCTCAGTTCCGGCTTCTGCTCACCCGCGTAGAAGGAAGGGCCACGTCCACTGAACCACGCCACCTCGTCGAGGTGTCGGTGGCGCCGACGGTGATGGCTTCGGGTGCATTGGCCGGCGAGCCAATGGATCCCTCCCCCGCCGTCGGATTTCCGGCCGCAAAGACCGGTGCGATGCCGGCAGCGCGCAGCGTCCGCAGAATGATCGGCCGAAAGACCTCATTGGTCGGATTGGCCGATCCCCACGAGTTGTTGACCACATCCGGGGCCTTGGTGCAATCCGCAGTGGCGAGATCGCCGGTCAAGTCCGTGGGGCAGAGCAGCCACTGGAAGGCCTTGATGCCGCCGATGTCGTCGCCCTGCATGCCGGTCATGGTGTTGTTGCAGATGCCTGGCACGGCGATCCAGCGTGCCTCCGGCGCCATCCCGATCTGCGTCCTCTTCCGTACCGCCGTCGCCGACCATGGTGCCCATGGTGTGGGTGCCGTGGGTGCTGTAGAAATCACAGTCGTAGGGTTGGCTGGAGACGACTCGCGCCGAAGTCGCCGTCGGCGTGGAGCTTGCCGTCCGGCTCGAACCAGTTGTAGTTGTGGTCATAGCCGCCGTTGACGAACCCGCGATACTTGTCGGCCAGCGCCGGATGGTTGTAGACGACGCCAGTGTCAAAGCCGGCCACGACCGCGCCTGCTCCGCGAACGCCCAACTGGGACCACACCCGATCGGCGTCGACTAGCTCGATGTTCCAGTTGGACGTGACGTGACAAACGCAGTCACATCGACCGTTTGGAGGGTAACTGCTGATGTTGCCGATGCCGGCGTCGCCTGGATGGCGGTTCCCACAGCGGCAGAGTGGGTAGTTGGCATCGATGTGGGCCACGTCGTCGCGGCGCGCCAACTGGATGACGGTCATCAGGTCGCCTTCCACCGCCAGCGCATTGACGATGTGAAAGGGCTGGTACCCGGTCGACCGCCGCCGGCGCTCACTGCGTATCCAGCATCGCTGCGCACCGGTGCCTGACTGGCCTGCGTGTGCGTTGCACCAACAGGGTCACCACCGCGTTCCGGCGGTCCACTGCGCTGGCAAAGACGCGGTTTTGCAGTTCGCCCAGGTGGGTCTGGCGACGCAGATAGACGAGAAAGCGCGTCTTGCGCCAAGGGCAGGAGCGTGTCCGCCGGCACGGGCTGCGCCCCAAGATGGACGGGCACGACATCCCCTTGGAACTCGTTCAGCAGCCGGGGATCGACCTTGGCCTGCACATCCGGGCGCAGGTGAGCCAGATTCGCCAGGCCATGGCATTGGGATCGGGTGGTTTGGGCGCTTCTCTGGCGCGTGCGGGCGGTCTGATGACCGTCCATGGCCGGCAAGGACGAATAAGACACCCTTGCGCTGAGGCAGTACTTGAGCCGGAGCCCGCGTGCGGCGCATGGCGGCGCCGGCAAGCCCCAGATTCAAGCCAATCTGCAGCACAAGGGCAACGCCCACGATCAGGCAGAGAACGAAATGGTGCGCAGTTTCATTGGGGCCTCCGAGGGGCCATGGTGCTCCGTGACTGGGCGGTCTGTGTAGCGAAGTTCGGCCAGCAGGGCTGACGTCAATACTGTGGCAGCGCGCCGTCTCGATCGAAAGTACCGGTCACGCCCCGTTGTGGGTAACCGCCGTCACATTGCTCAGACTAACCATTCTTGCGGATCGTCCGATTTAGCCGGCCCCTTCGAGACGCGAATGCAGGAGTGTTGATGCGAACTCAGACAACCAGTGGCAAGGTGTCAGAACCGAGATCGGTGCGGTCGTCTGGCTGCCGCTGCCATTCCACCTGCCGCGGTGAGGCCGGCCAGAATCGTCGTCGACCGCGGATCGTAGCCCAATCGCGTGCGTGCCTTGCTGACATCGGCCGCGGTACGCCGCTGATCGCCCGGGCGCCGGGGACCGTGGGTCAGGTCGGCCTGGGTGCCGGTCAACTCCTGCAGGATCTCCAGCACCTGATTACCGTCACCTCTTCGCCGCCGCCGATGTTGAAGGTCTGCCCCGCGCTGACGTCACGCTGCTCAAAGGCCAGCACCAGGCCGGCCGCGCAGTCCTGGACAAACGTGTTGCTGCGGCTGTCGGTGCCGTCGCCGTCGATGGTGATCAGTTCCCCGTCCAGCAGCTTACGGATGAAGATGTTGTAGCCCATGTCCGGCCGCTGGCGCGGCCCATAGACCGAGTAGAGGCGCAGCACGGTCACCGGCAGACCGTCCTTGCGTTCGTAGGCGCGGACAGAGATGTTCAGCGGCCAGCTTGGTGATGCCGTAGGGCGAGATGGGCTCCAGCGGTGATTCCTCGTTGCCGGTGGCGAAGCGCCCGTAGACCGATGACGTGGAGATCTGCAGGAAGTGCGCGACCTGTCGGCGGCCACCGCGGCTTCCAGCAGCCGCTGGGTGGCCTGGATGTTGCAGGTCATGTAGCTGTCGAACTCCTGCCAACTCCGCAGTAGCCCGGCCTGGGCCGCCAGGTGGAAGACGACCTCGACGCCATCCAGCGCGGCTGCCAGGTCGTCGCCACGCAGGTCCAGTTCGTGAAAGGTGAAGCCGGGTGCCTGCGTCAGGCCGGCCAGGTTTTGCTCCTTCAGCGGCCGCGGGTAATAGGGCACGAACGCATCCAAGCCGACAACCTCGTGGCCCTTGGCGATCAGCTGCTCGCTCAACGTGGAACCGACAAAACCGGCCGCGCCGGTGACGAGAATACTGGTCATGAGACTTCACTTTCTGCTGACAGTTCGCGGTGGCGGACGTGAATGGCATCCGTCGCCTTCGTATCTGCAGATCGGTTGCAGCATGCGCACGGCGTCATCGACGTCCGGATCATTGGAAGCATTGTTCGAAGGTTTATCCTTACAGCGAGCTCATCCTTCGTGTTCGAATCCCGTCAACGCCTGCCACACCCGTTCCGGCGTAAACGGAAGTCCGGCGAATGCGTACGCCTGTTGCGTCGTAGATGGCGCTGGCAATTGCAGGCGCGACGCCGTCCATGGGAATCTCGGCCACTGCCTTGGCGCCGTAGGGGCCGGATGGCTCGTACGTCTGCACCAGAATTGCCTGGAGTTCGGGCACCTCGTCGGCGGCGAAAATACGGTAGTCGCCCAAACGTGGATTGAGCAGATGGCCCTGGTCGTCGTAGACCATCTCTTCGCTGATGGCATAGCCCAGCGCCTGGACCATGCCGCCTTCCACCTGCCCCGTTGCCGTGATCGGATTGATGGCGATTCCGCAGTCGACCGCCATGACCAGCTTCTTGACCGTCACCTGGCCGGTCTCGGTGTCAACTTCCACCTCGGCAATTGCGCGGCAAAGGGAGGCGGGCTGACGTAGCTCATATGGCTGGCCGTCGCCATGATCTGATGCTGGTCTGCCTGGTGGGTGCTGTGCAGGGCGACCTGTCTCCATAGTCACTGGACGGCCATCTGGTGCCTTGACCTGGCCCTCTTCCAGCCACAGGATCGGGATCGATGCCTGGAATCAAATGCTTGGCCGTATGCGCGGCGATCTGGCGGTGTACATCCTCGGCGGCCTTGAGGACCGCGCCGCCGCTGATGTAGGTCGTGCTGCTGGCGTAGGCGCCGGTGTCAAAGGGCGTGAAATCGGTGTCGCTGCTGAAAACGATGATCTGCTTCCAGCGGCACACCCAGTGTCTCAGCCGCGATCTGGGCGAGGACCGTGTCAGAACCGGTGCCCAAGTCCGTTGCGCCGACCAGCAGATTGAAGCTGCCGTCATCGTTGAGCTTGATGCTGGCCGCGCCCATGTCCAGTCCGGCGATGCCGGTGCCATGCATGCAGATGGCCAGGCCCAGCCCACGCTTGATGTGGGGGCGTTGCGGGTCGGTCTTCCAAGCCGAATCGGTGCGTCGCTCCCAGTCGATGGCTTGTTGCGCCTTCCTGAACACATTCCTCCAGGCCGCTGCTGCGGATCGTCTGGGGAAAGCCCTCCCGCCCTTCGCCCATGGCCTTGGCCATGGGCATCTCCTGGCCTTCCTTGATCCAGTTGAGTCGCTTGAACTCCATCGGATCCATACCGATCTGTTGGGCCAGTTCCTCCATATGCTGTTCCAGCCCAAAGAGAGCCTGGGGCGCGCCGTAGCCGCGGAAGGCGCCGGGCACCGGCTTGTTGGTGTAGACCACATCACAGTCGAAGCGCGCGTTGGGCAGCCAATAGGTGCTGAGACCGCGGAAACCAGAGACCATTTGCACGGTGAGTGCATGGGTGCCATAGGCGCCGGTGTCGGCCACGACGTGCAGATCCATGCCCACCAGCTTGCCGTTTTTGTCCACGCCGCTGCGGATGCGCAGGATCTGTGGGTGGCGTGTGCGTGCGCTGGTGAATTCCTGGGCACGGGTGAATTCGAACCGGACCGGGCGCCCGGTCTTGATGGTCAGATGCGCACAGAGATCCTCGATGAGCATCTCCTGTTTGCCGCCAAAGCCGCCGCCGATGCGCGGTTTGACAACGCGGATCCGTCGCACCGGCAGTCCGATCAGCGGCGCAACCATGCGTCGCACATGGAAGGGCACCTGGGTGCTGGTGCGGATCACCAGCCGGTCGTCTTCGTCCCACCAGGTCAACACCACGTGCGGTTCGATGCTGGCCTGCTGCACCTGGTGTACGCGGTATTCGCTCTCATAAACGAGGTCGGGCCTGCGCCAACGCAGCGTCCACATCACCGTGGTCCACGTGGATGTGAACGGCCATGTTGCGCGTCGGCGTCATGGATGTCGACTGCATCCGGCTCGTCGTGGATGACGGGCGCGCCCGCTCATGGCTTCTGCGGATCGAATACCGCGGGCAGCACTTCGTACTCGACCTCGATCAATTCCAGTGCCTGCTGCACCAGTTCCGGTGTCTCGGCCGCGACGACGGCCACCCGATCGCCCACATGGCGTACCTTGTTGTCCAGACTGACCTGGTCATAGGGTGGCGGGTTGGGGTAACTCTGGCCGCCGCTGGCATAGACGACACGGGGCAGATCCTCGTGGGTGAGAACCGCATGGACGCCGGGCAAGGCCTGGGCCTGCTCTGCTGTCGATGGAGAGGATGCGGGCGTGGGCGTGGGGGCTGGTAAGCAAGCCGGCGTAGAGCATGCCGGGCATCTCCATATCGTCGGCAAAGACGGCGCGTCCCTTGCTCAGCTTGACCGCATCGACCTTGCGTTCGGGTTTGTTGACCACAGCCGTCTGCGGCGGAGCCAGCGTGACCGGCAGGGTGCGTGTGCGAGTCTGTGTGTCGCGCCGCCCGGTGCGGGCTGCCGTCGTCGATCATCGGCGGCGGTCTCGCCCGTGGGCCACTCGCCTGCATCCGGGCATCGAGAATCGGACATCCAGCGGCGGCAGCTCTTCGCCGCGCAGTTGGGCTGCCGCGCGGAGAATGGCCTGCACCGGCTTGAGATAGCCGGTACAGCGGCAGAGGACGCCGGCGATGGCCTCGCGTACCTCGGCCTCGCTGGGCTTGGGCGTTGCCGTCCAGCAGATTGCTTGGCGGCCAGCAATTGGGCCGGCGTACAATAGCCGCACTGGATCGCGCCGCACGCGACAAATTGCTCCTGCAGCGGGTGCAGGTCGTCGTTGCGCGGGGCCGCTCATGGCTTCCACCGTGATGATGGAGGCGCCGTCGGCCTGAGCCGCCAGCATGACGCCGCTGTTGACCAGGCGATACGACTGCGGCTGTCCGGCGTACATGTGAAGCAGGACGGCATCGGCGCCGCTTTCACCGGTCTCGTCGCCGTGTTTCACGCTGTAGTAGCGCAGGCGGCGCAGCAGCTGTGCGCAACAGTTCGCCGGCATGGACGTCGATGGTGTGGTCTGATCCATTGACGGTGAATGATACGCGCATAGACATTTCGTCCTCGACATACCTGCCAATTTGCCCGGCTGCTATTGCCGGGGCCGTGGTGGTTTTGGCTCCGCTTTGTCTGCAGCCGCACGCGCACGTGCAACCACGATGTCGGCCATGGCGCGTCGATACTCAGCACTGCCCTTGAAGTCATCCGGCGGATCGAGCAACGCACCGGCCAATTGCGGACGCTCTGCAACACCACACAGCGCAACACGCGCAAGTCCGTCTTTGCACACGCAGATGGCGGCGACGATTGGACGATCTGCAGGTGTCCACGCCACGCGGGCAGAGCCACCGCTCGCCTGCACCAAAGACAGCTGGACGGAGACAATGAGCTCGCCCGTTGCTCTATAGCTGTGAAGTGGTGTGGACTGTTCGACAGCGCCGTCACTGGTGACGACTGTAGCGCCGAGGGCCAGCAATGCCGTGTAGAACTCGCTGTCGCAGGCAGCCGCGGCCACGATTCCGCCCACAGTGGCGACGTTGCGCAGGTTGATCGGTCCTTCTCCTCGGGCAGCAACTGCCAAGATGCCATTGGCGAGAGTTGCAGCAGCGTCGTGTTCGCACAGAGCCGTCAAGGTCACCATGGCACCGATGGCCAATGTCTTGTCGCGCACATCAGTGGAATCCAGCGCCAGGTTGCGTAGATCGACCACACCGTCGATGTCGGCAACGGCGCGTGTTTCCAGTTGCCCTACCAACGATGTACCGCCTGCCATGGGCACGAGCCGGCGATCGCGGCGTGCCAGTAGATTCACCGCTTCTTGAATGGACTCGGGGGCATGGTACTCCTCTAAAATCGCCATCGTATCGCCTCGTTGTCGGCGCGGTTTTGGCCGCCGATCGTTTGTCGGCCGGCTCTTCGTCGACATGCAATTCATGTCCATTATACAGGATGTGTTGCCTACAGCGACATGGGCCGTACAATATGACGGCTACATCGGGTCGGAGAGGGAGTCGGCGGTGGTGGGGTGTGGCGGGTGTTTGCTGTTGCCGCGATCGGTCGCTGCAGATGGGCTTGTCGGGCAGGATGCCCGACCTACGGCTAGTCGTTCATGTTTGGGTCAAAAGAAGAGAGCGCCGCATTCCCACGGCGCTTTCTTATTCACGATCTTCATGGTTGCTCGGATACTGCTTGACAATCGGACGGTCGGTAATTGTGACGAGACTTCGGATCGGCGAATAGTGCAACGGGTTCAAGCGGCAATCTTGACCAACACGTTCACGCCCCAACCAGGCGACAATCGGTCCAGGCGATGGCGGTGGCGCGATTCCAGATGGACGGGTCCAGATATTCGCCGGGTTCCACAATGTCGACTGCGCTGCCGTTGCGAACGATGACTACCTCTCCGGCCAGCACTCGATAGGGCTGTTGGTCCGGACGCCGCCCGTCGAAGACGACCTGGCCGCGGCGATAGTCGCGGTGGTCCGGCAAGGATGCGCTGTCGGAAAAGCGCGGCCGTTGACCGACCGCCAAGCCGTTACGTGCTCCGATGACTTCTTTCATGTGGCTTTCCTCTCCAAACTCTTACAGGGGGTTGCGGACGTACTTGCTCTTCTGTCCGCAATGATAGCGCGATCGCGTTTAACCAACGTTCACAAAACATGATCGGGAGGTGAACAAAATTGAACGGTTCAGGATGATTCAGCACACGAGAGAGAAACCCGGTTCTTGCCGAAGAACCACCTATGACTGAATAGCCTGCTTCGGCACATTGACTAAGGCCTATCCAAGGAAATAGCTACCCTATGCACCTTCCACCCCATGCACCTTCCTGGAAGTTCACATGCGGCGATGCAGCGCCACAGGGGATGAAAACAAGAGAGCCATCTGTGTTTATCTGTGCATATCTGTGGCTATTTTTCAGGGCAGCTTTCGACGAAACAGGTTGTCTCGCAGTCAGCATCCAGAAAGATCGGGGTGTCTATTTCTCTGGAATGGCCTATTCTCTGGAATGGCCTAGGCCTTCTCGCTGCGCGAGTCCAGTTCGCGGATGAAGTCATCCACGCTGCCCCAGTAGATCTTGATGTCGGAGTCGTCGAAGTAGGACTCCAGATAGGCGCGGCGCACGGTCGGGTTCGAGGATGCGCCCTTCCTCAGGGTTGACCTGCGCGGCCACATGCTTGAAGCGGTTGCGCCGCCGCCGTCCCTCGCGCTCGAATGATGCTGCGGAAGAGCACGCGGAAATCCCATTCTTCGATGCCGAAACCCAGGAACAGCAGGGCGCTGTCGACCAGGAAGCGGCGCACCATCTCGGGGATCAAATCCTTGTTACGCGTGACGCCGATCAGGAAGTCGAAGTAGTTGTCCTCGGTCAGTACCAGCGAGTCGGGCTCTTCGATGTTGCCGAAAAGGTGGAAGATCAGCGGCTCCTCCGCACTGGGGTAGTAGGATTTGTCGTCCTGGATCGAGGGCAGATCCTCCAAATAGTCATTCCAGCGACAGAGCTCGACCCGCGGCTGCTTGCCGGCCTCGCGCAGCGCGTCGAGCAGCATGTTGGTGTGGTCGGTGGTGATGTAGAGCGGCAACGGCAGCTGGGCCATGATCCAGTTGGGCTCCAGCGGATTGGCCGTGCGCTGGAGTTGCCAGGCCCGGCTGAACAACTCGCTCAAGGCCACATGGTCGGTGCCGTCACCGTTCAGGCGCTTTTTGAGCTGTTCGCGCAGGTAGTCCGAAAGCCGATCCTGGGCGAAGACCTCGCCCTGGTTGACCACAACGTATTGGGTCACCTGAGGCAAGTCATCCTGGTCGTGGGGCGCCATGGGAAAGTGGAAACTCTCGGCCCACTGGCGTGCGACCTGGCGTCGCGATCCCAAGCAGCGACTCGGTCATGCCGGGCCGAGAATGGGTGTGCACTTGCCGTTCTTGATGTGGGCGAGCAGCGAGGTCCACTGTTCGAGTCCTGGCCTGCCTCGCCGAAACCGGCCGCGTACCAGATGCGGCCGTTCGGAGCCGCATGAAGAGTGTAGGTGCCCACCAGTCGCTCTGGCCACGGATCGCGCCGCGCGCCGCGGCCATGGCCCGGTCCACGTGGCCGTCGCGGCGCAACTCCTCGAAGAAGATCGGCACGAATTGGGCCATGGTCTCCATCTGGATGTTGCCCTGCATGGCCACGACGGCGGGATGCCGATCTCGGCCAGACGCGGGCCTAGGCCGGCCAGCACGCCGTTGTCGCTGGTGGACCAGACGTCGCCTTCGCCCGCACTCTGGCAGGAGGCGAGCACCACCAGCCGCGGCCGGTCACGCAGTTCCTGTAGACGGGTCACCAGTTCGGCGCCGGGGACCGGGCCGCGTGCCGTCGTCTCCGGCCAGGAAGAGCACCGGTGCACCGTCGACCAGCAGACCGTGGGCGATAATGTAGAGAATGTCCACGCCGGTCGCGCAGTTGGTCGACGATGGCGTTGAGCGTAATCTCGCTCGCTGTCGCTCAGTTCTGTACGGCGGATGGCGCCGCCCAGCCCGGCGCGGGCCCGGGTCAGTTCGTCCTCTACCATCACCTTGGCCAGACCCAAATTCCTCCAACCCCGGTGGATCGGCCACGACAACCAGCGCGGACAGCTCGCCTTCAGGCCGCAGACGTACCGGTCGCCAGTCGGCCGCTGCTCAAGTAGCGGGAGAAGAGCGTGTTTTCGTTGGTCGAAAGGTAGCCGCTCTCCCCCGGAACCGCAGCAATTCCCAACGCAAGCCATGAAGTTCCGGCGCGCTCGGGCTGACGAAGAGACGTATGCGCAGCGATGCAGCGAGCGTCGCGGCTGCGGTCTGGGCCGCTTGACTGCCGCCAGCACCTCGCGCGTCGGCCAGCAGTTGTTCGCCGAGGACGGGCCGTACTCCTCCGGTTCGAACTCGAATGGCGCCAGCGCCTCCGGTGCGATCTCGGTCACTGCCGGGCCGGGCCGGGAAAGCCGTACATCGGCTGCATCGCCCGGCCGGCTCAAAGCGCAGCTCGACGGCGTAGGAGTCGGCATCGCGACGATGGATCGTGAGTTCGAGTTCGGCGTTGTCAGTCATTGTTGTATTCCTGGCGTTCGATGCCGGTCGAGAATTTCATGTATCGTGCAAACCTCTCTGTGGCCGGTTCGACACATTTGCCCGCTCAACTCACCAAAAACCGACGGTTCCGTCTTCATTGACGGTGACGACCTGGAGCCCTGCGTGGCTGAAGACCGCCGACCAGAGCCGACCGGACCTGCTCTTTCTGACTACAGACCTCGGGTGGCAAGCGCGGTCATGCAAGTGTGCGGGGTCATTGGCGACGTAATTGTAGCGTAGCCGGGGCATTGATTCAATCGACCAACAAGGATGGAACGCAGACGGGATGGATCGGCAGCATAAACATCGTATGCTGAACGAATGAACGCTGCGACGTCCCCCTGTCAACCGTCTTCAGCATCATTTCAACCTATGGGGAGTCTTCTATGCAATACAGTGTCATGTCCTACAGTTTTCATCGCACTTTTCCGACGGGCGAGATGGACATCTTTCGCTACATTCAATGGAACAAGGCGCATGGCCTCACCCAGCTTGATCCATGGATGAAGCACCTGGAGGAAGGCTATGCCGACGACGCCTTTCTCGACAAAGTAAAAGCCGCCGCGGAAGCCGTGAATCTGCCCTTCGGCTGCATTGCAGTCGACGGTGGGCACATTTACGAACCGACGGCGGAGGAGCGCGCCGAACGCCGAGCGTACGCCAAACGGTGGATCGACATCGCGGCATATCTTGGAGCAAGCCAGGTGCGCATCGACTGCGGCGGCCCCGAAGAGATGCCGGACGATGTATTTGCGATCATTGTCGACGGCTACAACGACCTGCTTGCCTATGCCGGGCCTCGGAACATCGAGTTGGTGATGGAAAACCACTGGGGACCATCCAAACATGCCGACAATGTCGTCAAGATCATGGAGGCCATCGACGGGTTGGGGTTGCTCTTAGACACCAATAACTGGGCGGAGGGAACGGCGGAGGATGCCTGGGTCAAATGCGCAAAGTATGCACGTCTGACCCACGTCAAGACCTTCGAGTTCGACGCCGAGGGCAATGATCCGACGGTCGATGTTGCCAAAGCCATGCATATTCTGCTGGACAACGACTACGACGGCGTCTGGGGTATCGAGAGTTCACCGATCGACGGCGACGAAATAGGTGGCGCGCTCAAGACGCTGGCGCTGATGAAGCGTATCCTCCAGGACGAGTAGCACAAAGACAGACCTACCGAAAGCAAAGTGAACGATGAGCAACGAAAAAGTGCGTATTGGCTTTATCGGCGTCGGCCAGATCGGCAAGGCCCATGTCAACAACTACAGCAAGCTTGCCCCATGCCGAACTCGTGGCGCTGGCCGACCTCAACGAGGCCGAAGGTCGGCGGGTGGCCGACTGTACGGCATTCCCCACGTCTACACCGATTTCCGCGAATTGCTGGCCCGGGACGACATCGACGCGGTCGACGTCTGTCTGCACAACAACTTCCACATGCCGATCACCGTCGCCGCGCTGCGAAGCGGGCAAGCACGTCTACTGCGAGAAGCCCATGGCCGGTGCCTATGTCGATGCCGCGACCATGCTCAACAGCGCACGCGATGTCGGCAAGATGCTGCATATCCAGACCCGCAACCTCTATTTCACCGAGACCAAGGTGGCCAAAGCGCTGATCGACGACGGCCATCTGGGCAAACTCTACCACGCGCGTTCGATCGGTCACCGGCGGCGCGGGCGGCCGTTTGTGGACGGCTACGGCACGCCGACCTTCGTGCAGAAGCGCAACTCGGGCGGCGGCGCGCTCTATGACATGGGCGTCTACCACATCAACACGATCCTGCACCTGACTCGGCAACCCGACCGTCGAGCGCATCAGCGGCAAGACCTACCAGGAGACGCCCATCGACACAAGCGCGCGAGGAGATCAGCGGCTACGACGTCGAGGAATTGGGTCTCGGCTTTGTGCGGATGGCCGGCGGGTTGACCCTGGACATCATCGAGGCGTGGGCGGTCCACATGGACAAGTTCGACGGCTCCATGATCTTCGGCAGCCACGGCGGCATCCGTCATCGATCCATTCGGCTTCTTCCGTGCTGAAGGCGACCTGGACTTCGACATCTCGGTCAACATGGACCTGCCTACAACTGGCGCCTCCACACCGTCCAGGAAGTGGGCGACGTCTACGACAGTTCCCAGGAACACTGGCTGGCCGCATTGCAGGGCCGGGTTGACCTGCTGCCCACTGCCGAAATCGCCCTCAATACCATGCTCATCTCCGAAGGCATCTATCTCTCGGCATCGACTCAATCGTGAAGTAACCGCCGGTGAAGTGCGGGAGATGTCGGTGAGCACGGCGGTCAAGTTGTAGGCGTCGTTGCTTGATTGGGCTGGGGGTCTCGTCAACGATCGATATCCGATGGTCAATGGTTGATCCCTTCAGAGAACCTGGCTGGCCGCGCACCAAGCTATGGTGCTACATCGACTTTTCAATTTGTCGATGTCAATGACCATAGTCGAGTTTTTGTGCTGCACAACCTCGTGATGCCCGGAAATTTGCATTCTCATTGCACAAGATATATTGTGTCAACCACTCGTTCACGGCTCACTCCAACCCCTGTGGAGAACCGGCCCATGAGCATCGTTTATCCCTGATTGGCTCCATCAAGTGACCAGTTGGACGCCGGCATGACGGACCCGCGATTGAATCGTTCGCTTACGGATCGTGCACAGAGCTATGCTGCGCGATCGACCTTTCGCTGATTCTCAACACCCATGACAAAGTGGCTTACGGATATCACACGCCGGCGCAGCTCTCTCGCCCTGATCGCCGTTATTCTTCTGGGCGCAGTGCTGCGCTTCTTTCTGATCGGCAGCAAGACGGTTTGGCTCGACGAAGCGTTCAGCATCTGGATCGCCGACCGGCCGATGTGGGAAGGATGGCGTTGGCTGGTTATGATCGATCAACATCCGCCCCTTTACTATTCACTGTTGTCGATCTGGCAGGGCGTATTTGGGGATGAACAAGGTGTGGTGCGCTCGTTCTCCGCACTATGTAGCACGCTGGCAATTCCCTTTCTCTTCGGCGCCACCAAACGCATTACCCGGGATGACCTGACGGCCCTCGTGGCTGCATTTATCCTGGCTGTCTCCCCTTTCCAAGTGCGTTTCGCCCAGGAAGCGCGTATGTACGGGTTGTTGACACTGTCGGCAGCGGCGGCTGTCCACTTTGCGGCGCGCTATTTGGGCGGCTACGGCACCCGTCGACTCGGTTGGCGTGATTTTGTCTCTCCACGTCGCTGGGTCCGCCTGCATGACGTGCGCGCGGCAGTCGGTCTCGCGGTTGCGCAGGCCGGCGTCATGTTGACACACAACACGGCGACCGTGTTCTTCCCGTTGGCCTTGAATTTGGCGGTTTTCGGCGTGTGGCTGGTCGTCCGTCGTACGGGTCGGCACGTCAGTTTGCGTGCTGTCAACAGTGAGCGCTTTCCGAGCAATTGGCTACGAATCCAGGCTGCGGCGTTTCTACTCTGGTTGCCGTGGGCCGTTCCGTTCGTGCTTCAATCGCTCAAAGTAGACGATGAATTTTGGATCGGTTCTCCAACGCTGCGTACGATCGCCGGCGCACTCAAAAACTTTAGTTTTGCCCATGCACCCCACTGGGTACCCGCTACACCGTTGATCGTCTTCTATCTGTTTCTGGCCCTGCTTGGTGTCTACTTTCTGCGCAAACAGATGGCTTGGGCTCTGTTCCTCTCGTCTCTGTTCCTCGTGCCGTTTGTGGGTGAGCTATTGGTTAGTCTGCGGCGGCCGATCTTCTACGACAGAACATTGATTTGGATCACGCTTCCCCTCTATATGATGATGGCCGTGGGCATTCGCGGGATTATGGTCGGTCTGTTTTCGCCCGATCGCCGGCATCTGTTTCCTCAGGCAGAGGCCATGCGCGAACGGCGAACGGCCAAGCTTGTGCGGCGTGCTCTGGGAATGGCCATTGTACTGCTCATCGCCGGCGTCAGCACCGTGGCTCTATACACCTACTATGTCTATTTTGAGAAAGAGGATTGGGCCAAGGCGGCAACCTACGTTGCGGAACAGACACAGCCGGACGACATGATCCTCTTCAACGCGACTTGGGTACAGATCCCGTTCGAATACTACTTCCGCCACTTTGATCGTGACACAGAGCTGCGCGGTGCGCCTGTCGATCTTTTCGATGCGGGCGTACTCGAGCCTCGGATGACCGAAGCGGATGTCCCGTATCTTCGCGAGCTTGTCGAAGGTGAAGAACGCGTCTGGTTGGTCTACTCACATGATTGGTATACCGATCCGGAAAGGATCGTGCCCCGTGAACTCAATTCACTGATGTCTCAGACTGATCGACAACAGTTTGTTGGGCTAGAGGTGTTGAGATTCGAAGACCGGTAGCAACACCCGACCAGCTTCGCGGGTGGTATCTGCATGCGAGCGAGCAGATCCATTTCTGTTGCGGTGTTGCTGGTGGCGAAGTCTGTTGGGCAGGTGGGCAATGGGAGGAGCGAGCACATTTTGGACGAACAGGAACGCGCGTGGCAGGTACACTTGCGCCTACTGGATCGCTATGGTGAGCCGGATTTTAGGCCGGAAGAGTCGGCGGTGGACGAGTTGATCTGGACCATCCTCAGTGCCAACACCAACGATACTAATAGCGGACGCGCATTCAGGCAACTGAAGGCAACCTTTGGCGATGACTGGGACACAGTGCGCACGGCGCCTTTGGATGAGATCAAGGCTGCCATTCGGACTGCGGGAATGTATAACCAGAAAGCGCCGCGCATCGTCAAAACGTTGGAGGCGATCAAGGCGGAACGTGGTGAATACAACATCGACCACGTCCAGGAGATGTCGGTTGAGGACGCGCAGGCCTATCTAACGGCCTTCCCGGGTGTCGGTCACAAGACGGCCAGCATCGTGCTGCTCTTCTCGTACCGCATGGCTGCGTTCCCTGTCGACACACACATCCAACGCATTTCCCAGCGCTTGGGGCTCAGTAGCCGGCGGGCGACGCCGGAAAAGATCAAGGCACTCTGGGAGAGTCTCCTGCCCGCGGAGACTTTTCTGGCGCTGCACATCAACCTCATTACCCTGGGCCGTGAGATATGCTCGGCACGCAGACCGAACTGTGATCGGTGCGCGCTCTGTGACCTATGTGATTTTCATCTGGGACGTGGGGAATGGACGGGAAGGGCATAGCCTCGATCAAAAAAGAGTCGCTGCCGATCATCGGCGGCGACTCTCTATCTTCTTATGCAGCAAGATCGTTACATTATGCCGCGTAGGCCTTGTTGTACGCCTTCACAATGCGGCTCTTGCGGCGGGAAGCGTTGTTCTTGTGGATCGCGCCCTTGCTCGCGGCCCGATCCAGCACCAGCGTAACCTTGTGCACGGCAGTGGCTGCAGCTTCCTGATCACCACTGCTGATGGCAACGCGGGCTTTTTTGATCGCAGTGCGCGCGCTGCTCCGCAGTACGTTGTTTCGCTCCTGACGCCCACTGTTTTGGCGTGCACGTTTCTGTGCTGATTTGATATTGGCCATGTTTTTCCGACTCCCGAGTTTGCTCGCATCGGTCGCCAAGCCACTCCGGTAGGCCGCGTCCGTGCATCGATTCGCTTGCGTACTTCTGTCGATACTATTGCCTTCCGGATCGTCCTCTTGAACAGAGACATTCGATATTGCCGGGCAGGAACAAGACCTAGCCCTACATATCGGAAAGACAGTACCCTTGCCGCGCAAACCGTCATAGTATAGTCACATGGTACTGCTTTGTCGAATTTCACAGACCCAAGATTGCGCTATGCGTGATCGGAACCTCAACTCTGCCGGCTTGTTGCGCACAGCGGATCACGGACCACCTTCGGTCACATATTCTCATTCTGCACACAGGGGTTGCCGAGATCGCTTTGACCGTCGAACACAAATTGTCCCTCGGATATTCATGCTTCCGCCGTGATGACCTCGCCCATGGCTTGTTCGACATACGGATAGGCCAGCCAAACAGACGCCAAGCCGAACAACATGCCCGTGATCGTTCGTAGCCACCAATTGCTGTCGTGCCAGCCCAGTAGCTGTGTGACGCCGTCGACGGCCATGGGCATCACTAACAACCCGTAGACCCATAGGCGCAACGACCGAATCTGCATGTGAGTGCGCAGAAGTCCATACAACAGCCCGGCAAGTAGCACAGCGCCATAGATGGCAACATCCCGCTGGCATAAGGCCACCTTGTATCCGAATTCGCTGCTGCCGATCATGCGCCGAAACAAGAACAGACCCACATCCGTAGGAAATCCTGCGGCTGCAATGGCTTCTGTCGAGGGTGCGTAGGTAGGGCCGAACAGAAAGTAGCTGTGATCCGGCAACTGGTGACAGAGGGAAGAGTAGATCGTGTAGATCGCGTGCGCCGGCAGTTGCCAACCGAGCCGCATGAAGATCGGCGCCAGAAATGGGGTGAAGACGTAGACGGCCCAAGCGAGGTTGAAGAGGAATAGCCAATGACGGGCAACCCAACGAATCAGACGATTCGCCGACTGCGCCAGTGGATCCGGTTGGTCGGGTCTGTAAGTTTTTTGTGTCATCCCGCATGCTGCCAATCGGTGCCGTTGGATCTACCTGTGTGCGGATTCTGCACTCGCCTGGACGATGGCCGCGTAGGTCACATTCCAGGCGTGGGGTGGACAGAGCAGCGGCCCGTTCTCGATGTCAAGCACCGGGATGAGATAGCGGAATCGCTCATATGCCATCACGTCATCTTCAATGTTCTGCTCAAAAAGAGAAAAGCCGACCTCGGTCTGCATTTGCAGGAGATCGGCTTTTAACTCGTCACAGAGCGGGCAGTCGGGTCTGATGTAGAGTGTCACACGCATCTGGTTACGACTCTGCCTGGCCGGTGTTGACGGCAGCACCGCCGAGATAGCCGACATAGGCGGGAATCAATGGCAATACGCACGGGCTGATGAAGCTGATGATGCCGGCGGTAAAAGCAATGGGTGCAGCAGCCAACACGCCGACGCTGATAATGTCGCCGCTCGTACCCGAACCCAGCGCCAGCATTTCCTCTAATTGGAAGACCCATTCGTTGAGGAAGGCGAACTGGGTGGTCAGCCCGTTGAGACTGTCTGTCCAGAGTAGATACGCGACGTAGAGCAGGAAGACGCCACTCACTATGCTCACGATGTTGGCATGACGGTTCAGCTTGCGCAGGAATCTGGTTGCTGAACTAAAAGCGGCGCCGGTGATCAAGAACGGTATCCCCAGGCCGAGACTGTAGATGGCCAGCAAGATCGCTCCCTGTGATGCCGTCGTGCTGGTATTGGCCAGAAATAGAATGCTGGCCAGGATCGGGCCGACACAGGGAACCCATCCGGCGCTGAAGCTGACGCCGAGAAACGCACTGCTCAAGTATCCATAGCGCCGGCTGACATTGTGCATATCGGTCACGCGCTTTTCGGTGTACATGAGTGCATTGAAGAAATTGAGAATACTGACCAGCGCGGCCGCGGCGGGATTGCCGTCTACATCCGTTCGCTCGTCGATTTTGCGCACCATCCACCGAAAGGCGCCCAATGTCGACAGTGCGAATACAAACAACATGATCGCACCGAAGCGCTGGATCGCAGGCAGGTATTGGTTGAGATTGGCGCCCAGCAACCCGGCTGCCGAGCCCAGGAGGGTGAAGACAGCCGTAAAGCCGAGTACGAAGGCGACCGAGTGCATGAAAACGACCAGACGACCGCTGTCGTTTGCTTTCGGCTTAGGCGTGCGCTGTGGCGCCGCGTCCACAGATGGTGCCGTCTTGGATTGGTTAAGCGATTGAGCCATAAAGTCCGGTTCTCCGAGTGAATCAAGGGCCTATCTATTGATGATGTCTGCTGGCGTTTAGATGCATCGGCAGGGCGGGATGTTACCTCTGATCCACTCTAATTTTAACTTGGCCGGCACAATGTAAGCACTGCTACGTCAAAGATTAAGGTTCAATGACAATTTCCTCGAGGACCTTCACCTCGTCCTCGAGTCTCCGCTGCCGAATGCCCATGAAGACTACATACAGGGTGACCAGCAGCCACACGGCCACAAACGCACTTGCCAGATAGGTCATACTTCAAGCTCCTCTCGTAGTTCTTCCACCCGGTCTTCCAGGCGTAGCTGTCGCCACCGCATGATCATCAGCGCGCTGAAGAGCAGACAGAAGGCAATTGTCCCGATCAGAAGCGTCTGGCTCATGCTTGGTCCGATATTGAAACTGCCCTGGGCATCAGCGTTTTCGCCGTCGAAGACCACCGGGTGAATCGAGCGAAACCAGCGCGCACTATAGTATGTGAGCGGGATACTCAGAAATGCGAACAGCGCGTAGATACTGCCGAAACGTGCCTTGGTCACCCGGTTGTCAATGCCGTTGCGAAACAGCAAGTACGCGATATAGATCAGAACTGTGATGGTCGACGCCGTCAGGCGCGGATCCCAGGTCCAGTAGGTGTTCCAGGTCGGCTTGGACCAGATCGCACCCGAAATGATCGTGCCCAGACCAATGATCGTGCCGACCTCGATGCTCGCCTGTGTCACCCGATCCCAGTCCAGATTGCGGCCGATTAGGTAGGTGACGCTTCCGACCACCGATGTGAGAAAGGCCGCAAACGCGCCGATGTTACAGCCCATGTGGATGTAGAAGATGCGCTGTGCAACCTGCTCGTTTCCCTGCAAATTGAGGGCGGGCTTTGCATACGCCAACGCCGCCCACATCAACGCTGCCATGCCCAACACTGTGGCGATGTTCAGAAACAACTGGGCAATATCCCAACCGCTTAGACGGCCGGAAGATGTTTGTTTTTGCTGTGCTACGCTTGCACCACTCATGTATATCGTCGCTCCACTTCTGCTACAGGCGTCTGGTGGGACAGCTATGCATCTTCCCAAATCAGGTCGAAGACCATGTAGGCTATGGTCAGGAAGATCAGATCGTATGCCGCCAGGATCCCGAGCCAGTGACGAAAGTCCTGGAACGCCCGACCGTCGAGAACCGCTGCGGTGAGCGCGACACCGGCGGCGAAGACCGGCACCATCACTGGCAACAGAAGGATCGGCAGCATGCTCTCGCGTGCCCGGCTATTGGCGGTCAGGGCCGCAAAAAGCGTCCCGACGCCGACGTATCCAATGGTACCGAGCAGCACGCTGACGAGGATCCAGGTTCGGAATAGGCTCACATCGAAGATGACGAGCACCACCGGCAGCATGAGCAACTCGGTGGCAAACATAAAGGCGAGCCCGGCAATGATTTTGCCGAAATAGATGGCCGTGCGGTCGACGGGCGCCAGCAAGAGCGCCGGTAGACTGCCGCGATCGACCTCCGAACCGAAGCTGCGGTTCAACCCAAGAATGCCGCCAAAGAGAACGATGACCCGATAGACACCTGGGACCACCATGTTCGCCTCCGGCACACGCAGATCAAAGGCCATGCCAAAGATGACCACCGCCAAAACGCTGAATGTCGCCATGGTCGTGAAGACCTCTTTGGCCCGCCATTCGGTGCGGAGGTCCTTGGCCGCAATCGCCCACACTTTATGCAGATAGGCTACGAACCCGCCATCTGTGCGCATGGCTACGTGGCTGTCGTCGATCGATTCTATCGGGTAATCTATGGTCGTCATCGCACTTCGATCATGTCTATGCCCTCAAGTATCCAATGCAGCGTAGTGGTGGCGCAGGTCTGCGCTGGTCATACTGCTTGTCTGCTCCGTGAAGACAATTTTACCATCGACCAGGAGGCTCACGGAATCCGACCACTCTTGTGCCCGTTCCAAGTTGTGGGTGGTCAGCAAGATGGCCCGATTTGATGCACCGAGTTGACGAATGAGCGCGTGTAAGGCGTCTGCGCTACTCTGGTCCAACCCGGTGTCCGGCTCGTCCAAAAGCAAGATCGGCGGATCGTGCAGGATCGCTCTGGCGATGGCAAGGCGTTGCACCATACCGCGGCTATAGGTGCGCACAGTGTCGCGTCGGCGTTGCCAAAGGCCGACGGCATTCAGCACTGATTCGATCCGTGCAGTTGCGTCTTTGATATCGTAGAGTCGAGCGAAGAACGCCAGGTTCTCGATCCCTGTCAAGTTCTCGTAGATCAGCGGCGCATGGCCGACCAAGCCGATATAGCGACGCAATTCGTGACCGGCGTTGCCGGTCTCGGCGCCGCCCAGCAGGACAGCGCCACGATCGGGATTGGCGAGCCCGGACACTATGCGCATGAGCGTAGTCTTGCCCGCCCCGTTCGATCCGAGCAGCGCCATGACTTCGCCGGACGCAACCCGCAGATCGACGCCGCGTAGAATCCGTTTGCGGCCATAGCGTTTGAATACAGCTTGAATATCGATCAAAGTGGGCTCGATCATGCTTCGTGAATCCTTACACAGGGTCCGCGAACCCCTACTACTACTACTACTTCTGCAGCGTCGAGGAAACGATCAGGAGTCGCGTTTTGAGACGGGCTCTCTCGGCTGCCCACGTGTCGTCATCCAATTCTCCGGTGGCATTGCTGTCGTCCAGCGCCGCGATCTCATGGAGAAGAGCTTTACGTTCAGCCTCAAGCGACGCCACACTGTCGACACGTTTAGATGTACGCGTAGACCAAACAAAGATGCCTGCCAGTGCGGTCAGTAGCACCCCGCCCATCACAAAGATGATGGAATTGTCCAGTGGGGGTTCGGTCGGGGCGGCTGTACGTTGCTCACCTTCTCTACTAGTACTGTTCGGCTGGGCGAGCGCCCGGGGATCGACGGCACCGGCGATCAGGGCGCCGTCCAAAGTCACGTCGATTGAAGAGCTGCCCGAAATATTCTCACCCTCCCAGAGCAGGTAATTGGCGCCCTGGAGTGACTCTTCTGCTATGAATTCCAGGCCCACTACCTCTACCTCCAGGCCCGGCAGATCGGCGACGAGCAGGTTCAACGTTGTGACCTCCTGGCCGACGGGGAATGAGATAGACGTTGATTTGTCGTCGATTGGCATCCGATAGGTGAGAAAAAACTGACGGGTCCGATCTCCCGGCGGTACGGGTCGCGTGTCATAGACGACATCGTCAACCTGCAGATACTGATCGCCGAGCACGCCGTCGGGAAACTCAAGCAATTCTGCGCCGGGCAGAATGGGGATCATCAGCGTAATCGGTCGGTCCAGACCAGCTAGTTGCACCCCTGTAAACGTCCTGTCGTCCTGATTGCCAAACGTGTAGATCTGCCCGACGACCAGCACGCCCGGTTCAAAGTCTATGACCCAATTGGCCCGCGGCACGAAGAGACTACTGCCGTCACTGCCTGATTCATAGATCGTAATGTCTGCGGACTGAGAATTCGAGTCGGGCGTGAACTCAAAAAAGTCGCTGCTGTAGCGAACGCCGTCGATATTGGTCTCGACCAGATAGACGACCGACGGGTCTGTCATGAGCGCATCAAATGCGAAGCTGCCCTGGGCATCTGCGACCGCGACAAAAGAGGCCACATCGGCAAAGTTGATGAACGCGCGCAACGTGACCGGTGTATCTGCCACATCGGCGCCGCCGTCCGTTCCCTGAATGACCCGGCCTGTCACCACACCGCTGCCCACGCGGTAGGGCGATTCCCAGGGCGGGACGTAGGTAAAGGTGCGCACATAATCGAGCACAGCCCATTGCTCCGATGCACTCCAGTCGGCGCCAATCTCCGGGTGGGCAGCCGTCCAGCCATCGTGTAGAGAGGAAGGGCTGCGCGCCATCATGACGCCGGCGTCACTGAAGTCAGGCAATTCGCCGTCGGCGTCCGGGCCGTCTCCTGCGCCTTGCGGACCGTGACATGACGCACAGGACTCTGCATAGAGCATGGAACCGGTCTCGACTTGTCCGGCATCGGTGTGAAGAGACCAGGCATAGTAGACGGCCTGCCAGATCTGTTGGTCGTCCAGTTGGTTGCCCCATGGCGGCATCAGATTTTCGATGCGTCCGAACTTGACGGTGTGGAAATATTCAGCCGGGCTGCGCTCCCAGGTCGTCGCCGGCTCTGCGAAGGGAGGCGGAGGCTGCGGCAGGTCGACGACCACGGGTCCGTCGCTCAGCCCTGTTTGGCCATGGCAGGGCGCACAGTTTTCCAGAAATGTCTGTGCGCCAAATGTGGTAATCGGCATCTGCGCCGGTACCGGAATTGATGCCGGATCGTAGTCAGGCGTCTGTTGAGCCTGAGCGACACGTCCATTCGCTGCAAACAGAATCAATAGGATAAGAGCCGGAACCGCTGCGCGTAGCCGATAAGAGTGGTTCAATTCCATGGTCTTTGATGTAGATGATTTCAACTGAATGATTGCGGTTCGAGTTCTCATCACTTTCACGACAGAGACTTAGCCATACTATCCTATGTGAAAACTGCCGAGGGTTGTCTGCTCCGCCGCCAATAAGAAACGCCGGTTGCCTGATGGGCAGACAACCGGTCGTCAGGTCAAACAAGAATGCGATTGATTCCGGTTAACGCACTGCTTCGACAAAGACTTCTTCCGGTTCTTCTTCGTAGCGGCTCGGGCACTTGAGCAGCAGCGTGTTGGCCTGAAACGTGCCGTCTTCCAGTAATTCGCCTTCGACAATCGCCGAAGCTGCGCGCTGAAAGTTGTCTGGCCGCGGACCGTAAAAAACGATCGGCAGATGGTCACCGGTCTCGTCGGCAATGGTGAACTTGAGCGTCAATTCTCGGGCATTCCAATCATCCGTGCCTTCCACCACATTGCCGTTCACGCGTACACGTTCGCCGTAGATTTGGGAGCTCTGCTCAAAGAGTTCCGAGACAGTCATGTAGTACGCGCCGGTGGATGTGGTCGCCTGCACCATTTGATAGCCCAAAAAGACGACAAAAGCCAGCAGCAGCAAACCACCGGCGAGAAACCGTGTGTTGAAACGGCTCTTCTGTTTTTCGCCTAGGTAGGCGGGAATGACAGGTGACTGTTGTACGTCTTGGGTCACAATTTACCCTCCGTCTGCTCCAAAACAACGATTGTCATTTAACGGCGACCTGCGCAAGGTCGTCAATTGATGTCGTCTGGACGTCCATCTCTTGATTCGATCTCATCCCAGTCCGACTCATCCCACTCCACCTCGCTCTCCAGCAATTCTACCGCTTTTTCCGCAAGAACTGCTGGGACGAGCACATCGCTGGCTGCAAGATTTCCGGTGGTCAAACCATAGATCGAGCCGAGTGCCTCGCCGCGGATAAACGCAGGAATCCCTGCGCTTTCGAGCCGACCCTTGACGATCTGGGCTTCCATATTGTTGGCCGCTTCCCAAACGACCACCGGTTCCTGGGGCTGACCACCGCCAGTCGTCGCGCCAGTCGAAGAATCGACCGCGTGCGCATCATCGTCATTGGGACGAAAAAGAGCTGAAAACCTGTCGGAATGCGTTGTCATATTTTTGTCGTGGTATTCACGCCAAACTGAACGAGTGAATCCCGGCAGACATCCTTGTACAGTTCCTACCGGAAGTGGCGTAGCCGGATTTTCATCGTGGTATTCACGCCGAACTGAACTGGTGATTCAGTATACCATATTTATCACGCACGCGGCTGTTCGAATGGCCAGGTATCTTCCCGGTCTACTGCCCAAGATTGCCTGCTCTAGAGCAGCGACTCTCGCATCCAGTGTGGTGTAGATACCACGGCAGTCAACAGGTGCAATCCGCGCGAGCGGTAGTCGCAGACTAACCATGGTCCCGTGTGCGCCCGGAATCTACTGGCGGCCGGCGTTTCTGCCGACGAACGGATTCGACTCGCGTTCGATGCCGATTGTGGTTGCGCCGCCGTGTCCTGGGTAGACCACATAGTCGTCGGGCAAGGTCAGCAACTGTTCACGAATGCTATTCAGAAGCGTGAGTTCGTCCGCGCCCGGCAGATCGAAGCGGCCGATACTGCCCTGAAACAGCGTGTCGCCTGCGAAGACTATCTGACCGGCATGGTGTACAAAGACGACATGACCCGGTGCATGGCCTGGCGTGAAGCGTATTTCCAATTCTTGATGGCCCACGGCAATCGTCTGACCATGTTCCAAATACGCGTCCGGTTCGTCGATCGGGTCAACGTCCGAGTCGAGCCAGAGCAGGGCACGCGGCAGGAACGTCATGCAGAATCGGTAGATCTAACTCGTGGAGATGAAACGTGGCGCCGGTTGCCGCTTTGACGCCGTTCACGGCCATCACGTGGTCCAGATGCGCATGGGTATTGATGATCTTCTCCACAGTCAAGCCCGATTCTTCTATGAGCCGTAAAATCGCCCGCACATTGTCGCCGGGATCGATGACGACACCTTTACGCGTTTGTGTGCACCCAAAAACATAACAGTTTTCCTGCAATAGACCAACGGTGATGCCGCTGAGTTCGATGCCGACTTCTTCAATCATTACCATGCAAGTGCTAGTCCTTGGGTGTGAGGTGTTGGTTCAAGCGATGGACGTGGTGTCTACGGTGATCGGGACTTTCTGGCGCACCTGGGATCCGCTATCACTTCGCGCGCCTCTGTCATCGCCTTGGGAACAGAGCCAGATCGCGCTCCATTGTCTGATTTCGTGGATGACACCGCGCAGTTGCTGCCCTTTGTCCGTAAGGGTGTATTCGACATGGGGCGGGACCGCACTGAGTTGAGTCCGCTCCACCAGTCCTTCCTCTTCCAACATTTTGAGCCTGCTGCTGAGGGTGCTGGGGTTCATACCGCCAAGTGCATCCTGTAATTCGCAGAAACGGAGCGGCGGTGCGTCCAGCAAGTGGTGAAGCATTTGGAGCGTCCACTTCTGCCCGATAATTCGGGCTGCGATCTCCACAGGGCATGGGTCTGGCGAGATGTGTGTCGACATAAAATTTCTCTCTAAACATAGGCACCACGCAGTAGACTCATGCTATACCAGCGACAGAGGAGTGTCAAGGAATTTTGATTACTCTAGCAGCGTGGATAATTCCACTTCGTCGCCGTCAATGCGCAGACGAACGCGGCCATCCCCGCCGGAGTACAGTGTGGTGATGACAGTTCGAACGACTTCGCCTGCGGTCCATCGATCGGTCGGGTACTCCGGCGCAATTTCAGCGCTTGTCCAGTCGGCGCCGATCGCAAGTTCCAGAACGGTTTTGCTCGGCCAGTCCGTCGGTAACGGCAACGGCGCCTGCCAGTAGAAAATGAATTCGACCGTATCACCGGGTCCTAGCGGACTGTCGGGCGCGTGGGCAAAGCCGAGCCGATGGCGGTCATACCCGAGCAATGTGAGTGGTCCGATTTGCGTTGGAGTGCGATAGTCCATGGGAATCAGCTCAGCCGGCGCAGCCTTCTCCGGCCGTAGGACCGTGAGCCGGCCAATCTCTACCAGGTCGCCAAGAGCAGTGGAACGACGCAGACCCGTTACCGGATCATAGAGAGCGATGACGAGTCGATAATTACCGGGCGGTGTGCCAAACGGGATAAATAGTCCGTGGTTGTCGTGGATCTGCTCGCCGTCGGCCCAACTGCTTGTCGGACGCGAACCGCCGGATGGTTCTCCGTCATGTTGCGCAATGACTCGCCCCTGACTGTCGTGAAGTTGAATCGACACAGCGTACCGGACCTCCGTCTTTCCCTGTGCTTGCCAAACTAGACTCATTGGGACGATGTCGCCCGGATCGACCGAATTGTCCGGCAGACAGACCGACGTGAGCGCGGCGAGCCCACCGAACGTCGGCGGCGGCGTGGACAAAGTGCGACACGCCAGTTCGGAGCGCAGACGGTAGGTGACAAAGCGCATGTTGCCCTGCCACGTGTCGGGGCCCTCGAAGCCGTTACGATCCAGCCATCCTTCGACGATTTGATCCGGGTCTGCTTCGTCGGTGGCCCAGAACAGAGCGAAGACGCGTGCTTTGCCCTTCGTCGCCGCGTCAAGTGCCTGTTCCGTCTCGCCCTGGTCAGCCGGGCGAGATGCCGGCAGAGCCAAAACGGGTAGACCTGGGTCGTAGTAGCGCCAGACTTCCTGTTGACCCGGTGCGTTGAGCAGAACCAAATCGCTCTCGGGGTCAGCGACCGTGCGTAGAAAGCGAGCAACGTCTTGATAGTTGTCGCGGGCATCAGACGCGCTGTAATAGGCCGGTAAGGTTTGGATTGCCAGCAGGACCGCGCCGAGTGTCACCAGGAGTTGGAGAATCTGCGTCGCGACCGTCGTCTGGGTACGTCCGGCAATGTCGTCCGCAGAGCGCTCCAGCGAAACCACGTGTGGCGCAGCGGCAACGAGTATGCACCAGGCCGGCGATGAGATCAGCAGAAACTTGAGGAAGGCAGTGCTGAAAAGTCCGAATCCAAACATCAGCGCAATGGGCGCCATCAGCCACAGCATGATCGTGACGCTGCCCCGCTGTCGAGCAATCGCGGTCGCTCCGATCATGGGCAGGATAGCTGCCACGGCCAGCCACGGCCAGATTGGATCCGGTGTGTCGCGCAGTGGACCGAACAACAGCACGCGCAGAGTCACGACCACGCCGTTGGCAAGCGAAACTGGATTGTCGCCTTTTGGCCAGCCCAGGACTTGTGTGACAGCCGTGGGCAGCCAGGGAAGAAAGAGGATGAACGCGACGAGATTGGCGCCCAGAAAGCCGAGAAGCGGCAGGCGCTCTGTTTGCCGGTCGCGCCGTCGATCGCGCAACCAATAGATCAGATAGGCGGTTCCGGCGGCCGCCAGTACGATCGGGAATGAATAGTGAGTCCACAATCCCACGGTGGCGGCCAAACCGTAGATGGTCAGCATGACCGTCCGGTTACGGGTTGGAGCTGAGGGCATTGAACCGCCAAGCGTGCGACGGACCAGGACGATGACTGACCAGGCAACCACAGTGGCTTCCAGCGCCAACAGCATATACATGCGTGCTTCTTGGCTGTAATAGATCTGAAACGGATTGAGCGCGGCGACGAGAGCCGCAAGCGTCGCAAAGAGCACTCGATGATGGCGCAGCGACCGAAATTGCCGTGCGATCAGAGCGCTCATCAATACAGTCAAGGTGCCGGCGACTGCGGAGAGACTGCGCATGCCATATGCATCGGTTCCGAAGATCGATGTCCACACTTTGAGGAGCCAGTAGTAGCCCGGCGGATGGATGTCTGCGGCGGCGTCGCGTGCGATTTCCGCAAACGAACGTTGGATCAGGGCCCAAGTGTTGCCCTCGTCACTCCATAGGCTGGATGCATCGAGCGCGTAAAAGCGCACTCCCGCAGCCAGCGCGTACGACGGCAAACAGCAAGATCGGTTCGAGTTGGACGCGTCGATTCATCAATAAGCGCCGCTCTTGGTTGGTCTCTGATGATGGGGGGCGGGTTACTCGTTGATCTGCCCGGTATAGGCCTTCATACTCTCATAAACGGGCTGTGGGGTAAAGTCAGGTGCAAGGAGGCGAAAATACGCTTCAGGTTGTCCATTCTGCTCCCAAGCATCACTGGCGCGTTTGAGATACCAGGTGTTGGCGACGCCCACCCACGGCCATTCTGTCCGCAGCCGGTCGTAGGCCAGCGGGAGGTAACGGGCCTGCTGGTCGAGTGTGACTTGGCCGTATCGTTTGTCGCCGATCTCATCGGGGACGGCATTCCAGTTCATCTCGCTGATCCAGATCGCCTTGCCGGCATCGCCGTTCTGTACCATCAAATCACGCACGAACTGGGGGCGGCCGAAGTTCATCACACGCGGGTGCATTCGATGATCGGTCGGTCCGGACCAGAGCCCATAGCCCTGCATGGCCATCACGTCGAAGTAGGGTGCTGCGCCGGCATCATACATTCGCTGCAGAAAGAGAAGATCGTTGAAATTGCGGCCGGCGTTGACGGTTCCATCGAGATCGATGGTGGAGGCTAACGCTCCTGCGATGATGATTGCATCGGGGTCGGCTGCCCGGGCTGCGCTCGCCCCAATCTTCAGTAACTCCGTGTATGCCTCCGGGCTAACCGGCTGATTGCCCCACTCCGGATAGATGTTCGGCTCGTTCCACAACTGGTAATGTCGTACACGCCCTTTGTAGCGACTGACAACCGATGTGACGAAGTCGGCGAAGTCCTGGAAGTCATCCGGCGGCGCATAGGGTCCGTTTTCGTCTCCGGCCGCCCGGGACCATGCCGGCGGATTGCTGATACGGACGATCAGTTCAACATCATACTGTTCCGCCAGTGCGACGATGTGATCATATTTGTCCCAGGCTGAACGGGCCGGCTCGTGGCGACGATCTTCGAAATCATCCTTGCCGTGGATCTCGATATCTTCCCACGGGAATTCCTGACGCAGCCAACGGTAGCCTGCCTCGGCCGCCATGGCGACGGCCAGTTCTCGTTTGACCGGATCGGCTTCCTGTTCGAGAAAGACATTCACCCCAAAAGGGTTCACCCGGCCGTTGGTCACTGCTATCTGCGCAGCCGGCTGTGGGTGTGGCCTCATCAGATCGGAAGCCAAATCACTCAGACCCTTTACCTGGGCAGCGAACTGCTCCTCGCCCGTCTGTGACCACATCCATGCCCTGACGGGGTCGCTCTGTAGCAAAAAAAAGATCAGCCCACCCAGTACAAGCGAACTGATCCAAATCTGTAGAGTCTGGCGGAGCGCAATCTGAAAACGAGACAAAATCAGCTTCAATTATCGACAAGAACGTTGTCGATGTCATTTTGTTGGCGGCTGATTGGCGGCTGTCGAAGTCAACGGACGCCTGATTACAGTCGCCGCCGGGGCCACTGCTGTTCCAGTTGGCAATTTCCGAAATGCGCGCACCGTTGTCGTCAACGATCCAGACGTACCATGAACCTGCTCGCGGACCCGCGGACGCGATGATATGGCTGTAGTAGCCGGTCGCCCAGCCCTCGTATCCTGGATGTGGTCCGGATTGCATCGGGTTCGTGACCGGTGGACCATCCGGCGCGTAGCTGAAGACGACCTTGTACCCATTGGACGGGTTGCCGTTGATGTATGTCCGACCGTCGAACCAGGTGCCCGCCTCTTGGGGCGCACACTTGCTCACGGCCGTAATGTTAAATTTGTACTGTGCTTTCGGCGGTTCCGGCGGTGCAGCCGGTTCCGGCGGCGGTGGGGGCTCGGGCGTTGGCGGCACGGCTGTCGGCGGCGGCGCCGGAATATTTTGGGCGACGGCTATGCTCTCGATGTTTTGCGCCGAAACCAATTCCCCGTAGAGCCAACCGGCCTGCCCCTGATAGTCGATCTGCCACCACGTGCTGTCCGAATTCTTGCCTGTCACCGGATACCGCTCGCCCTGGTTGACGCCCCCGGCGATGCCGTAGTTCGTTCCCGGCCCCGTGCGCACATTCATATTGCTGTTGACCACGACCTCGGCCGGCGGTGGGGAGGTGGGTTCCGGCGTATCGGTCGGCGCTTCTTCCGGCTGCGCTTGCCCTTCTGTCTGTGTCTCTTGCGCAGGCTGCTCGCTTTGAGCGCTCTCCTGAGCCTGTTGCGCTTGCGCGATGGCTTGGGCCGTCGCAGCGGCAGCCGGATCGACTGGTTGCGCTGCCACTTCCGGCGTCGGTGTGAAGGTGGGCGCCGGTGTTCGTGTTGGGGCCGGAGGCGCAGGCTCGGGCGCGCACGCCGCCAGTGCCAGCACCAGCGCCGTCAGCAACGTAAGGGACAAGAGATTCCTGTGTATCGTCTGCATCAACGTTTTTCCTCTGTCTTCGGCGGACTGCGCACGAAGAAGTCGAGAGCCGTAACTCACGGCCTATTCAAATCAATCGCCATGCACTGAAGTCAATCGTGCGGGAAAACTGTAAACGCTTGCTGGGGGGGCAGCGCCAGCCGAGTATAGCATAGCGAAAATATGACGACCAAACCCTGAAGGGTAGTTCCAGCCTTGTGCATTATCGCTTTGGTTGGCGCGCATTGCGTGTACGACGCTGGTGTTGGCTGCCGCGGTAGGTGGGTACGATCATACCGCAGAACTGACAACGATCGACATCTAGCATGCGCGTACGCAGCCAGGGATCGATCTGATCCGGCGTATGGGCGGTCGTGATGACGGTGGGAAGCATGGCTTGGTACCGGTGATTGAGAAGCTGGAAGAGTTTCTCTTTGGCCCAAGGCGATGCGCTTTCAGTGCCGAGGTCATCGAGGACCAGCAGCGGTGTCTGCTTGATTTCTTCAAAGCGCCGGTCAAAGGTCGTCGATGCCTGAGGGCTGAAGGTCGCGCGGTAGATGGTCAAGTAGATCCGGCGCAACGATGAACATCACATCGCTCCGTGCGTGATCGGCTTGATGATTGGCAATGGCTGCCGCCAAATGGGTCTTGCCGCAGCCGTAGGTACCTGCCAGTACCAGCCAGCCGCTTGGACGCTCGGCAAATTCTTGACATAGTTGGAATACTTCCTTGAGATTGACCCGTTCCTCGCCCGATAGATCGTTTCGCCGCGGGTCAAAGTTGTCAAGTTGTTGGTCGCGATGAAGCTCCAGTGTGCTGAGATCGCTGTTGCCGGGAGATTGGCTGGAACGATAATCGCTGGCCGTTAGATGTATATGCATGACCATATTGACGTCCAATAGCCGGCTGCGCAGGCGCGGCCCGAACTCGTCGAGCCGTTGGTTGGACGTAACGACGGTCGGCAGTTGCGCGTTGTACCGATGGTTGAAGAGTTGAAAGAGTTTCTCCTGTGCCCAGGGCGTGCTGCTCTGTGCGCCGAGATCATCCATGATGAGCAGGGACGCGCTCTTCACCTGCTCAAACAGTCGTCGTACGCAACCTCGCTGTGTGGGCTAAAGGTCGACCGCAGGTGATCCAAAAAATCCGGTACCACGACGAAGAGCACCGGTTCATGTTTGGCCATGCGTCTGTTGGCAATTGCCGCCGCCAGATGGGTCTTGCCTGAACCGTAAGTGCCGGTCAGCAACAACCAGCCGGTCGGTTCGTCGGCATAGCGCTGAGCAACCTGCCAGGCCTTGTTCAAATTGTAGATCTTGTCTTGCGAGAGGTGGGGCGGCTCGACGAGAAAATTGTCGAAGCGCATGCGCTTCAATAGTTCCAGCGCACCCATGCGTTCGGCGGTACGCATGTGACGCGCCAAGCGTGTCTCTTGCGTACATGTGCACGGAATCGCACGCCCGAAGTTTGGGTGTCCTACCGGTGCATCGTCCGCAACAAAACCCGTCCCGCCGCAGATCGGACATAGCTCAACTGATTCGTCAGAAGGCGCGGCTGCAGGTCGTTTACGTCGTCCGCGGTGTGGGTTGTCCATTGTCCGGCGACTACCCCAAAATGATGTCTGAATATTTGTCCGGTCTATATTTATCCCGTTGCTCTGTAGTATCTCGCCTGGTTTCTTCATTGTTGTCAGGTCCTCTGCCTTCGGTTTCCCAGCGTTTCAAGACTGCCTGGATGTAGCGTAACGCACGTTTGTTGCGGCTGACGGCAATCTCGAACGCTTCCTCAATCCAGGCCGGCGGGTAACTCTTTTCCATGTCACGCAGTTGATCGGCGATGATCGGCGTCATGAAGCCGATGTTTTGCTCATACAGGATGAATATGTTCGGGCGCTGTACCTTGAGGCGTGCCTCGTCCGGGAATTGCGGCCGTAAGGTCGCGCTGTGTGATCTTGCCCTGACGGATCAGCGCCACTGTCTGGCGGCCCTTGACGGTGTTCATGAAGTACCAATCGTCGACCAGTACAACGTCATCGTCGCGATCGGTTTCAATTTCGAGTTTGAGCAAGGTGTTGCGCGCGACGGCTCGTTCCAAGGCGTCTTCAAGCGTGGCCGGCGCTGTCCTAAATTCTTGATCGCTGCGCAAGCTTTGTAGTAGGGTTTCATCACTGCGCAGATCGCTGCCGCGCAGATACTTGATTTCGCTTTCCTGTTCGTTGAGCAACCAGAAGCAATGCAGCGTCAACTTCAGTTCGGCCATATCGTCGATTAACGGCAACAGGTCGGTGAAGAAGTGATCCGGTACGATTACCGGTTTCATCTTGACATCGGGAAAACCGATAAACCCAGTTTGATTCATGATCTGATTCTAACCCGTCAATAATCCAGTTCCGTGCGTTTGATCTCGAGATCGCGGAATTGGGTCAGTTCTTTCTTGAAGAAGAGACTCACCGTGCCTGTCGAACCGTGTCGATGCTTGGCGATGATCACATCGGCGATATTCTGGCGATCGGTGTCGGGGATATAGTAATCTTCGCGGTAGATGAAGAGGACTACATCCGCGTCTTGTTCGATGCTGCCAGATTCGCGCAGATCTGACAACATGGGACGTTTGTCAGAGCGACTTTCGACCGCGCGCGGCTGAGCTGGCTGAGCGCGATCACAGGCACATTGAGTTCGCGTGCCAGCCCCTTGAGCGAACGGCTGATATAGCTGATCTCCTGCTGACGATTTTCGTTGCGTCCGCCCTGGCCCGTCATCAACTGCATATAGTCGATCAGAATCATGTCCAGACCGTGCTCTGCATAGAGTCGCCGGGCCTTGGTGCGGATTTCGTTCACGCTCGCTGCCGGCGTATCGTCCATGAAGATGCTCGTGGCCGAGAGCATGTTGGCCGCTTCAAGCAGGATCGGCCACTCATCCTCGTAGACATCGCCCAGTCGCAGGCGGTGGCTGTCAATGGCTGTCTCCATGGAGAGCAAACGTTGGACCAATTGTTCGTTGCTCATCTCAAGGCTGAACACCGCGACCCTGGCATCGAATTTCCGCGCGGCATTCTGGGCCGTGCTGATGGCGAAACTTGACTTACCCATGCCCGGGCGTCCGGCCAGGATGATCAGGTCGCTCTTCTGAAAACCACCCAACATCTGGTCGAGAAAGGAGAACCCCGTGGGCACACCCATAAGTGTGTCGCGATTCTGCGAGAGGAAATCGATGCGGTCGACCACCTCGCCCATCACGGCCCGCACCGGCGTCAGATCGCGGTGGATGCGGCTTTCGCTGACACCGAAGATGAGCTGCTCAGACTTGTCGACGACCGTCTCCAGCTCACTACTCTCGTCATAGGCCATTTCGGCGATCTTGCCGGCTGCCGAGATCAACCGGCGTAGCACCGCCGTGCGTTCGACGATGCGCGGCATAGTGATCGACATAGATGGCGGAAGGCGTGCTGTTGACCAACTCGGTGATATAGGCCGGACCGCCGACTTCTTCAAGCAGACCCTCCCGCTCTAACTCATCGACCAACGTCACAAAGTCCAGAGGTTCCCGTCGTTCAGAGAGCCTCTGCATCGCACTGTAGATCCACGCATGCCGCTCGCGGAAAAAGTCCTCGGGCCGAATAAAGTTGGCGATCTTGATGATGGCGTCCGGATCGAGCAACAACGATCCGAGGACGGCGCGCTCGGCGTCCACGTTGGCCGGAATCGACTTAATTGGCGTTTCGAGTTGTTCTGTCATCTATGACCGTCTACCTGCTTGTTCGATTCTTCTGGTTCAGTCGGGCGTGAATAGTGCGACAGAAACCCGGTGGTCCTACCCTTGCAGGATTCTATGCAAGGACTTCTGCCGGTATTCACGAGGTTGACACTATCCAATCCGAATCGAGTCGGAATCTCGTGCAAATCTGTGTATCGATCTGTGGATAACCTGTGGAAACAGTCTAATTGCGCAAAAACGGCGAAGTCGCGGTTGCGACCTCGCCGTCCCATTGCATACGGAGACTAATGTGGATTGTCTGCTCAGTTTCCCAAAAGACCATCCAAGTCGAGGCCTTCCACGAAGTCTTCGAATGCCCCCAGGTCGTTATCGCCGTCCTTTTCTTCGATTTCCTCAAAGTCGGCGCCCTCGGTCAGACTCATCTCCTCTTCGGGCTGGAGTCCGGCTGAATCCATGACATCGTCGGCGACGAAGATGGGCGAGTTTACGCGGACGGCCAATGCGATGGCATCGCTGGGACGGCTGTCGACTTCGACAGTATCGCCGTCGACATCGATCACGATGTGCGCAAAATAGGTATTCTTTTCGAGACCGTTGATGACAATGTGTTGCACGTCTGCACCCAGGGTGTCGAGCACAGATTTCAGCAGATCGTGGGTCAACGGACGGGGCGCCTCCATGCCCTGTAACTGCAAGGTAATGGCATCCGCTTCAAAGGGACCGATCCAGATCGGCAAATAGCGTTCACCATCCTCTTCTTTCAGGATGACGATCCGATGTTGTGACATCAAGCTGACGCGAATGCTGTCAATTGTGACTTCAATCATGAATGTACTCCGCTCTTCTACAGCTCCGCTGCTACCGACCACCGGAAACACGCACCATACACCATGGAATGATGGTTGATTATGGGGACTCGTGTGGCTGAAATCGGCCTGGATTATAGCACACAACAGAGGGCAGGCAAAGTACTTTTTATCCGTAGTCGTGCAAGTAAGATTTGCGTGTCGGACGAAATTCCAGTAAGATGGTATTGGATTTCGGGGAGTAGCGCAGCTCGGTAGCGCGCTTCGTTCGGGTCGAAGAGGTCGGAGGTTCGAATCCTCTCTCCCCGACCAAGAGGACCGGTGACTTCACCGGTTCCTTTTTTTGTTTGGGTTGACTTTCATCGCAAAGCAGGTACCCTACCGAGGGTCTTTTCCTCGGTGCAATCAGCGTGATCTGCTATTGGCGCACGATTGTGCCTAGCGGACGATACTGATGGCCGGTCGCGCTGTTTGACGGTATGATCGGTTGCCCGTCAAAGGGCTGAGCACCGACTTCGACCAGGTATTCACCAGGACCGGCCCACTCCGGCCATTCAATGACATAGGCGTCTCGCATCACATAGTCCGGCGGCCAATGATCGGTGCTCCACCGTCCCGCGCCCGGTGAACGCCGCCACTCCCAAACCAGCGATCCGTCCGACGCGATGACGCGCAGGATGACGCGGAAGTCAATATCGGTCGTGCGTTGAACCTGCCAGGACAGAACCGGATCTCCGTTCAGGTCTACATCCATCATCTTCAACGAGTCGAATTCCACGGGCTCCAACGCCGATGTCATGATGGTCGTTGTGGGAGGTGGCGCGAAAGCTGGGCGCAGCACACCGCGCAGGCCGAATATTCCCAGCGCCATCGAGCCGATGATCACCATCACCACTGCATGCATGACGTATCGACGCGGCGTCAGCGTTAGCCAGCCGACGGTCAGCAGAAGCACGATTGCCCCGATCGCAGGAAAGAGCAGGCGGCCTTGGTCCGTGCCCAGCGCGATCAATGAATAACGCCACATCACAGCCGCTACACCCGCGGCTGTCGTCAACAACCCCACGATCGCGACCCGATCAACCCCATTCGGCTGTTCACGATCCGGCCGGAGCAACTGTATGCATATCCCTGTCAGACCCAGCACGCTGAGTACCAGGAACAGCGCATAGCTCCATCCGGGCATTGGTATGTGGCCGGCGCCGCCGAATTTTCCCCAAAACGAAACGAACCAGCCGCGTAGAAGCCACCAACTATCTGCTACGGTCCAGGGAGTTTCACGCACATCGATGGTCTGAAGCACCAAAGCGATGCCCAGCGGATCGTTATACAGACGCCAGTTGCGGATGAACCACGGTGTGCCGACAATCAGTGCCGGTATCATGACCAGTAGCCCCGTCGCCAGCCAGCGATGCCATGAAGCCACTGCCAGGTGCAGCCACCGCGAGGCTTCTTGCGGTAAAGGAGCATGCTCCTTTACCGCACCTGCGACAATCAGCAGACAGATCGCAGGCCAAACACCGAGCGTGCTGGTTTTGGTCAGCAACCCCAAGCCGAGTGCGGGTCCCGTCCACCAGCCGGGTAGATAGCGACCGTTGTTGTGGTAGATAACGTATGCGCCCCACAAGGCCAGCGTTGCGAAGAGAGCGGCTGCCGTATCGTTGCTGACCGCGCCGCCGATAAACGCAAATTCCGGAATGCCTGCCAATAGACCGGCCGCTGCCAGCGCAACTAGCGGACGGGCCGGAAATGCTGCCCTCGCCAGCCCCGCGGTGGCCGCCACGGTCAGAGTGCTCAACAGGACCGACAAAAGTCGGACCAGATGGAAGGCGGCAGGCCCACCGTGCCAAGGAAACAGCTCTCGACTCGTATGGACAAAGAAATTCGGTGACCAGTCGGTGCGCGGCGCCAATTCCACATCGGGATTTGCACGTAGAAAATCATTGACCGGCTCGCCGAAGGATGCAATCGCCGCGGCGGCAATATGGTAGAGCGGCGGATGCTTGCTCTGGGTAACTTGGGGTCCCACGGGCAACGCATGTTCCTGCGCAAGATAGACCACATATGCCCAGTGATCCGCTTCGTCCGGCGCTTCTGCCAGCGGATTCAGCGCGCTGTAGGCAAAGGCCAGTAAAAGATGCGCGGCGAGAATAATACCGATCCAGAGCTTCGTTCGTTCTGCTGGATAGCTCAAGGTACTACCTCCAACGTCCCGATGTGGACGCTAGGATCGTCGGTTCCGCCGGGAGCCACCGGTTGTTCCGGTCGCCCAGATGGATAGATTCCGCCCAGGATTGAATACGTTCCAGGCAGCGTGGTTTCGGACAGCGTGACGGGAAATGTGGACTCGAGCAAATAGCCGGGCTGCCATCGGGACGATGGTGTGTAGTCTCCGGCGAGAGGCCCGTCATATTGGGCAACAACGGCGCCGCGATCGTTGATGACGTGCAGATAGGCGGTTAGGGGTTCGGATGGCTCCTGTATCGTCCACGCAAGCGTGATCGACACAACCGAGCCTGCGCGCGCGGATGGCACAATCGCGCTTTCCAAACGGACAACGCCGAAGTCCGCTTGGACTGGCCCGCTCTCTACCGATGTTTCGCTCCAACCGGTCATGCCTGCGACAGCAAGTAAGCCGACGGCGGCCCAGCACACGATCAGGCCGCGCCGTGATTGTCCATTCCAGCCGGCTGTGGCCAGGATCGCCAGGACGAACAACCAGCCCACCGCTGACAATGCCTGTCCCACCCAGGTGGCCGGCGTCGCAACCCAGGCCACTTGCACTCTATGCTCGCCCGGCGGAACGTCGACCGCCAGGAGACCCAGATCGCCACTTGGATAGGTGGGCGTCGAGACGTCGTCGATGGTTGTCTGCCACCCGGGAAAGTAGAATTGATGCAGGCGCAATGTCGCCGCCTGCCCGTCAGTCTGATAGGCGCTGGCGAGGTATCCACGTTCCAGCGGGAGCACACTAACGTCGATCGCAGGCTCCCGAGCCTGCGGCGTGGTTGGTTCGCGGCCGATCGCCCATCGTTCTTCGACAACCCATCGCGGAAGAAACTCACCGGTCCATGTAGCGCCGATCTGCCCGAATTTGGCGTCGAAAGCCCACATCTGCTCTTTGGTGAGGTCAGAGCCGGCGTACTCGGCGGTCTTGTAGTCTACCGCGCCAAAGGTCGCGCCGGCCGCTGCCACAATCATGGCAGCGGCGGTGATGCCTGTCCAGAGCGGGCGTCGGAAGCGTTCCTGAAGGGCATCAATGAGACCACAGACGACCAGTGCCAGCGCAAACCCCGTCATAGTCTGCCAGCGCCATGGAAACTGTAACTTCCCCATCACGCCAGCCATGGTGTGCCAGATCGGACTGCTTGATCCAGTGGTCAACCAGATCGATAAGACGCTCAACAGGAGACCAGCGACCAGGAGCCGGCGCGTCCGGACCGCAGTTGCGACGACGAGCGCGGCCAGACCCAATGTAATTATCAGTGCGACATAGCCCGGCAATGGGACTGTCGGGTCCGCCGCCGCCGAATACTGGTACAGAGGGCTCCACTGGAATAGGTTCTCAAAGCGACTGAAATGGTTCAAATAGCCGAACGCCGTTGGGTCGGTCCCGATCCCGACCCAGCGCGTTTCATAAAGGGCGGGGACTGTGTACCATGCGCTCAACAGGACGCCAAGGGCCAGTCCAGTCGCCAGTCCGGCGAATTTGGTGAATGCGCGTGCCGTTGATGTGATGACGATCAGTGCCAACACCCCAAGCGCTCCCACGACCATGAGTGCGGTCAGATTATGGGTGAGGATAAGACCAGCCATTGCCAGGGCGAGCAAAAGAAGTCCGACCAAGCTGTGTGAACTGCGGTGTGGTGCAGACCAATCGGCGTCTGCGACCATCGCTAGACCCATGCCCAACAGCGGAGGCCATAGGAACGCCGTGAATTCGGGTAAGGCGCCGCGTATAGCGTAGTCGTAGATGCGGTAAGGGAAGGCCAAATAGACAATTGCGCCGGCCAACGGACCGATGGCAGATATGGCAGATCTGGACGGCACAACTGAAAACCGCTGTAACATCGCAAACATGGCCCAGCCTGACAGTCCGTATGTGGCGGCTAGACACAGGCGAACAGCCGCGATTGGGTCGGTACCCAGCAATTGTAGGAGTGCAGGGGGGTAGTAGAAGGCCGGTGCATAGTAATTGAAGATCGGATGTCCATACCCGAATGCGAAATCCGGAAACCAGCGGGGATACAGCACACCGGCCCGCAGTGCCTCGCGCAGTGCACGGACGCGCTGGAGGTGAAACAGACCGTCGGGGGTTTCCGGCCAACTCGGGATCGCGATCAGGAGCACAATTGCGGCTATGGTGGCGACAAGGAGGCCGATGACGAATGCGGCATTTGCACGCCGCATAAAGAAGGCACGGTTCAGATCTGCACCGGACGGAGGAGAGTTACGAACCATGCTTCTGTAACAAGGATAACGAGTAAGCGGCGGCGCTATGCCGACGTCTCGCCGATCGGTGCGGATGCGTCGGGCGTAGGCGACTCCGCACCGGCAAATATGCGCGCCGAATCGGAAGTTGTCGAGCGTAAGTGGGGAAAGAGGAGCACCTCGCGGATCGTGTCGTTATCGGTCAAGAGCATGGTCAGACGATCCACGCCCATACCAAAGCCGCCGGTCGGAGGCATCCCGTAGCTCAGGGCTTCAATGTAGTCGATGTCGATCGGGTGCGCTTCGGCGTCCCCCTGATCGGCGCGATAGTTTTCATCGACGAAACGCTGCAATTGGTCGATCGGATCGTTGACTTCACTGAACGCATTGCAGATCTCCATGCCGGCCATAAAGCCTTCAAAACGTTCGACGCGGCGCGGATCGTCCGGTGCGCCCTTGGCCAACGGGCTGACGTCCCGGGGATAGTCGATCAGAAAGGTCGGCTGAATCAGATTGGGTTCCACATGTTTGGCCATCAAGCTGTCGACCAATTTGCCCCAACTGCTATTGGGGTCGGGCTCATGGCCGATGCGACGCATTTCGCTTGCCAACGACTCGGCATCCGGAAAGGCCTCATAGTCGATGTCCGTGGCGTCAAGAATTGCTTCGTGCAGGGGGATGCGCTGCCAGGGAGGTGTCAGGTCGATTTCCTGCTCCTGCCAAGTGATGGTTGTCGATCCTGTGACCTGTTGGGCCACGTAGGCGACCATTTCTTCGGTGCGCCGCATGACATCGTGGTAATCGGCATATGCTTCATAGAACTCGAGCTGAGTGAACTCTGGATTGTGTTTGAAGCTCACGCCTTCGTTGCGGAAGTCTCTGCCGATCTCGTAGACGCGGTCGAAACCACCTACTGTCAGCCGTTTGAGATAGAGCTCGAAGCTGATACGGAGATAGAGATCCTGGTGGAGCTGATTGTGATGGGTCACAAACGGACGCGCGGCGGCGCCGCCGTAGATGGGCTGTAGAATCGGCGTTTCGACCTCGAGAAAACCCTGCGCGTCCAGATAGTCCCGCAAGGACCGGACAATCGCTGCCCTGGTCCGGAAAATCGTGCGCACTTCCGGATTAGCGATCAGGTCGACATAGCGCCGCCGGTACCGGGTTTCGCGGTCTTTGAGCCCGTGCCATTTATCCGGCATCGGTTTGAGGGCCTTGCTCAGATATTGAATCTCGCGTGCGTCGACACTTATTTCGCCGGTTCGGGTAACCAACATGGGACCGGTGACGCCGATAAAGTCGCCCAGATCGACCAATTTCTTCCAGACACTGTTATACCAGCCGTCAGGCAGTTCATCTCGTCGCACCACGATCTGGATTTGTCCCGTGCCGTCCTCAAGGTCGGCGAAGCTCATTTTGCCCATGACGCGAATTCGCTTCAGCCGGCCGGCGATTGATACAGGTTCATCACCGAGGTCGTTGGCTTCATAGAGCGCACGTGCCGCCGCAATCGAATGGCTGCGTTTGACGCGTGCCGGATAGGGATCGATGCCGGCCTCGCGTAGCGCCTGTAAGTTGTGCAGGCGTGCCTGCTCCTGGTCAGTCAGGTGTTCAGGGGCAAATAAGGATTCGGCGGCGTCGGTCACGTAACGATCCTTCTACTTTTTGGGGACAACGCTGATTCGGCGGAATTCGAACTTGCCCGCAGGCAATGTGGTCCATTTCCCTCGAAAGATCGATTCTAGCTGATCTTGACTACTTCAAAGGTGATCTCGCCGCCCGGCGTTTCGACCAGAACCTGAGCGCCGACGCGTTTTTCGAGCAAGGCCTTGCCCATGGGGCTCTCATTGCTAATGCGGCCATTTGCCGGGTCAGCTTCCATCGATCCGACCAGCGTATAGACCTCATCGAAATCGGTCCCCACCTCACGGATGACAACGGTGCGGCCAAGCGCCACCACGTCGGCCGGAGTGTCATGTTCCTTGATAATCTCCGCATGCTTGAGCACTGACTCAAGTTCGCGAATGCGGCCTTCGAGGAAGCCTTGTGCGGTCTTGGCTTCGTCGTAGCCCGCATTTTCGCTGATGTCGCCTTCTGCCTTTGCTTCCGCGATCATCTGGGCCACCTCTGACCGTCGAGTCGTGGTCAGATATTGAAGCTCTTCTTTGACCTTGTGCAGGCCTTCTTCAGTCAGATAGACCTTAGTATTATTTTGTGCCATAACTATCCTTCTTACACACTTTCTGTGCGGTATCACTATAACTATAGAACGGGCAACCATAGACCGTTCAGCAACAAACGAACTGACGGGCAGACGAAACCGTGTTCGATATCGGCAAGAGTTTGGCTGTCCGAGGAAAAACGTTCCGGGATGGACTGGACCTACTTGGTCGCTTAGGCTGCGCTTCCGGAACATGTCTTCGCTACAACGTGCGCTGTAGCCCGTATGTTTCATTCTCGAGTCTATCGAACCTGTCGTCTTAGCGTCGTTTTTCTGACGCTCTGCCTGTCCCTTTTGAGCCGACCAATCTGCTTCATATGTGGAAACCTGATTGCGTTTTGTGGCGCTTCGGTTTGCGACATGCGCACAATGCGAATCTATAGGGTAATCACACAACAGCAGGAACTGTTCGTAACGGGTCTCTATAAAGTAATGGCCGACCTGTGTGCAGGTCGGCTCACAAACTTGCCACTAAGTGTAGCTCAAATGGTCGGATTTGTAAAATGTCGTTCACAGCTATTATGATCGAAGCTCATGAGTGAGCCTCTATACATACCTGCGTACGGATGCTGATGTTTGACCACTTTGCTCGATTCTACGATCATGACTATCGCAACTACGATGATGACCTCGACGGTATTGTCGAGTTGGCGTTGAATTTTGGCGGCCCGACACTCGAGTTGGGGTGTGGTACCGGCCGCCTGTTGTTACCGCTGGCCGTCGCAGGCTGTGTCGTGACTGGCGTTGACATCAGCCCGGCACTCCTGCGTGTGGCGGAAAGTAAGTTGCGCGCCGCCGGACTGGAACAACACGTCACGTTGGTCGAAGACGACCTGCGCACCGTTGATTTGGGGACCGATCGCTTTCGCTTTGCCTTCTGTACCAGCAATACATTGATGCACTTGACCACCGCAGATGACCAATTGGCGGCGTTGTGCAATGCTCGACGTCATCTATTACCCGGTGGTGCATTGTTGATTGATCTCTTCAATCCCGACGTGCCGAGGCTCAACCAGATCAACGGTTTGCAGGAATTGGCCGATCAGTGGACAGATGACCGGTCCGGTATACAAGTAGTCAAGTGGTGTGTGCGCACCATCGATCGGGCACAACAGCTGCAGGATACGCTCTTCATCTATGAAGAGTCGCTGTCCGACGGGTCCGTCCGCCGCACGACCTGCCCGTTCACGCTGCGCTTCCTGTGGCGCAACGAGGCAGAGTTGCTCTTAGCTCAGGCCGGCTACCGCGTGACGGAAGTGTGGGGCGATTTTGCCGGTGCTCCCTATGACTCCGGTAGCGATCATCTGATCCTCCTGGCCGAGAATCCGGTCTAGCCAGCCATTTCCAGCAGGAACCTACCTGCGGCTTCCACGAGTAGAGAATCGTGTCAATGAACAATAGACAGAGTCTTGACCTCAAAACGGAGACTGCGCGCTCCTTCGCGCGGCTTGTTCCTCGCCTGGAGCAAGCTTTCGCCGATCAACTCACCACCTCGGATTGGACGACATTTCGTCGCCGGTTGGACGAGCACTTCCCGCGACTTTTCCCCCTTCTGCTGGACCTGTATGGTGACCGCTACGACTTTTTCTATCATCTCGAACAGATCCTCAATCTTGCGGCGGGCAGCTGGTGTAGCCGTTCAGCCGGGCTCAAGCAACTCGACGCCGACCGCGAACGAAACCCCACCTGGCATCAGAGCGAGCAAATGTTGGGCGGCGTCTGTTATGTTGACCTCTTTGCCGGAGATCTATCCACGCTGCGCGACAAGGTACATTATTTCAAGGAATCGGGCTTGACCTACCTGCACCTGATGCCGATCTTTCGGACACCGGCCGGCGACAGCGATGGTGGCTATGCCGTGAGTGACTACCGCCAAGTGGATCCCAGGCTCGGGACGATGGACGATCTAGGTATGCTGGCAGATGAACTCCGTGTCGAAGGGATCAGCCTCGTACTCGATTTTGTCTTCAACCATACGTCCGACGGACATCGCTGGGCAAAGGCAGCCCTTGCCGGTGATCCGGAGTACATGGATTACTATTTCATTTTTCCGGATCGTGCGATGCCCGACGCCTACGATCGGACGTTGCGGGAGATTTTTCCGGACAAACACCGGGGTAGCTTCAGTTACCGATCCGAGATCGACAGTTGGGTTTGGACGACCTTCAATACTTTTCAGTGGGATCTGAATTATCGCAATCCGGCCGTCTTTCGAGACATGGCAGGTGAAATGCTCTTTTTGGCCAACGCCGGTGCTGAAGTGCTGCGGCTGGATGCGCTGGCATTTGTCTGGAAAGAACTGGGAACCGACTGCGAAAACCTGCCCAAGGCCCACACGCTGATCCAAGCCTTTAATGCACTGTTGCGCATGGCCGCACCTGCGCTGCTGTTCAAATCTGAAGCCATCGTCCATCCCGACGAGGTGAACAAGTACATCGGTGTTGATGAGTGTCAACTTTCGTACAACCCCTTGCTGATGGCCTTGCTCTGGAATTCCATGGCCACACGAGAGGTGCGGCTGCTCCGCCATTCGATGGCCCATCGTTTCCGGATTCCGGAGGGCACGACTTGGGTCAACTATGTACGGTGTCACGACGACATCGGCTGGACGTTTGACGACGCCGACGCCGGTATGTTGGGCATCAACGGCTTGGATCACCGTCGATTTCTGAATGCATTTTTCACCGGCCGTTTTCCCGGCAGCTTCGCGCGCGGGCTGCCCTTCCAGGAGAACCCGCGCACGGGCGACGCGCGCATATCCGGAATGTTGGCATCCTTGGCCGGTCTTGAGCAGGCACTGCAATCGCACAACCCTGCCGAGATCGAACTGTCGATTCGTCGGATACTTCTGCTGCATGCCGTGATCTTCAGCATCGGCGGCATTCCGCTGATCTATCTCGGTGACGAGATCGGCGCGCTGTAACGACTATCGTTTCCGTGACGATCCGGCCAAGACCGACGACTCGCGCTGGGTTCATCGTCCGCGCACCGATCGGGACCAAGTGGCGTTGCGCACCGATCCGAAAACAGTGGAAGGTCGGATCTACGGTGGACTGATGCATCTGCTCGCGCTACGTCGAGAATATTTTGGTTTTGGCGGCACGAATATGGATGTGCTCGACGTGGGCAACGACCATATTTTCGGCTTTGTGCGTTCGAATCAACGCGGCGACGAGGAGCAGCGCATACTTGTATTGGTGAATTTTACCGAGCAGGGCCAACGATTGCGCGCCAATGAACTGCGTTTATATGGTCTCAGTTACGAATTTGCAGAACTAATATCGGGTGCTCCCCTGGTGCTTGCGTCAGATGAACTCTATTTGGAGCCGTATCAGGTGCTTTGGCTAGTGGATTCCCGGCGTAAATAGGACCGCGGTTATTTTGCCGCTACCACTCGAGTAGCTTGGTCCGAATTACTGCCGTGGTATCTACGCCGGACTGTACTAGTTCAGCTCGATATACGAACGTGGTGCAGAGGCCTACAATGCCACGGCACCCGCGCGAGAGGTGGACAAAAAGAGCGGCGGCATCATGCCGCCGCTCTTTTTGTCCACCTCTTCTTCCCATCCAACTGATCGGAACGGCTGACGGAATGACAACTCATCGTTTGACCAGATCCGAGCAGCAGTGTTCGAGAGACCGGCAAGCTACATGATGTCGCAGCTGCCGCCGAGGCAGGCCAATTCCTGCGCCGCAGTTGTGTAGTCTTCTCGCTCGTAGCGCCAAAGCTTCGAAAAATCTATATTGGGGAAGGTTGCCGCGCGTTTTTCGTACTCCTCAACGGCGATCTCTTCATAGGGCATCTGGTCATACTGGGCGTCAAAGGCAGGTAAAAAGGTCATGCCGCCAATCTTGTCTTGGTGTTCCCATACCCATTTGATGATGTCGAGAACTTCGTCATCACGGTAGGTGATGGTCACACTTGGATTGTGCTCAGTCCAGCTATTCTTGACTTGGAGCCAATATTCGCACTGTTCCAAAGCGGTGCGATCGTTGCGCGTGATCGCCCCCTCGGGCGCTTTGACGGGAAAGTGAGCCACCCACGTATTGGCGTTCTCCGCGTTCTGCCCGTTTTCCGGATCCAGCGGGACGCCGGCGTCGCGCAACACCTTGTAGACCGGCGTGTGTGTGCCGACGCGTACATTGCGCACGTAGTAGGGGGCCCAGCGGGGATGGACACCCGGCGAACAGTTGAGCAATTGGGAAGAGTTGCCGGAAGGTTTCACGCATGTGACGGAAGCCGACTGGTTGATTCCGAGCAGTGCGGCATATTTCTTGTTGACGTCCACGGCATGGTCACGTAATTCGCGTTGCACCTGTGGATCGCGGGCCAGATCACTGTCCATCTGCCCATTGATGTCTACGCCCAGCAGCCGTTCTTCTTCACAGTTCTCTTGCCACTGTTTGCGCAGCCCTGGAAAGTGGGTACCCATGGACTGAATCGTGCCGATCAAGGTTGCCAATTCCACTTTCTCCTTGAGCGTCTCCAGATCGTCGTCCGGGCGCGCCACAACGATGCTCAAATTGCAGAATTGAAAAGGCCGTAACACGATTTCGCCACATGGGTTGGTGCCAAATTCGGCCGGATGGCGACGCGGAGGAAGTGTATTGATCGCGGCGCGCCGACTGAAGATGCCCGGCTCGCCTGTGCCCGATTCGACCATTTCCAGCAAATAACGACTGATTTCCGTCTGGCTCAAGATCGCGATCGGGCCAAACGGCTGAGTTGTTGGCATTCCAGCGCTGCTCGTTCCCGACGATATTTTTGGCATTTTTGCATTGGCGCATTTCATTGTCGTCAAAGTCGAAGAGCGCGATCATGGCAGTCCGTCGTACACCTCCCGAAACAGCTGCCCCGCCCACAGCGCACATGATATCGTGCCCGTCCAATGGACGAAGGAAGCTACCCTGGCGCGCTCGAATACGATCGCGGACAAAATTGAGCATGACGCGCAGAGGCTCTGGCCCGGAGGCACGCCCACCTTTGGTCATCAGCGGCGCGCCGGCGGGACGCACCTCCGAGTAGTCGAACTCCACATCGCTGCCGTCAAACCATGTGACTAGGCCAAGCCGTAGCGCTTCGGCCCAGCCGTCCGCCGAATCCGGCACTGTAAAGTGCACGGGGGGCGAATCGTTGCGACGCTGAATCCGCGGCAGTTCTTCAACATAACGGCGTTCTACAGAGTAGCCGACGCCACAACCGCTCATGGAGATAATCAACGATTCGACAAACGCGTCCAGACTGTCCACGGGCATATACGAGCAGTTGTAGATTGTAATGTTGCTCCGACGGGCTGCCGAGCCGGCCATGGCGAGCAGGCGCATGGAGGGCATGGCCTCCATGTTGAGAATGCCGTTTCGCAAACGGACGTAGTCCTCGTCCGGCAGTTGGTCGTGCGACAATTCGCGCAGAAAAGCGACGGCCCGATCCACGGTCTCGATCCAGGTTTCGCGGCGCATGTGGGCATAGTTAAAGCGGGCATATTTATCGTAGTACTGAAACTTCTGCAATTGGGTCGGGAAGTATGCGTCTGACTCCGCAAACGTCGCCCGTACCTGATCGGGGATGGGACGTTCGGCGCGCAGTTTGGCGCGGTCGGCGCGGTAGAGGATATAGTGTTTGGCGGCTTCGTATTCACCGGCTGCCAGCAGAACCATCTCGACAATGTCCTGAACCTGTTCGACGCTAGGCGTCTGATATTTGGCGGCCACGATGTTGACGGCCCGCTGGGTCAGGTCGGCCAAGGAGGTCTCCGGATCCAGATCGAAGGCTGCTGAAACAGCGCAACAATGCTGTCTCTATTCGCTGGGCGTCAAAGGGGACAACCCGGCCGTCGCGTTTGACGATGGTGGTGGGGACATGGACCTTGACTCTGCCGTTCTTGCCGGTACCGTTGGCATGACCGTTGGTGCCGGTGCCGTTCACCCTCTGCTGGGGGGCGGCTTGGTGGACGGACGAACTACTCATAGTGCTCTCCTGTGGGTATGCGTGGAACCAAAAGGGTGTGCAACAAAACGCGCGGCCAGAATCGGTGCCGAGCTTCGTCGTTCGGCTGAATCCGTACCGCACGGGGTGCCAGAAAATAAGGTATTCTATTGGCGCTGATTTGAGAGGCGTTTCATGTCGAACATCTGATGCGGGTTATGTCGTCTGTGGTGGAATGTCCGGCAGCTGCGCGGTTTCTCCTAATAGAGTTGGGCGTAGATAGCGTGACTGAACCTACTTACATCTGACGTGATATTCACGTCGAAATGAATTAGGTGATTTCGTCCGTATCCTGTTGATTGCGCCCCATCAATCGATCGATCTCCGACTGGATTTCGCTGAGATCACTCATGTCCAGATAGACGCTGGCAAAGCGGATGTACGAAACCCGATCCAACTCCGCCAGATGGTCCAACACCATCGACCCGACCATTTTGCTTTGAGTTTCGGCCCGCCCCTGGCTTTGCAGTACCTCTTCGATCTGGGTCACGATGCCCTCAATCGCTTCGCGGCTGATCGGGCGTTTGACCGTCGCGATCTGTATCCCTTGCAGTAGCTTCTGCCGGTCAAACGGCTCTCGCCGGCCGTCGCTCTTGACGATCAACAGATTGGCCGAAACATGCTCGTAGGTCGTGAAGCGGCGTTCGCATTTTTCGCATTTGCGCCGGCGGCGAATGGCGTCACCGGCATCGCGTGTATCGATGACTCGATTGTGTGTATCATTGCAGTGCGGACAACGCATATCAGGCCACTTAAGCACATTATATAGTGCTGTACTGTAATCGAAACACTATATCTTGGGGTACGGGTTGAGAGTATAGCACACTTTTTCTGCCCCGGCAAGGGTCGCAAGATCGCGTTTCCAGAGAAGAAGATAGCGACTTTTCAGTAGCGAGAAATTTTAAGGTGCGCACAAGGGCTCGACCGTAAGGTGAGGCGCCGCCGGCGGCATGGATTGGAGCGAGGCGAGAAGCGTCAGCCCAAATTCAAACGGGTTGACGTCAATGAGACATCGAGGGCACTGGACTTGCAGAACATGGAGTCTTGCGGGGAGTGGTTGCTGCAGCCCTCCAGGAAGCTAGCAGCTGCCCTGAAAATTAGCCACAGATATACACAGAAAACACAGATGGCTCTCTTGTTTTCATCCCCTGTGGCGCTGCATCGCCGCATGTGAACTTCCTGGAAGATCGAACATAGTTATTCTCATTCTGCCCGGGCTTCAGCCATGTGGGTCTGTGACTCAGCGGCAAAACGCACGATTGAGCCACAGACTTACACGGCTGACCACAGGTGGGCATGAGTTTGGTGACTCAGTCGGTTCAGCTGGGAAGAACCGTGTCCACCGCTATTTCTTCAGTATGGACATCACGGATTTGTCCAAAATCTGGGGTGGCATCCGGATGCACGGTTAACGACCGTTGCGGCTGCGATTGCGCAGGAAGGCCGGAATGTCCAACTCCTCCTTGGCGAAATCTTTGACGCCGTAGTCGACGGACGGCAACTCACGAGCCTGTTGCGGTGATGTCTTGCGCGCCTGTGCCTCCAGCGTACTACGGGCGAAGCTGAGCGCATCTTCCGGCTCACTCTTGTCGAATCCGGTGGCAATGACGGTCAGGTGGATCTCGTCCTTCATGTCAGGATCGATGACCGCACCGAAGATGATGTTCGCTTCGGGATGCGAGTTGGCGCGTACGATCTCCGCGGCTTCGTTCACTTCGAATAGGCTCAGATCTTCTCCGCCCTTGATGTTGAAGAGAATCGCCTGCGCACCATCGATGGAGACATCGAGCAGTGCGCTCTGGATGGCCTGTTCGGCAGCATCGACTGCACGGTTCTCGCCGCTGCCGCGACCGATGGCCATCAGTGCTGCCCCTCCCTCGATCATCACCGAACGCACATCGGCGAAATCCAGATTGATCAGGCCGGGCACCGTAATCAATTCGCTGATACCCTGAATACCTTGGCGCAACACGTCATCGGCCATCCGGAATGCGGTCTGCATGGTCGCCTTGCGATCGACGATCTGGAGCAGACGGTCGTTGGGAATGGCAATCAGTGTGTCGACATCGCTGCTTTAGTTCGCTCAAGGCTTCGTCAGCGACTCGACGGCGTTGTGAACCCTCAAAATTGAACGGTTTGGTGACCACACCAATGGTCAATGCCCCTGACTTGACGAGCGCATTCAGCGACGATGGCAGCCGCACCGGATCCGGTGCCGCCACCCATGCCTGCGGTGACAAAGACCATGTCGGCACCGGCGACGACCTCCAGCAGTTCTTCGCGACTCTCTTCAGCAGCTTTGCGGCCGATTTCAGGATCGCCGCCCGATCCGAGGCCCTTGGTCAGCTTTTCACCGATGCGGATGCGCTGTGGTGCACTGGACAACATGAGTGCCTGGGCATCAGTGTTGACGGCGATGAATTCGACGCCCTCGATACCTTCCTCGATCATGCGGTTGACGGCATTCTGACCGCCCCCTCCGACACCGACTACCTTGATACGGGCGAAATTATCGACAAATTGTGTTGGCGGACTCTTACGTGTCATACTGCGGCTCCTTTTGAACTAGGGGTGTGCTGGTCTCTTGTACAAGTCCAAACTGATAATTACTTATATGTGAACGGACGGCGAGTTGACGCTGGTTCGGTGGATTAGGTCTGCGTCTACCGCCGGCACCCGTTTAGTCCTTTCCTTCTGTACAGCAAATCATCCCTTCGATCTCCACCCATAGATTCCGCTCCGAACTAGGTTCTGTTCGGTTGACATTTGGACGTGAGTCAGCCACCTCCGGTGTAGATTCCGAAATGTCAACAAAACCTGATGAATCCCGGCAGAAATCTATTGACAGTTCCTACCAGCGGTAGAGCCGCCGGATTTCTGTCGTGGTATTTACGCCAGTCAACTAGTCCGGTAGCAGGTTGCGCATCCATGAAAAGAGTGAACGCATCCGAACCGCATTGTCGCTGACCTGTTCAGCTGAAAAGCGCCGGTGAACCGCTCGCCCATCTTCGTGCAAACCCCAGACGAGCATGCCGACGCCGGTTGCATAGACCGGTGACTCAAGCCTGCGACTGAGCCCGGCGATGGGCAGGTCGCGTGCTGAGGGTTGACCCAACCGCACCGGCATTTCGAGCACACGACTGCCGAGTGCGGTCAGACCCGGCACCTGGCTGGATCCACCGGTTAGAACGATGCCGGCCGGTATGCGACGGTAGTAGCCACTGTCGTACAGATGCTCGCCGATGATCTCGAATATCTCTTCGGCGCGGGCCTGCAACACTTCACTGATAAATCTGCGACTGAAGCTGCGTTCTCCCTTTTCGCCGAAGACGCTGGCCCAGACCATCTCATCCTCCGCCACCTTTTCGGGATTTACATTGCCGAAGCGAATTTTGAGATCTTCTGCCGTCTCAAATGGGGCGTGTAGTGCCACGCCGATATCATTGGTAAAGTGGTTGCCGCCTAGATCGAGCACTTGGGTGTGGCAGAGAGAGTCTTCACAAAAAACCGCGATGTCGGTGGTGCCGCCGCCGATGTCGACAACTGCGACGCCCATGCGGCGTTCCTGCGGTCGCAGCACGGCCTCGTTGCTGGCCAAAGGTTCCAGCACCAACTCATCGATGTCGATGCCGTGGGCAACAACACACTGAACCAAGTTGGCCACGGCCGTCATACTACCCGTGACAATGTGGGCGTCCACCGTCAAGCGCGAACCGTTCATGCCGACGGGGTTCTGTACGCCGTCATGATCGTCGACGGACCATTCGCGTGCAATGGTGTGGATGATCTCCTGATTACGGGGCAACGCTACGCTGCGCGCGGTCTCCAGCGCTCGCTGCATGTCATCGCCCGTGACGCCGCTGTGGTTGTCGATCAGGCTGTCGCCATGGCTGTTCAGAGCATGGATATGGCTACCGGCGATGCCGACATAGGCGCTGAGGGCCGACCGCTCTGCCTGCTCTTCGCAGCGTTCGATGGCTTCGCCGACCGCGGCCGTCACCTCCGGCACGTTGACGACGACGCCACGACGGATACCACGACTCGGCGCCTGCCCCTCACCTAGAAACTCTAATGCCATGTTGCCCAGGCTGTCATGCGTGACGGCAGCCATGAGCGCACAGATCTTGGTGGTTCCTACATCAATCGCTGTGACGGTTTCTTTCACATTGGACCTCTAATTGATCGGTAAGGCAGACCGGCAGGCTGAGGCCGGTGTAGCCGGATCGCGTGTCTGGCAAGACAAATAATGAGCAGAACAACTGCGGCGCCAAATACGGTGGGATCTACCAGCACTCCATTAGCGAACGACGAGACGGTCGTCAAAACGAACGTCGATAACCTGGCCGCGAACTTCGCCGCTCTCCAGCAGATCTTGCGTCATGCGCAGCCGTGCCAGCTTGTCGTCCAGGTCGGCGCCGTCTCCCCAATAGACCCAGTACGGCGTGTTGGGAAGCGCAAAATTCAACCCGAAACCACTGTTGTAGCGCATCTGCGTGATGTCGGGCAGGCGTTCAATCAACGTCAACGCACTGTGCAAAACCTCTTCGTCTACGGCAAGATCGAGCCTCGTCACAGAGAGCGCCGCACGTTGCATGTCGACCAACACCGGAAGCGCAGCACCCGCCCGATCCAATAGCTGTTCTTCCAGCGTCCTTCCGGGCGGAATGCGGATTTCGAGCACGGCGCCGTCGCCCAAAATCCAAAGCGGGCCACTCTTGGTCATCCAAACGGCGACCGGCTGCGGCTCAGACATACTCACTCGAACGTGATTCGGCAGAAAGATCCGGACATCTGCATCCGCGACATAGGGATGTTGCAGCAGGTTTTCACGGATATCTTCCGGCCGTAGCCAGAAAATATTCCACGTCGCGACGCCCGACATCGGCAGCAAATCGCGATGTTCCAGGTATGTCACACCGGTGAATTCCACTGAATCGGCGTAGACAAACCATCGTTCATCGCTCTGAATCCATACGAGAGCAGAAATGGCCGTGAGCAGGACAAAGCCGCTCAGCAACTTGCTGACATGCCAACCGCTGGTCAATGCCTGATTGAGAGTCGGCATCGTCAGCGTTGGCACGCTCAACGACGGGCGGGTCAACGCCGGAAAATAGGCGGTGCCCAAGCTGCGCAATCTGGCGCCGGTGGCCGTCGACTCCAGTTGACGCAACCGGGATTTGCTGCGGCGCACGGTTCGCGCTCGTTTGTATGGACTTGCGTGTCGCTGCGCGCTACTGTGCGCCCGATAGATGCGATTGGCCATGTGTGTTCGTTAGCTCAACGTTGTTCGGTTACGCTGCCGATCTTCAAAGCGCTCCAACGCCAGGTCCAGCAACCGGTCGACCAGTTGCGGATAGGTGACACCGGTCGCCTCCCACAACTTTGGATACATACTCGTGCGTGTGAAGCCGGGCATGCTGTTTAGTTCATTGACAGCAACCCTGTCGTTGGCAGCGTCGAGCAAGAAGTCGACCCTGGCCAGCCCGCTGCCGTCTACTGCCCGAAAAGCCCGAAGCGCCATATCCTGAACCAGAGAGACCGTGGCCGAATCGAGTTCGGCAGGGACAATGAGCCGGCTGTTGTCGTCGACATATTTGGCCTCATAGTCATAAAACTCGTTGGCCGGCACGATTTCACCCGGTACGCTCACCGCGGGGTCGTCGTTTCCGAGGACACTGACTTCAATCTCGCGCGGGTTTGGTATGGCGGCCTCGACCACCACTTTGCGATCATAGCGCGCAGCCAGTGCAAGTGCGGCGCTCAGCTCTTCACGATTGTGTACTTTGCTGATGCCGATGCTACTGCCCAAATTCGCGGGCTTGACGAACATGGGATAGCCTAGTCCCTTCTCTAACTCGTCCACAATTGACGCATCATCGTTGGTCAGACGAGATCGCATCACCACGCGATAGTCGACCTGTGGAAGCCCGGCCTGGGCGAAGAGTTGTTTGGTGATCGCCTTGTCCATGGCGGTGGCGCTGGCCAATACGCCGCAGCCCACGTAGGGAAGATTTGCCATCTCCAACAACCCCTGCACGGTGCCGTCCTCTCCGTAGGTGCCGTGTAGCACAGGAAAAATGACGTCAACGACCGGCAGAGGTGTTCGTTCTCTCTCCTGAGGCAGCAACGCCCAACTGCCGGCAGACTTTGTGTTTGGGTCCCGTCCGGCAAGGCCGCTGTGGGCGTCGCCGGTCAGGAGTGCAAGTGGGTCGTGGCCGGTTAGCCAATGGCCCTCTGGTGAAATGCCGATGGGGACGACCTTGTGACCGGCTTTCTCCAATGCGTCCATCACATTGCGGGCGCTGTTGAGCGACACCTTGTGTTCGCTGCTGCGCCCACCAAACAGGACACCGACGCGCAGTTTCCGAGCCTCTGTCATCTCATGCGTCCGTTCTGCATCGATCGATTCATGTCTGCAATCCTCTCACGGCAAAGTCTGCGGCCATTCTCCGGCCATCTGTACTTCCGGTTCGAGCAGAACACCAAACGTCTCCGATACAATGCTGCGGATGAACTCGATGAGCGCAACAACATCGGCTGCCGATGCCGTTCCCACTCCATCTGGATTGACGATAAAGTTGGCGTGGGTCATGCTCACCTCTACACCACCAATCCGGTGCCCTTTCAGCCCTGCGGCTTCGATCAGCCGGCCCGCAAAATCACCCGGCGGATTGACAAATGTACTGCCGAGGCTCGGTTCCACCGGCTGCGTCGAACGCCGATGCTGAAGATATCGATCAGCCAGGCCTTTTGTCGCTGCTTTCTCGCCACGGTGGAGCCGGAAACCTGCAGTCAACACCACCGGCTTGAATCCTGCTTGAAGCAGTCGCTGTCGTTTGAGCGAACTCGTGCGATAGTCGTAGCCAAAGTCCCCTACCCGGTAATCGGCAATGGTCCCCGTTGCATTGATGACTCGGGCACGTTCAAGACTGTCCTTGATCTCGCCACCGTGGGCGCCGGCATTGTTGACGACAGCACCGCCAATGGTGCCGGGGACGCTGACTGCCCATTCCGATCCCGTCAAACCCATGTTGACGCTCTGGCGTGCGACGCCGGCCATGGCCGCTCCACTTTCGGCCATCTGCAATGTTTCGTCCGTCACGCTGACGGAGCGGCAACGATTGTGTATGACTAGGCCGCGAATGCCGTCGTCGCTGATCAGGATGTTGCTGCCGCCTCCGAGTAAAAAGTAGGGCAGTTGATGCTCTTGTGCCCAACGTACCAGACTGACCAGCTGGTCTATTGTGGTGACTGTCGCGAAGTATTCGGCCGGACCACCGACCTTGATCGTCGTCAGGGCCGCCAGAGTGACAGAGCGGCGGAGCTCGACGCCGAGATCCGTCAGCGTCGTCCAGTCAACTTTGTCAAGCACAATGATTTTCGCACCTTTTCGCGGCCCGGCAATTCGGCCGCAGCAGCAAGCAGGCCGTGTAGGCGACCATTCGTGCGTCTGCGACTTTCCAGCAGCTCATGGGCACATACCGGATAGTTGCGCCAACAGCATTTCGCCTACCCTATTGCTGTCGCCGGCGCCAAGCGTAATCACGACATCGCCGCAGGAGCCTGTCTCAGCCAGATAGCGGGTGACTGATTCCAGGTCGCCGATATAGAGGATGTCCGCGTGCGCACTGGCCGCAACCAACTCACCGGCGCTTACCGAGCCGTCAGACGTTTCGCGAGCAGCATAAATATCGGTCACGATCACCTGGTCTGCATCGGCAAAACTGTCGCCCATCCGGTAGAGCATTCGTCGGGTGCGGCTAAAGGTGTGGGGCTGAAAGACCGCTCGAATACGCCGGGTCGGAAAACGACCACGCGCGGCAGAGAGCGTCGCCCGGATCTCCGTCGGATGATGGGCGTAATCGTCGATGATCACAATGCCGGCTGCTTCGCCCTTGATTTCGAATCGTCGTGCTGCTCCGGCAAACGGCGTCAGGCTGTCGGCCGCCTGCTGTAGAGGAATGTCACACCAATTCGCCACAATCAGCGCAGCCATCGCATTGAGAACGTTGTGGTGACCGGGGACGCCCAGTTTCAGCCGGCAGGCCGGCGTGTGCCACCACGAGAGCTCTGCTTGCATGCCACCGTCTTTGGTGGCAGCGATGTGACTCGCACGAAGATCGGACCGACTGGACGTGCCGTACGAAAGCCACTGCGGTCCACGGGCGGAGCGATAGCCATGGACCTGCCGGGCGCCCTCATCGTCGGCGCAGTAGACCACCAGCCCATCGCGCCGCACATTGTCGGCAAAACGCATGAAGGCCCGTCGAAAGCTGGCCGGGCTGGGGAAACAATCAGGATGATCCCACTCGACATTGGTGATGACGGCTGCCGATGGTTGGAGCCCTAAAAACATATGGTCGTACTCGTCCGCTTCGATAACGAAAAACTTGCTGTCACCCGCAGACGCATTGCCGAGGCCGGATATTTCCGCACCGATGATATACCCGGCTTTGATGCCCCTTTGATGTAGGGCAGTCACGATCATGGCAGTGGTTGTGCTCTTGCCATGCGTTCCGGCGACGGCAATGGTTATTCGATCGGCCAGCAGCGCCGGTAGAAACTCATTCCGTTTGACGACCGGGATGCCCTGCGCGACGGCCGTCTGCCGCTCCTCGTTCGTGTCGTCAACGGCGCTGCTGATCAACACGACGTCTGGAAGCACCCCCATGACGGCGTCCAGATTCTCTGCGCGTTGACCGATGAAAACGCGCGCCCCTGCGGCGGTCAGACTCGCAGTCAGTCGATTGCTTCGGCGATCGCTGCCGCTGACGGTTACGCCTGTCTCAAGCAATACGCGGGCAATCGCACTCAACCCTGCGCCGCCGATGCCGATTAGGTGGACATGCAGGCCGGCGTCGCCGAGACTCAGGCGTCGCTGCCAGGATTCGCTGTTCGGTAAGTTGTGTACGAGCAAGTCGTCTACCATGGTGATTGGGTTCTCTACCCGCGTACCCGCAATATCAGTAGAATCACGATCGGAATGGCCCAGAATACTGCGCTCGGGAAGAGTACCGGTGGCCAATACCACACCTGACCCAACTCGATCAGCGTTGTCGCCGGCGTCGGATCGACCGGGATGAACCAAGGAAAAAACCGTTGCAGCGGATACTCGAAGATCGCCTGGGTAAACCATAGAGTCCCGGCGACAAGATAGCCGTTGGTTAAGCCAATGGCGAAACTGATCAGTGTGCCGCCCGGTGGCGGAGCTTCGCGTCCGCGAAAATCAAAGGTACGCCCGGCGTAACTGGCAAAGATAATGCTGACAAAAATCACACTGAGAACAAAGCTGAGAAAGACGTTCACGGCTTCCGGCGCAAAGAATTCGCCGATGCGAACCAGGAAACTTGCGCCATACTGATAGAAGACCGCATAGAGCAAGATTGTGCTCATAAAGACGATCGTGTTGCCCAATTCCCGACTGTAGCCGCGTGCAAGACCGATCAGCACGACAATTACCGCTATCGAGAAAAAAAAGCCTTCAACTGGACCCATCTACGTGGTTGCCTCGGTTGGCCGGCGTAGGCCGGACGCTATGTGGCTGAGACTTCGTCTTCATTACCTGCTCAGGCTTTTGCACCGCGTAACGTGCTGGCCGCGCCGACAACCAATAGAATCAACAGTAGCAAGATGACAAATGAGCGTGCGGGCGCCACCAATTGCCAGAATCCGGCAAGGACATTCCAGAAGAGCGAAAAGCTGGTTCTTACCAATCCGACCATGGTATCGAGAATGATTGGTTGATCGATCTGCACCAGATCCGGACGGAACAGAACCAAGAGCCTGGGCAAAAACACCGAGGCGTAGAGCAGTCCGTTCAGCAGGCCGACAAGAATCGCCCAGCCGTTGCTCGGGCTTTTTCTGACCAAACTGGTCGTGAAGATGTAAGTGAAAATCACGATCGTCACCCAGAGTAAAAACAGAAAACCGGAACCGCTGCATTCGACAGGCGGGACAGTTTGCGGATCAGGACAGGGTGTGATGAGATCGGTCGTCCCTACACCCGTAAGTCCGTCTGCTGAAAGGCCACCGCTCAACAAGGCCTGGATCAGGCGAAAACCGAAGTTGAATATGTTGATGACCAGGTCGCCGCGTAGACGTAAGACGACCAATACTGCCAGAGCAACGCTGAAGACCCAGAGTTCCCGCGCCCACCCTCGCTGGAACCCGATCCAGCCGAAGACGAACGAATAGAGCGCAAATGCGATGGCGACCTGCAACTGATCAACTGTATTGAGATTGCTAACCGCACTATCCATCCGTGACGTCCTTTTCTACTCCGTTGTCCCAAGTTCGTACAGGGCATCGGCAATTGCCTCAGCTGCGCGCGGTCTAGCCAACCTGCCGCCCGCTGCGGCCATTTCGGCAAGTCGTTCAGGACTCGCCAATAGATCCAGGATCGCCGTCGATAATTGGTGTTCCAGTTGTTCGTCATCCACAATGACCGCCGCGCCCCAGTCTGCTAATCGCTTTGCATTGGCGGACTGGTTGACGCCTGTGTGCGGGAGCGGAACCAGGATTGACGGTAGATGTGCAACCGGAAATTCGCCGAGACTACTGGCACCTGCGCGTGCGACGGTCAGATCTGCAGCAGCCAAAGCCAGAGACATGGCTCCATGCAAATAGGCGACCGGATGATACCTGTCCGCAAAGCTTACCAACGGGTTCTGCGTGGTGAATTCTTGATAGAGCGGCCAGTCACGCTCGCCCACGACATGGACCAGGTGCGCATGAGGCAGTATCGCGTTCAGGTTTCGCCACGTCGCATAGTTGATGCTGCGCGCCCCTTGACTGCCTCCCCATACCAGAACGAGCGGTGGCTGGTCCTCTCCTGCCAATGGGCGATTCAACGCCTGGGCCAGTCGCTCACGGCTTGCCACACGATCGCGGGCGGCGTCGACAAGCTCCTGCCGCACCGGGTAACCGGTGACGATGGCTTTCCCTGCCGGCGCTTCACCGCCAAAATGTGTCGCCACTTCCGGAAAGCTGACCGCTACCCGGGTAGCCAGGCGACTCAGCAAACGGATCGCCGAGCCCGGTGTCATATCCGGCAGATAGATCATGACCGGCACACGACGCATGCGACAAGCCATGACGACTGGAGCACAGACATACCCACCTGTCGCCAGGCAAACGGTCGGCCGGAAGTCACGGATGATGTCCAGACTCTGGCGGATGCCCATCACGATCTTGCCGCTGTTGCGTGCCGCCGCCACCTTGCTGATACCGGTGATCTGACCGGTGTGGATACCCACATAAGCAACGCCTGCCCGTTCGACAAGTGCTCTTTCCATGCCGTCCGCGGCGCCGACCCACAAGATGTCGGCCTCAGCGGCGTGTCGCCTGTGTTGTCGCGCTTCGTTGACGTCCACTCGATTGGCGACCGGAGCGGCCGGTTGATTTGCCACCTTTGCCGGAGTTCTTCCCGCCGGCAGTTGCGGACCGTTGACCGGTTCGCGCCCCGGTTCGCTTGGTACGGCTGGTTGTATTTGATCGACGACCGCCAGTGCGGGATACACGTGTCCGCCCGTTCCTCCACCCGAGATTAAGACGCGCATAGGCATTATTCCTTGGAACGCTTTGATTTCGCACCACATGATCGCTGTAGCGGCTGATGCTCAGTAGAATGCCCACCGCACCCATGGTGGTGACGAGCGAACTGCCGCCGTAGCTGACAAAGGGCAGAGTCACGCCGGTCGGCGGTGCAACGGCCACCACAACGGCGGCGTTGAGAATCGCCTGCAAGATCAGCAGCGACGTGATCCCCGTGGCCAGCAACATGCCAAAGTTGTCCGGCGCATTGAGCGCGATCTTGAGGCCGCGATAGGTAAAGATGGCAAAGAGCAAGACAATCAGCAGCGCGCCGAGTAATCCCAACTCTTCCCCGATGATGGCAAAGATGTTGTCGCTCCAACTGAGCGGCAGATATCCTGGCAGTTTCGCTGTGCTATTGCCGATCCCGACGCCGGAAACCCCACCGCTGATCAATGCCTGGATGGCATGAATGACCTGATATTCACTGCTGTGAAGCGGATTCTGTATGGCGTCAACATAGCGTTCGACCCGACCCCGAGCATAGCTGCTGTAGCGGATGACAGTACCGAAAGTTGCTGTGCCTATGAGGACGAGGACCAGCAACTGATTCAGCTTCGCGCCGGCAATAAACAGCATGATCGATGCCGTTGAGACGATCAACAAAGACGTGCTGATGTCAGGTTGCATCACGATTAACACGCTGACGATTCCCATGAGCACGCCGAAGGGCAGGAGCCCGACGCGCACATCGCGCACCCGTGCACCTTTACTTGCCAGCCAGGCGCTCACGTACATGATGATAATCACTTTGGCTAGCTCACTGGGCTGAACGCTGCCACCGAAGAAGAAGCGTGTTGAACCATTGACCGGGTTTGCGAAGGCCACAACGCCAATCGGCAGAACCAGCGCGAATCCCATCATGGGAATGCTCAGACGCTCCCACACCGAATAGTCAATTCTGGCCACGATCACCATGCCGACGATGCCGATAGACAGCCAGAGCAATTGGCGCGTGATAAAGCGGTATGGATTGTCGTACCCGGTTAGCGCCTGTGCGTAGCTGGCGCTAAAGACCATGAGCAACCCGAAGGTGAGCAATGTCGCAACCACCGTGATGAGGCCCCAGTCATAGTTGCCGATCTTTGTTTGCCGATTGTCGGACTGTTTCTTTTTCATGAATTTCTACTTCAAACCGGACATATGCGAGCCGGTCTGCGGCCTGTATGCCCGCTGCCGTTTTCGGTCTGGCTGACCAGTCGTCGGAAGTGTTCGCCGCGCGCTTCGAAATCGCGATAGGCGTCATAGCTTGTTCCGCCCGGTGCCAGCAACACGATGCTGTTGGGCGTAACGCTGCGTCGCGCCAAGTCTACAGCCTCGTCCAGGCGATGGACGACGGCGCTGCTAGGTGCCGAACGTTTGGTCAGCTCCGCTCGATCTTGCACCGTGCGTACGATCATGGCGCCGGCGTCGCCAAATCCGATCAACATCGTAACCCGTGAGATCGCCTCGTCGGCGAATAGTTCCCAAGGCAACTCTTTGTCCTTGCCGCCGGCAAGCAGAACAATTGTCTGTCGTTCCGGATCGAAACTGCGCAGCGCCGCGACCCGCGTGTTCGGGGGAGGTCGCAATGCTGTCGTTGATCCAGGTTACGCCTCCGGTGACGGCCACAACTTCCAGCCGGTGTGGTACGCCGGCAAAGGTGGTCGCCACCTTTCTCATGGCGTCCGATGTGGCGCCGGCTGCGCCGGCGATGGCCATGGCCGCCAACAAGTTGCTTACGTTGTGCTCGCCGCGCAGCTGCACTTCATCCACCCGGCAAATGACTTCCCCGTTGACCAAAATATCGTCCATTTGCCGCCACGCGCCGTGGCTGAGCGCTCGCGTACGGCTGAATGGAACTGGTGCAACAGTTCGGTTTTCAAGCTCATGCCGGATCGCATCCAGCAAGCCTGTCACTGCCCATTGGTCAGGAGCTTCTCCCAGGTGGCGGAATTCTTCCGGCAATAGCTGCGCCGTAACCGGATCGTCGGCGTTCAGCACCACTTTGGCTCCCATCGGCAGCGTCCGCAACCCATTCAATTTGCATTCTGTGTAGACACGCATAGAGCCGTGTCGATCCAGATGGTTCGGCGTAATATTGAGCAAGGCCATGATATCCGGACCGATCTCGGTCAATGGCTCCCGGGCCAGCTTCGGATCGAAAAGTTCCAGCTGGAAGCTACTGAGTTCCAGGATTACAACATCACCAGGTTCCAGCGTATCCAACCGATCGACCAGCGGCCTGCCGATGTTGCCCCCTACATGGGCACGGATGCCCGAACTGCGCAACATCTCCCCTACCAGTGTCGTCGTGGTTGTTTTGCCACTGCTACCGGTAATGGCGATTATCCGGCTCGGGCTCACTTCAGCGTCGTGCAACAGCTGAAAGGTCAACAGACTGTCGTTGGTGAGCGGAATTCCGCGCAAAACGGCTTCGCGCACGATCTCGATTTGGGCCGGAACGCCACCGCTAAGGCAGAGTAGCTCACATCCGTCGAGCAGCGACGACGGATGTCCGCCCAGGATGAGCCGAATCTCCAAACCGCCCAATGCCGCGACTTCTTCCGCGAGCTGATCGGCTCGATTGCGGTCGCTGATCGTCACGTGTGCTCCGGCCGCGTGCAGAAAGCGAGCCAACGCGAGGCCTTGGCGGCCGAGGCCAAGAATCACGATCTGTTTGTCGGCAAAACGAGAGTACTTCACAGTGTCTCTCTTTCAGTTGCCCTACGAACTTGGCTAGGCCACGTAGTCGATGATAGGCGACCAACGGTACGCATACGATGAAAAATATCAGAGTAGGGCAAGCGCAACACCAAGCATCCCGCTCAAGACGCTGACGAGCCAAAAACGTTCTTTGACCTGCATCTCGCTCCAACCCAACAGCTCAAAATGGTGGTGAAGCGGCGTCATGCGGAACACGCGGCGTCCTTCGCCATACATCCGTTTGGTCAACTTGAAGTAACTGACCTGGATCATCACGCTCAGTGTTACGGCGACAAAGACAAAGCCGACGACCGGCAACAGACAACCACTGGCCTGTCATGATCGCAACGAGCGCAAGCGTCGCTCCCAACGGCAAGACTGCCTGTGTCGCCCATGAACATCTGGGCCGGATGGGCGTTGTACCAGAGAAACGCCAAGATGGCGCCGACTAACGTGAAACAAAATGCCACCAGATAGACCTGATCCTGTAGAAACGCGATGAACCCGTAACAGGCAAAGGCGATGCTCGCGTCGCTGCCGGCCAGGCTATCGATGCCGTCAGTCAGATTGACGGCATTGCTCATGCCGACGATGACGAAGACTGTTACCGGAATAATCCAGACGCCGATTCGATAGAATTCAGCAACCCCCGGCACACCGACATAGTCCCACTGTGGCGGTCCAAAGTAGAGGACCAATTCCGATTAGCGTCGCGAAGAGCAGTTGAAATACGCTCTTCATGCGGGCGCTCATCCCCTCACCTTTGCCACGAATACCCTTGATCCCTTGCCAGTCGTCGATGCCGCCGAGCAATGCGTACGATCCGAGACAGAAGAAGAGAAGCAACGTACTTTGGCCAATGGCGTTGCGGCCGGCCAGATTCGACAATGTTGAGTGCTCCGGTAATCAGCAACACCGGCACCACCATCAGTACACCACCCATGGTCGGCGTACCGGTCTTTGAACTGATGGCGATCCGGACCGTCGATGCGGATCTGTTTGCCGATCTTGTACCGTCTGAGCAGCGCAATCAGTGGTCGTCCCCAAATTACCGCGAGAAAGAAGCTGACTGCGCCCAACGTCAATGCATAGGGCATTGATACTGTCCTTCATCCACATCAGCGGCAAGCCGCCTGTGGGTGCTCAAGAAATCCTTGACCGGTTCCTGCCAGAGGTAGCATAGCCGGATTTCTGCCGTGGTCTTCATGCCGAAGTGACCTGCCCGCGGCCACCACGAGATTTCGCTGACGATGCGTTCCATACCGATGGCACGGCTGCCCTTGACAAGTACCAGATCGTCTGGACGCAGCAATCTGCGATCAAGAACGCGATGGTTTCGTCGGCAGTCTCCATCACATGCAAAGCGCCTGTCTGAAAACCGACGATCTGCGCCTCGGCCGCAATTGCTGCCCCCAACTCGCCGACGGTCACCAACATGTCGACCACATCTGCGGCGCGGCGGCCGACGAGACTTATGGCCTTCGTCCGTGTAGTCGACCCAGTTCGCGCATGTCACCCAGAATGGCGACTCGACGACCGTTCCCTTCCGGCTTGAAGATCGTTCAGCAAGTTGAGTGCGGCGACTGTGCTGGCCGGGCTGGCGTTGTAGGTGTCGTCAAGGACGGTGGAGCCATTGATGCCCGGGACGACGACCAGGCGCAACTGGCCGGGCGATATTCTGCAGACCGGCAATAATCTCATCCCACCCCAGCCCTTCCACCAACCGACAGCCGCCGCGGACAGGGCGGTCTGCACGCTATGGCTACCCAACAACGGCACGCGTACGCTGAATGTCTCCCCCGGTCCTGGCCTTGACGCCGGTAATGAAAACGGAATCGAATGCCTTCCATGCCCACGCCGCGACCTCATCGGCCCACAGGTCAGCTTCAGGTGTCGTACCGTAGCGAAAGACCGCGCACGTCGTGACTGGAAGCCATTGCCTTGACGTGATCGATCGTCCCAGTTGAGGATGGCGACGCCCGCCGTCGTCCGCAGGCGGCAGCGACGGCAGGCAGTTCGGCCTTGGCCTGTGCGATCCGTTCGATCGTGCCGAGCCGGCTCAGATGTACTGGGCCGACCATCGGTGACGATGCCGACGTGCGGGCGACCCAGCACGGCAAAGGTGCTCGAATCTCACCCAGATCCATACATGCCCATTTCCAGCACTGCACATTGGTGCCATACTCGAGCCCAGCAAGGTAAGCGGCAACCCTTGTTCGCTGTTCAGGTTGCCCTGAGTCGCCAACGTGCGAAAACGGTGACTGCATCACGTCGGTCGTCAATTCCTTGGTGCTGGTCTTGCCGACACTGCCGGTGATGCCGATCACGCGCAGGGCCTGGTCGCTGCGATGTAGCCGCTGGAAACCACCAAGCTGTTGCAAACCGCCTTCTGCGCTATCTACGATATAGACCAATGGCGTTTCCGGCGAGAGATTACCGGGCAGTTCGGCGTGGAGCGTCCAACGCGTTTGGGTACAGTCGATGACTGCCGCGCCGGCGAACCGTGCGGCCTCCCGACCGCGCTCCTCACACACAACGATCATTGCACCGTTGTTGAGCGCAGCGGGGATAAATGCGTGTCCGTCATGCGATTGCCCGACCAGGGCGAAGAACAGATCGCCCGGCGCGACATCGCGGCTATCTAGCGTTGCTCTGCCAACTGCTGCCGGCCGGAGCTGCAAGGGCGGTAGTTCGCCTGTCAGGGCTTGCCAGACCGTATGGTGAGAGACGTTCGTTTCGACGACGGGGGGCACAAGCTACTCCGCTATTGACGCGATCTGACCCAGACGGATTTCATCCGGTGGAATGTTAAAGTGTTCGAACAATCGCTTGGCGATCCTGGCAAAGACCGGCGCCGCGGTATATGACGCCCACTGACTGATCTCCGGATCGGGACGGTCCAATTTGACGAGAACCACGAATTGCGGATCGTCGGCCGGCGCAAAGCCGACGAAGCTCGCGATCGTTTCATCTTCGGCGTAGCCGCCTTCGACAGGGATCTGCGCTGTGCCGGTCTTGCCGGCAATCGCATACCCATCAACGCGCGCGGCCGGTGCGCCGGTTTCAACGACATTGACCATCATTTTCGTCAGTTCCTCGGCCGCTTGCGGCGATATCGCCTGCCGGCGGAATGTGGGTTCCGTGAGTAGAACATCATCATTCTGGATGCGAGCGTATACGATGTACGGGCGCATCAGTTTGCCCTCATTGGCGATCGCAGCAGCTGCAGAGACCATCTGTAGCGGCGTCACCGCAAGACCTTGGCCGAAGCTATCGGCTCCGAGGTCGGATAGACTCCAGGTCCGCATGTACGGTTGTTTTACGGCGCCAGATACTTCGCCGGAGAGATCGATCTCGGTCGGTTCACTAAACCCGAAGCGCCGCACGTATTGGTAGAACTGTTCCGGACCAGATCGCGTGCGATCTGAACGGTAACGACGTTGAGCGACCTGGCAAGGGCGTCGGCTGCAGTCGTGAGGCCGACGGCGCTGCGGTTGCTGTTGAAGAAGACCCGCTGTCCGATGGTAATGCGCCCGGTGTCTGTATAGACAGTTGTCGGTTCCAGCACGCCGGCATCCAGCGCACCGGCCATAGTGATGATCTTGAAGATGGAACCCGGCTCGTATTGGGCAGAGACCGCCGGGTTGCTGAATGATTCGGGGTCTGCATCGCCGTAGTTGTTCGGATCGTAGCCCGGCGCATTGGCCATAGCCAACACCGCACCAGTTTTCGGTTCCAAGACAATGATTGTGCCGCTTTCGGCATCGTATGTCGTCAATGCAAGAGCGAGTTCTTCCTCAGCAATCCACTGCACCGTGCGATCGACGGTGAGCACAAGGTCGCGACCGGACACCGAAGGCAAGAAGCGGCGCTGTTCAGCCGACAAGTCGTCGATCTGGAGGAAACTACGTCCTGGTAGACCGACACCTTTTTGCCAGAGGAAACTGTTGTAATACCCTTCTGTTCCGTAGTATCCTCGTTGCCTCACCTCATCGCTCAGGTCAACACCGACCATGCCAAGAATGTGGCATGCCAACTCGTACTGTGGATAGAACCGTTTCGGCCGGAACCGCACGTTGATCTTGGACATCGCGTCGTCGATGTCGTTGTGGTCATCACTTATCTGTTGATTGCCCCGACCGTCCCGTTCACGACGGTTCAGGATGGCGTGACCGATATTTTGGTCAAGATCTCTGGCAAGCAGGGCATATCGTGCTTCAGGAAACTCGGTCAGTCTCTGCATCGTCTCGACGCGACTGATGCCTGCGATTCTCTCCAGCTCAGTGGCGATGAGGCCGATCTCGTCATCTTTCAATGCCGAGGGGTCTGCCGACAATTCTGTGAAGAAGCGGTCGAATGCCAATAGCTCGCCGTTGCGGTCCACGACTGAACCTCGGGGCGCTCGTTCCTCAGGTATCGTCCGATTCCAGATCGACTCTCCTGCCGGAAACAGCTGATAGACCATCAAACGCAAGATAATCAACAGCGTAAAACCCAGGAACAAAGTCGCAATAATACGAAAACGCCAGGGCTCGCGCACCTGGACTTCGACTGGATCGGTGGGGGTATTGGATTGTGTGTCACCGGTTGGCATTGCCGGCAACAGGCTGGACGCGCCGTCGGCGAGGTTGTCCCTCTTCATAATATTAAGTTCTCAGGTCATGGTTGATGTGCCATGTTCGACAGCGATGAGTCGGCCGGACAGCAGATGGGATAGAGCTGCCGGAATCGCCCACTACTCCCGGTCGATCCAGCTACGAATCACTTGAGCAGTCGTCGAACGTGCCTGGGTCACCAAGCCGGACGTCCAAAGCTCGTCTGAGTTTGTGGTACTGGACCGCGCCATCGGATCGGCACCCGACACCTGCGTTGAACCCTCGAAAACTACCTCCTGCACGGGAGCGGGCTGTACGGCTGTCGGTGCCCAGGCAAGACCAGCCTGCGCGTCCCGCTTCAGAAAGAACGGTTGTTCGATGGGGGCGAAACCCAATCTCAGCGCGCGCCTGCGAATGGCCTCGACAGACGTAGCGTCGGCAATTGCCCAGATCAGTTCTGCGTTCCTCTTTTCATGGAGTTCGGCAGTATACGCGACATCTGCAATGGCAACCTTTGTGGTATGTATCTGTAATGAGAGCAGAATTTGAAGCATGATGCCGGTGGCAACCAACAATAACCCGAGCGCAAACAGAAGAAATCCGCGTAACGTGGTCGGTAATGCAACGAGCTGGCGCACTGCCACCAATCGTTCATTGGGTATTCGGATGGATTCAGCAACACCGGTTGTGGTTGGGGTAGAAATCGTGTTTGCGTTGCTTCGTTGTGACATTCGGCTCGCTCTGGTCGTTGATCGTTGGTTGGGTTAACGTGTTGACTCTATCTGGTTTCTGTGGTGGTACCGATATCTTTACCTGCAAGATTGACCGTATCAATCTGCCGCCAATTTTTGGGCTATGCGTAGTTTGGCCGACCGGCTACGCGGGTTCTGCGCGATTTCTTCCCTGCTTGCCGTGAGCGGCTTACGGCGTATGAGTTCAAGCGTCGGCCGTTTGGCATAGCCGCCAAACATATTCGCCGGATCGGATATCCAGTCGCTTGCCTCGAATTGCATCCACTTTTTGACAATCCTGTCTTCCAAACTGTGAAAGCTGATGACGGCCAGACGCCCGCCTGTCTTCAATAGACGCAAACATTGGGGTAGCACCGTGGTAAGTTGAGCTAGCTCCTGGTTAACCGCAACGCGCGAGCGCCTGAAAAGTCTGGGTCGCCGGATGGATTCGTTTTCCTCTACGCCCGCCGACAGCTTTGGCAACGACGGCAGCCAGCTGAGCTGTGGTTCGAATCGGACGATCTTGAACAATCTGCCGCGCAATTCGTCGACTGCGATGCTCTTCACCGTAGAGGAATATGGTGTCAGCCAGATCGACTTCGTTCCAACTGTTGACAATAGCTTCCGCTGTCAGCTCTTGCTCCGGATCAAATCGCATGTCCAGTGGGCCGTCCTGGGAAAATGAAAATCCTCTGTCGGCCGTCTCGAATTGGAAGGTACTGACGCCTAAATCAAGTAAAATGCCGTCGACATCGACAAAGTCGCAAGCAACAGCGACTTCTTCAATGCGCTCAAACGGTGACTGAACAGTGAACAGCCGGTTTTCCTCGATCGACGAGGCCAGACGACTGCGGACTCGTCGCACCGCTGCCGGATCTGCGTCGATGCCAAGTACCTCACCATTCGGTGCGGAAACCTCTAAGATACGGGCTGTATGTCCGCCTCCTCCCAGCGTGGCGTCGATTATCCGACTGCCGGGACTGATTTGTAGACCCGTGAGGACTTCTGCCAGTAGAACGGGAACATGCTTGGCGCCTTCAGGATCAGGTGGAAGCGGTGAAGGACACATAGTCGGGATTGCCGGTGAATCGATCGACGGTCAAATGTTCAGCGCCGCAAAGAGTTCGGCGCTGAGTTCACCATTGTCGATTTGTTTGAGAACCTGACTGTCCCAGTCGTGCGGATCCCAAAGCTCGAGATAGGCATCCATACCGACAATTTGCGCATCGGAGACAATGTGAGCAAAGTCTCGCAAGCGCTGGCTAACCAAAATACGCCCCTGTTTGTCCGGCGTCAGGTCTTCGGCGGCGCTGAAAAGGGCGCGTCGCAAAAGGGCGGACCGTGGGTCTGTAATTGGGAGCTGCTTGACTTTTTCTGTCAACACGTTCCATTCGGACAGCGGCATTACCAGAAGGCAACGTTCAGCCGGATTCCGCGTGACCACGAGTCCGTCTGCAAGTTGGTCGCGGAACTTGGCCGGAATAGTCAACCGTCCTTTGCTGTCCAATGAATGCGAGAATTCACCAAGAAACATCAAGTGCGCCTACAATGTAGCCATCGTGTTTGGGATAATTTCGTCTTGTCCAAATTAGAACACAAGTTCTGTTTACTCCACTTTGCCGGAAAATAGCGGTGCAATATAGGCCATTCAACCCACTTTGTCCCACAATATCCCACATTATAGTTCAAGCATAGGCGTTTGTCTAGCCCCATTTCTTGCGCAAATCTGTCATGTAATTGGGATAATTGGGCGTCTGGCTTACGGTCTCGGAGCCAAAGCGGGGTTTTAATGGTTCTCACAGTTTTTGCGAAATATCCAGTTGGCAAGGAATGTCAACACCGTTGTCGAGCACGCGGAGGTCTGTGAGGAGTCAATCATTGCCACGGCGCTCATCAATTGCGCCGTAGTGGGAACAATCTTCTGTCTCATTGAAAATTTAAGAATTTGGGGATTGACATCGTTGTTGCATTGTGTTAAGCTTTCCGGATGCATGTCGACATGATGACTGTCGATCATCTGCAGGCATGCTGAAGTTGACAACTGAGAAATGGGGAAACAAGGGCGGTGGATTGAGCGGAAACTCGGATGAACTAGTTGTGCGATCGGAGAGCCGTGAAACGACCGTCTTTTTGTTTTGATTGTCAGAAAATATCCATAATCACTTCATGTTGAGGACACCTTATGTGGATAGACGAGCGGTAGCGATGTCGCTTCGCCGTCTCTATCTGCGCGGGTGTCTTGTTATTGTTTCCGGGCACAGAACTTGAATAGATAGTTATGTGCAGATCTTTAGTTGGAAACATATCGTTGATCTGCATTGTTCAATGGTGGAAGAGATCGAGTTGATAGATTGATATTGTAGCAAAGCGTCTGGCCTTTATTTATGGAGGTGAGACGATCTCTTTTAGCGACCAATGTACCCAACGATTATTTGGTTGTTTGACTGCATTGTTGTCAGCTTGGTCTTAATGTATTTGCGTCTCTATATTTTGGTCCAAGGAGCAGAAATTACATGAGTCTCACCTCAAATGGCATCCACTCTCCTAGCAAGAGTATTCGGCCTGATCGCAAGACCTACGCACGCACCCCTGCTGTACTGGACTTGCCGCGGTTGACGGAGGTGCAATTGCGAAGCTTTGACTGGTTCAAGGACGATGGTCTGAGCGAACTGTTCGAGGAGATCTCACCGATCGTCAGTTTCAACAAGAACTTGGAACTGCATCTCGGCGCCTTTTACTTTGGTGAACCGAAGTATCCGGAAGATGAATGTCGTGAACGAGATATCACGTTTTCGGCTCCGCTCTGGGTCAAGGTAAAGCTGATCAACAAAGATACCGGCGAAATCAGTGAGCAAGAAGTCTTTATGGGTGACTTCCCGTTGATGACTGATTCTGCAACCTTTATCATCAATGGCAGCGAGCGTGTCGTAGTCAGTCAGCTGATCCGTTCGCCTGGTGTCTACTTCACAGTCGAGGAAGACCGGAGCACTGGCCGCGATTTGGCCGGCGCTAAATTGATCCCGAGCCGCGGCGCGTGGTTGGAATTTGAGACGAGTAAACGTGATATCATTAGCGTTAAGGTTGACCGCAAACGAAAGTTGCCGGTGACGATTCTGTTGCGGGCAATTGGCTTTGGCACAGACGACGAGATCCGCGCTCTTTTCCACGATATCGATACGGATATCGATCATCCGTTCATCGAATCGACGCTCGAGCGGGATCCCACCGGCAACCCGACCGACAATTCGGCCAAAGGTGTGGACGATGCATTGCTCGAATTCTATAAGCGTCTGCGTCCGGGCGATCCTCCGACTCTGGACAACGCCAAGAGCTTTGTGCAGAATTTGTTCTTTACGTCGCGCCGTTATGATCTAGGGCGCGTCGGCCGCTATAAGCTCAACCGTCGTCTTGGGCTGGACACGAGTCTGGAAAACCGCACGCTGACCAACGAAGATATGGTCGCAGTAATTCGGCGCATCATCAATATCAACATTGGCCCGGCTCGACCGGATGACATCGACCATCTGGGAAATCGCCGCATCAAGACAGTCGGCGAATTGATTCAGAATCAGATCCGGATCGGGCTTCTGCGTATGGAACGCGTCGTGCGAGAGCGGATGTCGATTCGCGACCCTGAGCAGGTGACGCCATTAAGTCTCATCAACATTCGGCCTGTTGTCGCAGCTACCCGCGAATTCTTCGGCGGCAGCCAATTGAGCCAGTTTATGGATCAGACAAATCCGTTGGCTGAATTGACACATAAGCGCCGTTTGAGCGCGTTGGGGCCGGGCGGCCTTCGCCGCGAACGCGCCGGGTTTGATGTCCGCGATGTCCATTTCAGCCATTATGGACGCATTTGCCCGATCGAGACGCCCGAAGGTCCCAACATCGGTCTGATCGGATCATTGGCCAGCTACGGCCGGGTGAACGACTTCGGTTTTATTGAGACAGCGTATCGCAAGGTCTATAGCGAAGTAGAGCCGACCGTCGACAATTTGCTTGGACGTACACTGCGTCAGGATGTGACGGCGCCGGGTAACGATGAGATCGTTGCCAAGCGCGGCGATGTGGTCAGCGAGAAGACGGCCAAGAAAATCGCAGACCTTTACGGCAGTGGCGCCAATGGCAACGGTGACGCACCGACCAAAATTAAGGTCAAGGCGTTCGCCAGCCGTGAGGTTGTCTATCTCACGGCCGATGAAGATGAGCAGGCCTCAATTGCTCAGGCCTCCTCTGAGTTAAATGCATTGGGGGAATTCCAAAATCCGCGACCATCCTCGCGCCGCGTAGAGGAGTTCGAATTTTCGCAGCCGGAGCTTATTCGGTATATGGATGTTTCGCCTAAGCAGATCGTAGGTGTATCCGCTGCATTGATTCCATTTCTGGAGCATGACGACGCCAATCGCGCGTTGATGGGTTCCAATATGCAGCGCCAGGCTGTTCCCTTGGTCCGGCCGGAGGCGCCCATCGTCGGAACAGGCATGGAATGGCAGGCCGCCATCGATTCGGGCCAGGTGCTCACAGCCAAGAATCCAGGCGAAGTCGTGAGTGTTACGAGCGCCGAAATTGTGGTTCAGGAGGAAGACGGCACACGTCGCTCCTATCATCTGCGTAAATACAATCGCAGCAATCAGAGTACCTGTATTGATCAGCGCCCGGTGGTATTCAAAGGCGATCAGGTCGGAAGGGGCTCGGTTCTGGCGGACAGTTCAAGCACTGAAGGCGGGGAATTGGCGTTAGGACAAAATGTGGTCGTCGCCTATATGAGTTGGGAGGGCGGCAATTTTGAGGATGCCATCCTTGTCAGCGAGCGGTTGGTGCAGGACGACAAATATACGTCAATTCATGTCGAAAAGCATGAAATCGATGCCCGCGAGACCAAACTCGGTCCCGAAGAGATTACACGCGACATTCCGAATGTCGGTGAGGATGCGCTCAAGGACCTGGACGAAGAAGGCATCATTCGCATCGGCGCAGAGGTAACGCCCGGCGACATCCTGGTCGGCAAGATCACCCCGAAAGGTGAGACTGAGTTGACCCCGGAAGAGAAGCTCTTGCGCGCAATATTTGGTGAGAAGGCGCGCGAGGTGAAAGATTCGTCTTTGCGACTTCCTCATGGTGAGCGCGGTAAGGTCGTGGATGTGAAGGTCTTCGACCGAGACGAGCACCGTGACATGTCTGCAGGTGTGGAGAAGATCGTACGTGTCAGTGTCGCTCAGCGCCGCCGATTGACAGAGGGTGACAAGATGGCTGGCCGCCACGGCAACAAGGGTGTGATTTCCAAAGTTGTGCCGATCGAAGATATGCCTTTCCTGGCAGACGGTACGCCTGTGGACATTATCCTGAATCCATTGGGTGTTCCTGGACGCATGAACATCGGCCAAATCTTGGAGGCTCACCTTGGCTGGGCCGCCAGTCGCTTGGGCTTCCGTGTCGAAACGCCGGTCTTCGACGGCGCCAAGGAGGAAGAGATCGAAGCCGAACTGGCTCGAGCTTGGCTGGTCGAACGCGCGTGGCACGATGTCACCAGCCGAGCATGGCAGTTGGTCGAAGACGCCGAGATTCCGGAACAAGAGATTCTGGACGATGCCGATGCGCGCCGAATCTATCTGCTGGAATGGCTGGAGCCTCTCGGCTATGACGCCGAGTCGATTTTCAGCCATGAGACCTACGCCCGCTATTCTTGTCTACATGAATGGCTGAAAGAGAAAGGCTATGATTCCGATGCGCTGATGCCGCCGACATACGGCAGTCATCGCACAAGCGGGGAAGCGAATGCCTACGCTCGAGAAGTTGCTCTGCGCGAATGGTTGCTTTATCACGGCGAAGAGAGTGACAAGATGGACGCGACCGAACTTGAGGACTTTGCCGACCGGCTCAGCCGGCGGATCGGATGGCCCATGCCGACTTCGGGCAAGCAAAAGTTGTTCGACGGCAAGACTGGTGAAGCCTATGACTCAGCCGTTACCATTGGTGTCGTTCAGATGCTGAAGCTACATCATCTGGTTGAGGACAAGGTTCACGCACGCAGCACCGGACCATACAGTCTGGTTACACAGCAGCCACTGGGCGGCAAGGCCCAGTTTGGTGGTCAACGCTTCGGCGAAATGGAAGTGTGGGCGCTGGAAGCCTACGGCGCGGCACATATTCTCCAGGAAATGCTTACAGTCAAGTCTGACGACGTCAGCGGACGTGTGAAAACGTACGAGTCTATCGTCAAAGGTGAGCCGATTCAGAGCCCGGGCGTGCCCGAAAGTTTCCGCGTGCTTGTCAAGGAATTGCAAAGTCTGGCGCTCTCGGTCGAGGTGATCGACGAGAAGAACGAAGTGATCCAGTTCGGGAAGGAAGAGACGGAAGATCGTCTGCCCAAGCTTGGATTTAGTCTGAACATTCCGGGGCCGATGAGCCGCAGCAGTGAATAATGGATTTGAGATTGAAGGTTAAAGATTGGTCGGCATGACAAGCTTCAATCTTTCATCTTCTCCTGATTGAGCCGAGCAGAGGAGATAAGACACTTACTATGGAAGTCAAGAATTTCGACGCCATTCGTATTTCGCTGGCATCGCCGGAGCAGATTCGTGAGTGGAGTTACGGTGAGGTAACCAAGCCGGAAACGATCAACTATCGTACACTTCGCCCGGAGCGTGATGGGCTTTTTTGTGAACGCATCTTTGGGCCGACGAAAGATTGGGAATGCGCGTGTGGTAAATACAAACGGGTTCGCTACAAAGGGATCGTCTGTGACAAGTGTGGCGTAGAAGTCGCACCCAGCCGCGTCCGTCGTGAACGAATGGGGCATATTGAGTTGGCCTCGCCGGTTAGCCACATTTGGTATGTCAAAGGCGTACCAAGCCGGCTGGGACTTCTGCTGAACATTAGCCCGCGGCACTTGGAGCGTGTTCTTTACTTTGCGCAGTTCATTACGACAAATGTAAACGAAGATGCTCGCAGCCGGGCAATCCAGCGTCATGAGCGTGAGCTTGCCATGCGCTTAACCCGGCTCGAAGGCGAAGTCCAAGAGCAATTGGATGAGCTGGAAGGTCGGCTGGAAGCCGGCCTCAATGAACTGGATGTGGAGGAAGAAAAAGAGATCACCGGGTTGGATGAGAGCATCAACTCCGAGTCATCGCGGGTGATTGCAGAAGCACAAAGTCTTCAGACCTGGATTCAGAACCGGGTTGGTAAAAAGGCTGAAGAAGATCAGACGGTGAGTTGGACCGAGAAGATTGTCATCAAGGCGAGCGAGACGATCTCGACTGACCACGAAGCGCTGATCAACGATCTTGTCCAGACCATGTTGAACGATCTTCAGCAGCGTTCGGATGAGGAGAAAGCTGATATTCGGCTTCTTATTAGTGCCAAACGCGACCATGTGCGCCGTGAGTTGGGCGCCCAAATCGACGAGATCCGTGGCGAGCTTGACGGACGTAAGGATCGTCTGCGCGCACAGATGGAGACCGATCTCGAGGATTTGAAGAATCTGGAAGAGAAGATTCTTCTTTCTGAAACTCGTTTCCGTGAACTTGCCGATCGATGGGGCAACGTGTTTACGGCCGGAATGGGCGCCGAAGCTGTCCGTGATATTGTCACCAAGCTTGACTTGGAGACAATGGCCAAGGAATTGCGCAAGGAGATTCGGACCACGCGCAGCAAGCAACGGCGCAAAAAAGCTGCCAAACGTCTGCGTGTGGTGGAGAATTTCCGCAAGAGCGGCAACCGGCCGGAATGGATGGTGCTGACTGCGTTGCCCGTTATTCCTCCAGACCTGCGTCCCATGGTGCAACTGGACGGCGGACGCTTTGCGACGAGCGACCTGAACGATCTGTACCGGCGCGTGATCAATCGCAACAATCGCCTCCATCGCCTGATGGAACTGGGCGCACCGGATGTGATTGTGCGCAACGAAAAGCGCATGTTGCAAGAAGCGGTTGATAGCCTAATCGATAATGGCCGTCGCGGCCGTGCAGTAAGCCGCAGCGGAAAACGCAAGCTCAAGAGTCTGAGCGACATGCTCAAGGGCAAACAGGGCCGTTTCCGCCGCAACCTGCTCGGCAAACGCGTCGACTATTCAGGCCGCTCCGTCATTGTGATCGGTCCGACGTTGAAGCTACACCAGTGTGGGCTGCCCAAGCGGATGGCGTTGGAACTCTTCAAACCATTCGCCATGCGCCGGCTGGTTGAATACAACTACGCCCACAATATCAAGAGTGCCAAACGCATGGTCGATCGGGCGGCGCCTGAGGTCTGGGATGTGTTGGAGGAGATCTGTAAAGAACGGCCGGTTTTGTTGAACCGTGCACCAACCCTGCATCGCCTGGGTATTCAGGCATTCGAGGTCGTGCTCATCGAAGGCAGCGCCATCCAGCTACACCCGCTGACTTGTTCCGCCTTTAACGCCGACTTTGACGGCGATCAGATGGCTGTGCATGTTCCTCTGAGTGATCCTGCGGTCAAGGAAGCACGCGAGTTGATGCTGTCCAGCCGGAATCTACTCAAGCCAAGCAGCGGCGAGCCGATCGTTGGACCGTCCAAGGATATGGTCATGGGGGTCTACTATTTGACCGTGATGGAGGAGGCCGCTGATCTGGACAAACTGCCGCTCTTCAGCACCATGGATGATGCCAAGTATGCCCACGATATGGGCGCCATTGGTTTGCGTCAGGCTATCCGTGTTCGCTTCGAGAGTCGCTTTGACAGTGTATCCATCGATGAATTGGTGGCCGTTGATGCAGGCGACAATGGCGCCGAGCCCCGCGAGGGCATCAGCGACCGTGTCCACGAAGCACTGACTGACTACGGCATCCAGACGGTCGGCCAACTGATGGATGCGTATATACAAGGCGAGCGCAAGATGATCCAGGAGATTTCGGGATTTGGCGCCGCAGCCATGAACGAGACTCGAGAGGCGCTACGGCTGATCGGTCTTCTGGGAGCCGACTGGCCGGCAGAACGCCTGATGACGACGACGGTCGGGCGGATCATCTTCAATGAGTCGCTGCCTGAGGAGATCTGGTTTGTCAATGATTTGCTGGACAAGAAGGGCGTCAATCTGGTGGTTGAACGCTGCTACAAACACATGGGCCGTCAGGTGACGGCGGATACCGTCGACAACATCAAGGATGTCGGTTTTCTCTACGCTACACGCTCCGGAATCACCATTGCCGTCAGCGACATCCATGTGCCGGAGGAGAAAAGCGAGATCATTGAGAAGACCACTGCCGAGGTCGAGCGGGCCGAACAGCAATATCATCGTGGTTTGATTACGGCGGAAGAGAAATACAACAAAGTCGTCGAATTGTGGACTGCTGCTACTGACGATGTCACGGAAGCAGTAAAGGCTCTACTCAGTCCAGTCGATGGACTCGGCGCGATGGCCCAGTCGGGCGCGACCAAAGGCGGTATCAACCCGGTGCGACAGTTGGCCGGTATGCGCGGTCTGATGGCTGATCCCAACGGCCGTATTATTCCGCTGCCGATTCGCTCGAATTTCCGCGAGGGCTTGACGGCGCTGGAATACTTCCTGAGCACCCACGGTGCGCGCAAGGGGTTGGCCGACACCGCACTACGTACAGCAGACGCCGGCTACCTCACGCGACGCCTGGTCGATGTGGCTCAGGATGTCATCATCACCATGGACGACTGCGGTACGCGCACAGGGATCTGGATTACCCAAGACGAGTCGCGCGAAATGGGTCAGAAGATCGTCGAGAGAATCGCCGGTCGCTACATCGAAGGTGATATTTCAGACCCGGAAACGGGTGAAGTGTTGCTGGAGCGCGGTTCGCTGATGGACGAGGCGGCGCTCGCCACTGTGCAGCGTAACGGCGTGGACAGGGTTTTCGTACGAAACCCGTTGACCTGTGAAGCACGGTTTGGTCTGTGCAAGAAGTGCTATGGCGAAGACTTGGCTCGCGGCGGTGTGATCGGGACCGGTGAGGCGGTCGGTATCATCGCTGCTCAGTCGATTGGAGAGCCTGGTACACAGCTGACTCTACGCACCTTCCACACTGGTGGTGTGGCCGGCGGCGACGACATTACGCAGGGTTTGCCGCGTATCGAAGAGCTCTTCGAGGCACGCACGCCCAAGGGCGAGGCCGTGATTGCGGAGATCGACGGCTCGATCGATATCTTCTGGGAAGGCGAAGTGCGGATGCTGCGCATTAGCCGCACCGACCTCAAGCGTCGCGAGGTGGAAGTGCCTGCCGGATTTGAACTGAATATCGCCTCCGAAGATCGCGTGCAAGAAGATACGGTCGTCGCATATCGAGCTGATGAAAATGCGGACGAGGATGAAACGATTCTGGCCGGCATGGACGGCGAGGTCTTCGTCGAGGCCCATGGCAAAGCATATACAGTCACGATTCGCCGCGAGGATACGGACGTGTGGGAGGTGGATATCCCTGCCAATGCCCGCCTGCGTGTCGACAAGGGTGACGAGGTCTATGCGGGACAGCAATTGACCGAGGGCGCCAAGAACCCCAAGGAGATTCTACGGATTCAGGGGCGCGAGGCATGCCAACTCTATCTGCTGGGCGAAGTACAGAAGGTCTACCGTAGCCAGGGTGTCGGCATCCATGACAAACACATCGAGGTTGTGCTGCGCCAACTCTTGCGCCGCATTATGGTGCGGGCGACAGGAGACACGGAGTTCTTGCCTGGCGAACTGGTGGACCGCTTCAAGTTCGAAGATGTCAACGAAACGGTCATTGCCAAGGGTGGGAAGCCCGCTCGTGGCGAAGCCGTTGTACTCGGTTTGACCAAGGCTGCGCTCAACACTGAAAGTTTCCTGGCTGCCGCAAGCTTCCAAGAGACGACGCGTGTCCTGACAGAAGCCGCTATTCGCGGCCAGACAGATGAGCTCCGCGGCCTCAAGGAAAACGTGATCATCGGCAAGTTGATTCCGGTGGGGACTGGCTTCCATACGCGCCGCAAGAAGGATGAAGACGCGGTGGCTGAAGACCTTGATCTGGATCTGCCGGAGGAGATCGAAGACATCGACGAGGATGAACTGGAGATGGACGATCTCGACTTCGCCGACATTGACATCAGTGAATTGGCTGGTGTTGCGGAACTAGGCATGGAGCCACTCGGCGTTACCAGCATGATCAGTGACGACGAGGACGAAGAGGTTGGCATCGACTTCGGCGCACTCAAGACCGACGATTCGGATGAGATCGACGTCGATCTTAGCTAGTTCATTTCGGCGTGAATACCACGACAGAAATTCGGCCATGCTTCCTCTGGTAGGAACTGTATAAGTATTTCTGCCGGGATTCACTAGTTCATTGGGATCTGCTCGAAGAGCATAGCCAAAGAGCCTAGGCAACAGACAAAGAAAAGGACGCCGTGACTTCACGGCGTCCTTTTCTTTGTCTGTTGCACAATGGAGAACATGCGTTTTGATGCTGGGTGCCAGTCGCCGGATCAAAGTTATGACCTCGTACGGCCCGCGTCCAGATTAGTTGGACGAGTCGAGCAGAGTGTAGACGCGCACATCTCGGAGTCGCATGGCCATCTCGCCGGTCGCATCGCCTTCGATATATAGTTCAGGTCCTATGCCCAAGGTCATCAATGCGTAGTTGTCCAGATTCTTGCTCAAGCCAAAATCAAACAGTGCGTTGGTTTCATCGATCATCTTCGACAGTTGAGCGCGGCTTACACAAAAACCGAAATACCGCCATTCCTCCCAAGTTTGGGCGCTTGTCGAAGCGGAACCCGGCAGTAGGGTACTGTAACGATTGCCGCCATACATTGCATATGCAATGGGTTCTTCCGCTTCAGGCCACCAATGAGGAGCATCACCTTTGGCTATCACTTCAGGACGCTGGTCATAGTGACTCATAGAGAGCCAAAGACGCATATCCGTCGTTTCGTCCTTGAGTAGCAGCGCAGTGTAGGTGATATTGATGGAACCCCCGGAGAAGTCAGAGTAGGGGACGGCCGCTTCATGATCGACACAGAGCTTTGCATCTTTACCGTACGACCATGGATAGACATCCGGTGAGAAGCCATAGAAAAACTGGGCTAACTGGTACGGAGAGCCAACGTTGCGCGGCTGGGACTGGATGAAAAAGCCCATGTTGAACCCTCCCATTTGCATGGCTGTGGTTCCGTAGCTCCCACCGACGATGCCACGTTGGGTCTTGCTATATGGCCCGTCCGGATAAAATCCCGTATAATCGCCGACCTCCCAGTCAGCCGCTTCGATCGATACATTGCCGACTTCGGCGGTATGGATGACCGTCTTCTTATGCGGCAAAAACGGAACGTTGGTCAAGACTCGCGTGTTGATGTCAGACACGTAGATAGGTGTGTAATGGTTGATGTGGAAGTCCTGGTCGCCGGTCGTAGGTCGCATCAAGAACGGTAGGTAGATCTTGTTGTCGCCGTCGGCAGCAAACGACAACCCGGTACTGCGCCCTCCAATCATAATCAGCACCAAAACAACGGGCAGAGCTAGCAAGAAATAGGTGACTCTTGACGACATGTTGAGGTATCCCCAAATGAGAATAGGCAATTGAAATCTACTGCGGATCGGCGAGCGTAAATAGCCGGATGTCCTTGACACGCATGGAAACGGAGACATCGGCAGCGTCCGGGTTGAAAATCTCCGGACCGACGCCAAATGACGCTACGCCATACACGGCGACGTTCTCGCTCATTCCGACACCAAATTCCTGGTTGGCCTCACGAATCATTGCCAGAAGTTGCTCACTGCTCATGCAGTAGCCGAAATAGCGCCAGTCGCTCCAGTTCCCACTTGTCGAACGTGCTGAATCCACCATGGGTGACGTAAAGTCATTGCTCCCGTAATAGCCATACACGATTGGTTCAGACGCTTCCGCCCACCATCCCAGGATGTCGCCTCGTCGGATCACATCCTCTCGTGTGTCGTACAAGCTCATCAACAACCAGAGCCGGCGGTTGGTTGTTGTATCGACAAGCGAGACAAGCGTGTAGGCGTAGTTGATCGCGTTGTCCGTCAACGATGAATGCGGAATTGAGGCATCATTGTCGAGACAAAAACGAGGATTGATGCCTCGCGACCACGGCAGTGGGGGCGACTGAAAGCTGTAGTGAAGTTGCGCAAATTGGGATCCTTCCGCAGAGGAACCGGCCGAACCATTCAAGTGCATGGCCGCGACAAAACCCTCCAGTTGAACAGCGGTTGAACCGTAACCGCCGTCCGGCGCGCCACGTTGTGTGTTGCGCTTGGGCTTGGCTGGAAAATAGCCGGTATAATCTCCCACCTGCCAATTGGCGATGTACCGGGCAAGGTCACCGGTCCCACCTGCGTAGATTACGGTGCGATCTGCAGGAGGAGTTCTGTCGACATAGACACGATTCTGGATGTCGATGACGAAAACGGGTTCGTAGTGGCTGAAAAACGTACCGTCGTTATCTCCGTCGTCCAGTACGTTGACATAAGGTAGAAAGATGCGATAGGGCGAATCTTGCGCCAAAAGAGATGGTGCGAACCAGGTGACAGTGATGCCGCCGAAGATCAATACCATCAAAAAGAGCAACAAGACCACAGATCGTCGAACCATAGATTAGCTTTCCTTCTTCCATAATATAAGTCGTGGCCTGCATGGATTCTGGGATAAAGAGTATACCAATAATCGACGCAAGCGCCACTTCTCGCCGGTGGTGCCGGTAGCTCCTGATGTCAAGTGGGCCGTAAAATTATCACGCTTCGGTTCGAGTGAACCGGCCCGATCGATCGCTTGGTATCTTCGCCCAAAACGACGGGTGCACCCCATTTCGAGCGCAGCAGGCGAGAAGTTCGCGGCTTGTGATATGCGCCCCAAAACTACTGTACCGGCTCTACGTTCGATTCGATGGAGACCGCTCATGACGCCAAATGTCGATGTCCCACCCACATGACGCATTTTGTCATGTGGTGGGACATCGATTGGTGAAATTGCGACTTGACGGCGTCTGGCACCAAAGGCTCATCGCCGAGATCGACGCCGAAATGGACTATCCATGCGGCGGCAACTGTAGATTGCAGTGCAGCTTCCGGCGGAGATATCGAACCGGAGAAAACCGGCTCCAACCTTGAGAAAAGCCGGCGGTATCTGTCCTGCTACCAGGTCAAACTGTACTATGGCGCCGGCGGAATGATCAACTCATAGCCGACTTCGATAATCCCAGGGTCCGGCCCCACGAGGTCACGATTGGCCTCATAGATGATAGGCCAGAGCTGCAGATCACCATAGTAACGGCCGGCAATGGAGGCCAGATAGTCGCCGCGTTGTACGATATACACTGACCCCTCCGCAGTCGGCACCGTAACAGGGCTCGTGGGCGTTGGCGACGGAGGCTCAGTGGCCACCGTTTCGCCAGCGTCGTTGACCACGACGGCCGGTAGGTTTTCCAGTATCTCAGCATCAATATCGATGACACCGGAGAAGACCCAGGCCGTCTTTCCTTTTTCCAGCTGAACCTGAATCCAGTTGCCGTCTGTTGTTTGCGCCAGCGCCTCGTGAAGCGTGCCATTGGGCAGAAGTGTCACACTTTCCGAATCGGTGCTGGTGCTGGTGCGTGCGAATACACCGTAATCGTTGGGGATGGTTACGAACAGTCCGGACGCCGGTATCGTTTGCTGTGATCGATTGGCGTCACCACTTTCGGCGGAATCAGCGTTCGTCACTGATCGAGGCGTCGGCGTGGGGAGCGCAGTTACTGCTGAACCGGGGACGGGCGTCGGCGTGGCCGTGGCAGCAATGGTGGGCCCGGGCGTTGGTGTCACGGCGGAGGATTCTCCGCTACTTGTCGGAGCAGGCTGAGGCGTGATCGCGGAACTCGCAGCGATGTTGCTTAGGCGGATCGACGAGGATCTAGGTGAAGAACCCGGCCAGAGTTCGATGGGATAAGGCGCAGCGTTGCCGAACCACTTGGCGTGGATGCTGTCGAACGCTCCGTCAAGCTTCATCTCCTGCAGCGTGAAGTTCACCAGGTCTCGGAATCCCGCATCAAAGTTCGGCATGCCCACACCGTAGGGCTGGTCGGAGAGATTCTCTCCCACGACGATCAGTTGTCGATCGTCGTCGGCAAATGCCGAATGAGCAGCCCTGCCGCCGACCATTGCGTCCACATATTCGGCGTCCAGCGCACGCGCTGCTGCAGTATACTCCTGAAACGGAATCACTTCTGCTGTCAGATCACCGCCCTCGATCAGGGCCATAAGATTGAGCATTGCCGCTGATCCACTGACTGCGGCGATCGTACGGTCGTTCAGATCCTCAAAACTGCGAATGCCGCTGTCGCGTGTGGTCAGGAGACTCTGGCTGTCAACAAAGTAGGTTTGACTGAAGTCGATGGTGTCGTCCCATTGCTGCAGGTGGCTCATGGAAGAGATGAGCAGATCGACTTCGCCGTTTTCAAGCGCCGGGATGCGGCTGCCTGCCGTCACACGAACCGATCCGACCGCTTCGGGGTCGCCCAGCCACCGTCGCACGAATTCGCGTGCAATGTCGATGTCAAAACCGACGACTTCGTTGCTTTCGTCGAGATAGCCAAAAGGCGGAAAATCATAGGGAACGCCGACCACCAGTTGTCTGCGCTGCACAATCTCTGCCATTCGCGTGCTGTTTGGAGGCAACCAACTGTTGGGCGTCGACGCAAATGTATATGGCCATTCTCCAGGCAGCAACTGCACTTGATACGGTTCCTCGCCGGGAAACCACCGATTGAATATCTCATTGTAGATGCCGTTGCGATAGAGCTCCTGCAGCGTAAAATCGACCAGATTGCGGAAATATGAATCGCCACTGCGCACGCCAATCCCGTACGGTTCCTGGGTGAAGCGCGCGCCGACAACAGCGAACTCCGGATTGTCCTGCGCTGTTTGTAAGAGAAACGCTCGATCTGTGGTGAGGGCGTCGACTTCACCCGCCTTAATGGCGGTCAGAGCCGCGGCGTAGTCGGCGAATGGTGCCACGGTGAGCGGTACGTTCTCTTGCTCAGCATATTGCTGAATCTGCTCGATCGACGTGGAGCCTTCAACCGCCGCAACATTCCTACCGGCCGATCCGGCGAGATCCTCGATGCCACTGTCTTTGGCGACCAGCAGGCTTTGCCCGTCCAGGAAGTAGGTCTGGCTATAGTCGATATCGGCATCGCGGGGGCGCGTATGCGTCATAGACGCGGCGACGATGTCAACCTCACCGGCCATGAGCTTATCGATGCGGTTGGCTGATGTGACTGGGACCAGCTCGACATCGACGTTCCAGATGTCAGCCATGGCCTGAATGATGTCGATGTCAAAGCCGACCAGCGAACCGTCATCCTGGACAAAGCCGAACGGCTTGAAGTCCTGTTTGACGCCCGCAATCAAGACGTTGTCGCGTGCACGGATACGGGCGATGGTTGAGCGCACGTCGACCGTCTCGGGTGCATCCTGCTGCGCCGGTTCGGCCGCAGCAGGTAGAGCACCAAGCGCCAATAGGCATAGACATAGAAATAAACATGCTGCGCGTGCGGGTAGGTTTCGAGTCAACAATATGAATGTCCTATCGGGTGAAGAGGGTGAATGCTGAAGCGCTACTTAACAGTCTGCTTAACAGTATACGATTGCCGCGTTTACATGCAAATTTGCCACTGTAGGTACTTCATACGCCGGCTCTTGTTGATGTTGACCGCGAGCTCTCTTGGCCATGTGCTAGAATTCTATCACTGATTCTGGACGAGAGCTGTGAAATGTCAACGAAAGGGAATCTAATCAAAATCAAGCCAGGCAATCGCCGGATCCGCCAACTCGGCCACAAAGCGACGCTCTCCGACAGATGAGCGTACCCAAAGCTCCGGCACCCCAGACTCCCCGCCATTCTCGGTGATGACGTATGCAATCCCCTGATTGTGCGGAAGCCAGGTGATGCCCAGCACATACTCTTCTGCTGTCAAGAGTTCTGTCTTGCCGCTGCTCTCATCGACGACCCACATCTGCATAGCGTTTTCCGGGTCGTGCCATGTCGATAGAAATGCAATCTGGTTGCCCTCAGGTGACCAGACAGGCGAGTGTGCAGGCTGGACATTGAGCCGGCGTAAATCCCGACCGTCCGGAGAGACGAGGTAGACCCCTCTATCCGACGCGATCGCAAGCTCCTCTCCGTTAGGCGACCATACCGGATCCCAGGTGTCGAAACCGACCAATTCTGCGTTCTTGTCTTCCCATGGCTCGAAGACCCAAACACGAGGTCCGCGGTCGGCTATGGCGCCAACTGCAATGCGCCGGCCGTCAGGGGACCAGGCAAATGATTGAATTGCTTTCAGACCCTCGTGATGCAAGCTTGTGACAGTGGCGCCCGATCCACTGACAATGCGCAAATGTGATTGATCGTCATCCTGCGCCAGAAAAGCGATATGCTCGCCGTCAGGCGACCACCGCGGCAGAGTTTTGTCGCTTGCATCATGTGTAATCTGTCTGGTTGCGTTGTTGCGCGCACCGATGACATGGACTTGTTGGTGGCCCCCTTTTGTGGCCACAAAGGCAATGGCACCGGTTGTACGAGCAATGTCTGGTTGGCTCCCACCAATATCCAGCGACTTATCCAGCCGCCCGTCCAGACCCACCACGTGTAACATCGGTGTGCCGTCTTCCTTGGCTGCCAAAAGGAAGTGGTTGTCCAGCGCCTTGGATAACGGGGGCGAGGATGCAAAGAGTCGGTCGAGATTGTCGGGCATGGCACTCAATGTGGGAACGGACATCCAACCGGCAGCCAGTAGAGCGATCAGGAGAACACCTACGACAGTCCAGGCAGAGGCCATAACAGGACGGCGCTGCTTCGTTACTTCCACATCCAGCGAAATACGGGCAACAGCACTGTCCATCGTCACGTCGACCCAGCCCATATGCGTCCAATTCGGCGGCAGCGTGGCTGTGTCAATACTGACGTCGACCTGCACGGGAAATGCAGTGGCCGCGCTGAGTCTCATCGCAGAGCCAACCTGATACCACGCCGTTTCTTCGCCCGGCGTCACGGTTAGCACCTGAACCTCTCCGCCACGGTTGTCTACGATAACTTTCGCCGATCGACACTCCCCGGCCGGCACGAGTCCGAAACTGATATGCCCAGGGGTAACAACCGGTTTGGGCGGATCGTGGCGTTCATCGTTTTCAACACCGGTTGTTAACGCGGCATAGGCCTCTTCTACTTCAGCCCGCTTGCGCGCGGCAAATTCCCGATCGCGGGCATCCTTGAATTGGTCGGGATCATAGATGCGCACGAGCCGTTCGTATTGGATCTTCACGTCGTCGGCGGATGCTGTCGACGGTAGTTCTAGGGTACGATATTGTCTATGCATGGCAATGATCCGTGCGCCAACGCGCCCGATTATAGCGGGATTCACTAGCGTGAAGGTGGTGATGAACTGGCACATCGAAAACCGAGATTGGCGTCGGCACTGTCGGGCAGCAGATTGCGGCGGGCAGAACTCCGCAATGCCGCCGTGTCGTCGTCCCAGGCGCCGCCACGTACGACACGCGTCGTGCCCTGGCTCGGCCCACGCGGGTTCACGTCATCAGCATCTTCGTAATATTGCCAGTCGTACCAATCCGCCGTCCACTCCCGCACGTTGCCGGCCATGTCATTGACCCCATAGGGACTTTCGTCCAGCTCAAAGTCGCCGACCTTTGCCAGGTCACCCAGCAAATATTGATGGTTTGCCTGGTCAACTGGGGCTTCTTCGCCCCAGGGGTACAGGAGTGCATCTGCTCCCCTGGCGGCCTTTTCCCACTCCGCTTCCGTCGGAAGCCGTTTGCCGACAAAGGCGCAATAGTCGGCAGCATCTTGCCAGGTGACCCAGATTGCCGGAAAGTTATGGAACACGGGGTCGGCATAGTACAGACCGGACGCCAACGAACGCGCAAGCCGGGGCAGCCGGCATGCACCTTCGCGTACACAAAGGTCGTACCGGCGATTGGTAACCTCATATTGATCGATAAAAAATTCGTCGACATCGACATCTTGTTCGGGCTGTTCGTCGGGTAGACCGTTGTCGCTGCCGCGTACAAAGCGTCCGCCGTGAATACGTACCATCGGCCGAACGCTGATCGGGAGGTAGCTTTCGCCCGGCCACACCTCGACCGGGAAGGGGTCGTCGGACCCAAACCATCGACGATAGAGTCTGTCATAGGTCCCGTCGGTCTTCATTTCCTGCAGCGTGAAGTTAATTAGATCTCTGAAGGTATGGTCATATTTGCGCGCGCCGATCGCGTAGGGTTCACCGGCAAACGAATGGGGTTCGAGCCTTGAATCGAGGATGTCGGGTGGAAGCTGGGCCATCGCCGTACTGTCGGCCAAGAGCGCGTCGATCTCTCCGCCGATTAGGGCCTGGACTGCCTGTTGGCCAGTCGCAAATTCTCGAAATGCAGTTGGCACTGCGGCACTCTTGGCCGCCGCAATCCAGTTTGGCGTGCTCCCAACTAGAGTGCCGTCGCCGACAACACCGACAGTGTGGCCGGTCAGCTCAGCCAAACTCCGGTAATCTCCATCGTGCTCGTCATCGCGGCGTGTAATTACATTCAACATGTTTCGCACATAGGTCTGGCTTACATCAATCTCTTCGCTCCGACCGCGTTCGTGTGGAAGCAAGGCCGCCACGATGTCGACGGCCCCTTCCGCCAGCAGTGCGTCGCTCTCTTCTGCCCGTAGCGGCACGAACGACACCGCATCGCGATCGCCCAACCAACGTTTGGCAAATTCGCGCATCAGATCGACATCAAATCCGCTAAACTCACCGTTGTCCAGAAAACCGAAGGGTTCCTGCTCCTGTGATACGCCTGCCACAATGACGCCCGCATGCATGATCCGGTCGACCGTCGACTCGTCTGTCGTTTCGAGCGCAGCCGGTGCGTCGGCAAAGGTGTAGGGAGCCTTTCCCGGCAGGACTTCAACTGCATAGGGTGTTGAATCATCGCCGAACCATTTGTAGTACAGCTCATCGTATTCGCCGCTCTCCTTGAGGGACTGCAGCGAATAGTTGACGAGATTGGCGAAGGTCGAATCCCCTGCGCGCAAGCCTAGTCCATACGGTTCGTGGGTGAAGAGTTCGCCGACAACGTGCAACTCCGGATTGTCGCGAGCAAAGCGCTGCAATGCCACACTGTCGGTTGTGACGGCTGCGACACCGCCGGCCAGCAACTCCTCAACCGCAGGTGGATACTCCTGAAACGGCATGATTTCGACCGCCACTCCGTTGGCGGCGGCGTGGTCATTGATCTGAATGATGGAGGTCGACCCTTCGATCGCGGCAACGCGCAGTCCGTCCAGATCCTGAATACCGTTGATGCCGGAATCGCGCCGCACCAACAGGCTCTGGCCGTCGGCAAAGTAGGTTTGGCTAAAGTCAATGTCGGCATCCCTGGCCTTCGTGTGGGTCATCGACGCTGCGACCATGTCAACCTCACCATCGGCCAGCTTCTGAATCCGGTTGCCTGAGGTTACCGGTGCGAATTCGACGTCGATGCCCCAACTGTCTGCCAGTGCCTGTACCAAATCGACATCAAAGCCGCTGACCCGACCGGACTCATCTAGGAAGCCAAACGGTGCAAAATCATATTTGACGCCCGCGATCAGTTTCCGGTTGCGTGCACGGACGCGGGCGACTGTAGACCTGGCATTTCGAACGGCATTCAGATACGCCTGTGGTGTATAGCCGGCCTCGGCGGGCAGCAAACTCATCGTGTAGGCAGGTGTTCCGGCGCCTAGCCAGTAACCGAAGAGTTGTGTATATGAACCGTCCTGTTGCATTTCCTGCAATGTGAAGTCAACCAATTGTCGGAACACATCGTCGTGCTGTGGAAGAGCGAGTTGGAAGTATTGCCCGGTGGCCGGCGGACCCAAGTAGGGACGGCTGAAGTCGGCCAGGTCTGCCCAGTCGCGCTCGTTATCGATGGCAGCCGCAACAAGATCGATTTCGCCGGCAACCAGCCTGTCTATGTGCTCGTCTACGGCGCCGGTTACATATTCGACAGCACCGGCATCGCCGAGCCAGCGTCGCGCTAGTTCAGCGGCAATTGCAGGATCGAACCCAACTACTTGACCGTCGGCGTTGCGCAATCCGAAGGGTGGCTGATCACCGCGCACGCCGACAACCAATTTACCGCGCTCCCTGATCTTGGAGAAGGTGTCGGTTTGAGGGGGGTCCGTTTCTATCGGCAATGAGCCAAACGAGTAGGGCCAAAGCCCGGCCGACACTTCGATTGCATAAGACGGCGGGTTCTGCGCAATCCCTGCGAACCATTGCTGGTGAAGCGAATCATAGGTTCCATCGATCTTCATGTCTTGAAGTGTAAAGTCGATCAACTCGCGCAGATAGGAGTTTCCGGGCGCCACCGCAATACCATACTCTGCTTCCCCCAAAGAGGTGGTCGCAACTCTGACCGTGTCATCGGCAGCGGCAAATTGAGATAGAACGGCAAAGTCTCCAAACAATGCAGAGAGCGTTCCATCTTTGAGTGCGCGGATGGAAGGCTCAACCTGGCCGAACGCCTGTAATTCCAGGTTGGCGGCGTCCCGCTGTGCTGCTGCAGTCAGCGCGCTCGACGTTGGTCGAGCCGGTCAGAATGCCGACGGGCGCGTGTTGCAGATCCTGAAATGTTTCGACGGTAGATGCAGAGGGGATCAGCATTGCCTGGCGACCCATCAGATAGGTCTGGCTAAAGTCGAGCCGTTGCGAATTGCTATAGGTGCGAAGCAGCGGCGCGATGACCATATCCACGTCACCGGTCTCCAGATCGCGTTCCACCTCATCGGCCGGCAGGGGGACGAGCGCGACTGACGCTGTATCGCCCAACCATCGGGCCGCGAATGCATGCGCCAGATCGACGTCAAAGCCGATCATCGCGCCTTGGCCATTGGAAAAACTATACGGTGGGCTGTCGAGCAAAATGCCGATCGATAGCGAGGTTCCGTCTACGGACGGTGTGTTTGACGCCTCAGCGCCTGCAATCCCGGAAGCTGAACCGGCGCCGGCTGCCGTACCCGATGCCCGCATCCGCGGCCGCATCGACGACCGCAAGTTCGCGCGGTGATGACGCATTCTGACCGATCGTCAAATCTGCATCGTTGGATCTGGAACCCAACAACACTCTCGATGTGACGAGCCAGGTGAGTCCGACGACGAGGATGACGATCGATATAGCTGTGAGTACGACTATCAGCCGCGACCGAGTTTCATTCATCTTTCTGATCTTCCGAGTATCTCTCTGCGCACAAGAGTCTGGTTATTGATGCCTGCAAGCGCGCACGGCACGATTGTTGACGGTGTCAACCCCAGATTGATTAAAAGTTACGTCGTGTATGTCGGAATTAGTCGGTGTAGTAGGGGCCAACGACGGCGCAGAAAGAAATTTACCGTAAGAGTTTGGCGAGAATCTATAACAAAATGATCAGAATCCCGATGCATGTTTGATTATATCGAATCTTCGGAATTCTGCAAATATTGTTGAGTAATGACATGCGTTCGCCAATATTTGTTAACGATTTTCGTAAGCTATGGAGGCGAAAGAACATGGACGTTTTCCAAGGCAATGGCAATCGTTCCACGCGTGCCTATCGTTTCTTACTGAGTGCTAAGGCAGTACCGATCGCTTTGGGGAGATTCGGAGCTGTGGCGTAAGTAACCTTGGGATCTGTTCCGGGATTGACGGCAGGATGCATGCAATATGCAGCCACTGCCGTGAATAGCGCAGGCCGCGTCAACGATGCTTGACGTTAGGAGCCAGGGGGTGGAAAGGGACTACCGCACGCGTGCCATGAAGTCCAGAAGTTGGTCGACCATGGCTTCCCGCTCGGTCAACGGTTCTTGACCTGAGTTGAGCAGGCAGTCGTGTGCGTATTCACGCACAAATTCGGCGGTTGCACGTTCGATTGCAGCATGCATGGCATTCATCTGCTGTAGAATCTCGCGGCAGTCGCGTTCTTCGTCGAGCATCTTCTGAACACCGCGCGCCTGGCCCTCGATGCGGCGCAGGCGCTTTTGCAGCTGATCTTTGACCTCTTCGGAACCGATTTTCATCTGAAACGCTGGCCCAATCTCTGCTCGGATGCCATCGATTCGGTCTGACGGCAACATTGGTTCGGCAAACAACCTGTTTGCTAGCAGCCGCCCGCTCAGGTAAAGGGGCGTGCGCCGGCCATTGCTGGTGAGGCTGACTTGTTGCCGCCACCGAACGCAAATGCAGACAACTGGCGACGTGATTGGTCGCTACCACATTTCGGGCAAATCTGCGCGGCGTCCGCCTTTGAAAATGACGCCAACAACTCGAACTCATTGCCACAGACGACACACATATACTCATACATGGGCATGGGATTACTCCACCAGTGATTTGAGAACCGGAATATACTATGGGGGAGTATAGTATGTGGTGGTAGGTCCGTCAAATATCGACCATGGTTGTTCGTGCCAGCGAGCGCCCTTCGGCCGTCAACGAGAGGTGACCGGCCTGCCTGCGCACCACGCCATTGCGCTCCGCATACCGGATTACCTTCTCGGCAAAGTCCGGGGACCAGCGAATGTGTTCCAGAAGGTGATCGGCGCGGCTTTCGGTCTGAGCTTCAGGTTTGCCTTCGTGGTTGAGCAGGTGGACGGCAAGCATCGCCTGGGAGAATTCCCAGCGTTGGCGTGAACGGCGCTTGGCGATGGCCGCCAGTCCACGTTGCGGCGCGAACAAGAATGCCAATAAAAATATCAGCCCCGTCATCGTGGCCATGGACCCCGCAATGTTGGCATCGACAGTGCGCGCCAACCAGTAGCCGCCGACTGCGCTGATCACGGCCAGCAGTGCACTGACGAGCAACATCTTGAGGAGATCGTCGGTCAATAGATAGGCTGCGGCAGCCGGTGTAATCATCAGCGCCACCACTAGAATCGACCCCACGGCATCAAACGCACCCACTGCGGTAATGGAGACCAACGTCATCAATGCATAGTGGATCATCGCCGGTGAGAAGCCCAGCGCAGCAGCCAAACCGGCATCGAAGGTAGATAGCTTCAGTTCTTTGTAAAAAACCGCGATGAACAACACATTGATGGCCAGTACGCCACCCATGACAGCCAACGCGCGCGGCAGATCCAGACCCAATAGCGTGATCCGATCGAACGGCGCAAAGGCAAGCTCGCCCAACAACACTGCATCCACGTCCAGATGAACGCCGCGCGCAAAGCGCGAGATCAAAATGACGGCGATGCTGAAGAGAGCCGGAAAGACCAGTCCAATTGCCGTATCCTCCTTGACCAATCGCGTACGGTTGAGCAGTTCGACCAGACTGACGGTCAAAACGCCGACCGCAGTCGCGCCGAGGATCAAGATCGGTGAGTCGAGCGAACCGGCCACGAAGAACCCCAGGACAATGCCGAGGAGTACAGTGTGGCTGATCGCATCGCTCATCATCGCCATACGGCGCAGCACGAGAAACACGCCCGGCAGTGCGCAGGCGACCGCAACGATCGCGGCGATCAGTTGAATCTCGATCTGGGTGGCACTCACACCACACCCCCTGTCGACGCGATCAGGATTTTGGCCTGTTCAACGCCGGCCGGCGTCAGCGCCCACATGTTATCGCCCTCTCTGCGGACCAAGCCCTGGTCGACCAGAACATTCAAACTGGAGCGCACACCACGTTCTCCAGCGCCCATGACGCGTAATGCCTCGGTGGCATGTGGATGGGTCGGGTCTTCATGCTGTGACGCCAACAGGTAGAGGTTACTCAACATTTGGTGGGTACGGAGTCTGTGTCGATTGCGCTGTTGCTGAATCCAACGCCGGAGCAGCCCGCGGTTGGTTGCGAAGAGAAGCGAAAAGACCACGATTACACTGATGCAGAGGACGATGACCGGACCTGTGGAGAGACCGCTGCTGACGCTGCTGAGAAGGGTGCCGCTCACACCGGCAATGGCGCCGAAACACGCAGCCAAAACGACCATCAATCCGAGCCGATCTGTCCATTGGCGGGCTGCCGCGGCCGGCGCCACAACCATGGCGCTCATCAGGACGACGCCCACTGCTTGCAGACCGATGACGATCGCGATGACCAACAGCATGGTGATCAATCCATCCAGCCATTGAACCGGAAAACCAATACTAGCGCCGAAGTCACGGTCGAAGCTGAGTAGCTTGAACTCTTTCCAGAAGATCACCAGCAGCAACAGCGCCAGACCACCGAAGATCGCCATCACCGCAACATCGCGCGTCAGCAATGTCGCTGCCTGGCCAAAGAGAAAGCTATTCAAGCCTGCCTGCCTGGCATCAGGGTTTCGCTGCAAAAAGGTGAGCAACATGAGGCCAAAGCCAAAAAAGACCGAGAGCACGATGCCAAGCGAGCTATCTTCCTTGATGCGCGTATAGCGAGTGATGGCCAAGATGAAGACGACACCTACCATTCCAGCGAGCGCAGCGCCAAGTGTCAGTACGAGAGGCGATTTCTGACCCGTCAACATAAAGGCGAGAACGACGCCCGGCAGTGCAGCATGGGACATGGCATCGCCCAGCAAGGCCTGTTTGCGCAGAACCGCGAAGGTACCCAGTGCACCGCTGACGATGCCAAGCGTCAATGTGCCCAAGGCGACGGTGCGAATCGTATAATCGAAGAACAGCGCATACAACAATTCACCGATGCTCACGGCCTACCCTCCCGCATCGGCGCCGGTAGCGCCATCGAGTGCGATTGCTGCCTCGTCTGGCGCGCTTTTGCCCGCTGCTCCGTTGAGGGACGCACCGAGAAATGCCACGCGCCCGCCGTAGGTCTTACGCAGATTCTCATCGGTAAAGACATCGCTGACCGGGCCGCATGCGATGCGGCGAACATTGAGCAACGTGACCCAGCCAAAGTATTCGGGTACGGTCTGCAGATCATGGTGCACGACAATCACAGTCTTGCCCGCTTCTTGCAGCTCCTGCAGCAGGGTGACGATGGCACGTTCGGTGGTTGCGTCGACGCCCTGAAACGGTTCGTCCATGAAATAGACCTGCGCGCCCTGTACGAGCGCACACGCCAGAAACGTGCGCTGCTGCTGACCGCCCGACAATTGGCTGATCTGGCGGCTTGCGTAGTCCTGCATGCCGACCTTTTCCAGCGCCTGCATGGCCATCTCACGTTCGCTGCGGCCGGGTCGTTTGAACCAGCCAAGGTCGCCGTAGCGCCCCATGATGACGACATCCAACACGCTAGTGGGGAAATCCCAGTCGACGCTGCCGCGCTGAGGTACATAGCCAACCAGATGCCGCTGCTCTTCATAGGGCTTGTTGTAGATCAACACGTGACCCGCTGCGATAGGCAGCAGACCCAGGATGGATTTGATCAGCGTGGTCTTGCCGGCGCCGTTCGGCCCCACGATGGCCATCAATGTGCCGCCGGGCACCATCAGGTCGATATCCCACAGTACGGGCTTGTTGCCGTATGCTACGGTGAGGTCCGCCACTTCGATGGCGGCTGTCTGAACATTCATTGGGTAGCCCTTGCCTCTGTTTTTACTCTGCAGTCCCGCTTTCACCCAAGAGAGCAGAGACGATGGTGTCGATGTTGTGGCGCACCATGCCGATATAGCTTCCTTCCGGTGTGGCCGGGTCACCCATGGCATCGGAGAAGAGTTCGCCGCCGATCACAACATCAAACCCTTTTGAAGCAACGGCCGCCTGCAGCGCTTCCACATTCCGCACGGCTACGGAGGATTCGATGAAGATTGCCGGGATCTGGCGGTCAGCGATAAACGTTGCCAGTTCCTGCACGTCAGCTGTACCGGCCTCCGCAGCCGTGCTGATGCCCTGTAGTCCGCGCACCTCAAAACCATAGGCCCGGCCGAAATATTGAAAGGCGTCGTGTGCTGTGATCAAAACACGCTGGGCTTTTGGCACGCGGTCGGCCTGTTCTTTGACATACGCATGGAGCGCGTCCAACTTTTCAAGATAGCCCGCTGCGTTGGCTGCATAGTCGTCGGCATGTTCCGGGTCGACCTCACTAAACGCATCGCGGGTCGCTTTGACGGCCTCGGCCCAAATCGTGACGTCAAACCAGACATGTGGATCGAACTCATCTTTATAGTTGGCCCAGGGTAGAAGGCGGCTCTTGTCGACCGCTTCCCCAACGGCGCGAGTTGGTTTGCGTTTGCCCAGTTGCTCAAGGACATCGGACATCTGGGCCTCGAGAAAGAGGCCGTTGTAGAGAATAAGTTCGGCGTTCTGTAGACGCTCGACATCGCTTTCGGACGCAACATAGAGGTGCGGATCGACGCCCGGCCCCATCATGCCGTGGACAGCGACATGTTCGCCGCCGACAATCTTCGCGATATCTGCAATCTGCCCAAGCGTCGTGACGACCTGGACAACGTCGTCGGTCGATGTCTGGTCGTCGGCGCCGCCGCAGGCGGCCAGCACCAGCATCACACCCAACACCATTGTGAGAAATCGCATCCGACGTTCCATGAGCTTTTCTATCGTTTCGTCCCGAAAATACAAATATTTAGTCATGGCTAAAAACAATACGCGTAATGGAAAACTTTGTCAAATTTGCATGCCGACATGCAAATGGAGGAGGGAGGACGAGCATCTCGTCTTCCCTCCTCTATTTGCGCAAAGATGATCTTCGGCAGAATCAATAAACTCTTATGGGCATATCGACACTTACCTGGCGATGTCGCCGGGATCTATTTAGGCGTCTGCATATCCGCATTGAACTGGGCGGATTCCCCGCGCGCGATGCTGAGCGTATGCCACTCCGAACCGCGAATATGTTTGGCCAGCAGGACGATTTGACCGACATGGTAGCTGTAATGGGTCAATTGGCGGTTGATCGCCTCGACAATCGTGTGCGGTTGGCTGCGGATGAGCACAGGTTGCATCAGATCATCACCTGAAAGCGGTTCGAGCGCGTCGAACAGGTAAGCCCAGCCGTCGTTCCATCGCTCTATCAGTGCGTCGCGTGTGTCGGCCTCGTCAATCACGAATTCTCTGTCGCGATTGCGGTCGGGTTTTTCACCGTCGCTGGTCAGAAAGTCGCGCCAGCGTGAGCGCATATTGCCGGCCATATGTTTGACTAGAATGGCGATGCTATTGGCTTCGGCGTCCAACGAAGCGAAGAACTCATTGTCATCGACTTGCGCTATGGCGCGTTCGGCAAGTCTTCTGGCTTTACGAAACTGGTCGATGGTATCGGCGAGATAGTGGTCGCCAAGTGTCTGTTGCACGGTATCCAACCTCCTTTGTATGCCAGGATTCAGATTTGGACCGGTGGCTCCCATCGGTCCAGATGAATCACCTCGTCTGCTGCTGCTGATGCATAGCAGGCTTCCACAACCTTGATGGTCTTCAGATAGTCTTCCCCACTGCTTTCAAACGGATCGCCGCTGAGAAACCGTTCGACGAAATGGCGTTGTACATGGTGCACGCAGTCGCCGGCGAAACCACGATGGTTCAATTCATAGCTGTGTTCGAAGGTGGACCGGCCGAGAGGCTTGACGAAGAGTCCCCCCTCCGTGTCCAGTTCCAGATGACCTTTGCGGCCGTCAATGCGCATCTCGCCGAAGGTAAAGCGGGGGTTTTCCGTGTCGCTTTCGTTGAAGCGATCGGCGTCATAGACGGCGGTTTGACCACCGGAGAAGCCGAAGACCATCTGGCCGCTTTCTTCACCCTTGATCACCGGATTGAGCCGGCGCAGCCGCGCGATAGACTGTGTCGATCTCGCCTAGCAAATAGCGGAACGTGTCGATGAAGTGGACGCCGGTTTCGTAGACCAGCAGACGCGGATAGTCGCGGAAGAACGGCTGGCGATCCAGGTAGGCGTCGTTACCCCACCCGTCGCCCGGGCGCATGCGGAAATAGATTGAGAAGACCTCGCCCAGTTCATCATGCTCAATCAAGCGCTTGATCTCTCGATACCAGGGCTGCCAACGAAAGTTTTCGTGCACCATGAAACGCACATTGGCCCGCGCAACCCGATCGACGATTGCTTTGCTCTCGGCATAGGTCGGCGCCAGCGGCTTCTGGCAGATGATGTTGACGCCGCGTGCGGCCGCATAATCGCACATCTCTAAGTGCATCTCGGGCGGCGTGATGATGTCCACGAAGTCCGGTTCTTCGGTGTCGATCATCGTCCGCCAGTCGTCGTAGTAGCGCGCAATATCGTATTCCGTCATCAACGCCTCTGCCTTGGCGCGGGTACGATTGTAGATGCCCGTTATTTCCACGTCCGGCATGCGCTGCCACGACTCATACTGAAACTGGCTGAAATATCCGGCGCCCACGCCGGCGCCGCGCAGATTTCTTGCTCATTGCAGACTCCTCTCTTTCCAAACATCGCTTCAGGCAGTCAGGGGGTGGGCCCATGTCCTATTTGACGGCGAATTCGCGGCCACCTCCCAGTGTCTATTTGTGGCAGCGGCCTTTAGGGGCCGGTCAACTCGACCTGCACACCGCCGGTGTGAAGCTTATCGAGGAAGAGCGCGATATCGCCGCCGACGCCCTGGTGCGGCGCCGGTTGCCCGGGCGGCAGGCCCAGTTCCTGTACGCCGGCAAACGCTTGGCCGACATCATCGACCTTCAAACAGAAGTGATGCAGGCCGGAGCCATTGGCTTCCAACCAACTGTGGAGCGGGTGCAACTGGTCCAGAGGCTGGACCAATTGCAGATATGTGTTGCCCAGGTCAAGATGGGTCAACAGCACCGAGTTGTCGTTGACGGCCTCCTGTGCAACAACCGGAAATCCGAACTTGTCGCGCCATATGGTCAATGCTTCGTCTGTATCGGCTACCACGATAGCGATGTGATCGAGCCCGGTTAAACATCGGTCGTCTCTCCTTGTCGGGGCAAACGGATCTGGTTGAAGTTTCGCTGGTGAATTGGCCGATCTTGCGTTCATCACACGAAAGCCGCGGCCATTTACAGATCGGCAATGATCGCGTCCGTGATCTCCACGGTCGACGCCGATCCGCCTAGGTCGCCGGTACGTGGGCCTGACTCAACCGTGGCCGCCACGGCAGTCTCGATGCGGCGTGCAGCAGCGGCTTCTCCGATATGCTCAAGCATCATGGCGCCAGCCAAAATCGTGGCGATGGGGTTCGCGATGCCGCGGCCGGCAATGTCCGGCGCCGACCCGTGCACCGGTTCGAACATGGACGGGAAGTCGCGCTCGGGGTTCATGTTGGCGCTGGGCGTCAGGCCGATACTGCCCACCATCGCGCCACCCAGGTCGCTCAGGATGTCACCGAACAGATCGGCGGTGACGATAACATCGAACCAGGCCGGATTCCAGAGAAATTTCATGGTGGCGGCATCGACGTAGAGTGTCTCGTAGTCCACATCGGGATAGTCGGCCGCGACATCGGCGACCACCTTGTCCCAGAAGACCAGCCCGTGGAGTAGTGCGTTGGACTTGGTGACGTTGGTCACTCGTCGGCGGCGCTTGCGGGCCAGCTCAAAGGCGTAGCGTGCGATCCGTTCGACGCCGCTGCGGGTGAAGATGCTGGTCTGGATCGCAAGCTCGTTGCTATGTCCTTCATGCACCAGCCCGCCCGGCCCTGCATATTCGCCTTCACTGTTTTCGCGTACGATGAGGAAATCAATGTCGTGCGACTGGTTCGCCAGGAGGGTCGGCACACCGGTCCACGACTTGACCGGCCGCAGATTGACGTACTGCTTGAAGTGTTTGCGCATGACAAAGATGAATTCCCAGGCCGATCGGTAATCGATGACGTCGGGGTGGCCGGCCGCAACGAAGTAGATCGCATCAAATCCACGCAGGATCTCGATGCCGTTTTCCGGCATGATGACGCCGGTTTCCAAACAGTATTCGCAGCCCCAAGGGAAACGTTCCGTTGCGATCTGGAAGTGACCGCCTGCCGTCGCTGCGGCCTCCAGCAACCGTACTGCGTTTGGCATGATCTCTTTGCCGATGCCGTCACCGGGCAGCACGGCTATCCTGTGCGTGCGCATTCTCTTCCTCTTTCTCCAGTTTCGTGTTTGATTCGAGTGAATGTTGGTCGGTGGCCGTCAGGCATCACCGTCCATCGCCACGGCGCGAACCGGCGAGCCGTCGCGGCCCTCCATTTTGAGTGGTAACGCCACAAAAAAAACCGTTTCGTTCTCCAACATACGTAGTTTGGCCAAACTCTCTACAATGACAATCTCGGCGCGCAGCAGAATCTGGTGCACTTCGGTCAGCTCGGCGCGATTTTCCGGCCGCAGCGATGCAACCGACGGCGTTTCCAGCCCGAGGAGCCAGATTCCCCGATCGGCGAACCATGTTGCCAGCGCCGGTGAGATCCGTGGCATGTGTGACCGGTAGTCATCCATCTGTGCATGCAGATCCCAGTCCGTGCGCAGCAGTAGCCTGGCACCCGGACCGACCGTGGTTGCATGGGCGCCGAGGTCTTCGAGTGAGATGACACCATTCGGGTTGACATGTGAGACATCGATCACCCTAGCCGGTCCCATACAACGACTTAACTCCAGCTTGTCGATGGTGTTGCCGCCCTCCAGAAAGTGGAGCGGCGCATCCATGTGTGTGCCCGAGTGGCTGTATAGGTGGTACATGGACGTGTTATAGCCGTCGGCGTCAAGCGATGTGTGCGGCTCGACTGACACGCCGCGCATGCCGTCGCGTACGGGCAGAGTAAGGTCGACAATGCGTTGTGCCATCAAGGGTGCTCCTGAAGCGTCGATTGTTTTCGGTGGATGCGGGTTGTCGTGGACAGGTCCCGACACGGAAAGAACTCGATCCGGACAGCTTATTTACCAATCGTTCGTTTCCAACCGGCCAGAGAGGCGCCGATGGCCTGCTCCACTGCCGCCGGGTCGCGCTGCTGCAAGACGCCGAGTAGAATGCGGTGCCGCGCCAACGTCCACTCAATTCCTTCGGGCGTCGAGTTTGCCTCTTTGAGCGACTCGACAAACATGGTGTTGACCAACGTGCCCACTTTGGCGACAAGCGGGTTTTTGGTCGCGTCGAGGATCGCCTGGTGAAAACCCAAGTCGAGCCGAGCCAAGGTCTCCGGATCGGCGCCGCCGGCGCTCACATACTGTTCCATTTCGTCGATCGCCGCATGTAACCGCTCAAAATCCTCACCGTCCGCTTTTGCGGCGGCCAGTTTGCTGTAACCGACTTCGATCAGATGGCGAAGCTCATAGAGATCGCCGGCGCTGCTGGGCTCGACCAACATGGCGATCAACAACGGATCGATGACGTTCACGTTGACGCCGCTGCTCACATAGGTTCCGTCACCGCGCCGAACCTCCACCGCCCCCAGCGCCGACAAGATCTTGATGGCCTCACGGATTGTGCTGCGTCCAACTCCCAATGTTTCACCCAGTTCGGGTTCGGACGGTAGCCGCTGACCGGGCTGAAACTCGCCGTCGATGAGCGCCTGTTTGAAACGCTCAATGATGTCGTCAACGACATTCGAGCGGCGAATCGGTTGCATAAACAGCGGAGCGTTGTCCACATGTCCCCTTTGAAAAGAGCGTATGAGTTCGATTCAGTCTGATGTATGTTGTCAAACGTCAGACGTCGGTTGTTTGGGGGAGTGTACCTGGACTCTATTCTCCTGTCAAGGGGCAATTTTGACGCGGGCATTTCTTCCGGAAGGGAGGGGAAGGATTTTTGAAGGATAGGCGTTCCCGGACTCGCTACGACGCCCGCGGTAGAACCAGCGTGAAGGTGCTGCCCAACCCAAGACCGGCGCTGCTTGCGGTCAAGTCGCCGCCCATGGCCCAGGCCAGGTGTCGTGCAATGGTCAGGCCGATTCCGCTGCCGCCGCTGGCGCGCGTGCGCGACGGATCGGCGCGGTAGAAGCGGTCGAAAATGTGTTTGAGATCGTCGGGCGCAACGCCGACGCCATTGTCCTGCACCATGATTGAGCCAAATTTGCTGCCGTCGCGCAGGAGGACGACGATAGACCCCCCGTCGGGCGTGTAACGCATGGCGTTGCTCAGTAGATTGACGAGAATTTGAGCAGTGCGATCTCGATCGGCATAGATTTCAAGAGCGCTCGTTTCGCAGTCGAGCTCCAGATGTAGATTCTGATCCAAGATCTGCGGTCGAATTTGGGCGAGGACTTGGTCGACCACCGGTACGACATCAAAGCGGTCGTGGTGCAATTCTATCTGGCCCGCTTCCACGCGAGAGAGCGCCTGCAGATCGTCCACCAATCGTTGCAGACGCCGGACCTCATGGTACATGTGGGCGAAGGTCTGGGCATCGGACGGGAAGAGGCCGTCCAGCAAGCCTTCCAGGTAGCCGCGTAAGCCGGTGAGTGGCGTCCGCAGTTCATGGGCTACATTGCCGATGATGCGCACACGCTGCGCCTCCACCTGCTCCAGAGACTCAGCCATCTGGTTGAAGTTGTTGGCAACGGTTGCCAGTTCATCGCTGGACGGGGCGTCGACGCGTTCACCATAGTGCCCGTCGGCGATGCGGCGACTGCCTTCGGCTATTTCACGCAGAGGACGTAGAATCTCGCGGATCAGCAGTATGCTGGTCAAGAGGCCGGCTACAGTAGCGGCGATAGCCGCAAGGGCAAGTGATTGGAGAACGACTTGCTGCAGGTTGTCGCTGACCGTAGAGGTGATGCGGTCGACGACGGTTGGCGAAAGATCCGGCGCGTTTTGGACGAGCGTATTGCGGATACGGTCCGGCATGTTCCGGAGGGCAGTTTGAGATGCCAGCGCCAGCACCACCACACCGACTAGGACCACAAGCATTTGTGCACCAACGAGCCGCCAGCGCAGTTGTCGCCACATGGCTCTCTTTACCTTTGGGTCTGCACGAATTTATAGCCGACGCCACGGACGGTCCGAATATTCTCGTCCGCACCGGTCTGGTCCAGTTTGCGTCGAAGCTGGCCTATGTACACGTCGACAATGCGATCCGTGCCAAAAAAATCGTCGCCCCAGACCAGATCGATAATCTGGTCGCGCGTCAACACACGACCGGCATGGCGCGCCAGCTGCAGCAACAAGGTAAATTCAGTGGTGGTCAGATCCAGCAGTTTGTCGTCAACTCGAGCCTCCATGCTGTCGGGTTCAATGTGCAACGGCCCGAAGATTAGCTCGTCGACCCGGTCCGGTCCGTTGTCCCGTCGCCGGCGCAAGATTGCTTCGATGCGAGCCACCAGCTCACGTGGGCTGAACGGCTTGGTCAAATAATCGTCTGCACCGATACGTAGCCCGGCCACCCGATCGGCCTCTTCGCTACGCGCCGTTAGCATCAGGATGTAGACATCAGACTCCTGGCGCAGACGTGCGGCCACTTCCATGCCGTCCATCCCGGGCAACATCAAATCCAAGACGATCAGGTCTGGTTGGATTTCCCGTGCGGTAATCAGACGCGCCTGGCCCTGTGTTGACCAACTGAACGTCGAAACCGGCGCTTTCGAGATATGTTTTGATCACAGTCTGAATTGCGACTTCGTCTTCAACGACCAGGATCTTTCCGTGCACGAGACAAGCTTTCCGGACTAGTGAATCCCGGCGGAAATCCTTGAACAGTTCCTACCAGGGGTAGCATGGCCGGATTTCTGTCCTGGTATTCACGCCGAAATGAACGAATTGGGTGGTATTGGTTGATTGTCTGCTCGTCACGTTCAATTGTCAATGTGGGATGTGCGGAGCGGATACAATCTACAGCCAAGATCCCAACGAGACGAGCGACTATCGACGCCAACTGGGCACACATCGTGTGGGGACCGGCCGAAAGCAATGCTCACCCAGGCTGTGCGCGTGCGCGGATTTCCTTCAGGAGAGATGCGGTAAGCTGTGCGCGCTGTAGCCACGGCGCCACCGCGTGCGTGGACGGACCGCCGGCACCAGCATACGCAACGATCCAACGTTGGACAAGCGCGGAAAGCCTGTCGACTGTCGGGATGAACAGATCATAGGCGCCGGCGGCGCGCAGTAGATTGGCAAGCAGTTGTCGTCGATTTCCGAAACCGCTGGGGAGCTCCAGGTCGCGTCCAATGGCACGCAGATCGTCGCGGCTGATGAACAGTCCGCTGTGTAACGGGGTCAGCAGGTATGTGACGATGTCGTGAATCGCTGTCTGAGGGGCGTCCAGATCGATCGTTGGCCGGTTGGGCAGTGGCATCGAATGCCCGGTTGCATCTAGGTGATCGAGCACAAGGTCGCGGGCGAGTGCAGACGCGGCTGTGTAGAATGTGTCGCCTTGGTGCTGGATCGCGATCGATACCGGCACGATCCAGCGTGCGAGGTGCGTCTCTAGGAATTGTTGCTGCAGTCTGCCTGTATCGCGTACGGTTCCTTCGCGCCCGCTGCGTCTGGCATCAGCTTCAGCGCCGGCAATCGAGGCCATTGCCAGCAATTCCGTGCCAAGATGATCCGGCGCGGCATCAGCTGTATGTATGAAGCCGAGACCATTGTAGCTCTCCTGCACGCGCATACTCTCGGCACCACCGGCGAGCCCGCTTGCGTCCAAGAAGATGCTTTGGAATGGAAAGATGTTCATGCCGAACAGCTGCTGATGGGCCGCGGCAATGTCATCGGTGGTCAATTCGGCAGGCAAGGCTGAAGCCAGTACAGGCATCTCGGCAGCGTACAGACAGAGATCTGCGGTTAGACCGTTGAGGAAGATTCGACCCAACAGCGCATAAGCTCGGCTTCGTGCGAGAGTTCTTTGGTAATCTGTCAACGGCTGCATTTTTGCTCTCTGTCCGGTTGGAACTTCTACTTCAGTTGGGCGTAGATACCACGACGGAAAATAGGGCTAGTCTACTCGAGTGGGAGCGGCAGAATAACCGTAGCCCCATTTACGCCGGGATCTACTACCGGTTTGACCAGGGATGCTCGGCGTGTAGTGATTCGGAAATGCCCCCCATGCAAAGGTGCCCGCGCGTGCGTTTCCTGTAAAATCGAGTACAATGCGGTCAGGCTACTGTTGCACCGTCCATAGTTGGAGGAACGATCATGACCCATATGAGAGACTTGCCGGTTCTAAAGGCCAAACGATTTGGCGTCTATAGCTGTCATGAGGATCATACACTTCACCGGGCCGCCCAGTTGATGAACAGCCGTAACATCAGTTCACTGGTTGTGGTGGATGATGACGGCCTTTTGCGGGGTATCATCACACGATCTGACCTTGTGCGAGCCGCCTATTGGCAGGCGGACTGGGCCGGCCAAATTGTGCGCAACTACATGAATCCGGATGTGGTGACGGTTCCGCTGGATGCGACGTTACAGCGCGTGATGGAACTCCTGATCGACCGGCATATTCATCGCGTCGTTGCGGTGCGCAAGGAAGATGACAAGATCTTCCCCATGGGGATTCTCTCGGATGCGGACATTGTCTACCACATGGCGCAGCAGCACGAAGGATGATCGCTGCGCCGAGCCACAAGCTCATGAACTCGTAGCGTTGTCGGTTTAGTTCATCGGGCGTAAATACCACGACAGCAAGTATCAGCCGTTTCAGTCGAGGTCAATGACGTTCTATCTGTCCGATGATTCCTGTCGGGATTCACTCGGAACCGGCTTTCGCCGGCCAAACGGTTGATGTGGAAGCATCCATGCTTGGTCGCCCGGCGCGAGCGGCCGCTTGAGCCATCGTGGGCGCCGTGTTCCATCGGGACTGTGGTCAACCGCCGAACGTGTCATCTCAACCCACTTCCGATAGATGGCCATGGAGCGCCGGACGTCGACCCATACATCGCCGTGGTGCTCACCCGGGCCGGCTTTGCGCACACTGATCGCTTTCTGTAGCCAACAGTGGGCGCCGCTGATCGGATCCGGTTGGACGGCGTGGGTCAAGTTTTGGTGGACGCCCACGTCTTTCCACCAGATGCGGCTGGTGTCGGGATCGAAGGTTTTCCATGGTTTGCCGCCCTCAATAATGTTGAGAGTATGCCGGCCGTGACCGTCGTCGTGAAGTTTGGCCAAGCTGGACATTCCGGGGTTTACGCCGGCGTCGTCCTGCAAACGCCAACGCCCGAGATGGTGACTCATCGCGATCACGCCCGGTTTGATTCCTTCCGTGACCCAGATCTTGTCCACAAAGTAGCCGATTTCGGTCTCCACCCGTATGAGATCGCCCGTGACAACGCCCAATCGTTGTGCGTCCGACGGATGCATCCAGACTGGATTCTTGTGGCTAATTTCGTAGAGCCATTTGGCATTGGCGCTGCGCGTATGGATCAGAGTCGGTAGCCGGAAGTTGGGCAAGAGTAGCATCTCGCCCTGTGCGCGATCGATGTTGTCCGTGTGCACATGGCTCTTGAGTGGCCAGGGAACTGTATATTCCAACTCCGACCAGCCCCATTCCGCCAACGTCGAACTGAAGAACTCAAGTTTGCGGCTCGGCGTCTCAAAACCGACTTTGGCTTGGCCGTCGACCAGGACGCCGACCGGCTTGCCGGCCTGGATTATCCGCTGGCGGTCGTCAACGGACATGGCAGAAGCGCCATCGTTTCCGTTGAGACTCAGCTCTTCACCCGCCCCTGCAATTTCCTTTTCGTAGGGCACATAGTTGTCGGCTGTCACTTCATAGGCGCCGAATTTACGCATATAGGCCAGCGGCGTCAATCCCGCAGCGGCCGCGACTGCCGGGAGACCCGGTACGCTGTTTTCGAATATCCACCGGTAATATTCGTCGACGGTGATGATTTCTCCGGCGCGATAGGGGCTTTCGAACCATCGGCGGACGCCCAACGACCCGTCTGGATCCATCTTCACAGACAGCTCGATCCAGAATTCGTTTTCCTCCCAGACTTCGCCCGGATTGGCTTCATAGGTGAATCTGACCGGTTTGCCTAGCCGTTCCAGCGCGGCTCTGCGTACTGGTTGGCGGAAGGCAATCCATTGGCCGGCGTGGGTCTCCTGACTCATCAGGTCGTGCCGCTCGTTGGCATGCCCCATGGGTAACACGTAGTCGGCAAACCAGGCCGACTCGTTCCAGGTCGGCGTGAGCGCAACGTGACACCTGACCTTCTGGTCGTCCCGGAGCGCCTTTAGCCACATGAAACCGTCCGGGTTGATCCACATTGGATTGTAGACCCTAGTGAAGTAGACATCGATATCGCCGCGCCCTTCTTCAAGAAAGTGGGGCAACAAAAAGCTCATCTCGTAATGGGCGAGCGGCCACTCATGGGGCAGTTGCAGTTCGTTCCAAGCCTCCGCGGCCGGCGGTGCGCTAAAGGGTTTAGGCACGAATTTGTTCCAACTATTTGCAGACGTGCCACCGGGGACACCGACGCTGCCAGTCAGCACGTTCAGAAAGAAGAGACAGCGCGCCACTTGCCAACCACCCAAGTTGCCGATGCTGGCGCTACGCCACGTGTGAGTCGCCAACTTGCCCTCGCAGTTGGCAACCAGCCGCGCGGTCTCGCGAATGCGCTCGACAGGTGTTTGGGACTCCTCGGCCGGCGCGTTCAAAGGTGAAGTCGGCATAGAGGGCTTTCAGCGCAAGATCGAAATGCTCGAAGGTTAGGTCGGTGACCTGTGTAAGCATAGTCTGCAACTCAGCATTTTCGACCAGCAATCTTCTTTCGCGAATCGCCTGCAACGTCTCTTCCCAGTTTACCCATCGACGCACAAACTCCTTGTCATAGAGGTCATGTTGGATAAGGTAGTTCGCGACGGCCAACAACACAGTCGACTCGCTTCCCGGCCAGGTGGGTAGCCAGACATCGCTCATGCTCGCTGTGTTGCTAAGGCGCGGGTCGAAGGTGATCAGCTTGGCGCCGTCCATTTTGCCTTCGATGATGCGCTGAGCGTGGGGGTTGAAATAATGACCTGTTTCCAGGTGGCTGGAAATGAGCAGGATCACGCGTGCGTTGGCATGATCCGGGCTTGGCCGGTCGAAACCGCCCCAAAATGTATAGCCGGCGCGTGCGCCGCTGGAGCATATGTTGGTGTGGCTGTTGTGTCCATCTACACCCCACGCCTGGATACAGCGATTGGTGTAGCTGTCTTCACCTGGGCGTCCCACATGATACATGATGCCGTCGCGACGCTGTTGGCGACTGGCGCGCATCTTCTCAGCGATCTCCGTCAGGGCTTCGTCCCAAGCAATGCGTTTCCATTTTCCCTCGCCGCGCGCGCGCCGACTCGTTTAAGCGGATAGAGAATCCGTTCGGGATCGTAGACTTGGTTGATCGTTGCCGGTCCTTTGGCGCAGTTGCGGCCACGGCTGCCGGGGTGAATCGGGTTGCCCTCAAATTTCTTGATCTCTAAAGTGGTCTTGTCTACGTATGCCAGAAGGCCGCACGCACTCTCGCAGTTAAAACAGACGGTCGGCACGAGCATGTAGCGCCGTGCGACTCTGTCGGGCCATTGCTTCCCGTCCCACTCGATCCAATCATCCCATTTCTCGACAGGCGGGTACTGACTCAAACGTCCGTCGGGATGAATGACGGTGTTCATGTCGACCGCTTCCGGTAGAGCATCGGATATGGCGTACTCGGGCAGGGCGATGCCGCCGGCATTGGTTATGCCGGACTGTGCCGGTCTTGAGGGCGGAAGATCGGGCTTGCCCAAAAGACTTCGGAAAAAATCACCGAGAGAAGAGGCTTTGTCGGTCATGGTTCAGTTCGCCTATGAATTTGGTATTTCTTGGGGTGCCATTACAAATGCATACTCAAATAGGTACAGCCCGACGATGGAGAGCAGGCCGGCAAGAGCAACTGCCGGTGTCCATCCGATGAGAAGCAACGCCAGTGCTACCAGGTGGCCGGCAACGATACTGCCGCCCCAGAAATGGATGCGGTATGGGCCGTGGCTGATTTCATGGGCGGCTCTGGCCGCAGCTTCGCCGGCGTGGGGCATGCCGAACTCGCCTGCCAGGGTAATGAACAGGTCGATCAAAAGCAAGGCGCCGAAGGCGATGCGTATTGTGATGACAAACTCGTCTGAAAAGGATGCAACAAGATCGGCGACCAAGATCATAGCGCAGCCCACCATCAATGCCTGGACGACCAGATGGACCGGCAACAGCGTGCTCTGCCACAGGTCTCGTCCTTCTGCTTGGCCGAAAAGGAATGCGGTGTAGATGGCCGCTCCTCCCGCCAGAGGCAGGCCCAGCCAAAGTAGAATTGTGCGCAGCATGAGGGTACCGCCGCCGCCAATCCAGCCGGCACCGACCGCTACCTCGACCAGCCACCAGAGTCCGGCTACAAACGTGAACCCGATGAGTAGGAATGCTCCCCGGGTTAGCCAACTTTGCCACTGCGGGCGGGTCAGGATGAAGAGGAAGCGTTCGGGCCGGTCCAAGTCATAGACCAACAGCGCTGTGGTGATCCCGACAAAGAGTAGTGATAGGAAGCCAAGCAAGATGTTCGTCATTGAGTCGACTGCGAAGAGTCTGAGGCCGAGGCCAAGACTAAGCACCATAAAGATACCGCTGCCGATGCCCTTGGTGACCAGATAAGCCGGCACCGGCCAGTGCCAAGGGATCAGATGCTGGGCGTTGTAGGCGACTTGCACCATGTGGTCCGCCATCCGACCGCCGGCCAACTGAATGGGTCCATTCCGGTTATGTCCCTGTGTCTGTACGCCGCGGAGCGGCGCGCCGGATCGTGCGCGCTTGGTCCCGCCCTGTTCCTGGTGCATGGGAGCCGGCGGGCCGTTTGGAATGCCAAGGGTTTCGAGAGGGAGGTGGCCGCCGGCCGGTTTGGCGTGTAGCGGAATTACGTCAGACCATAGATAGCTTTCCGGCGTCCGTTGCGTAGCCGTGGGGTACAGCGACACATCGTTGCCGTCGACGTAAAATAGTTTCGGCGCTGTACCCTGTTCCGGTTTGCGCACGGTCACCTTCTGTGTGGCGAGATAATGACCGATCTCGCTGGAGGGGTTGTTCATGTCTCCAGCAATGATGGCATGTTCCGGGCAGACCACAACGCACGCTGGTTCCAGCCCGATATCGACCCGATGGGCGCAAAAGTGACACTTGGCGGCCGTATGCGATTCCGGATCGATGTAGACGGCGTCGTAGGGGCAGGCTTGCATACAGGCCTTACATCCGATACATGCATTGGGGTCAAATTCCACGATGCCGTCATCGCGTTGGTACATCGCAGTGACCGGGCAGATGCGGACGCAGGGCGGATTGGCGCAGTGATTGCAGCGCGTCACCTGGAAATGCCGGGTTGCATCAGGGTAGAGACCTGTTTCCACATACTTGACCCAGGTGCGATTGACCCCCAAGGGAACTTCGTTCTCGCTTTTACAGGCAGTGGAACAGGCGTGACAGCCAATACATTTACGATTGTCGATGACAAATCCGTAGTTCATTGCGCGCTCTTTTTCGGCAAGATGGCCGGCTGGGGACCCTGTATACAGTCCGATGGTCCCGGTAGGAGGAAACGCCAGACTTGGCTGACCCTTGGGTAGAGCCATGGTGCGAGTATAGCAAAGGAAAAATGTGGGCGTCATCACCCGATCGGGTGAATTTGCAGTGTAGTGAATCCCGGCAGAAAGCCTTGTACAGACCCTAGCAGAGGTAGCGCAGCCGGATTTCTGTGGTAGTCACGCCGAATTGAAGTAGCGGGCTTGCTGTACCGGGCTATCGACTGCTTGACACGGCACGCAAATTTTCGCGCTGCTTCTCGATCTCCGCAAAGGTGATGATCTCGGTGCGCAGGGCTTCGACGACTGCCTGGGTGCGGTTACGGCTCTTGAACTTGCGCAAGATATTTTTCACATGGCTACGCACGGTCTCTTCTCCAAGAGCAAGCGCGGCGGCGATTTCACCGTTGGTTGCCAACGTTGGCATGAGAAGCAGTACGTCCAGTTCGCGTTTGGTCAGTTCCGGCCGCGTCCATGCTGCGAGATGAGCTGAACCGGTTTGGTTCCATCGTACGGACACAGCCGGGTCGAAGTAGATTCCACCGCCATGCACGATACGAATGGCATCGGCAAGTTCAGCCGGATCGACGGTCTTGAGGAGGTAGCCACGTAGCCCGATCTGTTTTGCATCCGCGGCGACGGCGCTGTTGATCTCGGCTGCCAGCAGCAGAAGCTTTGCGCGTGGTCCCATCTCTTGGAGCTGACGGAAGAAAGTTTTCGCTCCGGGCAAATGCAGATCAAACAGGATAAGGTCCGGCTGCAGATCCAACGCCAATTGCAGCGCTGCGCATTCGTTGCCGGCTTCACCAACAACTTGGAAATCAAGCTGTTGGTCCAGGATAAGCCGTAGCCCGCGTCGCACGATGGCGTGCCGGTCAAAGATCAGGATGCGGACTGGATCGATATTCTCGCGCATGGTTGGTGGAGGACCTCGGGCTAGTTCGGAAAGGCGGCAACGTTCTTTCCAAATTGTAACACGGGCTGAAAGGCTATGTCAGGGCAGCTTCGTTTCTCGATCGACTCTCACAGGTGAGTCACTTGTAAAACGGCATACGGGCGCTAAAAATCCCACCCACAGGCATCATCAACCTCCGTAAGGTTGTGGGTGAGTAATTGTAATTAATTTGCTTGTTTTGTATGATAAACATCAATCATTTTGGGTTTATTGTTCTTCATATTCAGTTCGTGTAAGTTCTTTACGCCGTTTTAATATGGCAGCAGCATCATAACGATAATGTTACTGACGTTGAAAACAAACATCCCGGATCAATCGGTAGCCATTATGAGTCCAACGCGCACAGTCAGCCAATTCCCCCAATCGAAACGTAAAGTCGAGTTCTTTCGACTGCGCCGATATCTTTATCTTCCTGTAGGCCAAAATGTCTGGCATGTGCCGGCGTTCAGCCGGATTACCAGCTAGATCTAGAGGAGACATGATGATTCACCGTCGCAGAAACATGGCTATTCAAGTAGCCGTACTGGACCAGCACCGGGCTCGTTTGAGTCTATTACGCTTGGTTGCAGGTGCGTTTCTGGTTGTATTTCTGGTTGCCCTCCTTTCTGCCCAGGCCTTTGCGCAACAGGAACTGCCCGACGACAACCCCATTCTCCAATCCATGCGGATTCAGCAAGCGGAGATCGAGGACACTGATCCGGACTTCGAGGTCTCGGCGGCGCATGAAGTGCCGCCGGTCGATAGTACGGTGCGTCTGCTTGTCGATACTGACCCAGGCGTAGATGATGCAGCTGCCCTGGCTAGTTTGTTGAGCCATGAGACTCCGGTTGAACTTTTGGGTATCGTGACGGTCTTTGGGAATTCATCCCCAGTTGCCGGCGCCAATACTGTATTGAATCTTCTCGATCTCGCCGGTAGGTCTGACATTCCGGTGGTCATCGGCGGCGGCAGCCCATGTCCGGCTTCGGGGGAAACTGGGTTTATCTGTCCTGGCGTCGGTTTCGCGCTGCACGGACCGGATGGACTGTGGGGCCAGAGTGCGGCAAATATGCATCCGGGTCTCGGTGGGTTGCCGACGAATGCAAATGATTTCTACTGCGGCCTGCACAACGAAAAGGATTGGCAGGGCGCGACACTTCTGGCACTTGGTCCACTTACCAATGTTGCCGCCGCCATAGAGCGGTGCCCGGGCGTCATGACGACCCTTGGCCAGGTTATCGCTCTTGGCGGCGCCAAGGGTGGTGGTAATCTCACACCGGTGGCTGAATTTAACATCTGGCAGAATGCCGGTGCTGCTGAGGATGTCGTGGCATTCCGGAACGGCGAAGGTTTTCCGGCGCTCGATACGACGCTGGTGCCGCTCGAAGCATATTCACAGTTATCCTTTGGTCAAAAGGAGATCGACAAGCTGGCTCACGAGGGCAATGCCGCCATTCAGTTTGTGCTGCCTGCGCTACAGATCTACAAAGACGTACTCGAATTTAACGGCGGCAAAGCATCCTTGCCGGACGTGACCGCCGCGGCCCTAGCGGTCAACGCCAAATTTGGCGACAGCCAACCGGCTCTTGTCAAGGTCATGAATCCTGACCCTGGCAATGCAGCTCTGCGTCAGGTGCGCGGGCAGACGATAGTGGGGCTCGATGAAAACGAGCGTGTCGTCATGATTGCAGGCGAAGAGATGCTCATTCAGCTCTCGGTTCTAGCGCTTACCGATCCGGCGCTGTTCTTTCAGGTGCGCCAAGAATTGCTTGCATCCGATCCCGAAAACGTTCAATTTGTGACCGACATCAAACAGAAGCAAATCCTGAAAGCATTTATCAAAACCCTCATGGTTAAGTCCCCTGAGGACCCCAGCGGCGCGGCGTTATCCTGGGTAGAGGAATTCGACCTCCCGGATGGCACCACAGTTGACAATGGAGAAACGGCCTGGAGTTTGATCAATACAGGTCCAAACATGGCCAAGACGATCGTCAACGGTGGTGTCTTCGAGATTCGAAATACCCAGACTGAAATCACCTGGAGTTCCGAGGTGATCGATACTGCAGGCGCTGCTGGGGTCTTTTTCTCGCTGGATCTGTGGGCGCCGGGAAGCGGCTACGAGAGTTCCGGCACATACGTAGACTATGTCGAAATCTATTATCGTCTGGACAATGGGCCGCTGCAATTTATTGAAGCCTATTATGGCCCAATTGCAGGTACCGTGACAGTTTCTGAATCGGGGCCGGCAGGCGACACCTTGCAGATCATCGTCAAGGCAAGGTCGACCGCGGATCATGAGCACTATCAGTTCGACAATGTGGTGGTCAAAGCGGTCGATCGGCACGAGAGTGCCGATGCCGCGGCAATGGGCGAGAATGCCAAACTGCCGAAGATTGACGGAGAGTACTCCATCTATCTGCCAGTCGTCGTTCAATAGAGGCTACATATTAGCGCCTTCGCTGGAGGCTCAGGACGGCGGCGCAAATCGGGCCTTCGGCCGTATCGACAAGAATGTGTCGAGTAAGCGCCTAACAGCCGGGTGGTCAGGACTGACAAGCCCGGCTGTTTTACACCAAAAACCTTACGGTTTTTGGTACATGATGCCCCAAATTTGTTCAACGTAATGCCGAACTTAAGTCCTGTACGTTACGATAGACAGACAGCGCAACAACGGAGGGTACGCTTTTACCATGGTTTCAACATTGCCTAAGGAGTATTCCTCCATGCAAATTTCGAAGGAACACCTGCTTGAAGAATTGCGCCAGTTGATTCGTGATTTGGGCAAGGACGGTGGGATCATCAGCCCGTCGATCTATGATACAGCATTAGGGCTAATTTACTCGCCGCCTCGTGAAGGGGTTGAGCCGGCAATCGAGTGGATCTTGTCACAGCAAAATGCCGACGGTGGATGGGGTGAACCGATCGTACCGTCATCACGCGATGTTCCTACTCTGGCGGCCCTCTTGGCCTTGGTAGCCGTCGAACACTCACTGGATGTGAGTAGTTGCATCAATCGAGCGCAAGAGTTCTTGACTTGCCAGGCAGAGTGTGAATGGGCAGAGATTGAGCTCGATACATTTCCCGTTGCGGTAGAATATACGATACCGTATCTGCTAGATTTGCTTGAAGAAGCAGGTATTCAGATTGACCGGACGCGCTTTGCACGCTTATTTGAGGTAAGGCAGCAAAAAGAGGCGTTACTCCGCAACTATCGATTTATTAGAGGCACTGCACCGCTCTATTCTTGGGAGACACACGGATCTGGATTCTCAGTCGATCTTCAGGATGGCAGTGGTGGTATAGGTCACAGCCCCGCAGCTACCAGCCGTTGGTTGAAGATGGCGCGGGAGAAAGGTGTGGATTCGAGCGCGATCGAGGATGCACAAGCATACCTCTCGATGGCTGCGAAAGCTACCCAGCATAACATTCCAGGTTTGTTGCCTGTTGTCTGGCCCATCGACGGTTTTGAGCAGTCGTATGGACTGTATACTCTAATGTTCAATTCACTATTGTCACATTCTGCATTTGACGACGAAGTGTCGATTCAGTTGGAGCGTCTTCACCGATCGATAGATCGACGACATGGCATTGGAATGAGTAACGATTTCTCAATTGATCTCGATTGTACTGCTGCCGCCGTCGCAGCACTTGCGCATTTACGGTATCCAATGCCGAAGTCTACGATTACTCAATTCCAACACAAAGATCACTTCTACACCTATCGCAATGAGTTGAACCCATCGGTGCTTTCCAACGCCCACGCGATTCTGGCTCTATATCAATGCGGAATACGTGTGCCGCATACGGAAGAATTTCTGATGTGTAAACAGTATGACAACGCAATATGGAGGCCGGACAAATGGCATAGTTCATGGCGACACATCACTGCTGAAACGGTGATCGCATTGACAAGTGTACAGAATGACGGTCGGCTAGAGCGTACGGCAGCAAGAATCTTGCTTGACCAGAATGATGATGGTGGCTGGGGAGACGTTCACGTTTCGTCAGCTACCGAGACAGCATTTTCCCTAACTGCGCTAAACGCACTACTCGGTACAGGTTGCGCTTGCATTCAAAAAGATGTATATGCAGCAATTGAGCGCGGTGTGTACTTTTTACGGTGTGCTCAACTAGATGGGCATGGAATATGCGAAACCAAGCGATGGATCGGAAAGGAACTGTACTCTGTTCCCAGAGTAAACCAGCTCTACGTAATGTCGTGCCTTGTCTCGTTATTTGAACACGATCGGGCCTATGCCTAATGCATAGCGCCAATGTTGCTCCAACGCTGAAGGAGTTTCTCACGATCCCGGTTGACGCTGTCCGGAAAGTCGCACCTTCAACTGTCGTCCTTGGGACTGGTGGCACACGTCGTAGGGCTGTACTTGAGGGAATTAATCCTTCATCTGACGAATACGCCTGCTGGACACGGCAGCAAATGGTTGATGCCATTGAGCTAATTATGCGATATGGCTCAAACTACGTTTTCGTACCCATTCTTGTTGATGGTAACTATAACGAAACGACTATGGGATACCGCGAAAACCTCACGCGCTGGATTGATTGGGGAATCGCAAGCGAGACTGCCCTTGAAGACTATGCACGACTGGACTGGCAAGTTCGTCTTCATGGCACAGAATACTTTCCAGCTTTAGTGTCAGCGGCCGAGCGCCTGATCGAGAAAACCACAACTCACTCACAACGGTTCGTCTGGTTTACGATCATGCCGAACTCGAAGCTTGCCTGGGAACTGGTGTTCCGTACCATTCTCAAACATAACGTAACTACATATCATGATGCCATTGTGGCATTGTATGGACAGACCGTACCTACTGAAGACGTATTACTATTGGACTTTGGCAAGCCACAGCTGTTCACCAGCGCCGTTCCTCCGCTTTTGATCTGCAAAATGCATTGTTACTGGCGTCAATCTTTGGGATATTCGCTAACTGAACAATTGTTGCGCCGTATCTTGTACGACTTTGCGTACAATCGTCCTACCTGGCTATCTGACAAGACGGGTCGAGCAGATCACGTCACAGTTTTTGCGCAGGCGTATGCGAATGACCTGGTTCTAGGCGAAGGCATTCGCTTGGGCCCTTTCTGGTACCCTAAAACTATTGATGCGGTAATTCCCGGTGAGTGAGGTGGTTTTGTCTGCAGTAATACTGGATCGCGATGGCGTACTGACCTCGTTCGACGTAGAGTCAGCACTTGCCTACATCAATCAGGTAGTCCCGTTGTCGTTGGATGCACTTCTTGAGCGGTGGCACCTATGGGGGGAAGAACACGGCAATCCTTCAACCTATGCGGCCGAAGCTAGATTCTTTAAGGAGCTATGGCTAAGTATCGCACATGATTATGATCTGGAGTCAGACGCTACTACACGGCTTCTAAATTTCGACTACACAAACCACATGCTCGTGTATGATGATGTGATACCGGCATTGGAGTTCATAAGCGAGCGCGGGATAAAGATCGGTGTGTTGTCAAACTTTGCCCTGGCAACACTTGACAGATCTCTTCGAAAGCTTGGTTTGAGCCGGTTCATAGATGTCGCTTGTGCTGCAAGCGTGATTGGGGTGGCTAAGCCGGATCGGAATGCATATTATGCTATCTGCCATCGGCTGAATGAGGATCCCAACAGCTGTCTGTTTTTTGACGACGAACCAGAATGCGTTGTTGGTGCCTATCATGCTGGGCTTCGGGCGTGGTTGGTCAACCGAGGCGAGATACCGATTGCTGCAAAATTGCCACAGATTCGGAGTCTGGGCGAGATCTGCCATCTTCTAGAGGATATGTAATAGAGAACGCACGATTATCTCAGACAATGGAATTTTCGGAGCATATGCGCCACCCAAGTCTGATGCTCGCATGCATTGTCTTTAAGCTAATATACTATATCAAGATCCCCCCTGTGAGTGTACAAGTGCAGCTATAATGTTTTCGACCTTGGCAGGTTTGGAGACGAAATCGTTCATGCCGACCGCGAGGCATCGTTCACGGTCAAGCTCAGTGGCAGCCGCAGTCATAGCGATAATGTAAGGTTTCCCTGGCACGTTGCCTGCTGTCTGTCGAATTCTCTCTGTCGCCTCCAGACCATCCATAACAGGCATTTGTACGTCCATTAGGACAACGTCATAACCTCGATCCAGTACAGCACCTACGGCTTCCTCTCCATTGGCTACTACGTCAACTTGATAACCGAGCCGGTCTAATATGCGTAGCGTCACCTTCTGATTGACGAGATTATCTTCGGCTAACAGAATTCGAAGTGGGTACCGCGTAGCCATCTCATTGTCAAATATCATCCCAGACGTCCCCGAACCACCCTCATGTTGGGTACGCCCAAAAAGCCGCGTTAGCGCCTTTTCTAGCTCCAACGGTTTGATCGGCTTGCGCAAACATTCTGCAATACCGTATTGTCGTGTTGTTTCGTTTCGACTGATTCCAAAGGCTGAAGACAGGATAATAATAGGCAACCTAGCTTTTCGGCGTTCATTCACGGCTTTGGCAAGCGCAATGCCGTCCAATTGAGGCATATTGTGGTCAAGTAATAGGACATCTGGCGCTTGCTCGTTCGAAATCAGTCGAAGTGCTGCGTCTGCCGAACTTGTGACAGTTGGACGCATTTTCCATCTTTCAACATATAGCTTTAACACTTTTTGATTTGTCTCGTTGTCGTCCACGATTAGTACGGACTTTCCTTCCAAGATACAGACATCGAGATCGGATGCCGCGTCATAAGCAACTTCACCTGTTGGCGCGACAATGCTGAAGTAGAATGTAGAGCCGACACTAGGGGAGCTGGAAACGCCTATGCGCCCACCGAGCAACTCACACAAGCTCTTGCTGATAGCTAGTCCCAGACCTGTTCCCTCGTAGCGGCGACTATTTGACGCATCGAGTTGTGAAAATGACTCAAAGAGATGCGGGATCTCGTCACTCTTGATGCCAATGCCAGTGTCACGGACGGAAAACTCAATCAGATTGACCCCATTCTCAAGAGATCGGCTGGTCACGGAGAGAAAAACCTCTCCTTCTTCCGTGAATTTGACTGCGTTCGACAACAGGTTTACTAGAATCTGACGCAGTCTAAGACGATCGCTGAAGATGTACCTAGGTGTCGACTGATCGATAAGGTATGTTAGTTCTAGGCCTTGGGACGAGGCTTGTGGAGCGAGTAGGTCGAGCGCACCTTCAACACACAAATGTAAATCGAAAGATTCCAACTCGAGTTCGAGATTGCCGGACTCGATCTTTGAGAAGTCGAGAATATCACTGATTACATTGAGCAAGGATTCACTACTGTGGCGTATTGTTTCAGCGAAGTCCAATTGTTCTACGGTCAAGCTAGTATCGAGCAGCAAACTCGACATGCCAATAATACCGTTCATTGGTGTACGAATTTCGTGGCTCATGTTTGCCAAGAATTCGCTTTTAGCGCGGGTTGCTGCTTCTGCCTGATCTTTTGCTTCGCGAAGTGTTATTTCTGTACGCACCCGCTCTGCAATCTCGTCCTGCAGTAGCTGATTCGTTTCGCGGAGTTCTTGCGTCCGCTGTGCAACCCGAACCTCCAAATCATCTCGCGAATTCTGTAATTGCCGCTGGCTGTCTTTTAAACTTTCGTTAGCAATTGCCAACTCTCCCGCGATCTTTATCGATTCCTCTGCGCTCTGTTCAGTGACCTGAAGAGCGTACCTTTGTAGGAGCGTATTTAGCGCTATCCCCATGACTACGACCATTACGTCATTCAAGGTTGCAGATGGATAGTCCCGCGACGTTATGAGTCCAACCATCTCAAGTACATATATCAAGCATACCGAGACAACGGCAAGCAACGCGCTCAGGGTCACTGCCCGCTTTCCCAGGAGCAAGCCTGCTAGCGGTATCAAGATGAAGTAAGTCATTATCGCCGGGTTAATAATGGTCTTATAGACTACCAAACTCACTGTCCCGGCAACACCAAAGAGCACGACTGTTAGAACTACCGCGGTCTGCTGAACAAAGCCACGCCGCGTGAAATGAAGGCCTGCAAAGCATATTGCAATCACGAATGCATTAGTGGCCATCAGACGCTGCGTAAAGACCACATCACCTGGTGGATTGGCAAGCAATAATATAGTTAGGGTCAGTTCAATTGTTATGGACGCCCAGAAGAACAGACTGAGCCATCTTGCCGATTGCGTTTTTCTGGGATCTTCAAATATAGGATGTTCAAACCATTTAGAAATGGGCATGTTACTTTGACCCGTTACTCTCAACGAATTTAGCCATCGTCGCTGCTTCTACGCTGAACATATCTTGCGGAGCTGACTTCGCTTGCTGAACGGAGCATATTTATGCGCGGTAGTATTCGCAGGATACTGATTGTTGGTCAATCGTAAAGTCGAGTTGCGATTCTGTCAACCATCTACAATTAGTACTCATCAGTTTACTGTAAGAACCCTACAACAAACATAACGAATCAAGAGGGATTCCATTTCGAATTGTTCGTCTAGAAAGCATGAGGCCGACCATATCGATGACCAGCCTTGCATCTTTCTGATGATAACAGGCGCAAAATGTGCGCGGGCGTCTCAGATGCTTAAGAAGCTGACTTTTCAGACAGCTTCCGTTTCCCTCTGGTACAGGAGGTAGATTGCCGTTTTCAACTATCATCTTCCAGAGAGGAATCTGGGACTTTTCAGACAGCTTCTAAGAATTTGTCCGAGGCACTAAAGATGGAGACATCTTGATGTGGATCATGCGCCTACACGCGACGAGCCGCTCCCTCTGATTTGTCGATGGTAGGCGGATATGGCTTCTGCCGCGGACTTGGCCGCAGCAGCCGGGCTAACGTAGTCAGGGCCATGTTCTTCTGCAGCGATCACACCGATCGCGATCATGGCGTCCTGTGTGCTGAAGTGGAAATGGTCTGCTCCGATCTCATCCACGAAACCGATGTCGGCCAGGCGATCGAGAACCGGTCCTTTAATGGCCGCCAGATGCAGTTCCACGCCCGCCGAAGTCAACTCATGCTGCAGCGACTCCAATGTTTCCAGAGCGCTGGCGTCGATGAAGTTGATGGCCGTCCCGATCAGCACGACATGGCACAACCTCGGGCCGGTCGGCGACCATGGCCGAGCACCGTGTCTTCCAGATACTTGGTGTTGGCGAAATAGAGGCTTTCGTCGACGCGAATCGCCAGTACATTCGGCCAGGTCTGACGTCATAGCGTAGTACATTGCGATAGATTTCGCTGTGACCGATCCGCCCGACCACCGCCGTATGCGGCTTGCTGGTACGCCAAGATGATAGATGGCCAGGGCCACGCCGGCGCCGATCAGGATGCCCGTCTCGATGCCGGCCGCCAGCACTGCCGTAAAGGTGATGATCAATGCGGCACGCGTCGCCCTCTGTTGTAGCTGCCAGATATGCTTCATCGCCTTGACATCGATCAGATTGGCACCGCCACCAGGATGATCGGCTGCCAGAACCGCATTGGGCAGGTAATAGAAGAGCGGCGTCAAAAAGATGACGGTCAGCGCAATCAGGCCGCCGGTGATGATCGAGGCCAACCCCGTGTTGGCGCCGGCGCTGAAGTTGACGACCGAGCGGCTGAAGCCGCCGGTCACCGGATAGCCGCCGGTGAAGGTTGCGCCCAGGTTCGATGCGCCCAATGCGATCAACTCCTGATCGGCATCGATCTTCTGCCGGCGCTTGACTGGCCAGCGACTTTGGCCACCGAAACGCTCTCCATGTAGCCGACAAAGCTGATGGTGAGCGCAGTCGGCAGCAGCAATGACCACAGATCAATAGTCGAACACGGGAAGTGTCAGCGGCGGCAGACCGGCGGGCACCGTCACCGACGATCTTGCCACACTGGCCCACTGATCGAGATCGAAGAGCATGACGAGCAAGTGTACCCAAAATCACGATGAACAGCGGTGCGCTTTTGGAAAGAGGATCACGAGAGCTTCAGGTGCGCCGATCATTTCGCAACCAGCCCGGTACCCACGTCTTGAAGACAACCAGAATCGCAACAGCACCGACTCCAATGGCCAGCGTTACCGGGTTGGTCTCGGCCAAGATGCGCGACCGTGTAGAGCGACCTGTTCGTAAAACGCTTCTGTTCGTGGCACGCTGTATCCGAGCACATGCTTTACCTGGCTGAAGCCGATCATGATGGCGGCCGCCGCTGTGAAACCGACCAGCACCGGATGACTCAGGAAGTTGACCAGAAAGCCGACCCGCAACAGACCCATCCCGATCTGAATGACGCCGACCGAAAGTGCAAGCGTCAGCGCCATCGCAATGTAGATGGCCATATCACCTTGCGCAAGCGGCGCGATCCCGGAGGCGACCATCAGTGAGACAATCGCCACCGGTCCGACTGCCAGGGTTCGGCTGCTGCCCAACAGTCCGTAGATGAAGAGCGGCAGGATGCTGGCATAGAGACCCGATCTGTGGCGGCAGGCCGGCCAGCATGGCATAGGCCATGCCCTGCGGCACCAACATGATGGCGACGATGACACCGGCCATCAGGTCGCCCGGCAAGTCCGCCCTGCGATAATGTAGCAGCCAATCGAGGAACGGAAAGTAGCGCCTGACTCCGCTGTTCTCATGCCGAACCGCATTGTCTCGACCAGGCGAACTCAATGCTGTCATGTGATACTCCTAAACAGAAAGGCGTAGAGGCCGAAGCCCTACGCCTTGATGACGCGAATAGGGAGGTGTGCATAGATGGAATCCGTTGGACTCGATCGGATACGACGTTTCGCCATCGTCAGCCCCTGCAATGATTACAAGACAATCGGCAGTCCGGCGTTTTTCCATGCAGTAAGACCGCCGATCATGTTGACCACATGTGTCGCGCCTTTGGCTTTAAGCAGGCTAGCGCCAATTGCAGCACGGGCACTGGATTGGCACTGCACGACAATCGGTTTGCCATCGATCAGTTCGGCTGCTCTGTCAGGCAGGTAGCCGAGCATGTAGTGCTGGGCACCAGGAATGTGTCCCTCCTGCCATTCAGTTTCACCACGTACATCCACCAAGTGGACGCTACCGTTGTCAATTTTCGGCGCCAGTTCGGTCGGATGGGCTAACTCGTAGCAACTCAGTTCTAGCCCTTGTTGCTCCAACAGACCGATCGCTGATCTCTCGAAGTATCCCGCAATCCTGTCTAGGCCAATGTAGACCAGTGCATGAACCGCGTCGTGCAGTTCGTCGGGATCTACCACCAAATAGATCGGATCGTCGTAGCTGAGCAACCAGCCGGCCCAGCCGGCCATCATCTCCTGCGGGATGTTCAATGTCCCCTCGATGTGGCCGGCAGCGAACTGTTCTGCCGGGCGGGTATCGATCACGACTGCACCACGTCCGACTAGTTCCGGTAGCCGATAGGCGGGGTTCATTTCCGGTACCGGCATGCCGTGCAGCACAGCGGGCCCTACCTTGTTGACCCGTTTCATCTCGGCGAAATATTTGGGTGCCTCGGGTTGGCCTGCGAGCAACGCAGCGACGAATTCTTCTACGTCTTCGATCTGGAAAGCCCAACCGAAGAGTTTCTCATAGCCGACGGTCGTGGAAGGAACTGCACCCAGCGCTTTGCCGCACGCAGAGCCGGCGCCGTGTGCGGGCCAGACCTGCATATAGTCGGGCAGGTCGGCGAAGCGCTTGATGGAGCGAAACATTTGGCGCGCGCCGATATCCGCTGTACCCACCATCCCTGCCGCCTCTTCCAATAAATCCGGACGACCGATATCGCCAACGAAGACAAAATCGCCGGTGAAGATGCCAAGGGGCTGCTCTGTCTTGGCGGTGTCGGTCAGAACAAAGGAGATGTGTTCCGGAGTGTGGCCCGGCGTATGCATGACGGTCAGCTTGATTCTGCCCACGAAGAACTCGTCGCCGTCCTTCAGCAACCGATGATCGTATGGTTCGTAGAAAAGGTACTTCCAGTTCTCATCCCCTTCGTCCGAAAGGTAGAGCGTGGCGCCCGTTCTTTCGGCCACCTCGCGGGATCCGGAAACGAAGTCGGCATGAATATGGGTCTCAGCAGTGCCGACGATGCGCATGTTGTTGGCCTCGGCGATCTTCAGATACTGATCCACGTCACGGTTCGGATCGATCACGAGAGCCTCACCGGTCGCCTGACAGCCGACCAGGTACGATGCATGGGCCAGTTTTTCGTCGTAGAAGTAACGAAGTAGCATCTGTTTCTCCTTTTTGGCGTGGACGCGGTCGCCGGTTCGCCCAATCCCTCGACGTCGACACAACCCGCATCTCTTGTATGACACAAGCATAGCAGTCAGCTGTAAGCACTTCAACAGCCAAATATGAGGGTTCTGTAAAGGTTGTCTCCTACGGATTCCACGGAGGGTTCAGTCTGCTCCGGTCCGAATCATCCGCTTGCATGGCGTAGTTCAGTTGGGCGTGAATACCACGACAGAAAAAATCAGCCGTTTCAGTCGAGTACGATGACTATTTATCTGTCTGATTATTCCTGCCGGGATTCACTAGTGTCATTTTGTGGCTGCCGGGTGTATATGTGTATATGAAGCACTGAAATGCAGATGATCGCCGCCATCCCCGCTTCCGGCAAAGATCCTCAGGAGAATGAACTGGTCACTTGTCCAGGATCGGACTATGCGTCGGGCCAGCGTCGATTGACCGCTATTCCTGTACTCTAAAGGGTAGGTGCTCGACTCCACACGGATTTGCGCGTTTAACGGCTATACACGTTTTTGGCGTCCATGGTGTGAAGATTGGACGTGACACTCAGGAGGTGGCCCCGTGTCCCGCTTGTCTGTTTCGCTTCTAGGTCCTCCAGGCGTGAAGTGGGGTAATGAGGCTCATCATATTTCCCGTCGCCAAACCCGGGCCTTGCTCTTTCGGCTTGCCGCACATTTGCAGCCCATCGCCCGCGACCAACTCTGTTATCTCTTCTGGCCGAATCGTTCGGATACCGTCGCGCGCCGCAACTTGACCCATCTGCTCACCCATCTGCGAACTGCCCTACCGGACGCCGATGACGTGCTGACCGACAGCGATCTGGTGGCACTCAATCCCGCTCTGGTCTGGAGCGACACCTTTGAGATGGAACAGAACCTGGTCTGGCGCATCAGCAGCCACGCGACGGAATTGGCGTCAATCGCGGCCCTCTATCGCGGTTCATTTCTCTCCGGTTTCAGCGTGCCCGGAAATGAGGAATATGATGCCTGGATTGCGTTGGAGCGCTGCGTGTGGGAACGATCGTTTCTGGAAATACTGAAAGTGCTGTTGGACTCTTACTACAGTCAGGGACTATTTGTGGAAGCAATCAGCGCTGCCCAGCGATACTTGCGCATCAACGCTCTGGACGAAGAGATCCACCAACGACTGATCGAAATGTATGCCGTGACAGGCAACCGTGCGGCAGCCCTACAACAATATTGCGTCTGCACATCGGTGCTGGACGAAGAGTTGGGTGTTTCCCCGCTGGAACGAACGCGTCGCCTCTACGAAGCAGCGATCGACGGACGATTATCTCCATAACCCCCGTCCAGTTCTCATGAGTCGACCAGGAGTGCCGCCGCCTGCCACCCACGCCGAAGTCACATCGGCTGAAGGCCTTCGGCCGCCATGGCGCTATATCTGGCCAGCGCCTCGATTTTGTCGCGGTATCGAGTACCTGGCTGATATGGCCGTCGACCATCTGTATCACCCTGTCCACATACTTACACATGCGGAGGTCATGCGTCACCATAATGCCGGCGCGCTGCTGTTCGTGGATCAGGTTGGCAAACGTTTCCACGACTTGGTAGGCGCGTTCGGTGTCGAGGCTGGCGGTTGGCTCATCTGCGAGGACAACGCTGGGCTCGTGAATGAGCGCACGCGCGATGGCAACGCGTTGCTGTTGCCCGCCGGAGAGTTGATCCGGATAATTGTTGAGCCTGTCACCCAATCCCAGTCTGGTCAGCAAGTCTTTGGCACGCGCACGTTCTGCCTGGCTGTGGCGACCGTTGATGCGCAACATCAACTCCACATTTTCGCGGGCGGTAAGGTAGGGAACCAGGTTGTTGGACTGGAACGCGAAACCGATTGCTTTGCCCCGAAAGCGCGTGCGCTTGCGATCTGACATGGACTGCAAGCTTTTCCCGGCAATGGATATTTCACCCGTGCTAGGCGACAGCAAACCGGCCAGCATGGCCAACATGGTCGTTTTGCCGGAACCGGATGGACCGACCAAGGCGACAAATTCGCCTTTGTGGACATCGAATGATACATCGGCAACAGCACGGACTGCGCTGCGTCCTTCGCCGTAGGTTTTTGCCACATGTTCGGCCCGGAGGGCAATTTCGTTCATCGTTGCTCCGTCTTTCGTCACGAATCTCGTCTACATTATCGCTATTGGATGGTGTACCACGAATCGTGTATAAGTGGCTTCCTCTCTCTGGTAGATTGCGAATTTACACACAATTCGGGATACCACCCGCTATTGCGCCAAACCCAATGCAGTCAACGGCTCGATCCGCAGAAGTGCAAAGATCGATACCATTCCGCCCATCGGGCCAATCAAGAGAAGTGCTGCTACGGCGGAAACGACCGAACTACCGGTGAAAACGATCGGCACTTCCACCGGAAACGTCAGCGACAGCAGCAGTGAACCGACCGTGCCAATGGCGACTCCAATGGCGTTGATGGCGATGATCTGCGCGATCGATGCGCCGGCAACTGCCCCCCTGGAGGCGCCAATGGCCTTCAGCATGCCGATCTGCGCCACCTTTTGTAGCGTCTGGATCTGAAAGAAGCCGCCGATGACCAAGATACCGATGAAGAGAGTGAAGTATCGTTGTGTGTCCAGCGTGCTCTGCTGGGCTGCGTACCCCGGCGTTGCTTCGTAGGCCGTTTTGCGATCCACAGCCTCTACGTTGCTGACTTCGTCGATGATCCGTCCTTGTACAAGTTCGAGCTCTGCAGGATCTTTGAGCGCGACAGCGACGATGTTGCCGATCAACTCCCCGTTTTGATCGCTACGGGTAGCCTGAGGGCGAACCTTTTCATAGGTCAGGTAGGGGACAAAGACAGTCGGCGCCAGAAAATATTGCCGCCCGTCGGAGACACCGACAACTTCGAGATCGTAAAATTCCTCTTCCGTGCCCTGAATCGACTTCAGCGTCGCTGTATCGCCAACACCAAGACCCGACCGCAACGCAGCATTGCGATCCAGTATGATTTCGTTGCTGCGGCTGCGCGCTGAAGTTACGGCCCTGTTCGACCGGTGGTTCGCCGGGGTGGCCCGGTTCGACGCCCAATAGCGAGACATCCAATGTTTCGCCATCGGGCAACATCATGGTGGACGACGACGTGCCGATCTGGCCGACGTCCTCAACGCCTTCCACGCGTCGCAATTGTGACACCGTCGAACGCCCAATGCGGCTGGCCGCGATCGACACGTCAACATCCGACTGGAAGACAACCAACTCGCCGTTCAGCTTCTCCAAATATTCACGATTGCCGGAGCCGAGACCTTCTGCCAACGCGGCGATAAACAACACCAGCGTCGTGATCAAGGCCACGATTAGCGCGATAAGGAAGAAGCGTCCTCGATTGCGCCAGATCTCTTTGAATGCCAAATAGATTGCCATCTGTCAACCCTATCGCTTGTCGAAGTCAGTGACCGCAGTCGGAAGTCTATGGGCCAATTTAAGTGCAGTTTGGGTCACAATCATGCGACATCTTTCGCTTGCATCGGCGCCGAACCATGTTGACGCACGCGCACTCCATCAATCAGGACCGAAATCACTTCGTCCAACATCTTGTCTCGTTTGGGGGCACCGGGTCGGGCGCCGCTATAGGCCATGCCGTCCAAAATGGCTAGGTAGCAACCTGCCAGGACATCCGGATTGATATCTCTGGAAAAACCTAGGTCGTACGCGGCGATAAAGATCTTGCGTAGTGGACCGAACAGGCATTGATACGCACTCTGGGACAGTGATCCTGCGCTCTCGCTGCCGAGCGCTGGCATATCAGCATGCATCATGCCCGCAAAGCTTATTTTGGGCTGGGTGGCGAACCAACCGGCAACGGCCCTCAATTGCGCTGCCAACTCAGGACCCGCAGTACTGATCGCCTCCTCCATACCGATGCGATGGCGCTGGAATGCACGCTCCGCTACCTGAATATACAGCTGTTCCTTGCCCCCAGGGAAATGGTAGTAAAGTGATGCCTGGCGAATGCCGAGTTCATCGGCGATGTCGCGCAGCGTAACCGCGTTGTATCCCAGGCGCATGAAATGTGTTTCAGCAACATCAAGTACCCGCTGTTTTGCATCGCTCAGCCCGGCCTCGTTTTGTTCGATTGTGGACATGTCTGGTCGCAATTCCTCCGGCGAACTCGTCCTCCTCGTTCCTTCACGCGGACAAATCATCCACAGTGTAATGTGTGCCTACCTAATATTAGGTAGGCACTGTTCCTATCCGGCAATTTCTAACGGCGATGAATGCAGCGCAGGTTTGACGCCCGCAGTCGGTTGCGTCTATAATTGCTGTTTGTGGGCTGAAAAGCTCCGCTTAAATTTCGATGATGCGCCTGTGTCGCCGACCCTTTGGGGCACAGGGGCCGCAATTGAAGATTTGAGCCCTGACTCAAACGCGGCAATGAAAGGGAAATCAAATGTATGCAGTGATCAGAACCGGCGGCAAACAGTACCGAGTTGCAGCCGGCGATATTTTGGATGTCGAAAAACTCAGCGGTGAGGTGGGCGATTCCATTACATTGGACAACGTATTGCTCGTCGCCGACGGCGATACTGTAACTGTAGGCCGTCCCACCGTGGAGGGGGCCTCTGTTACTGCTAAAATAACGGGGCAGTATCGCGGCAAGAAAGTGCGTGTCTTTCGTTATAGTCCGAAGAAACGCATTCGTGTGCGAAAGGGACATCGGCAGTATCTGACTCGCCTCGAAATTGAAGGTGTCCAGGCCGACTAAAAGGAGAACAGCACGATGGCTCACAAAAAAGGCGGCGGTTCCAGCCGCAACAACCGCGATTCAAATGGTCAACGCCTAGGCGTCAAGCGATACGGTGGCGAGTATGTGAAGGCCGGGAACATTCTGGTTCGCCAGCGTGGCACCAGGATCCATCCCGGCAAGAATGTTGGTCGAGGAAAGGACGATACACTGTTTGCGACCACTGACGGGTTTGTGACCTTTGAGTGGTTCAAGAAGGACAAGAAGCAGGTAAGCGTCTACGCTGAGAAAGTGAATTAACCATGAAGGCAGATATTCATCCGACTTACTACCCAACAGCCAAAGTCACCTGTTCTTGTGGTGCTACTTGGTTTACGGGCAGCACACGCGAAGAGATTCGCACCGATGTGTGCAGTACATGCCATCCGTTCTATACGGGCGAACAACGCATTGTCGATACGGCCGGCCAGGTTGAGCGCTTCATGAAGCGATTGGAACGCCGCCAAACAGACGCTGCACGCCGTGAAATCGAAGCCAAAGCTCGCGCCGAAGCCGAGGACGCAGCGCGCAAGGCCCGTGCACGTGGCGACGATCCGGATGCCGCTGCCGCAGAGGTTCTGCAGAAATACGAGATCGAGTAAAGCATTCTCCCCAATGCCGGTTGATTTGTATGGCACTCATTTCGCGATAATAGAGGGCTGTGCACTCGCCATGATCGTCTGCGTTGGTGTCGAGAACTAAATTTGGTTGATGCGGGCAGAGATATGTGTCTCTGCCCGTTTTCTATTCGTTTCTCATTCGTCGAAGTCATGCGTGTCGAGAGGGGTAGAGCATGCACTTCCAACCAGCCGGTGGCTGGATCGAGTTGATCTGCGGCTCCATGTTCAGCGGAAAGACCGAAGAATTATTGCGTCGTGTGCGCCGTTCCGAAATTGCGCGCAAACGGGTTCAACTCTTCAAACCACGGATCGACAACCGCTATGGAATTACACGCGTTGTCTCGCATAACGGTGTTGCGCGCGAAGATGTCGTGGTCGTCGACAGGGCAAGTGCCATCCTCAACTTGCTCGAGCCCCAGACCGTCGTAGTTGCCGTCGACGAAGTCCAGTTCTTCGACTGGAAGATTGCCGATATCTGTGATGAACTGGCGAATCGTGGACTGCGAATCATCGTTGCCGGTCTGGATCAGGATTTTCGGGGCGAACCCTTTGGCCCCATGCCGCTGATGCTGGCCATGGCTGAACACGTCGACAAATTGCATGCTATTTGTGTCAAATGCGGAGCCGAAGCCAGTCGTACGCAACGGCTGATCGATGACCAGCCCGCTCGCTACGACGATCCGGTTATTCTAGTCGGTGGTAGCGAAAGCTATGAGGCCCGCTGTCGCAACTGCCACGAGGTGCCGGGGAAACCCTCGACCCGCGTCGTTGAACAGCCGATTAACTCCCGCCAAAGATAGAGCAGCGGCAGGCGCTCGCCATAGTTGTGCTTTCATTTTACGATCCAATCATTCAGAAAACGTTCAAGATTACGCCTTCATCAAGATAAATGAACGATATACTGCGAATTTCTCTCTTCGGAAACCTCGAGATTGAACGAAACGGCAAACCCGTGCAAGGATTTGCCTCGCGGAAAGCACAGGCGCTTTTGGCCTATATGGCGCGCAACAGTGGTTTGCACGCGCGTGAACGGCTGGCAACCATGCTCTGGGACGACCGTCCTCAGGATCGATCGCTGGGCAATTTACGTGTCGTGATCACGAGTATTCGCAAACAGTTAGGACCGTTTGTCACCATCACGCGCCAAAGCGTGGGTCTGAATCGTGAAAGTGCTATCTGGATCGACACCAATCAGTTCGAGGCAGATGTCCTGCAGATCTTGGGCGACAGTCCGTCTGCGTCCATGCTCGACCATCAATCTTCTGCTCAACTGGAAGAGGCCCTTACGCTGGTAACAGGAGAGTTTCTCCATGGCTTCAATATTCGCAATGCACGCGAGTTTGAAGCATGGGCCACATTTGAGCGTGAGCGGATTCAGCATCGAGTCATGACCGCACTGGAAGTATTGCTGGACGCCTATCTGGATCAACGGCAGTATCAAAAAGGGATCCCGTGGGCGCAACTGCTCACCCGGCTTGAACCGCTACATGAACGTGGCCATCAGCAATTGATTCTGTTGCTCCACGGCAACAACCAGCGCAACGCCGCCCTCGCCCATTTCGAATCGATGGCACAGTTGTTCGAGGACGAGATGAGCATTACGCCGTCCGCCGAGAGCGTGCAACTTCAACAGCAGATCCTGGCCAACGAGATCGAGAGTGTCACCCAATCCACCCATGTTGCACCACCAACCGTCGCCAACGTCGCGCGTACGCTCACCTCAACGTTGCCGGTGCAATTGACGCCGCTGATCGGGCGCGACCGGGAACACGAACATCTCCTCGATCGCTTGCTCGACGCGCAGTGTCGGTTGCTGACCGTTGTCGGCCCGGGCGGCATCGGCAAAACCCGCTTGTCGCTGGCGGTGGCACAGACGGTTCAGACACAGGCGCCGGAGTTGTTTCCGGACGGCATTTACTTCGTCGCCCTGGAAAGTGTCGACGGATCGGCCTTCATCTCGACGGCAATTGCAGAATCGTTGGGCATTGCGCTGACGGATTCGGCGACGGCGAATATTCAACTGACCAATTATTTGCGTCACCGACAGCTGCTGCTGTTGGTCGATAATTTCGAACATTTGCTTGACGGTGCCGATCTGCTCCTGTCGATCCTGCAGGCAGCACCGGGCGTGAAGGCAATGGTGACCTCGCGCGAACGTCTCAACTTTCACGGGGAGTGGCTCTTCGAGTTGGGCGGACTCGCATACCCGGAGGCGCCGGAAGGAGGCGGGCAATACAGTCACGAAGTGACGGAGATCTATCCTGCCGTTCAGTTGTTTATACGCGATGCAACCGCCGTACGATCCAATTTTGCACTGGACGAAGAGCTGGGTCCGGTTGTGGAAATCTGCCGTTGGCTCGACGGCATGCCTCTCGGAATCCAGCTGGCAGCCGCTTCCGTCCGCGCCTTTTCTTCACATGAGATCCTCGCCAGCATCCGGGAGAACCTCGACTTTCTGCGCACAGATATGCGCAACCTGCCGGATCGGCACCGCAGCCTACGTGCGGTCTTTGAGCATTCGTGGTCGCTACTGACCGCTGCTGAACAGCAAGCGTTACGGCAGCTGGCTGTGTTTGCCGGCAGCTTTTCCATCGAAGCTGCCGAGTATGTGGCAGGCGTTTCGCAGACAATCTTGCGATCGCTGGTCAATCGCTCGCTCATCCAGCCGGTCGGACTCGAACACGACATTGATGTGCAATACAAGATCCATGCGGTATTACGCCAGTATGCCGCGGCAAAGCTTGAGAGCGAGCGACAGGAAGAGCAATCGTCACGCGATCGTCACGCGTCATTTTTCACGGAGTTGCTGGTAGAGCTCGAAGCGCAGCTGGAGGACAGCGGCGCCGCCGACGCTCTGGCCAAGATCGGTGCCGATCTGGAAAATATACGCATTGCGTGGAGCCGGTCGGTTCTCTATCTCAACCTCGATCGTATCAGGCTCGCATTGCCAGGTCTGAGTCGATATTATCTGCTGCGCGGGCCTTTTCAGGAGGGAAGCGCAGCCTTGGCCGACGCTGAACAGCAGCTGAAACGGTTTCTGGAACGCTCTTCGGAGCCGCAGCCCAAGACGAGGGAAACACTCAGCCATATTTTGGGCGCACAGGCGAAGTTCTTCAATCACATGGCCTGCTACGACGACGCGCTCGAGACCGCTCGCGAAGCCATCGCAGAGGCACACCAAATCGGCGCTGTCGAAGCGGAGGCGCTAGGCTATCTGCATTCCGCCATCGCTCTACGTTTTCTCGGCGACTTTCCGGCAGCGCTCGGTGCTGTGAAACGGGCGTTGCGCATTGCCCGACGACACAACATGCCTGCGATCGAAGGCGAAAGCCTCGTCAATATCGGCGTCATCTATATCTTCCACGATAGTCGCTACGATACGGCGCAACCCTACCTGAATGATGCCCTCAAGGTCTATCGAGACGTCGGCAACCGACGCCAAGAGGGGAGCGCTCTCAACGGACTGGGAATCTTGCACCTCTACCAGGGACAATATAGCGAAGCACGAGTCCATTACGAACAGTCGCTCTCGGCTTTCCGCGAGATCGGTGATCGCAAAGGTGAAGCGTTGGAGCTAAATAACCTGGGCGTGGTCAACCATCATCTGGGCAATTTTGACGCGGCACACAGCTATTATCAGGAAGCCCTGACGATTCGCGAGCAGCTGGGTGAATTTCAGGGCATCGGCCTGACGTCGGGCAATCTGGGGATGCTGGCGCACCACATGGGCGACCATCAGGCCGCTCATGCATATTCAGTGGTCGCCCAACGGATCGCGGACGAACGAGGCGATCGCGACTCCGAAGCGTTTGCCCTCTTCTGCTTGGCCAATGCACAGCTTTCCCAGGGCGAAGTTGAGGAGTCGATTCACTCCTTTCAACGGGCGCTGGAATTGCGGCTTGCGCTGGGGCAGGTGAACCAGACCTTTGAAGCCCAGGCCGGGCTGCTTCGCGCTGAACTGGAGCTGGGAGACACGACCCACAATCGCGACTCTGCCGAGGCGATTCTCGCCTCAATGTCCGAAAACAGCCTGATCGGCGTGGTCGATCCCTTTGCGGTTTACCTGACCTGTTATTTGGTCTTGAAACGCGTGGACGAAGCCCGCGCCGCTGCAGTGCTTGAATCCGCGTACCAGCTGTTGCGCGAACGTGCGGATCGTATCCGCAGCACTGCCCTTCGCCATACGTTCCTCAATTCGTGGCCGGCGCGTCGCCAATTGATGGAAGAATACATTCGGGTCCGCGTGTAGTCACACAGGCCGGATTGCCCAAGTTGAAAGCTGATGCTCCGCTCGATTTCCGTTCTGCACGTCCGCAATGCCATACGTGATCTGATTATCGAATCCGCCTACCGACTGCCGGATGACTACTTGGCCGCCATGCGCGTTGCCCAAGAACAGGAGCAGCCCGGAATCGGCAGCGACATGTTGACCATATTGCTGGACAACGCAGCCTATGCCGAGACCGAGCAGATTGCCACCTGCCAGGACACGGGCATGGCATTGATCTTTCTTGAGATCGGACAGGAGGTGCATTTCATCGATGGCAACCTGTCCGCCGCGATCGGAGACGGCGTTGTGGCCGGCTATGCCGATTTGCGGAAGTCGGTTGTCAGCGATCCGCTGGTGCGCCGCAACAGCGACGACAATACACCACCCATCGTCCATACACAGATCGTCCCCGGTGAGCAGGTCCACATCTCGGTGATGATGAAGGGCTTCGGCGCCGAATTGATGAGTCGTCTGCAGATGTTGCCGGCCTCCGCCGGCGTCGATGGGGTCTGTAGATTCGTGGTCGAAACGGTCCGATTGGCCGGACCCAATGCTTGCCCACCCGTCATTGTTGGTGTGGGGCTAGGCGGCTCCTTCGACTCGGTTGGACTACTCGCCAAGCGAGCACTAATGCGCCCACTCGGCAGGGTACATCCTCAGACACACCTCGCTGCACTGGAGGCCAGGTTGCTGGCGGAGATCAATGGGTTAGGCATTGGTCCCCAGGGGTTTGGCGGTGTGACGACAGCTCTGGCTGTGCATGTGGAAGCCTATGCAACGCACATCGCCGCGCTGCCTGTTGCCGTGAATCTAAACTGTTCGGCCCCCCGGCGTGCGCAAGTGACGCTGTAGAGAGGACAAATTGGCCGTTCACGCGCTAAACTCACCGCTATCTGACGCCGTTCTCGCCCGGTTGCGCTCCGGCGACCTGGTGCGCATGAGCGGCGTTATCTATGGTGCCCGTGACGCTGCCCACAGACGGTTGCTCGAGGCAATCGGGCGGGGGGAAGCGCTGCCGGTCGATCTGGCGGGCCAAATCATCTACTATGTCGGGCCGGCGCCGGCCAAGCCAGGACATGTCATCGGTCCGGCCGGTCCCACGACCAGTGGGCGGATGGATCCCTATACGATCCCCCTGTTGGAACTTGGCGTCAAAGGTTTCATCGGCAAGGGCTATCGCTCAACCGCGGTTAAACGCGCGTTGTGTGACTTCGGCGCCGTGTACTTTGCCGCCGTAGGCGGTGCTGCCGCATTGCTGGCTCGGCAGATCGTGGTAGACGAGGTTGTCGCCTACCACGATCTGGGTCCTGAAGCCATTCGTCGCCTAGTGGTGGAAGATTTCCCTGTGGTGGTCGTCAACGATATCCATGGTGGGGATGCATATGCGAACGCACAACCTGCCCGGTAACGGTCCAACCGTCGCCCCGTATCAATAGGATCGCGGCAATCCCAGCACATGCTGCGCCACATACGACAAAACGAGATTGGTCGAGATCGGTGCGACCTGGTAAAGACGGGTCTCCCGAAACTTGCGCTCGATGTCGTATTCGCGGGCGAAACCGAACCCCCCGTAGGTCTGGACGGCGGCATTGGCGGCCTCCCATGCCGCGTCGGCAGCTAAGAGTTTGGCCATGTTGGCCTCCGCGCCGCACGGTTGGCCGGTCTCAAACAACTGTGCGGCTTCGTAGCGCATCAGATCGGCGGCACGCAGATCGGTGTAGGCGCGGGCCAGCGGAAACTGAATGCCCTGGTTTTGGCCGATTGGCCGGTCGAAGACCACGCGTTCGTTGGCATACCCGGTGGCGCGCTCGATGAACCAGTAGCCGTCGCCGACACATTCGGCCGCAATCAGGATCCGCTCGGCGTTGAGGCCGTCGAGCAGGTAGCGAAAGCCCATGCCCTCCTCGCCGATGCGATTTTCCGCCGGCACCCGCAGATTGTCGAAATAGACTTGGGCAGTGTGGTGCGCCATCATGGTTTCGATGGGTGTGATGGTGACGCCGTTGCCGACCGCTTCACGCAGATCGACGAGGAAGATCGACAGACCGTGGGTGCGCTTCTCCACCTCCTCCAGGGGCGTCGTGCGCGCCAGGAGCAACATGAGGTCCGAGTGGGCCACCCGCGACGTCCAGATCTTTTGGCCGTTGACCACGTAGTCGACGCCGTCCCGGAGCGCAGAGGTGCGAATCCTGGTGGTGTCGCTGCCGGCGTCGGGCTCCGTCACCCCAAAGGCCTGAAGCCGCAGTGCGCCCGAAGCGATTGCAGGTAGATAGCGCGCTTTCTGCGCTTCCGACCCATGGCGCAGCAAGGTCCCCATGATGTACATCTGGGCGTGGCAGACGGCCGCATTGCCGTCGCTGCGGTTGACCTCCTCCAGAATGACCGAGGCCTCGGTCAGGGTGCTGCCGCCGCCGCCGTATGCCTCCGGAATCAACGCAGCCAGATAGCCGGCCTCACTCATGGCACGCACGAACTCGGTTGGGTAGGCGCTATCGGTGTCGACCTGCCGCCAGTAGGCGGCGGGGAAATCCGCGCAGAGCCTGCGCACGTGCCGCCTTAGTTCGGCATGGGTTTTGTCAGATCTGGGTTGCGGCATGATCTTCCTCTATCTGTCTATCCGGAAATATTTGTTACAGTCATTCGAAGCGGGTCAACGAGGTTAGCTTCGAAATGGCGACCGTCCAGCGAAGAATCTTGTGGTGCGGACATCCAGATCTTTCGCTGGACAATCGAGGTCATCAACTTGTTGACACGGACTCGCTCAGGGCGACAGCTCGCTCTCGAGGCCAAGGTTCATTCTGAAGATGAGCTCCCTGCTCTTCCCGAATCCGACACCAAGACTAGGATTTGCCGTGACCAATCGCCTGACCCCGGCAACGGCAGCGCCCGGCTGAAGACGAGCGCGCAGATACTCCTGCTCGGCAGGCGAGCCGACCGCGTCCAGGCGGCGGACAATGTGCTCGTGGAGCACCAGCACTTTGCGATACTCGTTCAGCTCGACCACGTTGGCTCGATGGCGATGGGTCACGGTGACCTGCTCGGGAAGGGTGACCTGGCGCAGGTAGATGTTGCGTTGCGCGTGGCGGAGCATGGTCTCGACGGTGGCCGGCCTGCGAAACAGGGCATCGCCGTGCAGTTTCTCGGAACTGTGCAAAATGAGGTGTCCCGCACGCAGCTCGGACGGGATGGTCTGTGCTGTCGCGCGGATCTGGGCCAACAGAAAGCGCAGCAGCTGGTTTTCCGGGGTGTCGAACTGGCGGTGGACCTCGGTACAGACGAAGCGCGCCGGGTCGTAGTCGCCGCCGTAGCGGGCGCGCCGGGTAGCGGGCCAGTCGATGCGTCCGCGCACCCGGCCGCGTTGTTCCGTGCGTACCCGTTCGGTGCGCCGGCTCAGATGGTCGAGTAGTCGAACAAGGTCGTGCTGCATGAACCGCACCAGGTCGAGCCCATCGGTCATATCCAGCAGCAGAGCCATTGCGGTCAAGGTGCGCGCCGTGCCGTTCGCCGGTATTGCCTGTTCCCGAAGACCAGTCGCCGGCAACATCACTCTGACTCGTCCGACGTTTTCAGGGGAACAAAGGGATAGAGCGCCTGGATCCGATCCAGGATGTCCTCACGCTTGGGGGTCGAGTGGAGTTGGAACAGTCCGCCGAGTTCCTTGTAGACCCCCGTGACTGCCTGCGCGTCCAGACCGTCCAACTGGGGTGCGGCGAAGAGCAGAAACGCCTCCGCCACCAGATCGGCCATGGTCGATGCGCGCGTTGGTTGACGGTGGCCGATAGCGCTCCCGCACGTAGGCAATCATGTCCTTGATTATGGCCGGACCCAGGGCGCGATGGCGCATGAGCTGGGAGTGCTCCGCGGTCAACGCGGCCAATATGTCGTGTAACGCAGTCCGTTCGCCGCTCGCCAGATCGAGTAGCCCGGACCTGCTGCCGGTCCAGCGCTGCCACAGCGCAAGATTCTCCGTCGCGCCGGGCGGATCCAGATCGATGAACGCAAAGCGGCGCATGAAGGCCAGCGACATGGCGTAGAGCGACGAGCGGTCGTAGACGTTCATGGTGCCGATGATGCGCCAGTTGGGGTGCACCACATAGTCATAGCCGTTTTCCGGCAGTCGGGCCGGAATCCAGCTCTCTCGCCGATCCCGATCGTAGTGGGCGCTGTAGGGTAAAATGCGCACCCTGTGCTCGCCCACGGTGTGTGGCGTATCCACCTGCTGGCCGGAGAGCACGGTAAAGAGTTCGCCGAATGCCTTGTCGATCTCGGCGCGATTGATCTCATCGATGACCAGCCAGTTGCCGTCGCAGATAGCCGACAGAAAACTGCCCGGCCGGAATTCCAGGGTCTGCGCCTGGGTGGGCACGTAGCCGCCCACCGTGTCGAAGGTCGTCCAGTCGGCCGTGGCCGTGGTGACCGTCTTACCACAGCAAAAGCCAAGGCTCTGCGCATAGTCACAGATTGCATGGGCCAATGAGGTCTTGCCCGTTCCGGGTGGACCGAGGAGGATGATGTGCTTGCCCATGTTGATCGCGGCGGCGATCTGGTGGTAGGCATCGTCCTCCAGCTGGAGCCCGCCGGCACTGATGCGTTGTTTCAGCGCGTCGAACTCCAGCCGCGCATGGGGATCGCAAGGCCACGGAGAGCGTTGCGCGTGCCTGTCTAGTTACGAAAATGTCGACTGACGTTCCGGCAGCACTCTGAAAGGCGGTCGTGAGCGCGCCGGCCAGCGCGGGTGCGCCCGCGGCGTGAGCCTCCTGAGTGAAGCGCCGGCGCAATGCGGCCAGCCGCGGATCTTCCGGCGCACCGAGCTGCTGGGGGGTGCGGATATCGGCCGGCAGCGCGGGGTAGCGTCGCAGCTCGTTCCGCGTCGACGTCGAGGAGCATACCGTCATCGGTCGACATGTAGAGCACCGGGATGCCCCAGGTGCCCTGCTCCTCACCTTCGGCCGTGGCAATGGAGAGCCGGGTGGCGGCCATGGCCATATCGATGCGACCGGAGCGGGCTAGATGATCGTAGAAGCTCTGCATGAAGAGCTGTGCCGTGGAAAAGGGAAGATCCTCTTGCATGGCGATGACCGCAGGGAGCCGCGCGTCCGTCACCATGCGGGGTCCCAGCGTGCGCAGCGTCTGTTCGCCGGGGCCTGCGGCGCTGCGGCATGCTGACAGGATCAACAGTCGCGGTTTGCTGGCGGTGCCGCCAAACGTGTTGCGCAGTTCCGTGGGTGTGACCAGTGGTGAACCGGCAGCGCCGGCGACAGACGGAGTTCGCTCGATGAACAGGCGATAGCCGTGCCCGGTCTCGTGGGCGTTGATGGTCAGGCCGTGGCAGATGAGATGCAGAACATGGCAGCCGCGCTGGATAGCGCCCTGGATCTCCTCCAGCGTGACCGATCCGTCGGGCTGTTCGGGTAGGATGTGATAGTCGAGCAGGCCGGCCGCACGCAGCCGGGACAGCGCGCTCTCGGCGATGCGCCGTTCCAGCGTTACATCCAGCGGTTCCAGACCGTACTCGGCGGCCTGGGTCGGGTTGCAGATGGCGATCAGGATCTTTGGCCGGTTCGCGCCGCGGACAGACAGCGAGCGCCGCGGGCCGGTCAGACGGCGGTAGAGGGGCGAGGACTCCAGCAGCGCCAGGGGTGTCTCGGTGCCGGCGCGCAGATATTCCCACGCCTGGTCGTGCAGCCAGGGAACGGCTCTGTTCAGTACCAACTCCAGGCGCAGTCGCTGCTCGCGCTCGATGCCCGCACCGTTGCCGATAGGCCGAAGCTCTTGGAGCGCTTTCCGGAAACCGAAGAGCGCCGACGTATCGTGGCTGTTGTCCGCCTCGTTGTCCGTGTCTTGGCCGGCAGGGGTGTCGTTTTCCACGGGGCTGAGGATCGCATCGTAGAGAAGTCGGCCGTACCTGCTCCAATCATGATCCGTGCGCCGGACGTAGTTCAACTCTGCCCGGACTGCCTCGTCTGCCAGTCGATCGGGTCCCTCATATTGGTCGCCGCGAAACTCGACTGTGACGCTGTCGCGGTTGACCGTGACCTGGATTTTGTGGTCCTCGGCCGGCGGGTCATACGGTGTCAGGTCGACTCGGATGTTTTGGTGAATCACGACAGGCGCCGCGTCGGGACGCGACGTGCCAATAGTGGCCGGCCGGTCGGCTGCGGGGGGGGCGCCGTCCGAGGCACGCGTCGTTTCTTGGTTATCGACTGTCACTTCTTCCGGCTCGGGTTGTTGGACGACCGGTGTCTCGTCCGCGGGTCCGTCGTCGACGTGCTCGTCCCCATAGACAATTTCCTGGATGTCCGACTCGACCGGCCGCTTCGTGCGCGGGCGTTTTTCCTGCCGCACGTCGCGACCCGCGCTGTCGTCCTCGACAGCCACTTCTTGGTCGCCGATCCGAATGGCGTCCTCCAGGTATTCGACCTCCAGCGGCGCCCGCACCTCCTTCTGTTGGACGCGGGCAAGTGGGTCGTCTTCCTGGCGTCGTGCGGACGCAGGCGCGAAGAGGCGTCCCCCGCGTAAGGTCGTCCAGAGTACGGCATTCTCATGCGGATCGGCGCCGCGCTGCTCGAGCTGGCCCGCGCGCAGGCGGTTGGCGGCCAGATCGACCAGACCATGCTCCATTAGCTCGCCATAAAAGGAACGGAGCGCACTCCAGGTTGCCGACGGGTCGGCCGGCGACATCGCGATGGTCGCCAAGTTGCCGCGTGCGGTGAAAGTGCGTGCATCACCTGCCAGGCGACCCGTTTCATCGGGGGTGGTCAGCACGATCAGGGGTGGCAAATCTTCGGCTTTGTCGAGCCAGCTCAATAGATTGGCCGTGACCGGATGAAATGTCTCATTGTGGCGCTCGACCTGTCTGCGCTCGTTTTGAACCCAGTCGACCTGACTTGGGTTGATGCTCGTGTGGTGGACGATGTGCATCGTCCCCAGCATGTCGTTCACAGTCTCCGGCAGATCCGAGATGACCTTGAAGCCGCTCTGGGTCAGCGTTTCGTAGGCCGGCCGCTCCATGTTGGGCCGGCCTGCCGGCCAGAGCCACAACGTTGCGTCCAGCCGACCGCTCTCCACGTGGTCGCGTAGTGCGTCGACCACCGGCAGCAGCGACTCCGGCTTCAGGTCCTCGTCGCCGCCGGCCAGGGCGCTGTCCAGCACGATCAGCAGGCGGATGGGGCTGACACCGACAGGGGAGGGATCCGGGCTCAGGGCGCTGTCCAGCACGATCAGCCGCGCGAAGGGCCGGCGTTCGTCGATGCCCACGGGAACCTCGCGATCCTTGGGCAGGAGCAGCCCTTCCCAGGGCAGGCGCTGGAGTTCCGGCGCGTTGGGAGAGATCTGCACCCGCATCCGGACCCGGTCCGGTTGGCGGCTGCGTGCCAGCTCGAGCGCTATCTCGACGCCTTCGCTGAAGAGGAGCTCCGACATCTGCGCACTGATCCTGTCTGGTTCGGGCATGGTCAGCCAGCTCTCGACACGGTCCTGTTCCAGCGGCCGGCCCTGCAGGTGCCGTTCGCCGTCGACCACCGCCTCCACCGTTGTAGTGGCCATCGGTGTTGAGCGCGTCGATCTTCAGTTCGAGGTGCGAGTATTGGTCGGTTTGTGTTTGGTCGTCAGACATGAAATCGGAACCCAGAATCGCGCACGCCACATGTCGCGGCTATGGTTGCTCGAGTTATTCCTTCCAGAGATCAATCCGCTGCTGCAGCTGTGCAACCAGCGGATGTCCCATCGCTTCGGGTAATCTATCCGGTCATAACAGCTACTTCTCGGTCGAGCTTTTCCCCAAGCTCGTCTTCGGCAACGTCCAGATCGTAGTCCATCTGCAGCCCCAGCCAAAACTGCGGTGACATATTGAAGTAGCGTGCGAGGCGAAGCGCCGTATCTGCCGTGACTCGACGCTTACCATGTACAATCTCATTGATCCGGCGTGCAGGTACTCGAATCGACAATGCTACTTGGTTTTGGCTCAAGCCCATCGGCTTTAAGAACTCTTCCATCAGTACCTCGCCGGGATGGATTGGATCCAACTTTTCCGTATCACTCATTTGCTGACCTCAATGATAATCAAAGATTTCGACGTCTACGGCGTCTCCATTATCCCACTCAAAACGGATACGCCATTGGCTATTGATTCGAATGCTGTGTCGGCCTGCACGATCGCCCGAAAGACGCTCTAACCGGTTTGCAGGCAGAACTCGCAAGTCCTGCAGACTCTGAGCACGATTCAGCATGCGCAGCTTTCGCAACGTTACCTGCTGTATAGTCGGTGGGGAGTCGTCGTGAGCGCCGTCGCTTGAAAATCTTTTCAGCTTATTTGTCCTTGAAGTTTCGTATCACATGGCTAGCTTATGGCGCATCTCGTTAAACGTCAAGTGTGAAATCGGGCGGCTAAACCGGAGTTTTTCGAGATCGATATTTTTGTAGATGATGCGACCAGCATGACGCTTCCGGTACGAACGCTTGTCAATGGCGCCTTCTATGCCAGCCACCTCTTGGCCATCTTGCAGACCATGGTGTAAGCGGGGTCGAACATGTTGCCCAGGTCATATTCGACCACCTGGCCCATGAGCACGTTGGCCGTGAGCGCGTCCATGGCGTAGTCGTGCGTCAGCCAGCGAATCATCTCGGTGGTGGCGTGTTGGGTTGCCTGGTCCAGAGGCCGGGCATTGCCCACAGTCCAGATGTAGTCGGCACTCTCGCCGCGCGGCCAACCGATGGTCTTCCCCTTCTGCAGCTCCACGCGGAAGGCCACATCGCATGAAATCTCGATACCGGTGCCGGCCATCTCGCCGTCACCTTGGACCGCGTGGCCGTCGCCCAGGAAGAAGAGCGCGCCCTCGGTCAGCACCGGGAAGTAGACCGTCGTACCGGCCACGAAATGGCGGTAGTCCATGTTGCCGCCGTGCTGCGCCTGAAGTCGCGGTGCTGATGGCCTCGCCGCCGCGCCGGCGCCACGCCGAAGCAACCCAACATGGGGTGTACTGACACGAAGATGGCTCGCGTCGCGGCCGGCGCGGTCAACGTGGCGACGCCCGCCTGCATGTCCACCTCCCATTCGGCGCGCGGCCGGCTGCCGTCACCGGCCCAGGGCAGATGCGGCACGAAATCGGGATCGACCACATTGGGCGCGAGCATGGCACTGCCCCAGCCAAAGCGCCGGTTGGGGCTGATCTCGTCGAAATGGACCACCAAGGTGTCGCCAGTCTGAGCGCCGTCGACGTAGAACGGACCGGTCATAGGGTTGCCGGGGGCGGTCACCTGAGCGTTGGCGGCGTCATAGCCGCGCGCGTCCACGGTGGTGGTGCGCACACTGTCGCCGGGCGCGATGGTCAAGACCGGCGCATGAGAACCCATGTTGGTGAAGTAGTGGGTTGGCGAAAAGAGATGTTCGGCCATGCTGTCCTCCATTGGCAATTGACGGTTGAGCATTGATCGTCTGGGAATGGTCAATTTTCAATGGTCAACGGCCAATTGTCAATGCAGTTATTACCGTCTTACCGTCTCACCGTCGCCGGCGCGTCCCATCTGCTGGGCCAAAACCGGCTAAACCGCGCGCCGTCGGTGGCTGTGTCGGGCGTGACAGTGCCCGGTGATGCCGACGCCATCGCACGGGGCGCGCATCTGGCCCGCATCAGTTCATGTGCTGAATGCCATGGCGCCAACCTGGAAGGCATGGTCTTCATCGACGAGGCGCCGATCGGCTACGTTCCTGCGCCGAACTTGACGACCGGTACCGGTGGTGTCGGCGGGTCGTATGCGGACGGTGACTGGGCGCGCGTCATTCGTCATGGCGTGGCCGCCGACGGTCGCGCTCTGGTGATAATGCCGGCGGATCACTACGCTCACTATGGCGACGAGGATCTTGGTGCCCTGATCGCCTATCTCAAGTCCGTGCCGCCTGTAGACAACGACCTGGGCCTTCGCCGGATCGACTTCCCGGGCACCATCATCGTTCGATCATTTCTTGGTTTTGTCGTCAGGCAGAACTGTCTCTGTACCGAGTTCTTGCTGGATTCGCCGCACAGTGGCAGCCACCAGCCTGTCTGCGTCCACCGGTAGATGACCATGGAGCAGGACTGCGGTTTCGCAGTACAGATGTAGCCCGGCGGTTACGGCCGACCGCAGGTTTTGGCCATCCATGGCAAAGGACTGCGCCAGAAGTCGGGTCCAGACCGAATCGTCGCCCATCGCAGCGGCCAATGCGCCAAAATCGTTGTCGCTGCCGCGCAACACGCCGCGTTGCACCTGCATGACATGCATCAACCCCCACGACAGCCCGAAGCGGGCGTTCAACAGGCGACCGGTGTCGTCGCGCCGCAGGCCTTCAAGACCCTTGTGCGCCTCCTCGATCCAGCCGACCATCTGCTTGCCCGCGAAGCGGTCGGCTTTCTCCTGTAACTCTGTCGTCCAGGTGAAGTGTTTTGCCTGGGTCCGGAGGGCAGCGAAACACCCGACCGGATCCAGCAAGGGCCTGGCATCACGCAGCCCCTGGATGACATTGACTGCTTCCTGTGGTTCGCTGAACCATCGGTCGATGTCGTCCGGCGTTGCATCGCTGACCACGACCAGCCTATTGTCGATCAAATGTGAGCCGGCGCCGGTCGCTGTGGCATTTGGCGTCACAATCCGCAGGAGATCGACATCGCTATGTAGACCGGCGTCCTCGCGCGATGGCTGCCGAGCAGAGCGATCGCGTCGACTTCAGCTTCGTTGAAGCGATGCACCAGTGCCATGTAATCGATATCATGGGACTGGATAGGCAATCGCGTGGAGACCGATTCATCGTTTGAAAATCGCCGTAAGATCATGTAACCTGCCTGTGGGCATGAAAGAACAGTGTGCTCTATGGCGCTTCCCGAAATCTAATCATTCCCTGTACAACTGTCAATTCGCCGGGACGGCCGTGTCCCCCTCGAGGTGAAACGTACCCGGTGCGACTGACTTCATCACACCTTTGGACGCTTATGACCCAGACCATATTGATTACCGGCGCGGCCGGTCGGATCGGCCGCTATTTGACTGAGAACTGGCGTGAACGCTACCGCCTGGTTCTGACCGATATCGATCAACCCAAGACGACGCACGGCTTTCCGTTCCATAGGGCAGAGCTGTCGGACTACGATGCGATTCGTCCGCTATTCGACGACATTGACACGGTTGTCCACTTGGGCGCGGACCCGCGCATGAATGCGTCTTGGGAGAGCCTGCTGCCCAATAACATTGTGGCTGTCCGCAACGTCTTTGAAGCCGCGCATCAGGCGCGATGCCGGCGTGTCGTCTTCGCCAGCACCATCAACACGGTTGCCGGCTATCCACCCGATACCCAGCCCCATACGGATATGCCGGTGCGGCCGCTCAATCTGTACGGCGCCAGCAAGGTTTGGGGGGAGGCTGTCGCCCGTTTCTATGCCGATCAACTGGGCCTTTCCGCCATCTGCCTTCGTTATGGTGCGGTGTCCACCCACGACAACCCGCGCATCTCGCGCAGCAATCCGCTCATCGACATGATCTTGACCTTTGATGATCTGGAACGGCTGACCCGCGCCGCGGTTGAGGCGCCGGACGAGATCCACTTCGGCATCTACCATGGCGTCTCCAACAACCGCTACAAACGTTTGGACATCAGCGACGCACGGCGCGATCTCGGCTATGCACCGGAGGACGACAGTTTTGAACTTGCAGAGAGAAATGACCGGATTTCCAAATGACCGCCAACTTTTGGTGGCCGTTCCCGGTTCCTCGACCACCCTGTGTGATCCGTACCCTGTAGGAGATGGCCCATGACCCGATCCCGTCGTTTTGCAGCGCTGGACGAGCGTGACATCAACCGTGAGACCTTTGTCGAGCCTTGGCCCGAAGCCGGGTTGATCGTGACCGACAGCCCGTATGACCCTGCACCGAGTCTGCGCCTCGAGGACGGGCGTGATCGTGGAAATGGACGGCAAGAACCGGGCTGACTTCGATGCCATCGATCATCTTCATCGCCGAACACGGCCTGGACCTCGAGACTGGCCGAGGTGGCCATGAGCATTCCCGGTCGTACGCTGGCGCGCATGCTGGTCGACATCAACGTGCCCGCGGTCGAGGTGCGGCGGCTGGTCGGCGGCTGCACGCCGGCCAAGCTGTGCGAGATCGTGCGCCATATGAATGTGCTGGAGATGATGATGGGGCTGGCCAAGATGCGCGTACGCCGCACCCCTGCCAACCAGGCCCACGTCACCAACTGGCGCGAGCACCCGGCGCTGCTGGCCGCCGACGCGGCCGAGGCGGCCTTGCGCGGCTTTGCCGAGGTCGAGACCACCGTGACGAGTGGCGCGCAATGCACCCTTCAACGCGCTGGCGATTCTCGTCGGTTCCCAGACCGGGCGCGGCGGCGTGCTGACCCAGTGCGCGGTGGAAGAAGCACTGGGGCTGCGTCTGGCCATGAAGGGCTTGACCACCTACGCCGAGACGCTCTCGGTCTACGGCACCGAGCGGACCTTTGTCGACGGCGACGACACGCCCTGGTCCAAGGCGCTTTCTGGCCTCCGCCTATGCGTCACGCGGCATCAAGGTGCGCTTCACCTCGGGCACCGGCTCGGAGGCGCTGATGGGCAATGCCGAGCAATGCTCCATGCTCTACCTGGAGGCGCGCTGTCTGCTGGTGACCAAGGGGGCGGGCAGCCAGGGCGTGCAGAACGGCTCCATCTCCTGCATCGCCCTGCCCGAAGCGCTGCCCGGCGGCGTACGCGGGGTGCTGGCCGAGAATCTGCTGGCCTCCATGCTCGGGCTGGAGTGCGCATCGGGCAACGACGCACTGGCCTCCCATTCGACCATCCGCAAGACGGCCAAGCTGATGTGCCAGTTTATCCCCGGCACCGACTTCATCCACTCCGGCTACAGCGTCATGCCCAAGCAGGACAATCTCTTCGGCGGCGGCAACTTCGACGCCGAGGACCTGGACGACTACAACGTGCTCCAACGCGACATGCAGGTGGACGCCGGGTTGCGCCCCATCTCCGAGGAGGAAGCGATGGCCAGTCCGGCGTCAGGGCGCGCTGGCCATCCAGGCCGTCTACGACGAGCTGGGCTTTCCCGCCATCAGCGACGATGAAATCGAGGCGGCGACATTGGCCTTCAGCAGCGAGGACATGCCCGACCGTGATCTGGTGGCCGATCTGGAGGCCGCCGACCGCTTTCTGGCGGGCGATCTGACGATGATCGACGTCGCGGCGGCCTTGCAGCAACATGGCTTTGACGACGTGGCCGCCAACGTTCTGGAGATGGGGCGCCAACGGGTCGCCGCCGACTACCTGCAGCCGTCGGCCATCTTCGACCGCGATTTCCGTGTCCTGAGCGCCATCAACGATGTCAACGACTACGCCGGACCCGGCACCGGCTATCGACTCAACGGGCGAACGCTGGCAAGAAATCCAGGCCATCCGCCAGGCCAAATCGCCGCGCGACTTCATCGACGACAACATCGGCGCCCCGTCCCCAGCTCTTCACTCCTATGGGCCCGGCACAGCCCGGGACACGTGCGGAGGTGATCGTGGCGGTCGGCCCGGCCTTCAACGATGCGCTGACCAGGACCATCGGCGGACTCGAACATGAAGCCGTGCTCATCGCGATCCTAACCGGCGTCGCCGCAGAAGGGCATGATCGCACGGATGGTCAAGGGTCAACCACACGTCGGACTGCGCCGCCATCGGCCAGATCGGCGCGCAACTGAGCGGCTCCGGCATCGGCATCGGGCTGCAATCGCGGGGCACGGCCGTCATCCACAAGCGTGGGTTGGCCCGGCTCAACAACCTGGAGCTGTTTCCCCAGTCGCCCAGCCTGACCCTGGAGACCTACGAGGCGATCGGCCGCAACGCCGCCCGTTACGCCAAGAGTGAAGCGCCAACGCCCGGTGGCGGTCAAGATCGACAACTGGGCGCGCCTGCGACTGATCGTCAAGACCGCGCTGCTGCATCGACGTGAGACGGAACAGATCGCGGATGAGCCGCCGACCGAGCTGTTTTTTGACTGGGAGCCGGAACTGTAGCCGGAGCAAGAACCCAGGTGCAAATGGACCGCTGGACGAAAAACCTGAAACTCGAATGTTATCACGTCGTGGTGTCAACACCGGACTGTCAAGGAGAAGGAGCAGCTACGTGACCCAATCGACTTACCCGCTTATGGATTCCGTCGGTGCAGAGTTGCGTGCTGCCAGTGGACGGCCGCTGACTGAGGTGACACCGGATGCATTGGCAGCCGGCGCATTGGTCGCTGAAGATGTGGCGGTGAATGCGACAACGCTGCGGCGCCAGGCAGAGATCGCGCGCGACGCCGGGTTCGTGCAGCTGGCCGACAATCTCACGCGTGCGGCGGAACTGACTGCCGTTCCGAATGAGGAACTGCTGGAGATGTACGAGTTGCTGCGGCCGGGCCGTGCTCGGCATAGTCAATTGCTGGCGTTGGCCGACAAATTGGAGACAACCTTCTCCGCGCCGACCACAGCGGCATATGTGCGTGAGGTTGCGACAGTTTATCTAGCGCGAGGTCTCTGCTTGGCTGACGAGTAGACTGATGTAGGGCGGTGGTCGGGATCACGTGACAGCGCCCAAGGCTAAAGCCATGGGCTACACGGCGACGCCCCTTGGAAAGGGGCTTGTCCGCCGGCGAGATTGGCGGCGCGTCGAGAAGCCGGGTTCAGCCGGCGTCGCTGTGTAGGCCGTGCGTTGACGCTCGGGCGGTGGTCGGGGTCGGCGGACGGTGGGGGCTGCGACGGACGGGCGGGATCATGTGACAGCGCCCAAGGCTAAAGCCATGGGCTACACGGCGACGCCCCTTGGAAAGGGGCTTGTCCGCCGGCGAGATCGGCGGCGCGTCGAGAAGCCGGGTTCAGCCGGCGTCGCGGTGTAGGCCGTGCGTTGACGCTCGGGCGGTGGTCGGGGTCGGCGGGCGGTCGAGGTCGCGGCGGACGGGCGGGTCATGTGACAGCGCCCAAGGCTAAAGCCATGGGCTACACGGCGACGCCCCTTGGAAAGGGGCTTGTCCGGTGGCGAGATCGGCGGCGCGTCGAGAAGCCGGGTTCAGCCGGCGTCGCGGTGTAGGCCGTGCGTTGACGCTCGGGCGGCGGTCGGGGTCGGTGGGCGGTGGGGGTCACGGCGGACGGTCGGGATCACGTGACAGCGCCCAAGGCTAAAGCCATGGGCTACACGGCGACGCCCCTTGAAAAGGGGCTTGACTGTAGCTGCGACGATTGTGCGGGTATTACCGGATCAACATCGCAATCTTTATCCCTTGACCGCCCCGGCTGTCAGGCCGGCGACCATGAAGCGTTGGCCCAGCGAGTAGAGGATGATGACTGGGAATGGCCATGAGCAGCGATGCAGCCATGAGTTCGCCCCAAGGCAGGATGTCGCCGATGATCATCTGCGCCAGACCGACGGACAGGGTGAAAAGCCGCTCCTTGGCCAGGAAGACGTAGGCGAAGATAAATTCCTTCCAGGCCAGGGTGATGGCGAAGAGGGCGGCAGCCAACAGCGCCGGCGCGGCCAGCGGCAGCACGACGCGCCACCAGGCCTGGAAGTGGTTGCAGCCGTCGATGAGCGCGGCTTCTTCCAGTTCACGTGGGATGGAGGCGTAGTAGCCCATCAGCAGCCAGAGCGCAAAGGGCAGGCCAAAGGTCGGATAGGCGATCATCAGGCCGCCGAGGCTGTTGGTCAGATGCAGGGCGGCAAAGATCTGGTAGATGGGGATGAACATGAGCACGGCCGGCATCAGATAGGCGACCAGCACCAGGCTGGCGAAGAGGTTGGAGCCGCGCCAGCGCAGCCGCGTCAATCCGTAGGCGCCCATAGAGGCGACCACGACCGAGATCGATGTGCTGACGATCGCCACCAACGCGGTATTGCGGTACCAGATTCCAAAGGAGCGCGTCGGGCCGAAGAGCGTCTCGAACTGCTCCAGCGTCCAGGGAGTTGGCCAGAAGACCGACTCGAAACGTTGTCCACTGGCGCGTCGACTTGAAGGCGGTGATCACGACCCAGTAGAACGGAATCAGTTCGAAGAGCAGCAGCAGAATCAGTGCTAGAGCCGGCGACGAGACCCGCCGAGGCGGGCGACAACGCTTGCGCCCGTCTGCGCCTGCACCGGATCGTCACCGACGAAGATGCGGTCGATAGCTACCGACCGATGGCCTGAACGATACTCCTCGACGCAGTTGTTGACGGCGCCGAAGACGCGCTCAACACGCCGAAGATCGCCTTGAACGGCCAGGCAATGAGCCGCGCCGATCCTGGAGCCGGTCGTGTTGCTTCGCTGCGGCCGTCTCCTCCTCGATGCGTGCCGCCGGCCGACATGTAGCGACCCAGGAAGAAGATGAAGATGGCCAGCACCGGCGCCATGGTGACGGCCACGGCCACACCCACGCCGATGCGCAGGCTGCTGATGGCGTACTCCCAGGAGAGAATCGAATAGAGCCGGGTGGCGCCGGCCGGCCCGCCATTGGTCAGCAGGAAGACCTCGGTGAAGCTGTTGAAGGTCCAGATGGTCGAGAGCAAGCACGGCCACGATGATGACATAACGCAGACCGGGCAAGGTCACGTGCAGGAAGAGACGCCAGCCGTTGGCGCCGTCGATGCGGGCCGCTTCGTAGAGCTCCTCGTCGATTGAGCTGAGACCGGCCAGCATCATGGTGGTGAAGAAGGGGATGCCCTGCCAGATGTTGACCATGATGACCGAGGGCATGGCCGTGTTGTAGGCACCGAGCCAGGGGAAACCCTTGTCCACGATGTTCATCTGCAGCAGGAACTGGTTGACGCCGCCGTAGACCGGGTCGAGCAGGTTGCGCCAGGTCATCGCGGTCACCACCGACGGGATGATCCAGGGCAGCAGGATCAAGCCGGCCAGCACATTGCGAAAACGCTTGGTGCGGCGAATGAGGATGGCTGCCAAGAGCCCGAGCCAGAACTTGAAGAAGACCGAGGAGACAGTGTAGACGATCGTGTTGCGTACCGAGCTGGCGAAAGGCCGGATCGTTCCACAGGGTCTGGTAGTTCTGCAGACCGACGAAGGGGCCGGTCTGTAGCGTGACCGTATTGGTGAAGCTGAGGTAGACGGCGTTGACGAAGGGATAGGCGATGAGACCGCCCAGCAGCAACAGCGTCGGCAACACGAAGAGGTAGGCCGCAGCCCAGTCTCGTCCCAATATCCGTTTCAACGACACAGAGAGGGTCTGGCGGCGCGTCTGCACCGGGAGGGCGCGGCCGGCGTAGGTGGTCTGGCTCATTCCCGATCTTCTCCTTATAGGCACTCAAATATTGGGCAATGTACTCCATGGTCGAATGCGAGACATTGTCCAATATTTGAGTGTCTTCTCTCGTCGTGGACGATTGTGCCCGTCCGCCCTGAGCTTAGGCCGTTCCAAGAAAATAAACACCGGTGGCGTAGGGCGGATCTTCGCGGATTCGGCTTGCGAGCAGCACGCTAGGGCATTCACGCTGGTCGCAAGAATAACTTCCCGGGTTAATGCGGTTGAAAAGCCATAAATCAGGTATGTTATTTATGATCGGACCCTTAAACAGCGTACAGTTAGGGAGCGGCAGAGAGGAGACTGACTATTTCCCAAAGAACAGGCTCCTCTCTGCGAAACTGGTGGCAGTTTATGCTCCCGCCGCACCGAACTCCTTGAAGATGGCGACGGACTGCTCTTGAGCGTTCTTGACGGATTCGGCCGCCGGTCATCTGGCCGTTGAGCACATTGGCGACCATGTCGGTGTGTAGATTTGAGGTGCCGACGGCACCGATCTGCGCCGTAGAGGGACCGGGCCACGACAGGGAGGTCCAGCCGGACGGATCGAGCGCCACCACCTTCAGGCTCGTAGAAATCTCGTTGCCGGTGATCACATCCCAGATCCCACATGGGGCCTTCATAGCCCGGAACAGCATAGGCAACGGCCGAGTTGTAGATGCCGGTCATCACCTCTTCGTTGAAGAAACTCATGATCAGCTCGCGGGCCTTGGTCGGGTTCTTGGAGCCCATGATGTGGTGCGCGTACATGCCGCCGAGGCCGTTGAAGTCCTGTAAGACCGGGCCGCCCTTGGGTATGTCGAACATGGTCTTACCGGCCACCTCCAGTCCGTCGGCCACGGCCTTGGCATAGACAGTCCCGGCGTTCTGGGTGTAGGCTACCTTCCCGCCCAGGTAGGCCTCGTTGTTGGAGGAGTCGGTCCAGCTCAGCACGCCGGGCGGCATCATCTTCTCCCACTCCGGATTGGTGTAGAGATCCACCAGCCACTCGACCGCGGCCACGGCCTCCGGCGAATCAATGGTCGACGATTTCGCCGCGTCTCGTCGGTCCAGTTCGCACCCCACCCGGTGAGGACACGGGAGATAAACCAACCGCCGTCACCGCCGCGATTGACGGTGATGCCCCAGCCCCAGAGTTCGTTGTCGGGATCGGAAACCGTCATGGCCGCTTCGACGCAGCTCGTCGAAGGTCTTGAGGGTAGCACAGGTCGATGCCTGCAGCGTCGAAGACATCCTTGCGCGCCCAGCCGCCGTCGCTGCGGGCATGGAGCGTCACGCCGACGTATTCGCCCTCAAGCAACGTTTCATTCTTGGGACGCGGGTTGACCTCCCCGTACATGGCGATGACCTCTTCCTGCAGGTCGGTCACCGGCTGCAGCGTGCCGAGCTGGTTCAACTGGAAGGGATTGATGTTGTCGATCCAGACATCGGGTGGATCGCCGGCCTGGACCGCGGCCGCTACCTTCTGGATGTCGGCGCCGGTGCCGGCAAAGCCGGCCGTGAAGGCCACGTCCAGGGCCAGACCGTTGTCGGCGGCGAATTGCTCGATGTGGGCACGGACAAAGTCGTTGTACTCTGGATGGAAGTCCTGCTTGTGCAGCACCCAGAGAGTGCCGGTCTCCGCGGCCGGTGCCGCCCCTTCTCCGCCATCCGCGGCCGGCCCAGCGGGTACACAGGCCGCTAGAGCGCCAACGGCCACGGTGCCGCCGGCAAACTTCAAGAAGCTTCTGCGCGTCAGTTTGCTCTGCGTCTTCATACGATCTCCTTTGAGTTGACAGTAAAACGATTGGACTTGGAAGAACATATTTGGCCCGAATAGTTCATGGGGTTGACAGAACTACGTAGCATCCACTGTTTCGTGGACCGGCTGCCCATGGAGCACAATGCGTGATGAGATTCTTCCCACTGGGGTTCTGAACAGAACTATACATTGCACCCGTGCTGGTGTCAAGGGTAAACCATTTTGCCCCGCAGAAAGAGACTGTGGCCCAAAATTACTCGAGTGCATTCCATGTTGCAGGCACTGTCCATAGGCTGTGAAGGCAAGCCGCCCGAGACTGTCCGGATCTGTGAAATGCGCCCAATCGCCTCCCCGGGCATTGACGTACAGGCCAATGTCAAATAGAATAGCTTGTGTAGCCGATTTACAACATTTATTCAAGAAGCCTCCGCTACTGCCCAGGCGAACGAAATATTGGCGACCTCCCCCGGATGTTCGGCCAGGGATCCAAGGCTTCGTACTCCCTAATCGTCACTGTTGAAGACATCGGTTACCTTCATCGCTCATTTGTCTCGAAACGTGCATTGTCTGATCGAGTCGGTCGTCAGTTCCGCCACAATGGGCAAAACTGATGCGGCTTCGCACCATCGTCCGGTCTGTTTTGGACGCCGTCACCAACTTTGGTCGGAATCTGCGACGTCTTTCGGGCATTGCACCCATCCGCAACGCTGTAACGATGTGTTGTCTCAGCCTTTGGCTGTTCGATCCATAACCCAAATCCCCGCGATTCAAAGGAGAATACACAGTGTCCAAACGAGAACCAAGTTTTGTCAATCAGAAGTTGACCCGGCGCCAGACGCTCAAGATGATGGGCGGCGCGGCCGGCATGTTGGCGCTGGCTGCCTGTGCCGCGCCGGCTGCCGCACCCGCCGGTGATGCCGCCGGCGACGATGGCGCCGTGGCCGTAACCGGCGCGCTGACGGTCGTCCATCGCCGTGAGTATTTCAAGGAGATGGAAGAGCTGTTTGCCCAGGCCGTGCTGGACTGGGGCGAAGCCAACGGCGTCGAGATGGAAGTCTCGCCGGTGGCGGCCGAAGCCAATGAAGACTTCGTCGCCAAGCTGTCGGCTGAGGTCGAGGCCGGCAACCCGCCCGACCTCATCTACCACCGCAACAGCATCGTCTCCCAGATGTACTTCCTGGACCTGCTGGAGGATGTCAATGAGACGGCTCAGACAGGCCATGGACACTCTATGGCGATACGGCAGCCGCGCAGGTGCGCTACAACGTGATCGACGACAAGTGGTGGGGCGTCCCCTACATCATGAGCGGCGGCACCGGCGCCGGCGTCTTTGCGCGTGGCAGCTGGGTGGAAGAGAGCGGGTCTTGATCCGGTGTCCGGTATCGCCAACCTTCGATGACCTGCGCGATACTGCGTTGGCGATCTCCGATCCGGGCGAAGAGCGGTATGGCTGGGGCATGACGGTCAACAGCGGCGGCGACGCCACGGGTCTGATTCAGGCGATCATCCACAACTGGGGCGGCCAGATTGTCGACGCAGATCTGACCGCAATCACCTTCAATTCGCCGGAAACAGTCGACGCAGTTGCCTGGCTCACCGAGGTCTTTGTCAACGATGCATATGCCGACATGATTCCGCCGGGCATCCTCGCTTGGACCGACTCGAGCAACAACGAGGCCTGGCTGGCCGGCAACATCGGGCTCACCAAGAACGCGGCCAGCGTCTACGCCAAGGGCAAGGCCGACGGCAACCCGATCTTCGAGGACACGATGATCACCGATCCCATCATCGGCCCCTACGGCGAACCGTTGACCGGTGGTGACGGCGCCCAGTTCAACATCCCCAAAGGCGCGGCCAATCCAACCCAGGCTGCCGAGTTGGCGCTGCACATGCTGACGCCGGATGTCTTCCTGCCGATCTCGCTGATCTCGGCCGGTCTCTTCCTGCCGGCCTACGTGAACATGTACGACCATGGATGAGGTCGTGGCCGCCTTTGAGGCCGATCCGAAGCTGAGGCGCATGGGCGAGCATGGCCCTGGGCGACTATCCCGGTCTCTCGTGGCCGGCCGCAGCCCAACGTTCTGACCGATGACGTCAATGCACAGTCCATCCTGCCCGACCTGATGGCCGAGACCATTGCCCAGGGCGTCGACCCGGCTCAGGCTGTCGCCAATGCGACCGGTCGCATCGAGCAGATCGCCGAAGAACTGGGTGCGTTCGCCTAATCAGGCTGTTGGAACGACGCACGAAGTCGGCACGGATCTTGCGGATCGCAAGGATGTCTTCGACAGTCCGCGGCTGTCAGCCAAGTCAGCGCCATCCGCGTCCGACTGATAACTCTCGGCGGAGCCTGACAGGGGCAACCGTCAGGTCTTACCCTACATCGGACAAGTATTCAATGAATATTGTCAACCCGCCGGAGTCATCTGATCAACTCACCCGGCTGAGCCCTTTTGACCGTTTTCCCGACGGCCGTCCGCGTATCCCCGATGACATTATCGAACGGATGAAGCTGGTGACCACTGAAGAAGCGTGGTCTGTACTGCGCAAGCACGGCTATCATTGTCAGTTTGAAGGCGACTGGTTCCGGACCCACCCGGAGCGCATTCTGGTCGGACGTGCCGTGACCGCCATGATGGTGCCCCATCGACCCGATCTGCACGATCTGGTGCAGGAGAAGGGCGAGGCCGAGGGACGGATCGGCGGCCAGAACTCGTGGGTCATCGACACGCTGGAGATCGACGACGTCATGGTCGTCGACATGCGCGGCAAGGTCAAGAACGGCACCTTTGTCGGCGACAATCTGTCTACATCGGTCATGCGACGCACCCAGCCGGCGCGGTCATCGACGGCGGCATTCGTGACTTCTCAGGGCATCAGTCAGTCTGACGATGTCGCCTTCTACTGCCGCGGCATGGATCCGACCCCGATCCGCCGAGGTGACCCTTGGTCGGCATCAACATCCCGATCCGCATCGGCGAGGCAACGGTACTGCCGGGCGACATCGTGCTCGGCACGCCCACCGGCGTGATCTTCATCCCGCCCCATCTGGCCCTGGAAGTGGTCGAACGGTCGGAGGATGTCCGTGTCCGCGACGAGTTCGGCAAGCTGCGGCTGCGATGAAGGAGCCTACACGCCCGGCGAGATCGATGTCGGCGTCTGGCCCGAGCACATCGAGGCCGACTTTCAGGAATGGCTGAAGACAGAACTAGTTGATACCACCGAAGCTGATTCTCTGCAACGGCCCTAAGAATTGCTATCGGGAGTGAAAAGTTCATGGCACAACAACGCGCCACTTGCCGCAACGAGATCGCACGAACAGGCCGCAAGCGCAGCACGCATGCCGGATCTTCGGTCCGGACTGGAAGATCGCGATACCGTTCATCCTGCCCATCGTCATCCTGATGACGGTTTTCATCGCCTGGCCGTTCGTCAAAGCCGCTATACACGAGCATGACCATCCGCACGATGTCGCGTGAGGTCAAGTTTGTCGGCCTGGACAACTACATTCGTCTCTACTCCGATCCGTACTACCTGGCAGTCGGTGAAGGCAACGTTCGTCTTCACGTCCGGCTCGATCATCTTCAAGCTGATCTTCGGCCTGATTGCTGCCCTGCTGCTGCACTCGCTGAAGCGCGGCCGCAATCTGATTACGGCGCTCGTGCTGCTGCCCTGGATCATTCCGTCGGTTGTGCAGGCGCTGGCCTGGAAATCGATCTACGACCCGCTCTTTGGCGGTCTCAATCCGATGTTGATGGGGCTCGGCCTCCTCGACAAGCCGCTCTCCTGGCTGGCCGATCCCGAATCTCGCCATGGCGTCGGTGATTGCCGTCAATGTCTGGGCCGGCATTCCATTCTTCACCGTCAACATGTTGGCCGGCATGGCATCCATCGATGATGAGATGTATGAAGCCGCCTCCATTGACGGGGCCAACGGCTGGGAGAAGTTCCGCCACATCACGCTGCCCAGCCTGCGTTTTGTGATCGCCATCGCCACGCTGCTCTCCACCATCTGGACGTTCAACAATTTCGAGACCATCTTCCTGTTGACCCAGGGCGGGCCGGGCAATCTCACCAAGGTCTACTCGATCATGGCCTACGAAAAGGCCATCCGCTCGCTCCAGTTTGGTCCGGGAACGGCGATTGCCTTCAGTCTGGTGCCGGTATTGCTCTTCTTCATCCTGCTGCTCTCACGCTTCATGCGCAGTGATGCCGCAGGATGACCGTGTGACCTGGCAGGATCGGATCATTGACGGTATCGGCATGCTGATCAACCTGTTCTTCACCATCATTGCCCTGCCCTTCCAATTGATCGGGCGGGCCTGGCGTGCGATCTTCCCAGGGCACGCAAGCACCAGAGCCTGAAGCGCCAGAAACTGTTGGCCAGGATCGGCCGCGATATCGCCCTGGCGCATCCTGTTGGTCTTTATCCTCTTCCCGTTCTACTGGATCCTGATCACGGCCTTCAAGGGCAATCTGCAGATCGGCCAGCGTGTCGGACATCTTCTGGCCAAACCCCTGGACCACCGAGCAGTTCGAGCGGCTCTTCTTCGAGGAACCCTTCTTCCGCTGGTTCGGCAATTCGATCATCGTCTCGGTCACCACCACCTTCTCTGGCGGTCGTCCTGGCGGCGCTGGGCGGCTATGCACTGGCCCGGCTCAACTTCCGCGGCGTCGAGTCCATGACCACGCTGTTGCTGGTCACCTACCTGCTGCCGGCCGCGCTCATGTTCATTCCGCTCTACGGCATCCTGGCCGACCTGGGCGTGATCAACACACGCTGGGCGCTGATCCTCACCTATCCAACCAGCATGGTGCCCTTTGCGACCTGGCTGCTGATGGGCTACTACCGCTCGATCCCCATCGAATTGGAGCATGCGGCCCTGGTGGACGGCGCCACTCGATTGCAGGCATTTGTCCGCGATCACACTGCCGCTGGCCATGCCGGCGCTGCTGGCCGTGACACTTGTTTGCCTTCACCAACGCCTGGAAAGAGTTCCTCTACGCCTTTGTCTTCATCTCCAGCCAGAAGCTGATGACCCTGCCCGTGGGTCTGGCCCAGACCATCTTCGGCGATATCTATCCGTGGGGCATGCTCATGGCCGCCTCGCTGCTGATCTCGCTGCCCGTGGTCATCTTCTACATGTGGGGCCAGCGCTTCATGGTCGCCGGCCTGACGGCAGGCAGTGTCAAGGGGTGATGGGCTGCATGCCAATTGTCAACGGTCAATACAAGGTGTCAATCGTCAGCTCTGGCTAAACGTGGGTGTCGTGAATCGGGCTGACTGTATTGTGAATTTGTCATTGGTTCTGTGGGGGGCTGGATATGGAGTTGGTGTTGCAGAAAGAGGCGCCTCCGCTGCGTCAGGATCCATCCGGTGCGCTGCGCATCGGCAACTCGCGGGTTTTGTTGGAGTTGGTTATCCATGCATTTGAAGATGGTGCAACGCCCGAAACAATTGCGCAACAATATCCGGCGATCGCACTCGCAGACGTCTACAGTGTTATTGCCTACTATCTGAATCATCGGGACGAAGTGGAAACATATCTGGCAGAGCGTGAACGTCAGGCGGAAAAGTTGCGTAGACGGATAGAGAGTAGACAAGGAGAACAAACAGCGATACGCAATCGGTTGCTGGCACGCAAAAATCCGCCTGAGTCCTGAGCTATGCTCCGCCTGCTGGCTGATGAGAACCTCAACGGCTACATTGTGCGTGGGTTGCTCCGCCGTCGTCCAGATCTGCAGTTGGTGCGGGTCCAGGATGTCGGGCTGGCAGAGGTCGATGATCCGGCAATTCTGGAGTGGGCTGCCATCAATAATTACATCTTGTTAACGCACGACCGCGCAACGATGCCGGAATTTGCTTACGAACGAGTCGCAATTGCAGCGACTATGCCCGGTGTTTTCGTCTTGAACGACCGGCTTTCGCTACGGCAGGCGATTGACGAGCTCCTTCTCATCGATGAATGTAGCGAGCAGAACGAATGGAGCAATTTGGTCGTTTACCTGCCGTTGTAGACAGTTTAGGCCAATCCAGGATAATAAATACACGTTTCGTAGGGGCGGGGCTTGCCCCCGTCCGCTGTTGACCCGACCACGACGGGCGACCGCAAGGGTCGCCCCTACGAATTAGGGCGATCATTTCTCTGGATCGGCCTACGCCACCGGTGTTTATTTTCTTGGAACGGCCTTACTGTGCCGATCGCAAACCGCAGACTCTGGTTGAACTCCAATGGTGCGAATGACGGTTTGCGCACTGCATGCCACGCGGCCAACCCACATACCAGAAACGGACTTCCCATGCACATCACCGAGATGCACGTTACGCCCATCGCGGTCGGCGATCCGCCGCTCCTGAACGCGGCTGGTCTGCACGCACCGTACGCGCTGCGCACCATCATCGAACTTGTTACGAACGACGGCGTCTACGGTCTCGGTGAAGTGCCGGGCAGCACGGCGACAACCCAGGCGCTGGAAGACGCGCGTGAAGTAGTGGTCGGCACGGATCCCTTCCAACTAAACGCGCTTCAACTGGGGCTTGACGAGCGCTTTGTCGATGGGGCCGAAGAACGCGGCCAGGTTCCATGGGATCGCCGCCGGCGTATGCATGTCTACAGCGCCATAGAGGTCGCCTGTTTCGACATCATGGGCAAGGCGACCGGGCGACCCGTCTGCGATCTACTTGGAGGCCGGGTGCGCGATCGGGTGCCCTTCTCCGCCTATCTCTTCTACAAGATGGAGGGCGCCGGCGGCGAACTGGGTCTCGAGATCGATCCGGCCGCCACGGGATGGGCCGCCGCGCGCCAAAGACAGGCGTTGGACCCCTTCGAGGTCGTGGCGCAGGCGCAGGCCATGTGTGCCGAATTCGGCTTCGAATCGATCAAGCTCAAAGGCGGCGCCATGCCGCCTGCGGAGGAGGCTGCCGCCATGCTGGCGCTGCGCGAGGCCTTCGGCCCGGACACCCCACTGCGGCTGGATCCCAACGCAATCTGGAGTGTCGAGACGGCGATCGATGTAGGGCGTGCGCTGGAGGGCGTACTGGAGTACTACGAAGACCCCGTGCGCGGTCAGGAGAGTATGGCCGCCGTGCGCGCCGCGCTGAGCATTCCCATGGCGACAAATATGTGCACGACGTCGTTCGACGACATTCCCGGCAGTGTCAGTCTTGGCTCGGAGGACATCATCCTCAGCGACCATCACTTTTGGGGTGGTCTGCGCTCGACCTTGGACCTCGCCCGTATCTGCCGTGTTTTTGACCGCGGTATGTCCATGCACTCCAACAGTCATGTCGGCATCTCGCTCATGGCCATGTCCCATCTGGGCGCGGCCATCCCCAATCTCACCTACGCCTGTGACACCCACTACCCCTGGCAGTCGGAGGAAGTCATCGCCGGCGGTCGAGTTCCGTTTGAGGAGGGCTGTGTAGTCGTGACCAATGAACCCGGCCTGGGCATCGAACTGGATCGGGACGCCTTGGCCCGTCTGCACGGCAACTATCTCCGCTGCGGGTTGACCGAACGCAACGACGAGATCGAAATGCAGAAGATAGATGCGGGCTGGAAGTTCGAGACCCTGCGCTGGTAGGGCGTTGCCGGTTGCCTGTCTGCAGTGATAGACTTTGGGCAGCATGTGTGTCCATCGCGTCTGGAGAGAGGTATGACAACACTGGACAAGGCCAAGCAACTGCTGCCCGAGATGTCTGTAAGTGAAAAACCGCAGGTACTTCACCTAACGAACTTGAGTCAGAGGGAATATCAGCGCACATGATTCAGTGGCAACAATACATCAGCGTTCGGCCAGACATTTGTCATGGCACTGCGTGTATAACAGGGACGAGAATCCCTGTCTCCACTGTATTGGATAACTTGGCTGCAGGACTATCACCGGACGAGATATTGCGCAGCTACCCATCTCTGTCATTGGAAGCAATCCAGGCCGCACTGGCCTACGCCGCAGAGCTCACACGAGAACAGATCGTTGCCTTGCCGGCTTCATCGACGTTATGAAGTTCAAGGTCGACGAGAACCTTCCTGTTGAGGTGGCGGAAACGCTTCGGCAGGCAGGACACGACGCATTCACAGTCTTGGAACAGGGCTTGGGCGGCGTGAGCGATAAACATATCGCCGATATCTGCAAGTCCGAACAGCGTGCAATCGTTACACTTGATGTCGGCTTTGGAGACATACGGACTTACCCACCCGTAGAACACAGTGGGATCATCGTCTTGCGACTCAAGCAGCAGGACAAGATCCATGTGATGGAAGTGTTTGACCTCGTGGTTCAGAGCTTGGCCGAACGCTCTCTTCAGCAACAACTGTGGATAGTTGACGAAAAGCAGATCCGTATCCGTCGCTGACACAGGTCAGGAGCAAATCAATGGATCTCAGCCAATTCAAAGCATCTCTCGCCGACGACGTCCCGCCGGCCGACGCCGACCTGGCCCTGCAAGCCCTCTGGTACGATGCCAACGGAGATTGGGACAAGGCCCACAGCGCGTCCCAGGCCCAGGATGATCGCGACGGCGCTTGGGTGCATGCCTATCTGCACCGCGTCGAGGGTGATCTCCCCAACGCAGGTTACTGGTATCGACGTGCCGGCCGTCCGGCTTCAACGGTGCCCCTTGCCGATGAGTGGGAAGAGATCGCGGTGGCGCTCTGCACGGGGTAGATGGACGCGTTCGCACGGACGTTTGTCGGAGGTGTTTGCGCACAATGCTGTCGTCCGCTGCGGGCTGGGGCGGACCCGGCCCTACATGCGCAGGGCACTGTAAAGACGGTTTTGTAACGTGACCGCAATCAGCACCAACTGCATGGACAGCATGATGACGACGAAGATGGTCGTCAACGGAAGCACGCTGCCCAACGCAACAATCGGGATCAGCGGCGGCATGGGCGTTTCAAGACCCTTGGCAATCCGAAACAACGGCACAAAGGCTTGGGCGGCAAGTGTACCGATGCCGACTCCCATGACGCCGCCGAAGATGATCAGGATCAGGTACTCGACGCTGATCTGCCGCACGATTTGCCCTCGCGATGTTCCCATGGCACGCAGCACTGCCAATTGGCGACGCCGTTCCTCCAGCGACGCGTAACTATAGGTCAACAACCCCAAAGCAGCCATGACGGTGGCGGCCAGGAAACTGACGGAAAGCGTGCCGAACACGCCGACGCGCTCCATCTTTGCCTGTTCTCTGCGCAGCTCAGCACGCGCGACCTGATCGCCCAACGTCGCCACGCCCATGTCACGTTCGACGCTCTTCAGCACGGTTTGCCCCTCGATACCTTCTGCCAACCGCATCCAGATGTGGTGGGGCATGGTCACGCCGAAGAAGGCAAAGATGTGCTCCAAATTGCCGATAAGCATGATCGTCTCAGGCTCGGTGGTGGGAAAATGTTCGTAGATGCCGGCGATGAGGAACGTGTCTCGCAGCCGCGCACCCGCCTCGGGAAAGACGTCGACGACAAGGGGATCACCGATCTGAAGAGTATTGTTCTCCAGAAATTCGCGCGAGACCAGGATATTCTGCGGCGCGTATGCCAAGCGGTTCATGAGCGCACCCAGCGACTCGGGCGCAAGGTCTTTGCGAAACCAGGCCACCTTGTCAAAATCAATGCGATCGATGCCCAGAAAGCGAACTCGTACCCGCTGCGTCGGGCAGATGTACCTCGGCCGGATAATTGCCGACACGCGCGGCTGCCTCTACACCGGGCAGGTTCGCAAATTCGTCCACCGGCGGAATCCACTCCCCGCCGGGCGAGCGGCCTTCAGGCGCCTCGATGTAGAGATCTCCCTCGCGAAACGGTTCAAAGGCCAGATCGGCGCCGGTGCTGAAGTAGATGCGGTCGATCAACCACTGGTCCAGACTGGCGGCCATGGACAAGGTGTAGACACCCAATGCCAGCGAAACGACCACCAGCAAGAGCGGGTTGATGTAGGTATGGCTCTGCCGGCCCAACTGGCGCAAGGCCATGTAGAGCGGCATCGGACGCACCCACTTGGCAATACGGTCCAGCACAATCATGGCGGCGCGAAAGACGCGCATGCTGACCAGCGCCAGCACCACCACAAAGAGGGCCGGCGCCAGCACGAGCAGGGGATCGCGGTAGAGATCTTCGGGCCGTTCCTGCACCAGCAGTGCCAGCGAACCTCGCTGGATCAGTTGCTGGTAAGCGTACCAGACCGGAATCAACAGGATGATGTCCAGGTAGCTGCGATACCAGAAGGGGGCGACGGATCGGCCGATAATGTTCCCCGCTCTCCGCGACCAACCCACGCCGATTTCCCAGCATGGTCGCCCACAGCCTGGCGACGAGCAGCGCCACAAAGGTGAGGAGAACGAGCGTCAGGCTGATTCCGTGATAGGAGACCGGCAGCGCTTCGCGCACGCTGAAATTGAGAAAACTGGACGCATAGCCCATCAGCCGTGCCAACAAGACGCCGAGCATGAGACCAACTGGCAGTCCGAGCAAGAAGACGATCACAGCGTCGATCAACGTGAAGTTGAGCACATCCAGGCGTGTCATGCCGCGACTCAGCATGACCAGCATCTCGCGCCGCTGCCAATAGGCGATGATCACCGACGTGAGCACGAGGAAATAGAGCAAGAAACCCGAGCCCCGGGATATTGAAGCCGAGCAGCAAGGGTCGTCAACGACGTCTGCCGGTCCACAAACTCGCCCAATGAAACCGTCGGTGTCGTAATCTGCACATCGGGCAAGAAGGAGCGCACGATGATCTCTGCCCGTGTATAGCCGTCGATGTAGTGGCGTACATTCGCCGGCACGACCGCGTCTTCGTCCAGCACGATTTGCCAGGTCGCCGAACGCACCTTGGGCTCCAGCAGCGGCTCCAGATGGCTGACATAATCATCGCGCCGTACCAGCATCTTATCGCCCAGCGTCTGATCCGGATCGCTCATCCAATACGGATCATCGGCGTCGACCGGACGCCAGATGCCGGCGATCTGCGCCGGGACGACGGTCAGGCTCTTGCTGGGCGCGATGTTGTACAGTTCACCGACCTGAATACCTGTCTTATCGGCCAGATCGCCGTGCAGCCAAAGATCCAGTCGCTCACCGGAGGCGCCGTCCTCCATGCCGATGCCTTCCAGAATCGTCATGTGTTCGGCGATGCGGTCGGCGTAGATGATGTTCAACTCTGTCGCTTCGTGGCCATACTCATCATCGAGATCGCGCAGTTCGAGTTTGCCGCTGTTGGCCTGAAGTGTGACCTGTTTGAGGGGCAGACCGATCTCGCGGGAGAATCTATCGGCAATCTGCGCGCTGAGATTCTCCACACGTTCCAACGACAGAGGGAGCGTACGCGTCGACGGCGCAAAGAGCACGTGCATAAAATGGGGGACGCCCGGTAATCTCCGTGTATTCGGACATCTCACGTCGCAGCATGACCGTATCCACGGCCTGGGCGAAGAAGCTCGCGCTGGTTACCAGCCCTACAGCCAATACGACGCCAAAGAGCGCAAGCACGCTCAAGCCGGTGTGATGCCACATGCGGCGTAACACAACCATGGTGATGCCGATGGTCTTGTGGACCGGGCGCATCCACCGACGCGGGATACGCGTCTGCGTGAGTTTCGTCTCGTTGTGCGTCAATCGTCGGTCAGATTCGGGCACGATTTCTCTGTTCGGAAGCATCTGAGTCCGGTGCAACGTGTTGGGTGCGTGGGGTTCGACGGTGTGAAATCAAATGGGCGTCTGTCAGACGCCCATTTGCCACCTTCGGTTGATATACCATCTAACCACGGTACTCGATGTGTTCACATGTCAGCCTGGATTTGTCACCGTTGCGGCGGCCCCGGTGGTCCCTTTGGCGACGCCATCCTTAGCTGCAGAGTCGATTTCGACAAAAAGATCGCCCAACTTTTCACCGGACAACACATCGGACTCCTGGTAGAGAAAACATGCTGCAACCCGATCGAATCGCTCGCGATAGAGCGGCGGCGCGCTCTGGCGACAGATATCCATGACATGCGGACAGCGGCCGGCAAACTTACAGCCACGGTCGGATGCGTCCGATCGTTCGTCGTCGGTGGAGATGATCTCCTGCTGGCCCCACTGCCGGTTGAGATCCGGCCAAGGGATCGAGTCGATCAGCAGCTGGGTGTAGGGATGCTTCGGGATCGGTGATCACCGAGTCGACCTCACCGGCTTCCATGACCGAACCGCGGTAGAGGATGATGATATGATCGCTGACGTGATAGGCCGTGGTCAGATCGTGGGTGATGTAGAGAATGGTGATGCCGAAATCGGTCTTCAGCTTGTGCAGCGTCTCCAAAATCGTGGCGCGCAGCGAGGCATCCACCATGGAGACCGGTTCGTCGGCGACCGAGCAGATTTGGGCTGCATCAGCAGTGCACGCGCCACGACCAGACGCTGGCGCTGTCCGCCGCTGAGTTGGTGCGGAAAACGGCCCAGCGTCTCTTCCGGCCGCAGTCCGACGCTGATCAGCGCATCGTTCATCATCTCACGTGGCCTGCTCCTTGGAATTGGCCAGCTTGTAGTTCTTGATCGGTTCTTCGATGATGTGGTCGACCTTGTAGAACGGGTTGAAGACCGCAAAGGGATCCTGGAAGACGGCCTGCACCTCCTTGCGAAACTGCAAGCTCGTCCTTGCTCGACATGCCGAAGATCGGCTTCCCCTTGTAGAGGACCTGGCCACTGGTCGGCGGTCAGAAAGCCGAGGATCATCATGCCCATGGTCGTCTTGCCGCTGCCGCTTTCGCCGGCAATGGAGATGATGCTTGGGTGACTCGGCATCGACCGAGAACGAGATGTCGTCCAGGGCGACGGTGCCGCCCGGAGAACTCCTTGGTCACATTGCGTAGTTCGAGCAGATGATTCATGATCGATACCAACTCAGTGTCGTGTAGGTGGCAGGCCGCCAGATGGTTGCGGCCGATATTCCTGTGAGCGCCGGCACTTGCTCGCGTACAGACTGGCCATGGCCGATGGGCAGCGATTGTTGAAGACGCAGCCTGGCGGCAGGTCGCGCAGCAGCGGCGTGATGCCGGGGATGCCCTTGAAGACGCCCTTGTTGCCCAGCACCGGCAAGCTGCTCGATCAGCATCTGCGTGTAGGGATGCAAGGGCTCGGTGAAGGTGTCCTTGACCGTGCCCAACTCGACCAGGCTGCCGGCATACATGACGGCCATGCGGTCCACAAACTGGGCCATCAGGCCCATGTCGTGGCCGATCAGGATGACGGCGCTGCCCATTTCTTCCTGCAGGCGGCCGATGGTCTGCATGACCTGGCGCTGGGTGACCACGTCGAGCGCGCTGGTCGGCTCGTCGGCAATGATGACCTTGGGATGCATGGCGATGCTGATGGCGATGCAGACACGCTGCTTCATGCCGCCGCTCAGCTCGTGGGGGTACATCTTGCCCACGCTGCGCGGTCCAGTTCCACGGCCTCCAGCGCCTCATACGGCGCGTTCTTGCAGTTGCGCTTTGGACAGGCCGAGATCATGGTCCTTCATGCCGTCGATGATCTGATCCTTGACGCGCATGACCGGGTTGAGCGAGTTCATGGCGCCCTGCGGGATCATGCTGATCTCGCTGGCGCGGTAGAGGCGCACCTCGTCCTCCGGGATCTTGGTCAGATCGCGATCGTCCAGCCAGATCTCGCCGCCGGCGATCCTGCCGGGCGCCTTGATCATGCGCAGCAGCGCCAGCGCCATGGTCGACTTGCCCGAGCCGGACTCGCCGACCAGGCCGAGGCGTTCGCCGGGCGACAGGTTGAAGGAGACCTTGTTGTTGGCGTAGACGACGCCGGCGTCCGTGAAATATTGAACATCCAGGTCTTTGACCTGCAGCACATACTTCGGTCATCTGGCCCTCCTCACACGTGGGTTGGCCAGCTCGTCAAGGCCAATCGAAATCATGAAGAGCATGATAAAGATCAGCGCCACAATGACGATGGGCACGGCGCCCCACCACCAGAGGCCGCGCAGGAAGGCGCTCTGGTTGATGACCCAGTAGATGGTCACGCCCAGCGTCGGTTCGCGCAGCGGGCCAAGACCCAGTGCCGCCAGACCCATGGAGGCAAAGATGGCGGCCGTCACCGCGCCGACCAGCGTGGCGCCCAGATAGGGCAGCAGGTTGGGCATCATCTCCTTGAAGATGATGCTCATGTTGCTGCGTGCCGTTGAGCCGCGCCATCATCACGTAGGGACGTTCGCGCATGCTCAGCACCTGGGAGCGGATCACGCGTGCGGCGCCGCGCCAGGAGATCAGCGCGATGATCAGCGCCATGCCGTTGACGGTGATGGCTCGGTCGCCGATGGACGAGGCAATGACGACCAGGATCAGCAGGCCGGGGATCGTCAGCAACACATCGACCATCCAGCGCACGACGCCATCGTACATGCCGCCATAGTAGGCCGATGTGAAGCCGAGAAAGGTGCCGATGACAACGCCGATGATGCCGGCAAAAAGGCCGATGCGGATCGTCATCCAGGTGCCGGCCACGGCCACGGCAAACATGTCGCGTCCCTGGGCGTCGGTGCCGAAGGGGTAGGCGACCGGATCTTCGCAGTCCGGCTCGGTTGCCCTGCAGTAGGACAAGGTTGGCGGCCACGCTGGCCGGCGCGGCCAACGGGTAGGGGTCGACCTTGGCATCGATGAAGAACGAGCCGATCACGGTAAAGAGAATCAGAAATAGCAGGATGCCAAGACCAATTCCCAAGGGAATGTTGCGGCGAATATAGCGCAGGGTAAGGCTGATGCGTTCCATAGTGACTTCCTCGTGCAGTCTGATTCAATCGGCTAACTGTTCGGCGCAGTCGATACCGAGTCCATTCGCGAATGCGCGGATCCAGCAGCGGATAGATCAGGTCCATGATAAACATGGCCAGGGCAATGGCGATGACGATGAAGAGCACGATGCCGTAGATCATGAAGTAATCGAGCTGTGTGATTGAACGGGCCAGCAATGTGCCCACGCCCGGATAGCCAAAGACCAGTTCCACCAGCACCGCGCCGGAAACGAGGAAACTGAAGGCCAGCGCCAGACCGGTCACCTGGGGCAACATGGCATTGCGCATGCCATATTTGTAGAAGAGCCGCTTCTCCTTCAGCCCCTTGGCTTCGGCAAAGGTCATGTAGTCCTCGCCCTGCACCGTGACCATCATGCCGCGCATGCCGATGGCCCAGCCGCCCATGCTGGTGATGACCAGTGCAAATGCCGGCAAGATCGAGTGTTTGATCACTTCCAGGCAAAGGAGACGACTGGCGTTGGGAATCGTGCCGATGCCGTAGCCGCCGCCCAGCGGCAGCAACTTCCACTGGAAGGCGACGAAGTAGATGAGGATGAGCGCGATCAGATAGGCCGGGATCGCGCCCAATATCAAGACCGACGGCAGGATATACTTGACGAAAGTGCCCGATCTGGGCCAAGCCATGAGCGCACCGAGCAGTGTGCCCAGGAAAAACGCGATCAACGTCGCCGTCAGCAACAGGCCCAAGGTCCAAGGCAGTGCCGCCCCACCAGTTCGGTGACCGTCTTGGGATAGTTGGAGATGGAATAGCCCAGATCCAGGTGCAGGACGTCCCAGATATAGTTGATGTACTGCTTCCACAGCGGCTGATCCAGGCCGAACTTGGCCTCATAGGCCGCCACCATCTCGTCGAAGCCCTCTTCGATCATAGCCGCTGCGCGAGGCCTGTTCCATCAGCTTTTCGCGCAGCGGATTGCGTGGCGTCAGCTTGGGGATCAAGAAAATTGATCGTACACGGCGGTCCAGACGATGAGCAGCAACAGCCCAAAACGCTTGACGATAAACCGTACTGTCGAAGACTTCATGCGATGTCTCCTGGAATACGATCTAAGATACCGCAACAGGTATCGCGAATGGGGTCAGAATCGACCGTATGCGAACCTGCAGTGCGGCGGCAGGTAACTACCCATCCCTCGCATCGGCTTTCTATCTGCTACATCGCTTCATAGTCGTCAGCAGGTCGTGGATACGTCATCGTAGCGTCCAACCGTGCAGCTTACTGCGCCGGCTCGCAGGTTGTGCAGCATCAGCGGGAACGTCGGATGCCAGAAGGCGCCGTTGACATAGGGATTCTCTGCAGTCGGCCAGTTTGTCCAGTAGGTGGTGTTCATGGGAATGCGATGCAGCCACTGCTGGATCGGCGCATCCACCAGGTTGTCCAGCCAGATCTCCATGGCGGCCAGGTAGAGATCCATGTAGCCTGGATCGTCGGACGGCGTCATGCAGCCATCTGTTCCAGAATGCATCGTACTCCGCATTCTTGAAGCGCGAGTTGTAGTGAGGTCGGCTCGCCGATGGGCGCCCAATACTTGCTGGTGTAGTAGTCCATGGTTGTGAACGGATCGTCGATCGAGCCGCCATGGCCGTTGAGCCAGATCTTCTGCGTACCATCGCTCATGCGTGGTGCCGTTGTCGGCCGGCGTGGTGTACTCGGCCTCGAAGCCACCCTTGCGCAACTGCTCGGCAATGATCGGGCCGATGTCGTTGAAGACCTGCCAGCCGCGTGATGACCGCCGGGATGCGCTCGCCATCCTTGACCCAGAAGCCGTCGCCGTCCTTCTCGTAGCCCTGGCCCTCCATGAGTTCGGCCGCCTTGTCCAGGTTGAACTCATTGGTCGGATACTTGGCCAACAGAGTCTGCGGCAGCGTCGAAGTAGGGCTGCAGGGCGGATACTGCGGGAAGGGCAGCGGCGTGATGATACCCGAGCCTGCCAAGGCCACGTCGAGCATCTGCTGGCGGTCGATGCTGTAGCTGACGGCCCAACGCACGTCCTTATCGGTGAAGGGACCATCCTCGTGGTTGAACCAGAGCGAGGTCGGCCACCAGTCCATATAGCCGTAGGGCGGTTCGGTGCCGGTGTGGGTGATGATGGCCGGATTCTGGAACGGTCTGGGTAATGGTGGTGGCGCGCAGGTCCAGGGTCTGAGTCGACCTCGTTGTTGACGATGCGCTGGGTCATCAGCGGTGTCGTCTGGTACGCGGGATGACGAGAATGCGCTCGATGTCGGGCAGCTTGTCGGCGAAACCGGTCTTGACCCCCCACCAGTCGTCGCGGCGATCGATGAACTTCTGCTGCGGCGACCATTCGACGATCTTGTAGGGACCGGTGGCCAGCGGCCAGCCCTTCTCCGGATCGTAGAACTCGAAGGCGGCGACCTCCTCCACATCCTTGAAGATATGCTCCGGCACCCATCTAGATGCCGGTGTCGAACTTGGACATCAGGTGGTTGAACATGAAGCGCGGGCGCGGACTCATTGAAGGTGATATGAACGGTCAGGTCGTCGACGGCTTCGGCCGCCTCGACCGCATGCTGTCGCACCGCGGTCGAGCGCGTGAGCATCGGCGCATTGTCCTGCAGCATGTTGAAGGTGAAGACCACGTCATTGGCGTCGAAGGCCTCGCCGTCGCTCCATTCGACACCTTCACGAATGTTGATCGTCAGTTCGGTGAAGTCATCGTTGTACTCATAGCCGGTGGCCAGCCAGGGAATCTCCTCATCGGCGAAGGCCGAGTAGAAGTAGAGCGGCTCCCACAACGCGGCGCTGCCGATCTGATGGGTGGCGCCGGTGGCATAGGGATTGCCCAGACCGACTTCCGTGATACTGTGTGCCGTTGCCGCCGAAACATGAGAATCAGGGTCTTTTCACGCGGAACATCGGCAACACCGCCCGCCGCCGCCGGCGCAGCCGCCTCACCACCCGCCGCCGGAGCTGCCGCGTCGCCACCGCCGGCCGGTGCGCCGGCGCCACAGGCTGCCAGGACAACGCCTGTGGTGGCAAGACCGCTCAACCGCAGAAAATCTCGGCGATTGAGTTCGTGTCGACTTGCTTCTTTCTCTGTCATTCGATCCTCCTCAGATCTTGTGAAATGGGATACATCGTATGGAAAACTTCGCAATCGATTGACGCTCTGCCGAGGGCAGGCGAATTGCACACACTTAAGATGGAGACGGCAGTGGGATCAATCTGGCTATTTGACATGAAGACATGTTTGGCGCCGGCAGTTTTGATCTGTCATGGGAGCAAACCGAACCGAATAAAACGGGGTGCTGAAGACACGGTCAGTTGGTCAGTCCATAAGGGCAGATGAAGGATGGTCAAAATATATGATGTTTTGCGTCATTTGTCAAAACGCCGTTGTCAAAACGCCGTTGGCAAAACGGTTTGCTATTCCCGCGATTTGAAAGATGCACATCCTTGCGCTCGCCTGCCGAATGACATTGGCGAATGATCGGGGAGACCCATCCGGTGGGCAGGGGCAAGCGCCGCTACGTTTTCGCACCGGCGTGGAGGGCGCCCGGACGTTTGGGTCGCTTGCAAGTAAGGCGTTCCCGTGGCATTCTGCTGTCTCCCCCATTCGCAGCAACAGGTCGCATGGCGAGACGGGTAGGCATCTCCATTGTCAACGGACGGGCCAACCGCGTGCCGGAACCTGTTACCAGTTCGTAAACGATCCATCAACGCCGCGCAACGTGCGGCATTTCGCGCATGCGGAACGGATGTCTGCTTGGCCGCCTCGCGGTCGAACTCGATGCCGAGACCGGGCGTGGTCGGCGCCAGCAGATAGCCGTCCTCCCATGCCGGCTGGACCGGGAAAGACGTCGGTGAGGACATCGTGCCGGTTTGCGCGGCTGTTCCTGGACGCCGAAGTTGGGACAGGAGAGGTTCAGGTGCAGACAGGCCGCCGACGAGACCGGGCCGAGCGGGTTGTGGACGGCCAGTTTGATGTAGTGGGTCTCGCACCAGCCGGCGATCTTCTTGGCCTCGGTCAGACCGCCGGCGATGCAGAGGTCGATGCGGGCGTAGTCGATCCACTCTTCCTCGATCAACTGGCGGAACTCCCACTTGGAGTTGAACTGTTCGCCCGCGGCCAGGGGCACGTGGGTACGTGGGCGCAGCGTCTTGAACGAGTCGGGGTTCTCGGAGCGCAGCGGGTCTTCGATGAAGAAGGGCGCGATACTGCTCCACCTCGCGGCAGAGCCAGACCGCGTCGGGCAGATCCAGGCGGGTGTGGACGTCGAAGCAGATGTCGATCTCGTCGCCGACGGCCTCGCGCACGGCCTCGAACTGGGCCATGCGCCGCCCGCACCGCCTTGCGTGGCTCCAGTGTACTCGCCGTCCTGGGGCAGTCCCCAGCGCACGAATTTCCAGCCTTCCGCAGTGGTCTGCAGGCAGGACTCGACCAGCGGCGCGATCTCCATGGCGTGGCCCGCAGTTGTGTGGATAGCAGACGACCTTGTCGCGCACCTTGCCGCCCAGCAACTCGTAGACCGGCAGACCCAGTGCCTTGCCCTTGATGTCCCACAGCGCAATGTCGATGGCCGAGATGGCCGAGGTCAGAATTCGCTGCGCGGGGAAGAAACCGCCGCGGAAGAGCACTTGCCAGATGTGTTCGGTGTGAAACGGGATTCTGTCCGATCAGCAGCGGCTTGAAATGTTCGATGGCGCCCATGACAGCCAGTTCGCGGCCCGATCAGCCCGGACTCGCCGACTCCGTGAAATTCCTTCATCCGTGTCGACGACGACAAAGAGCAGATTTTTGAAGCCGTTCCAGACTGGAATACTCTCAATACCGGTAATTTTCATGTGGAACTCCATTCTGTTTGGGGCGGGTTTTGCACCTGTCCGCTGCGGGCGACCGCAAGGGTTCGCCCCTACCCCAGAAGATTGAGAAGATACCCAACAGCCGTCATAAGGACTTATACAATGAGCGAAGCAATTGAGCAACACGTCAACACAAACTCGCGTCCCTCTGAACTCAAGATCACCGATATGCGCATTGCCAATCTGGTGGGCGTGCCTTTCCGCAGCACCATTATCCGGCTCGACACCAACCAGGGCATCTCCGGTTACGGTGAGGTGCGTGACGGTGGCAGCAAGACCTTCGCGCTGTCGCTCAAGAGCCGTCTGCTGGGGGAGAATCCCTGCAACGTCGACAAGGTCTTTCGCAAGATCAAGCAGTTTGGCTTTCATGCCCGACAAGCAGGGGGCGTCTGCGGTATCGAAATGGCGCTGATGGATTTGGCCGGCAAGGCCTACGGCGTCCCCGCCTACCAACTGGCCGGCGGCAAGTTCCGCGATCGGGTGCTCTGCTATTGTGACACACCCACCGTGCGCGACGGCGCGCAGATGGGCGGGCGGCTCAAGGCGCGCATGGAGCAAGGCTTCAAGTTTCTCAAAATGGATGTGGGCATCGGCTTGTTGCAGGGTATACCCGGCGCGCTAAACTCGCCGCCCGGCATGCTCGAATCCAGAAATATCATGCATCAATTCACGGGCATTCAGATCACTGAAAAAGGCATTGCCCTGCTTTGTGACTACGTCGCTGCCGTGCGAGAACAGGTCGGCGACGAAGTTCCGTTGGCCGTGGACCATTTCGGCCATATCGGGCTGGAGTCGTGCATCCGTCTCGGGCAAGCGCTCGACAAATTCACCTTGGCCTGGTACGAAGACATGATTCCGTGGCAATTTCCGGACCAGTGGCGCCGGCTCTCGGAGGCGGTCACAACTCCGACCTGCACCGGTGAGGACATCTATCTCAAGGAAGGCTTTGTACCGCTCCTGGAGCAGCGCGCTGTGGCTGTCATACATCCCGACCTGGCTTCCTCGGGCGGCATCTTGGAGACCAAGAAGATCGGCGACCTGGCGCAGGAGCACGGCGTGGCCATGGCCATGCATATGGCGGCGTCGCCGGTCTGCGCCCTGGCCAACGTCCACTGCGCCGTGGCGACCGAGAACTTCCTGGTGCTGGAAAACCATTCAGTGGACGATCCGGGTTGGAGCGAGCTGGTCACAGGCCTGCCCACACCGCTGATCCAGGACGGCCATATTGCGGTGCCGGAGGGGCCCGGTCTCGGCTTTGAGGACGTCAACGCAGAGGCCATGCGCGCGCGTCTCGATCCGGCCGATCCCATCTTCTTCGACCAGCCGACCGCCTATTGGGACACAGAACGTTCCCACGATCGGTTGTGGAGTTAGGCAGAACCACCCGACAAAATGGAGTATCGATTTCGGGGTTTAACCCTCACCAAGATCGTTCCAAGAAAATAAACACCGGTGGCGTAGGGGCGGGTCTTGCGCCCGCCCGCACTCGGCCTGACCACAGCGGGCGGCCGCAAGGGCACGCCCCTACGCCACCGGGGGACTTAATTCTTTGGAACAGCCCAAGACCAGAGAAAGTGAAAGAACTTTGGAAGAGCTACGCGGCACAGTCAAGAAAATCGTACCGAAGTCCTACGCACTCGACTATCTCCTCTACCTGCCGGACAACTACGGACGTCCCCAGGGCGTGCGCTATCCGTTGGTGTTGTTTCTTCACGGCAAGGGGGAACGCGGCAACGAACTGGATGCCGTCAAGAAACATGCCATTTCATCCCTCAACAGCTTCCAGGAACAGTATGACTTCATCCTGTTGGCGCCCCAGTGCCCACTCGAAACGTGGTGGGTCGAGCAATTGGATGGGCTGGATGCGCTGCTGGACGAAATATGTGGCAGCTATCGCGTTGACCTCTCGCGTATCTATTTGACCGGGATCAGCATGGGTGGTTTCGGCAGCTGGCACTACGCGGTGCACCGCCCTGGACGTTTCGCGGCGGTGGCGCCGATCTGTGGCGGTGGGTCGCATTGGCACGGTTTCCCGGAGAAGGTCGCCTCGATCAAGCGCGTGCCGATTTGGGCCTTTCACGGCGCAGACGACGACGTAGTCCCTCTCTCTGCATCGCAGGAGATGGTCGATACATTGGACGCGGCGGGAGGCAACGTCCGCATGACCGTCTATCCCGGCGTCAAGCACGATTCCTGGACCCAGACCTACGCCAATCCGGAGCTGTATATCTGGATGTTTCGTCATGCCCTGAGCAAACCGGACGGTTAGGCCATTCCAGAGAAATAGACACGCTGATCTTCCTGGAAGTTCACATGCGGCGATGCAGCGCCACGGGGGATGAAAACAAGAGAGCCATCTGTGTTTATCTGTGCATATCTGTGGCTAATTTTCAGGGCAGGTGCATAGGGTAGCCATTTCCTAGGATAGGCCCTATTAGCGCTTCGTCAAGGAGGTAAGGATGACTCAATTGAAAGGTGGTGTGCTGGGCTTTGGCAACATTGGCCAGAATCTGACGACTTACATCAATCAGAAAAGGTCCGATGCGGCCCAGATTGTGGCCGCTTGCGATGTCGCGCAACCTCAGCTAGACCTGGCCAAAGAGACATACGGCTTGGTGGCTACGCCGTATGCGGCTGAACTGATCGCCATGGACCTCGATTTTGTGCTGGTCGTCTCCTCGAACCATGCCCACGCCGACCAGGTGGTCATGGCGGCGGAGGCCGGCAAGCACATCTTTTGCGAAAAACCGATTTCCCTAAGCTTGGTCGAAGCTGACCGCATGATCGCGGCAGTTGAGAACGCCGGGGTAGTGAATGTGGTCAACTACTCCATGCGCTACATCGATGGCTATCTCAAGTTCAAGCAGATGGCTGACGAAGGCCGATTGGGCCAAATCCTGTTCGTGTGGCATCTGATGACCCGCGGCTACGGCCTGTATGAGGCTGGGGCGCGTCACTGGGCCATCACCCGGCCAGAGCTATCGGGCGGCTGGACGGTACACCATGCTTGCCACAGCATCGACTTTCTTGTATTGGATCAACGGCCCCATCGCCAAAGCCTACTGCAACACCCAAACCACGCTGCCAGATAACGGCATCGGAAGAGGTGTTGCTGGGCAACCTGACCTTTGCCAACGGGGCCATGGGCATGGTCGGCGATTCAACCTGCATCATTCGCGAGCACCATACCGGCATCATCGGCAGCAAAGGCTCGCTGCTGATGACGGGCGAGCATGAACAGACTGTCATGCGGCTGCATCTGGAAGGGGAGAAAGAGGAACACCTGATTCCGGCCATTGACACCAAGCGGCCCGGTGGCGGCATCGACCACTTTCTGGACTGCATCCGGCAGGGCCAACAGTCGCCTAACTCGCTCAGTCAGGCCCGGCACTCGCTGGCCGTGGCCCTGGCCATGCAAGAGTCAGCGCGCACGGGACAAGTGGTAGCGATTGACTAGTAGATCCCGGCGTAAATAGGACCACGGTTATTTTGGCGTTGCCACTCGAGTGAAATGGTCCTATTTACTGCCGTGGTATCTACGACCAACTGTACTAGCCAAAATGAAATCAACACCGTCAGCCAGTGCGTCCGTTGTGTGAAGGGAGTGGCGCCAATTGGTCGCACCTGAGATCATCGATCTACAACGTATACGTTTGCGGCGGCCGAAGCTTTCTGATGCCGAGGCTATATTTGAATATGGCAGCGATCCGGAAGTTGCACGCTACGCAGACTGGCCGGTGCGTACGACCATCGAGCCACTCGTCGAGTCGTTGCGCGGACGTAGTGCGTTGTGGGAATCAGGTGCCGAATACTATTGGGTGATCACGCAGCCCGACGAAGATCGGGCCATCGGTGGCGTTTCTTGCCATGTCGTTGAGCACGCCGTCGAGTTCGGATTTCTTGTGAACAGGCGGCACTGGGGGAACGGAATCGCTACCGACGCATCTCGAGCAATTGTCCAGTGGGCGTTTTCGCTTCCATTTGTCTGGAGGGTTTGGGCGACCTGCGATACAGAGAATCTAGCGTCCGTGCGTGTTCTCGAGAAAGCCGGCTTGTCGCAAGAAGGCATCTTACGCCGCTGGGCTGTTCGACCAAACATTTCCAGTGAGCCGCGGGATGCGTTCATCTATTCACGCGTGCGGCCCTCTGCATGACAACTGCATGGCGCGGGCGATGAGAAAGGGTGGCATCCCTAATTGTGTGTAAAACCGCAATCTACCAGAGAGCAAGCCACTTTTACACGATTCGTACAATACCATCAAGAGAAGGCTGACTGTGAGAAGAGAGCGTACCCTACGGCACGCCGATTCAGATCGAAACGAGCTCAGGGCCGGTCGATTCTGGTGCGGCCTCGGCACTGTCCTCCTGCCCTGCTGCGGTGCTATGGCACCAGGGACGTATCCGTGGTAGCAAACGGCAAATTCCCAACCCTGGCCGCCGACCGGCTGCGTCTTTGTATGGCACGCAATCTGTGGATCGTGACCGCGCTGATGGGCTTGTTGACGCCTGCTTGCCTGGCAGCCAAGTCAGACACCATCGCCGGCGCACTGTCCCTCGATGGAGGCGCCGTGGTCTGGATGTGGTCGGGCGCGGTCACGCCGCAGGGCTTTCAAGTCAACGCGCGTTTGGCCATCGACGCAGCCGCAGTACGGCTGGCGGTTGATACGTCGTCGGACTTCCCGGCGCCGCTCTATTCGGCGCCGGAAAGCGCCGGCGAAGAGAACGACCGCATCGTCGCTCTACCTGTTGACGGTCTGAAACCGGGAACAAGTTATGTCTACGCGCTGGAGATCGACGGCGTGTTGCACGATGATGTGACGGGAACGGCACGCACCTTTCAGGAGGGCGCATTTTCCTTCCGCTTTGCCTTTGGCGGCGACGCAATCACCGGCTCCGATGCGCCTGTGTTCGACGCGGTACGGGCCGAAGACGCGCTCTTCTTCCTTCATCCCGGTGACATGACCTATGCAGACATCGTGGAAAACGACCGGCAACTCTATCTGGACGCCTATGGCCAAGCTTTGACCGCGCCACGTCAGGCTGCGCTCTACCGATCGTTGCCCATCGCCTATATGTGGGACGATCACGATTACAGCGACAACAACAGCAACCGCACGGCGCCGAGCCGGCCGGCTGCCCGCGCCGTCTACCAGCAGATCGTGCCCCATTACCCCTTGCCGGATTCAACATTGGAGCCGGCGTGTACGGACAGCCCGGAGAGCGCGTGTCGCAGCGTCAATCAGACGTTTGCCGTGGGGCGAGTCTACTTCATCATGACCGATCTGCGCTCGGCGCGGACCGGGTGGATTCGTGCGCCAGTCCGATATCAGCATGATGGGTGAGGCGCAAAAGGGTTGGTTCAAGGAGCAGCTGCTGGTCGGACGCGACGACTATGCGCTGACCTTCTGGCTAAGTTCTGTCCCCTGGATCAGTGAGGAATCGCAGGATAACTGGGCGGGTTACAGCAGCGAGCGTCGTGAGATTGCCGATTTCATCAAGGCCAATGCCATCGACAACCTCGTCATCCTGTCTGCCGATGCGCACATGGTTGCAGTCGATGACGGGACCAACAGTGACTATGCAACCGACGGCGGCGCGCCCATTCCAGTGCTCCATGCCGGCGCGTTGAACCAGGTGGGCACGCTCAAAGGGGGACCATACAGCCACGGCTATTTCAAAAACCCAACGCCTGAGGACGGCCAGTTTGCCACCATCGATGTGGCCGACGACGGCGGCAACCGGATCTGCCTTGAGTTTACGGGCAAGCGTCTTCCCGCCGGTGAGACGGAGACAGTCGATCTGCTCGCTTGGAATAGGTGCTTTGTCGTCGCATCTGCCGGCAGCAAGACCTATCTACCCTTTATCGCACAACAGTCTACACAGCCCAAGGAGTCATCGCCATGACATCATCCGCTCCACTGCGTGTCGCCATCATCGGCACAGCGCGGCGTTCAGACTATCTCTACGGTCCGATCATTCAGGCGCTGCCGGACGACGTAGAACTGGTCGCCGTGTGGGGGCGTAGCGCGACCTCGGCCGCAACGCTGGGCGAGAGCCTGCGAAGTGCCGTGGTATACCGATCTGGCGCAGCTGGTGCGCGAGACCGCGCCCGAGATCGGCGTCGTTTCGGTGGCCTACGGTGCCAATGGTCAGGTCGGCCTGATGGCGGTGGAGGCGGGACTGCACGTCCTGCTGGAGACGCCCATCGCGCACAAGCTGGCCGAGGCCGACGCCATCATTGCTGCCGCCGCCGCGCGCGGGCGCAAGATCGAGGTGGCCGAGCAGTTCCACCGCCGGCCGTTGGAACAGATCAAGCTGGCGCTGATCGAGTCGGGTCTGTTCGGCCGGGTCTACAGCTCGTTCAACGACTTTGCCGGTCACGGCTACCACGGTGTCAGCGTCATGCGCAGCTACCTGGGCTTTGACGCCGCAGCCGGTGCAGGTGACCGGTGTCGTGCGCAACTACCAGCTCGCTCCGCACTGGTCGCGCCTGGCCGGCAAACGTCGCACGCGCGCAAGGAAACCCAGGAGCACGGTCTCGTCGAGTTCGAGGACGGCCGGGTGGGTATCTTCCACTGGACCAACGTCGGCTATGACTCGCCGCTGCGCTGGTGGCGCAGTAGCCGCTTCCTGGCCGAGCGGGGCATGGGCATCACCGTGGGTGTGGGTCTCGATGTGGAAGAACGGCTCTCGCTGCTGGCGCCCGGTGGCGAAGCGCCTCGCTTCATCACCCTGGAACGGCGTTGGGAACGCAACGACGGCGGCGCGTTGGTGGCCATGGTCGCCCACACCGGCGATGCCGGATCAGCCGATCGTGCGCTGGGACAATCGCTTCAAGCCGCTGCGCCAGGGGCACGGCACCCAGTGGCACGACGACGAGATCGGCGTAGCCGGTTGTCTGCTCAGCCTGGTGGACGCCGTGCGCACACGGCGGCAGAACCGAGCTACGGTCCGCACCAAGCGCGGCTGGATCAGGAAATCATCCTGGCCATTCGCCTATGTCGTCACTGCAGGAAGGACAGCCGATTCGATTGCCGATCGATCCTGCCATCCAAGAGATCTGATACAGGTGTGTCGGCGCAAACCGGTTTGCTGCCACGCAAAACTGGTTAGGGGTGTCCCTACCGGAGAGAAGGATCCCATGTCTGACCAACCGCAAATGTCTTGTTGATCACCACCGATCACTGGCCGGCGGCGTTGCTTCATTGCGCCGGCCATCCCGTGGTCGAAACGCCGACTCTGGACCGGCTGGCCCAGGCCGGCACGCGCTTCACCAATGCCTACAGCGAATGCCCCATCTGCATTCCCGCCCGTCGCACCCTGATGACCGGCACGACGCCCGCGTACCCACGGCGACCGTGTCTTCAAGACCGACGAGCCCATGCCCAACCTGCCGACCCTGGCCCAGACCTTCCGCGATGCCGGCTACCAAGCCTATGCCGTGGGCAAGCTGCACGTCTACCCCCAGCGGGACCGGATCGGCTTTGACGACGTGATTCTGGCCGAAGAGGGACGTCCGCAGATCGGCGCCATCGACGACTACGAGCTGTGGTTGGGCGAACACGGGTTGCCGGGTCAGAGCTTCACCCATGGCATGAGCAACAATGAATATGTCTGGCGCACCTGGCATCTGGAGGAGCGCTTTCACGCTGACCAACTGGGCCACCCAGCAGATGGCGCGGATGATCCGCCGCCGCGATCCGACGCGGCCCGGCTTCTGGTTCCTCTCCTACTGCCACCCTCATCCGCCCATTGGTGCCGTAGAGCCAGCTATCTGGACCGCTATCGGGATGTCGAGCCGGATGTCCCGATTGACCGGTCGCTGGTCAGCCGACCCATCGGCCTGCCCTACGCTCTGCGCGTCGCCGTCGCCCGTTGGAATACGTTGACACCCCGCGGAGATTGCCTGGGTGCGTCGCGCCTTCTACGCCCAGTGCACCCACATCGATCATCAGCTACGTGTCGTCCTCGGCACCCTGCGCGAAGAGATGATGCTGGACAACACCATCATTCTCTTTACCTCCGATCACGGCGACATGCTCGGCAATCACGGGCTATGGGCCAAACGGACCATGTACGAATGGTCCAACAACGTGCCCATGATTCTGGTGGGCGCACGGGATGATCGAACGGGCGGCCGGGCAGATCGACAACTCGGCTGGTCGGCTGGCAGGATGTGATGCCGACGCTGCTGGACTTGGCCGGACTGCCTCATTCCTGACATCGGTCGACGGCATCTCCATGGTGGGCGATGCCAGACGTGAGCGCTCTACGGCGAGGTGAGCGAAGATGCGGCTGCCATCCGCATGATCCACGACGGCCGCTTCAAGCTCATCTACTATCCGGTCGGCAACCGGACGCAACTCTTCGATCTGGAGGCCGATCCTGGCGAGACCAACGACCTGTCCGGCGCCCATCGCACGGTGACGTACAGCGCACGCTCGACCGACCGGCTGCTCGCCGAGACTGTACGGCGTCGACCTGGAGTGGATGGCAGCTGGCGCGGCTGGTCGGTCTGCCGGAGAAGGACTTCGTACGGCCAGCCGATCGTGGCCTATCGGCAATCGCGGCATGCCACTGGCCGCCACCGCCGTTGGACGACACCGGGCGCGTGATCGGCGCGCCGTAGACGTGCGACGACTTGCCCAGATTTCACACTTACGTTTTCCTACTGCTTGGTTCTGTGCTATTCTGACCTGACCGAACAATACCCATCCGAATCCACACAACGACGGCTCTTTCGGATCCCATGTGGTTGACATGGAAACGTAGGGCGAGGTATCTACCCGCCGCCGTTTGGCAGGTATCCTTGCCTGCCCGACCACAAGAGATCCCGATGAGCCATAGCAAAAAGCCTAAGGAGGCAAACATGTGTCATCGTGGACTACGATTTCTGCCGGTTTTGTTTATTGTGGTAATCGTCCTGGCTGCCTGTGCCGCGCCGCCTGTAGCACAACCAGCCGACTCCGGCGCAGGGGAAACGGGTGAAACGGTCGAGCTAGTCTGGCGCCAAAACGATCCGCCCAATCAGGTGGGGGAAGGTCTCCAAAATGCGGTTGACGAGTGGAACGCCAACAACCCAACGATCCAGGTAACGCTGGAGACGGTACCTGGTCCGATGCCCAGCAGCAGTATGTCCGCGAGGTGCAGACCGGCGGTGGTCCGGATGTTGTTCAGCTTGCCTTTGTCTGGACTCGTGATCTGGCCATCAACGATCTGGTGATGAATCTGGATCCCTATCTGGCTGAGTCACCTTACGGCCCTGAACTCGAGGACTTCCTGGGCGTCGATCTGGGCGTCTACGAGGAGAGCATCTACGGCGTGCCGTGGTCGGTGGATACCTTCGCCCTCGGCTATCGGCCCGACCTTCTCGAAGCTGCCGGCTTGGACGCGTTCCCAGATACATGGGACGAATTGCCTGCTGCTGCTGAAGCGCTGACGGCGGACACCGACGGCGACGGCCGGACCGACCAATATGGGTTCTGCTTCCCGGCGGGTAGCGGCACGACCAGCGGCATGTGGTTCTTGGCCAACTACTATTTGTGGAGTCACGGAAAGTTCTTTGTCAAGGAAGACGGCAGTGGCGGCTTTGAGCTCGGCGCTACACCGGAAGACATCGCCGCGGCCATGGACTATTTCAATGCCTTCTTCGAAAACGGCTACACGCCGGAGTCGATGATTGCCATCGATTCGTGGGGCGATCCCGAGTATACGAGCTCACTTGGCCGTGGCGACTGTGCGATCCTGTTTCTGCCGCCGTCGGCGTTCCGTGCGGCCGAGGAGCAGTCAGAGGTGCCATTGGCCTCAGCACCCGACCCGCTTGGCTCTGACGGACGCTTGTCTCATCTCGGTGGACGCACCCTTGCTATCAATCCGACGACGGAACATCCGGATGAAGCCTGGCAGTTTCTCAACTTCCTGCTGAGTCAGGAGTTCTACGAGAACTACTACAACACCTACTTCCCGGCACAGAAATCACTGCTGGATGAGATCGAGTTTGACGAAGAGATCACGGGCTACGCCCAGCAGTTGCCCAATGCAATAACATTCAGTACCTACATCCTCGCTCCGCCACCGGTGAGCGCAATGTGGGCGGCAACCAATCAGGAATTTGGAGCCGTTTACTCCGGCCAGAAGAGCAGCGAGGAAGCCGGCGTTGCTCTCATGCAGGCCATGGAAGAACTGCTCGTGGCTGAGTAATTCGGTTGTCGGGAACCAGGTACCTAGTAGATCCCGGCGGAAATAGGGCCATAGCAATTTTGGCATTTCCACTCGAGTGAGACGGCCCTATTGACTGCCGTGGTATCTACGCCGGACTGTACTAGATGAGAGTGTCAGAGATGGCGACACCGGAACAGCACCTGACGGGCAGCGCAGATTCAACCAAGAACTGCAAGCGGCTCAAATCGTCGTATTCGCTATGTAACGGCACTGAAGCTTGAGTCCTATCTGTTGGTGTTGCCGGCGCTAGTCGTCCTGGCACTCTTCTTCCTTTGGCCCGCGCTCTACAACTTTCTGCTCAGCCTACAGCGGATTAGCCTATTTGAACTGGCCAAAGGCGGCGCCTGGATCGGTCTTTCGAACTACGTCGAAATGGCCGGCGACCCCTTGACGCGCCTTGCGCTCAAAAACACGGTGCTGTGGCTGACCGCTGCAACGGTCAGTCTGCGACTTGTCTTTGGCGTCATTTTGGCATTGCTGTTGAATGCACCCGTACTGAGGCGCTGGCGGCTTTCCGGTCTTGCGCGTTCAATGGTGCTGATCCCGTGGATTACGCCGCCCGTGGTGGCGGTAGCAGCATGGAAGTGGCTCCTGCATCCTCAGTTCGGCGCCATCAACCAGTTACTTGTTCAGGTCGGCCTGATCGACGACGGTATTCCGTTCCTGGTGCGCACGTCGACTGTCTGGCCAGCTGTGGTCGCCATCGTGGTCTGGCGTGAGCTGCCGTTTGTCGTCATCATGGTGCTGGCCGGTCTGCAAGTCATTCCGATCGACCTCTACGATGCGGCCAAGGTAGACGGTGCGGCAGGGTTCAATCTGTTCCGCTATATCACGTTTCCGTTGTTACGACCTGTATTGGCCGTCGTGATCCTGATGACGACCATCTGGACATACAACAACTTCGTCTATGTCTGGCTGACCACCGCCGGCGGTCCAGGCAATTTTACCCAGGTACTGGCTACCCAGATGTACATCGAGGCTTTCACCAACTATCGCTTAGGCTACGGCGCGACGATCGGCGCGTTGATGAGCTTTATCATGTTGCTTTTTGCCATCATCTATTTTTTGGCCGTCTTCAGACACAGCGTCGGCCGACAGAGGATCTAGGCGACGCTGGGGATCTGCAGTCCGTTCACCCTTTCTACTCAGTGGGGCAAGAGTTGTGACATCCATGAATTCGCTCAGATCGACTGTTCAAGACTTGGCCGTCGTCGTCATCACCTTTGCCTTGCTTCTGCTCCTGGTGTTTCCCTTCCTTTGGGTGGTGCTTACTTCAATCCGTCCTGAATCTGAGCTTTTCTCGACGGACTTTCGGTTATTGTCCAGCACGATCACGTTCGAGAACTATCGCAAACTGATCAATTCAGATTTTATGATCTACATTCGTAACAGCCTACTGGTGTCGATCCCCTCAACCTTGATTGCGGTCGCGGTCTCATACCTGGCTGCGTATAGCTTCTCGCGGCGTGAATTCCGGTATCGTTACGGCCTACTGCTTCTGGTTGTTTTCTCGCAGCTCTTCCCGTTTATCATTCTCACGACGCCTGTCTACATTATCTATGCTCGTCTGAACCTGGTGAACACGTTTGCCAGTCTGATAATTACGTACATTGCGATCAGCATTCCATTCTCCGTCTATATGTTGTTGGGCTATCTGGACAACATTCCCCAGGAGTTGGACGAAGCGTCGTTGATGGACGGAGCTTCCACGTTCGGCACCGTCTTTCGGATCGTTTTGCCGGTGGCCTGGCCCGGGATTGCTGCAACCGCAATCTATACCTTCATTCTCGCCTGCCTGGAACGACTTTCTCTTTGCCCTTACACTCATCACGAAAAATGAATTGAAGACAGTGCCGATCGGTCTGGCTAACTTTTTTGGTCAATATACGACGCAGTGGGATCTGGTCATGACGGCCTCCGTACTGGCGGCCCTACCCACGCTGATCATCTTCCTCTTCCTTCAGCGCCAGCTCGTTTCCGGCTTGGCCGCGGGTGCGGTCAAACAGTAATAGCACTTAGGCCATTCCAGAGAAAATAGACACCCCGATCTTCCTGGAAGTTCACATGCGGCGATGCAGCGCCACGGGGGATGAAAACAAGAGAGCCATCTGTGTTTATCTCGTGACTTTACTGCAAAAACTCTCTTTCGCCACAGATGGACACAGAATCACACAGATGGATTCAGATATATGGCCGATCGGCTCATATCGAGCCGAAAGAAAAGATTTCAGGCAAAATCTGTGATTTTCTGCGCCCATCTGTGCAGATCTGTGGCTGATCTCTTCGTTTTTGCAGCAAAGTCATCTGTGTATATCTGTGGCTAATTTTCAGGGCAGCTGACGGCGAGACAACCTGTTTGGCCGAGAACTTCCAGGAAGGTGCACAGGGCAGCTATTTCCTTGGATAGGCCCTAGTCTACGAGACAGTTCTGTAGCAAGAAACAGAAAGCCGATCTTCAAATTAGCGCCACTTTAGACCAAAATCCCTGGTTCTAATATTTTCTGTGGTTGCAATGAATCACTACAACGAATTCAGACAGGAACGAATTATTGCTCTCGTTTTCGCCGATCTTTGTCCAGTAGTAGCCGAACCTGGACACCATTAATGTAATTCGTTGCCGTCTGAATTCGTTGTAGTGACAGGAAGTACCCAAACCACAGAAAACACTAGAACTACCAAAATCCAAACAGGGAGGAACCAGTAATGCCCCGCCCATCTGAATGGTACGACATCGAACTCCCGAAACCGGACGGCATTGATCTGCCCATCGACGGCGGGCCGGTCACGCGCCCGGAGATGATCGACAAACTCCACGACGTGAGCAGTGCGACCGCGGCCGCGACGCTCCACCGCATGGGTATCCGCCAGACCTTTATGGCCGGTCCCAAGCCGCGGGTGCCCGGCGCCAAGGTGGTCGGACCGGCCGTCACGCTCCAGTTCATGCCCCAGCGTGAGGACGTGGCCTCCGGCAAGGCGCAGGAGCACGTGGAGAAACGCAGCGCGCTCTGGTCGGTCTTCGAGACGGTGGAGCCGGGCGACGTGCTGGTGGTGCAGGCATTCGGCGATCCCTACACCGGCACCATGGGCGACATGCTGACCACCTACTTCAAGGGCCGGGGCGGCCTGGGCATCGTGGTCGACGGCAGTGTGCGCGACTGGCCCGAAAATTCGCGAGATGGACTTGCCCATCTGGACCAAGGGCTTCACACCCAACTACGCTTCACAGACCCACCTCTTCCCTTGGGCGCATCAACGTGCCCATCGCCTGTAGTATGGTCCTGGTCCTCCCCGGCGACATCATCATCGCGGACGACGACGGTGCGGTGGTGGTCCCGGCCAAGTTGGCCGAGTTCGTGGTGGAGAAGACCAGCGAGCATGAAGAATGGGAGGTCTTCAGCCGGATAAAGCTGCTGGAAGGCGGCTCGATCATGAAGTATTATCCGCTGAACGATGAAGGCTGGGCGGAGTATGAAGCGTGGAAGAAGGAGAATGGGTAGGCACGACAAGGTCAAGAGTGACGGCCCCCGTAGGTCCGGCATCCTTGCCGGACAAGCGACGAGAACGGAAATGTCACCAGGGATCTGACCTACTGGTACATGCCACGCGCGGCCACCGGCCAAATCACCTCCACCTCGTCGCCGCGCACGCCGTAGACCTGGCGGTGCATGTTGCTGACGACGCAGCAGTGGTTCGGAATCACGGCCACGCATCTCGCCGATGTCGGGCTTGGCATCGCTGTCAGATAGGTCGACACAGCCATGTTCCTCGCTGAACTTGTGCAGACCTGGCTGCCGGGTAGTCGACTACATAGCCGTAGTCGTCAAAGCCCATCGTATCGCTGGTGAAGGTCTTGCTGCCGCCGTCGAGGATGGCCCGATCCGCAGTGGGGCGGCTGACCACCGTCGCGAGGACGCGCATGGCGCATTGGTCCAGCGGCACCGAGCCGGCGCGGATGGTCGAGCGATCGCCGTAGACGTAAGTGCCCGGCCGGTGTTCCGTCGGCTCTGGTGCTCGTGGATGTGCCACATCCGCGGCGTACCGCCGGCGCTGACCCGGTTAACCGGCAGTCCATCCTGTGCCAGCAGCCGGCGCGTCTCCTGTACGAAGGCATCGGCGACGTCTGTGTAGGGATAGGTCATCAGCCCGTCGAAGCGCAGCCCGTCGGAGCGGGCGATCAGACCGGCCAGATCGGCGGCTTCTTGGGGCGTCTGCACACCACAGCGTCCTGAACCACAGTCGAACTCGACCAAGACCGGGAGTTCGCTGCCGCGATCGCTGAATGTAGCGGCATACCCCTCTATGGTCACTGCGATGTCGGCTGTAACGCTGAGCGTTGTCCGTTGGGCAAGGTGGAGCAGCCGTTCCAGCTTGGCAGCGCCCAAGATATTGTAGGGCAGGAAGATGTCGCGAATTCCTGCCCGGGTCATCACTTCGACTTCGCCGATCTTCTGGCACGTGATGCCGACGGCGCCGGCGCGGACCTGCATGTGGGCGATTTCCGGGATCTTGTGGGTTTTGATATGGGGTCGGTTGGCGATGCCGTGTTCGTCCAGATAGTTCTGAAGACGTGTGATGTTGGCGTCCAGTTTGTCCAGATCGATGATGACGGCAGGGGTGTCCAGTTGGTCGATGTGCATGGATGGATCTCCTTGGTCGTTTGTACGGATTGTTAATTCTCGATTTTCGAACAACAATTGTCAATGAGGAACCTCAGGAGCGGATCATGAAGATCACGGCCGTCAAGACCGCGGCCACCAAGGGCCACGGCATGCATCTGTGGGTCAAGGTGAAGACCGACGCCGGCGTCACCGGGCTGGGCGAATGCGTCCACGGCGGCAAGCAGGCGATTGCCATCATCGGCTACCTGGAAGAGAAGCTCATCGGCCGCGACCCGTTTGCCATCGACGCCATCTTTGAGGAGATGCGCCGGTCGCATGTCTTCGACGGCGGCTCGGGCGGCGCGCTGATCACGGCGCTGACCGGCATCGAGATCGCGCTCTGGGATCTCAAGGGCAAGGCGCTGGGCGTGCCGATCTACGAACTGATGGGCGGCAAGTTCCGCGACAAGATCCGCGTCTACGCCGACTGCCAGGTCGAGCCGGGCATGAACTTCGACGAGATCCGCGCGGTGGTGGACGACGTGCTGGAACGGGGCTTCACCGCGCTGAAGATCGACGTGGACATCCACGCCTACGGCAACGTCGGCAGCGAGGTCGAGGGCTTCGAGAAGGACCCGTTCAACTACACGGCCTTCCAGTGGGAGCACGAGCGCATGGTCGAGCTGGTCGAGATGGTGACGCGGCCGCCGGCCCCGACATGGCCGTGGCCGCCGATGTGCACACCCGGCTGGATGTGCCCAGCGCCACCCGCCTGGCCCGCGATCTGGAGCAATTTCACCTGCTCTGGCTGGAGGAGCCGGTGCCGGCCGAGAACGTCGCGGCCATGCGCGAGGTCAAGCAGTCGACGACCACGCCCATCTGCAGCGGCGAGAATCTCTACCTGCGCCACGGCTTCCGCGATCTGATCGAGCAGCAGGCCGTCGACATCATCATGCCCGACATCCCCAAGTGCGGCGGTCTCTCCGAGTGTCGCAAGATCGCCAACATGGCCGAGATCTACTACATGCCCTTTGCGCCCCACAATGTCTCATCGCCCATCGGCACCATGGCCTCGGCCCAGGTCTGCGCAACGGTGCCCAACTTCCTGGTGCTGGAGTTCCACTGGCTGCACCGGGACTACTGGACGACCATCATCCAGGAGAAGACCGACATCATCGTGGACGGCTTCATCCACATGAACGACCGGCCCGGCATCGGGTTGGAGTTGGATGAGGAGGTGGGGCGGCAGTATCAGTATCCGGGGACGAAGTGGTTTGCGTAGGGCGTAAAAAAATGACAGGTCAATTGTGAATTGTCGACTGCTCAATTGTCAATGGTCGACGATTGCGCCACCATTGACAATTGAACATTGACAATTCACCATTGACCATTCTCCTATCCCTTCAACGCCCCAACCGTAATCCCCTTCTGAATCTGTCCCTGGAAGATGACGTAGACCATGAAGGTCGGCACCATGATCATGGTCACGGCGGCGAAGAGCGCGCTCCAGTCGTTCTGGTAGTACTGCTGATGCAGCATGTAGGCCAGGCCCTGGGTGAGCAGGTAGCGCTTGGCGTTGGTCATCAGCACGACGGGCAGCAGGTACTGGTTCCACATGCCCAGGAAGTTGAAGATGCCGATGCTGATCAGGCCGGGCTGGGCCAGCGGCAACATGACCTTGAAGAAGACCTGGTACTGGTTGGCGCCGTCGATGATGGCCGCTTCATGCAACTCGGACGGCAGCGTCTTGAAGAAGCCGGTCAAGAAGAAGACGCTGAAGGGCAGAGAATAGGCCACATAGACCAGGATCAATCCCTGGTAGGTGTTCAGCATGTTCAGCCGGTTGACGATGAAAAAGAGCGGAATCAGCGCCAGGAAGATGGGGAAGATCATGCCGGCCAAGATGAGATAGAAGATGACGCGGTTGCCGGGAAAGGGAAAGCGCGCCAGCACATAGGCCGTCATGGCCGACAACGCCAGGATCAGCACCAGCGACGGCAGCACCACGATGAAGCTGTTGAGAAAATAGTCGCCGATGTTGGCATCGACCCAGCCGCGCACGAAAGTTGTCCCACTGCAGGCGACGCCGGCAACGCCCAGGGGCTGAAGAAGATCTCCTGGTCGGTCTTGAACGAGGTGTAGAAGAGCCAGACCATGGGAAAGATCACGATGACGGCCCACACTGCCAGCGAGATGTTCAATACGACACGGCGAGATGGTTACGCCCAAGCCCTCCTTGTGACCGGCCGGCTTGCTCTGTATGTTCGGTGGGTTCATCAGTGCTTCGGTCGAGCCATATCAATACTCCAAACTCTCGCGACGCATCAGCCGCGCCAGAACGACGGAAATAAAGAGCACGATGAAGAAGAGGGTGACGGCGATGGCCGTGCCGTAGCCAAACTTGCTGCCCAGAAACGCCTCGCCGTACAGGTATGTGGAGAGAACCTCTGATGAACGGCTCGGGCCGCCTTCGGTCATGGTCTGGGTGATGGCGAACATGTTCGGTGGCGCTGATCATGATGAAGATGACGGCCGTCTGCAACGTGTCCCAGATCAGCGGGATGGTGATCTTCCAGAAGATGTCGCCACTGGGTGGCGCCGTCGATACGGCCGCTTCATAGAATGTGTTCGGGATCGACTCCATGCTGGCGATGAAGAGAACCATGAAGAAACCGATGGCCTGCCAGATGGTCACGGCGGCGATGGCAGGCAGAACCGTGCTTGGGATTGCCCAGCCAGACCGGTGGATTCTCAATGCCGATCATCGTAGGATGGAGTTGAGGATGCCGATGATCGGGTGATAGACAAAACTCCACAGCACGCCGATGGCGACCACGGACATGACCTGGGGGAAGAAGTAGGTGACACGGTAGAAACTTGGCGAAGCGTGCGCCCTGGGTCAGCACAAAAGCGAAGAAGAGCGCAATGCCCAACGTGACGATCGGCAGCACGATGGCGTAGAAAGCATTGTTGCCCAATGCATTCCAGAAGTTGTCGTCGTCGAGCATACGCACGAAGTTCTCCAGCCCGATGAATTCCGGCTGGCTTGGCCAGCCCACGCCAGCGGGTCAGGCTGATGTACATGGCGCTGGACGTAGGGGTAGAGCACGAAGGTGAAGTAGAGCAGGAGCGACGGGATCAGAAACGGAATGATGATCCGGTATTTGTTGCGATACATGACGTTCCCTCCGGAGATGAACCGGCCTGCTCCCGACGGGCGAGAACAGGCCGGATGAATCCGATCACGCTAGCGTAGGGTACGACCCTGGCGGTCGCCCGTACTGGTGCGGTCGATCGCAGGTGGGCGGGTCAAGCCCCGTACCCTACGAGGTCCGCTCGTACTTGGGCACGTCCGGATCTTCCTTCACCTGGGCGGCCTTGGCCTCCATGGCTTCCATCCACTCTTCAGGCGTGATGCGGCCCGTCAGCAGATCGCCGGTGCGGTCGTGTGCCTCGTCGGTCAGGTCGCGGTACCAGTTCTTCCACTGATAGTCGAAGGTCGCGTCGCCGGATGCTTCTGCAACTGCACGTTGCGGAAAGGACGGCTGAACTCAAGTCAACACCTTCCGTGCCGCCGGTGACCGGCATAATGGCGCTGACGTTCTCGGCAAACCACTTGGCGTTGTCCTTGGACATCAGCACACGCAGATATTCCAGGCCGCCGATCGGGTTCTCTCCCATCGACGGCACGAAGAAGTTCTCACCGGACCAGGCGAGGATCGAGTCGCTAGGTGCTCGCATCCTGCGCGCCGGGCACAGGCTTGACGACCATGTTGAAGTCTTCCGGCGTCAGGTCGCGCATCTCATTCTCCAGCCACGTGCCAGAGGGAATGAAGACGGCTTTGCCCTGCAACCATTCGGCCTGGGACTCGGTGTGGGTGAGGCCTTCGGTGCCGGACATGATCTAGTCGCTGTTGTGCAGTTCCTGGATCTGGTCCAAGGATGTCAGGACGGCATCAGTCGAGAACGCACCCTCCACCAGGTTGTCCTGATCGATGATGGTCTGCAGCCCGCCGTTCTTGTAGACCAGCGGCATGAGCACGCCAAAGACCATATATTGTGGGAACTTGCCCTGATAGGTCCACGGATACATTCGCCGGTCTCTCTTGATCAGTTCGCTGAAGGCCAGCATCTCGTCCCAGGTCTCGGGATATTCCCAGCCCTTCTCCTCGAACAGGGTTTGGCTATGCCAGATGCCGGAGACTGTATAGGCCAGGAGTCAACACGTACTGGGTGCCGTCATACATGCCGCTGTCCTGGGAACCGGGGAAGAGGGTCTCGCCGAAGGTCTTGCCCGGCGTGTCCAGTGACGGCGCGTCGAAGAGCGGCGCCAGGTCCAGCAGCTGACCCTCGGCGACCAGGGCGGCCGTGTCCAGATTGCCGGCGCCGCTGTTGTCGATGACGTCCGGCGGATCGCCGCCGATGAAGCGTGGGCGCAGCTGGTCGCCGACGCGCTGGATGCCCTCGACCGTCATCTCATTGTCCGGATGGAGTGCCCGGAAGATGTCGGCGGCGTTGTCCAGATAGCCGCGTCCGAAGCCGCCTTCGAAGAAGATGCCTTCGACCGGCGTGCCTGCTTCGAGTCCCAGTGGGTTCATGGCCTCGGCGGCAACCTCAAACGGGAGTTCCGGCGCCGCGGCAGGGGCCGCAGCTTCCGGCGCTGATGGTGCGGCCGCGGGTGGGGCGCACGCGGCCAGCGCCGCAGTGCACCGGCCATACCGGTGTACTTGAGGAACGTGCGACGAGTGAATCTGTTCTTGTTCTGCATGGAGTTTCTCCCACAGTGTGTAGATGATGAAAAGCGTTGCGCGATTCAGAAGGAGTACGACGGGGGGTGGATGTAAGTTTGTCTACATTGGCTCCTCAACATCGTACTATATGCGCCTATGCTCGTCAATACCAACGCTGGTGCCGGCGGCGAGCTGATCAGTCCGTTCCTCTTGCGATCGTCGCGTCCTGCAGCTGCGCCGTTAGCCCCCCATCCACGACGAGTGCATGGCCGGTCACGAAGCTGGACTGGGGCGAGACGAGAAAGAGCACCGCGTCGGCGATCTCATCCGGGCGGCCGGGGCGTCCCAGCGGATAGGCTGCCAACGCGCGCTTCAGGCGATCGGGCGGTACCGGCTCTGTTCCTGTCTTGATCCAGCCGGGGCAGACCGCATTCACGCGGATGTTGTGAGGTCCACCGTCGACGGCCATCTGGCGGGTCAGGTTGATCACGCCGGCCTTGGCCGCGGCGTAGACAGGATAGTTGGGGTGGGCGGCCAGCGCATGCACTGACGCAATGTTGACCATGGCGCCGCCGCCGCCGTCGCGCATGGCCGGAAAGGCGTGCTTGCCGGTCAGGTAGACGGCCTTGAGCATCACGTTCATCCCGCGATCCCATTCTGCCTCGTCCAGATCGACCACGTCCTTGCGCGTTGACCAATACGCGTTGTTGACGACGATATCCACGCGCCCGTGGCGGGCCAACGTATCTTCGAAGAGCGCCTGAATCTGGGCGCCGTCACCGACGTCCACGTGTCTGTATTCCGCCGTGCCACCGGACGCACAAATTTCTGCCGCAACCTCACTTCCTTCCACATCGAGGATGTCCGCAATCACGACAGTTACGCCATGGCGCGCCAATGTCAGGGCTATGGCCTTCCCGATGCCGCGCGCAGCGCCGGTAACGATTGCCACGTTTCCATTTAGTGCATGGGTGTAGAGAGAATTATCCATATGCTAGTGACACTCACCTACCACTGCGAGACTGTATCGCGGAAGCGCGCCGCGAGCGTGGGATCGCCGAAGACGGTCTCACCGCCGAACATCTGGAGCCCCCAACCCGGATCGGGGAGAGCCGCCAACGCCAGCAAACTTGCCGGAAAATCCAGCACGTCGAGGATCAATTGCACCTTGCGATCCGACGGCACGAACTCCGGCGCGGCAGCCAGCCAATCCGCCCCCCATGACGGGGGACGTCCGCTCTTTTGGGCGTAGATGAGCGGTGTAAAGACGTCGATGGCCGGCGTCATCAGCCCGTAATCCTGGGCGAAGATGCGACTGAGCGCGCCGTCGTATTCGGACGGCGTCCATGGGCACATGTACGCGCCGATGATACAGTCCGGCAGATGGTGGCGGATGATCTCTGCATAGTGCTTGGCAAATCGAGCGATTCGGGTACACTTGTGTTCTGTCCACTCTACTTGATGCGCAGCCAGAATGGCGTCGGCGGAGTCGGCGTCGATGCCGGTGGCATCGCAGAAGTCGGCAATGCACTCTGGGCAGAAGCAACTCTCCTGCAGGTCGGGATTCGGCATCTCGAACCAGCCGGCGTAGGTCAGGTAGTCGAGCCAGATGCCGGTGGGTGCGAAGGTCCGGACACCGGCAAGGAGATCGGCTTCGGTTTCGTCCAGGAACCCCTGTTTGGAGAGGCAGACGCCCTGCACCAGTCGGCCGTAGCGGATCGGCTTGCCGTCGACGCCGATGGGGACCAGATCCGGATGCGCGGTGAAGTCGGCGCGGAAGGTCTTGAACTCGACGCAGGCGTGGATGCCGTGGCGGGCACAGGCCTCAAAGGCGTCGGCGTCAAACATGTGGAACCAGGCTGCGTTGGCGCCGTATGTGGTGAAGTTTGCCACATGTTCAAGCGCGGCGCTGCCGTAGGGTCCCACCAATGGAGGCATCTCTGGTTGCATGGTTTACGACTCCGGAGCTGATGGGTTTCCGGCGGTGCATGTCCCGCCCCGTGTAAGATCTCGATTCCAGAGGGTTGGCGGTTGAGAGAACCAATCGCGCTGCAAACGGCCAACACAGGGCGATAATTGGGTTTGCGCCCCTTTGACGGATCATAACTTGGAGGCACTATGAGCGCAACAACACCGGCATGCCGCCTTGTCAAGAGCGGCGCGAGTTTTGTCGGCAAACAGGAATTTACCTATTTCGCCGGTATCGCCGCGGAAAACACGGGCGCTCAAGGGATCTGTATGCATCTGCTGGCCATTCCGCCCGGCGGCCGGGCCAAGGCACACTTTCACGAGAGCCACGAAACCGCGATCTACGTCATCTCCGGCGTTGCCGGCATGTGGTGGGGCGAGACGCTGGAAGAACACATGGAGTGCGCGCCGGGCGACTTCATCTATATTCCGGCGGGCGTGCCCCACCTTCCCTACAATGCCAGCCGGACCGAGCCCTGCTCGGCAGTCGTGGCCCGCACCGATCCCAACGAGCAGGAGAGCGTGGTTCTGCGCCCTGATTTGGACGACCGGGTCGCGAACAGATAGGCCGACGGCAATATATCACGTGCACCGCCGCCTGTTGACCTCAATCTTCGTCCGGCACGTCATAGCCGCCCCACTTGCTGCCGTAGGACGACGCGAACATTTCGGCATTGGTGCGTTCGGCTTTGCGACGCGCTTCCTCCAGTGCGGCTGCGCGTCGTGCGGCGGCATCGGCCGGCGCAGCTTCCTTTGCCTTTTCTGCGCGTAGTATATGGATCGCGACCACGTCGCCCATGGCCAACGGTACGCACCGGCCGACGAATTGCCCCACGATAGCCTTCGCCATCGGTGTGTTCGCGCCGAGGAAGCCGGCGTCAAAATCCGCGGACTCCGGTCGCACGATGGTGAATTCCGCCGGCTCGCGGTCGCCCGTCTCCGTCTCCAACTCGACCGATACAGTCGTTCCGATCCCGACCTGATCTAGGGGCGATTCCCCGTGTTTATCTGTGCCCATAATTGCTAACCTTCTCCTAATTGAACGCCATCTACAAGTGGGCGTGTACCTCGAGTAAGGATGACCGTATATCCGGCCACATATATCTGCCGGGATGTACGAGTTGATCTGTACTCTGTGGCCATCTTGTCGCCACTTCGATACTACGCTTAGGAGAGCTATTTTAGCGTTTCGTACATTTTGCCACAGGTGGTCAAAAAGGAGGACAAACATGAGTCGTTTTACATTGACTCTGATTCTGACTCTGCTGCTGCTGAGCGGCTGTCAGCCGGTTATGGCGCCGTCCGGGAGCACGGACCTGCAGCCGGAGGTGGGGTTCAAGGAGTTCTTCCCGTCCGATGAACTGCCGCCACCGGACTATGCAGAACCCGGACTTGCGATCCAGGTTGAGTCCGGTGGATTGACCTTTTTCCAGTGATCAGAGAGTGTGTCCAAACTGTGTAGACAGATTGACGCTACACTGGGGCAATGCTTACACATCTCGTGATACACACTCGCGAAACAGTGCGGTTGACCAGTGCTCTATCAGAACCAGCCCGGGCACTTGAATCTCTAGGCCTCTGTTCAAATGCCCTCGCTGGTTCTTGATCTTCGCGAATATGGGGGGCTTGTTAGCACAGTGGCGTCGGTGACACGAAGTACAAGTTTCGGACGAGGACTGAAGTCCGCACTGAAATGTAAGGCTATTCCAAGGAATTAATTTTCCCGGTACGTAGGGGCGTGCCCTTGCGGCCGCCCGCTGTGGTCAGGCCGATTTATGTTACCGAACGTGGGCAAAACACTGTTGCATCTTGTTCGAACATGGAGTATGCTAACAAAATACAGATGCCCCCGTAATCTTTACTCTCCGAACATGTAAGTGATTCCATCAATCAGTGAGAAGACGTTTATCTAAACACTAATCGATCGAACAACGAATTTTCTTGCGATTCGTTTGAAGTTTGTTCGATGCGTTGTTTGTTCGTTGCTTCATTGGTGGTGGGTATTCAGAATGACAGATTCCACCAGATTACCTGCCTGCGGAACGATCTTCCGGCCAGCCTCGCAAGGGATACCAAGAGATGCAGGCTCTGTTGTCCCTGTCCGAACTGCCGACCGCTGTCTTTGCTGTGAGCGACAAAACGGCCTTTGGCGCGTTGAAAGCGATTCAAGATGCAGGTCTGCGCGTGCCTGAGGATATTTCGCTTGTCGCCTTTGACAACGAATTGCGTTCAGAGCACACATCGCCTCCGTTGACAACGATTCAACTACCCAAACGCTATCTCGGCACACTGGCTATGCGCCATCTGGTCGTGAAAATTCAGAATCCGTCTGCTAGACCGGTGCGTATATGTTTGCCGACTCGCCTGGTTGAGCGTGGTTCAACTACCGAATATTCGTCATAGGTGCTCTCGTTATCCGTTTGCTTCTCTTGTCCAAGCACAGTTGTCCATTCGTTTTTCAGCCCAGAGGAGAAAAAGATGTCCAAAGCACAACCGTTTACACAACGTACTTTGAGCCGACGTGAGATGTTGCGACTGACGACCTTCACCATGGCCGGACTAGCGGTCGTCGCCTGTGCACCACCTGCCCAGACTCCGTCCGGCGATGCTGCTTCGTCCCCAACCGAAGTAGAGGCGACCATCACCATCTTTGACTTTGGCGGTGACGCCGACAAGCAGGTGTATGCTGACGCCCATGAGCGCTTTAACGAGGTCTACCCGAATGTGGAAATCGTGGATAACTTCACGCCGGTCTCAACCTGGTCGGAGTATTCCAACAAGATTGTGACACAGGTGGCAGGTGGCCAAGCACCGGACATCATCAACATCGCCATTGAGGGCGCCAAACTGCTGATCAGCAAAAATCTGCTGATCTCGCTGGACGATATCATGGCCGGCGATCCGGGTTCCTCGGAGTTGATGGACGACGTGCATCCGGAACTCATCGCCCCCTTCATCGTCGACGGCAAGACCTGGTTGATTCCTCACTCTTGGAACAACATGGTCATCTACTACAACACCAAGATCTTCGAAGAAGCCGGCTTGGAGCCGCCCAAGGCCGACTGGACATGGGATGATTTTCTCGACACCGCGAAGACACTCACTACCGGCAGCGGTGACAACAAGGTATTCGGTTTTGCCATTCCCTATTTCAACTTTGGGTTGCATGGCTGGTGGCTGACAAACGATACCTATCAATTAAACGAAGAGTGGACTGAGTCAAATCTGGATGACCCGAAGATGACTGAAGCAGTCCAGTTCGTCCACGATCTTGTCCATGTGCACGGCGTCTCGCCTGCAGTCGAAGGCACGGACAACAACAATCTGTTCGTTTCGGGCCGTGTCGCGATGGGGGGCTGGGGGCATTGGCCGATTCAAGGCTTCTATGCCAACGACTTCAACGATTTCGATGTCGTGTATTGGCCGCAGAATAAGGCGCAGAAGACTGTGTTCGGCGTTGGCGGGTGGGGCATCTCGCCGGAGACACCCCACGCCGAACTGAGTTGGGAGTTGATCAAGGAACTGACCAGCCAAGAGACCATTCAAGCGACCGCGGACGTTGGTGTGGCCATCCCGGCGCGGCGTTCGGTGGCCGAAAGCTGCGGCATTCCTCGAACATCCCGGGAATGCCGAGATCTTCTACGCCAGCCTCGACAACACCAGACCGGTTGCAAGCCCACCCAACTTCAATGAGTTGGAGACCATCTTCATGCGGCACATGGGTGAGGTTATGAGTCAGGCGACGACGCCGGAGGCCGGCATGGCGGCAGCGCACGAGGAACTGTCTGCGGCTATGGCCAAGCTGCAATCCTGAGCATCTTCAACTGTCACTGGACGGTTCAACAGGAGGCTGTCGGGGGAGTTCGTCGTCATCTGCCTGATGCCAACCGAATTTGAACGTAGCCAATTTGCTGTCGACCGTAAAGTCAGTGGCTTTAGGTGAGGCTTTCTCTTCTATGACGGACCTGGCAGGTCGTGAGACCTGTCAGGTCTTTGGCTACTGTCCAGTTACCTGCAAACCTTTGGAGAAGTCTGATGGCGAAAGCAGTGACCTCACAGACGCCAAAACCCCGGTGGTTGGGCACTGAACGTCAGCGTGAAGCGTTGGCCGGATATTTGTTCATTCTGCCCACATTTATCGGCTATACAGCGTTTATCATCGGCCCCATCGTGGCGGCGTTCGGCATTAGTGTCACGCGCTACGATATTTTGAGCCCGGCCGAATTCGTGGGACTACAAAATTACGTCACTCTGCTGACCGATCCTCGACTGCATAAGGTCTATCTCAACACCATCTATTTCACGGTCGTGGCGGTGTCATTCAACGTCGGTTTGGGTCTGCTGCTGGCTGTGCTCATCAACCGGCATATGCCCGCATTCCTACGCTATTTCTTCCGCACTGCGTACTTCTTCCCGGTATTGGTTGCCTTGGCCTACAGCGCCATTATTTGGCAGTACCTCTATCAGAAGGATACCGGTATCATCAACTACTATCTGGGTTACTTGAACGTCGCGCCAATACCCTGGTTGAGTGACCCACGTTTCGTGATGCCCTCAATCATCATCATGGATGTGTGGAAGAACGCAGGCTTCGCGATGTTGGTCTTCTTGGCGGGGCTCCAGAACATTCCCCAAGACTATTACGAGTCAGCTCAATTGGACGGCGCCAGTCGCTGGCGGCTCTTTCGCCATATCACGCTGCCTTTGATTACACCGACCCTTTTCTTCAACCTGATTATCTACATGATCGGCGCACTCCAAGTCTTCGACTCAATTGTGGTGCTGACCCAGGGAGGACCGGGTGATGCCAGCCGCAGCCTTGTGATGTACATCTATGAGAATGCATTTCAGCTCTTCCAAATGGGCTACGCGTCCGCTGTCGCCATTACCCTGTTCGTTGTGATCATGTTGCTCACGCTCGTACAGTTCCGAGCGGGCCAATCGTGGGTACACTACGAATAACGGGAATTAGAACGGAATTACAGCATGATACAGACCAGTGAACCCCAAAGTGCACATGCATCACGTCGACGCACTGACTACTTGGCGAGAACCATGAACAGCTTGCCCGACATTCTGGCGATCGGTCTTCTGATCGGCGGAGCCATCCTGATGCTGCTGCCGTTCATGTGGATGTTCTCGACGTCACTGCGTCCGGCCCAAGAGTCCTACAAGTTGCCGCCGGCCTGGTTGCCGACTGAATGGAATGTGGAGACCTACGTAGCGGTCTTCCAGTCGTCGGTGCCGATTTTGGCCTTTGCGTGGAACAGCATAAAGGTAACCTTTTCCGTGACGCTGGGCCAATTGATCACCTGTTCCATGGCCGGTTTTGCCTTTGCTCGTCTACGTTTCCCCTTCCGCAATCTGCTCTTCGTTCTATTGCTTGGTTCACTGATGGTACCGGGCCAGGTGACGATCATACCGGTTTTCATCATCATGCGCCGGCTGGGATTGGTCGACAATCATCTCTCCATCATTCTGCCCTTTCTCACCAGTGCCTTCGGCGTCTTTTTGCTGCGTCAGTTCTTTCTCACCCTACCCCAGGACCTGATCGACGCCGCCAAGATCGATGGTGCCGGCGCCTGGACCATCTATTTACGGGTGGCGCTGCCGCTGGCGGGCCCGGCCTTGGCTGCGCTTGCCATCATCACCTTCAACAACACGTGGAACAACTACTTCTATCCCTTGATTTTTCTCAATACCTGGGAAAAGATGACGCTTCCCCTGGGTATCACCGCATTACGCGGCTATTTGGCCAGCAACAGCGCCTCCGTTGTCATGGCTGCCGTTTCGCTGGCCATCATCCCGGTCCTGCTCGTGTTCCTGGTGGCGCAGCGCTGGTTTATTGCACGACGGCATCTCGCGTCTGACAGGCATCTAGAGGGTGTCGAAGGCTAACCGTTAAATGTAACCATCCATCCCGGGCGAGTACGTCACCGATTTTTGTATTATCAGACGTGACGAGATCTACCATCTCTTTCATATTCGCGGCGAGCGCTGGACCTGGCCGTTGGGCTATCAGGAGCTGGACCTGGGCCACGCGACATCCACCGATCTACGGCGATGGACACCCCACGAACCCGTCCTGCCGGCCGGCCCCGCCGGCGCCTGGGACGAATGCGGCAACTGGGCACCGCACATCATCGAACACGACGGCCTCTACTACTGCTTCTACACAGGCAGCGATCGCAACAACAACCAGGCCATCGGCCTGGCAACCTCGCCCGATCTCTACCAATGGACCAAGCATGGTGACAATCCGGTGGTCCGGCCCGGGCCGTGGTCGGACCACGCGATTGGCAGGGATGTGGCCGGTCGCGACGCCATGGTCTTCGAAGACCACGCCCAGGACAGATTTCTGATGGTCTACACGGCAACCATGGCCGACGGGCGCGCCTGCATGGCCCTAGCTCAATCTCAGGATCTGTGGCACTGGGAAGACATCGGGCCAACCTATATCGAGGAGGACCGCTCGTACAACCGGCTGGAATCGGCCTATATCGTCGCCAATGACGACAAGTACTACCTCTTCTACAGTGCCAAGGGCGGACCGAACAGCAAGGGGTTCGCGCCCTCTGCGTTCGACCATTTCGATATCGTCTATCAGATCTCGGATGATCCGGTTTCCGGGTGGCTCAAACCGAACAACCACACATTGCTGACCGAATGGACATGCGCAAGCGAACATCCGACCTTTGCCGGCGAAACCTACATGTTCTATGTGGTGCAGGAGGAGCTGGACGGGGTATGGGGGGCATCGAGTCTCAGCGATCCCAAACGGATGGAGTGGATGGCCGACGGCACAGTCCGCATTCGTGAGCATCTGCCGGAGACCGTTCAACGCCGACCGCTCTTTGACAGCCGGCGGGAGGAGTATGGCCAGTGGATCGGCAGCGAAGAGCCGTGGTCGGTCCCTGACGGCGGCATGCTCATCGCACCCGCACGCGAGTCCTGTCTGATGAACACGCTTTGGGGCCGGAACTTGACCATCGAAACGGAGATGCAGCTCAGGGCCGGGCAGACTGGCTCCCTGATTGTGCGCGGCAACCCATCGGCCATGGCCGGCTATCGCATCGGCTTGGTTGCGGACCCAGGCGTTGTCAAGTTGGAACAGCTAAACCCCGGACGATCGACAACGCTGTTGCAGGAACGCCCTGTCGCATTGGCCGACAAGGATTGGCACAAGCTGAAGGTAGTTTTTCAGGGAGCGTTCATCGACGTCTACGTGGACGACGTGCTCCTGCTGGTGCGCCATCTGCGCAGCTACGATGAGGGTTGTTTTGGCCTGCATGCCGTCGGTGCGGTGCGATTCCGTCGCTGTACGGCTTATGGGATTGCGGGCCCGGAAGTAACCGATGCAGATTGGGAATACAGGTGCAGGCCAAGGCATCTGTTGCCGAATTCATAAGCAATAGTCAACAGTATCGGAGAAAACATCATGGACCGATTTCTCTATCGCGGCGCTAAGACGAGCCAGATCAGCTTTCCCCTGGGCGGCATTGGGACCGGCTGTATCGGACTGGCGGGCAACGGCCGTTTGATCGACTGGGAGATTTTTAACCGGCCCAACAAGGGCAGTGTGAACGGCTTTTCACATTTTGCCATTCGGGCTGAGGCGGACGGCGAGGTGAAAGATGTGCGGGTTCTGCACGGGGATCTGTCCGCGCCCTATCAGGGCGAGATGAGAGCACCCCGTTTCAGTACATCCGGCTGGGGTCCACGCCGCGAACATCTGACCGGGCTGCCCCACTTCAAGAGCGTCGATTTTCAGGGCGAATTTCCGTTGGCGGAACTGCATTTTCAGGATGAAACCTTCCCCGGGCAAGTGCAGCTTCTGGCCTTTAACCCCTTTATCCCCACCAATGCAGATGACTCCGGCATCCCCGCCGCTTTTTTCGAGATTCGCGTCACAAACAACACTGATGCGGAACAGACCTATACTCTCGTCGGCGCATTGACCAATCCATTGCCGCCCGGCAACCAGAATCGAGTCGAGGCGACTGAGTGGGGACATGTGCTGGAGCTGGCGTCCAGACGGCGTGCAGCCGGGTGACGTGAACCACGGCAATCTGACCCTAGCCACCGATGCCGGTCTGGATGACGATGTGGATGTCAGTTGGCAGCAGTACTGGTTCCGCGGCACGTGGTTCGATAATCTGGAAGTCTATTGGAACGACCTGAACACGCCCGGTGCGCTAAAAAACCGCGTCTACGAAGATGATCCACAGGGCGCCGGCGTCCGTTTTACGGAGCAAGACACCGGTCTGCTGGCCGTGCGCGCGCCGGTTGCTTCCGGCGAAACCCGCCGCTTTCGCTTTGTGATCAGCTGGAGTTTCCCTACCTGTGAGAATTACTGGAGCCAACGCACCGAACTGCCAAAAGACAGGAGTGGTACAGAGATGGCGCCCACATGGCGCAATTACTATGCATCGCGTTGGGTCGACTCCAAGGCGAGCGCACGGTATGCTATCCAAGAGTGGACGCGCCTCTACGACGAGACTAGACGCTTCAAAGACGCGCTCTTTGGATCGGATCTGCCTGCTGTGGCCATCGACGCAGTCTCGGCCAACATCTCGATCCTGAAGTCGCCTACCTCTCTGCGTTTGGAGGACGGAACGTTTTACGGATGGGAAGGACTGCATCTGGACGAGGGCTGTTGTGAGGGGAGTTGCACCCACGTTTGGGGCTATCAACAGGCGCTGGCGTTCCTCTTCCCCGCTCTCGAACGGTCCATGCGCGAGGCAGACTATCGGTACAATTTGCTCGACAACGGCGCCATGCCCTTCCGCATTCAGCTGCCCCTGGGCTCCGAGCCATGGCCCTTCCGTCCCTGCTGCGATGGCCAACTGGGCGGCGTCATGAAGGCCTACCGCGATCTGGAAGATCTGTGGCGATGACGACTGGCTGGCCGGCATCTGGCCCGCGGTGAAGAAGTCGCTGGAATATACCTGGAGTTCCGAGAATATCGACCGCTGGGATCCGGACAAGTCCGGCGTGTTGACCGGTCGCCAGCACCACACGCTAGACATGGAGCTGTTCGGACCCAATTCCTGGCTCACCGGTTTCTACCTGGGTGCGCTCAAGGCAGGCGCCGAAATGGCTGCGCATCTTGGCGAGAAGGAGGTTGCCGCCGAGTATCTGGCCATCTTTGAACGGGGCAAGGCGTGGACCGACCAACATCTCTTCAACGGCGAGTTCTATATGCAGCGGATCGATCTGGGCGATCGTGCGCTGGTTGAATCGTACGGGAGCCGGAACGATACGCTCAAAGGCGGCTCTGCATTGGAGGCCTACTGGAATCGCGAGCACAATGAGATCAAGTACCAGATCGGCGAGGGCAGTAGCATCGATCAGATTCTGCCCCAGTGGCATGCGTCTCTCTACGGTCTGGGCGATCTCTATGATCCGGCCCAGGTCAGAGAAGCCTGTGCCGCGATCTACAAATACAACTTTATCCCCGAGATGGGCAAGGTCTACAATCCCTGCCGCATCTACTGTCTGAACGACGAAGGCGGGCTGGTTATCTGCGCTTGGCCCGAGGATGCCAGGAAACCGCTCATACCGGCTCCCTACTCCCAGGAGACCATGAACGGTTTCGAGTACGCAGCGGCCATTCACATGATCATGGTCGGTCTGGTCGATGAGGGCATGCGTTGTATCGAGGCCATTCGCCGGCGCTACGACGGCGAGCGGCGCAACCCGTGGAACGAGTTTGAATGCGGCAACAACTACGCGCGCAGCATGGCCTCCTATGCGTTGCTCAACGCCTTTTCCGGCTTCCAGTTCGATATGACCAAACGGACAATCGGCTTCAATCCGATTCGTCATGGCGCCGGATCTACCGGCCAAAGACCGGACGAACACTTTCGCTGCTTCTGGTCTCTCGACTCGGGCTGGGGTGAGTTTGGACTGACGTCGACCGGCTGCGAGGTCCGTGTCCTCTATGGCGATTTGTGTCTCCGGACCCTTCAACTGCCGTTCTTAGAGAATGACCAGGTTGCTGCGGTAGAACTTGACGGTATGCCGGTTAGGTACGGCGCGGCACAGGGCACGGTCTCGCTGGAGGACGAAGTGGAGATCGCAACCGGTGAAGCGCTGCGGATCCGTTTCGGATAGGAACAAAAACGGACGCCGCAAGCGAAGTAAGCCGCAGAAGGACACTGCTGGAGTCATCGACTTTGCCAACCGTCGCATCGTTGCGCGAAATCACTCACACTCTGTGTTCATCTGTGTGAATCTGTGGCCAAAAAGAGTTTTTGCAGCAGAGCCATTTGTGGCGAAAAAGCCGGCTGGTAACCATCGCCACGGAGACCCTTGGAGACCCAATATTGACGCGAATCATACTTGTGGGTGGCTTCCTCGGCGCAGGTAAGACGACGCTGTTGCTGTGCGCCGCACGGAAGCTTGTCCAGCGCGGCTACCGCGTCGGACTGGTGACCAATGACCAGGGCCACGATCTCGTCGATACGGCATTGGGGACAGAGGCAGCAGTGCCGGTAACAGAGGTGGTCGGTGGTTGTTTCTGTTGCCGCTTTCCCGATTTGATGGCGAGCCTGGAACATCTGCAGACGGCTGCACAGCCCGACATCATTCTTGCCGAACCGGTGGGGAGTTGCACCGATCTGGTGGCGACGGTGTTGCGTCCACTCACGCAGTTCTACGGCGAACAGTACGAACTCGCGCCGTTGACCGTCCTGCTCGACTGCAATCGCAACGTATCCGACTTTCCGGCGGAGGTCCGCTATCTCTATCAGCAACAGCTTGCGGAGGCGGAACTGCTCCTCCTCAGCAAGAGCGACCAGATGACGCCGCAGCAACGCATGGAGCAACTGAACGTGCGCCAAGCGCTGTTTCCACAGGCGCATATCCTGCCCGTATCCGCCCAAAGCGGGGAGGGTGTGGAGCGATGGTTGGATGTTGTCCTGGGGCAAACCAGCGCCAATCCGGAGGCGTTGGTCATCGACTACGAACGCTATGCCGCGGCAGAGGCGGCGCTTGGTTGGCTCAATGCCAAAGGGCAGGTTCGCGCGGATACGACCTATTCAGTACGGCGGTGGATGGATCTGCTCCTCTCGACATTGGATACGCTTTGCCGCCGGCAGAGTGCAGGAATCGCCCATATCAAGGCAATGGCCACCGTTCAAGACTCCATCGCTCATGCGCTCTCCGGCGTGAAGCTAAAGGCCGGGCTCAGCCAATCCGGTACGGCGATTGAATGGGATCTAGAGAGTAGCGATGCGCTACACAGCGGTGCCGAGGCCAGCGCACATGAATTCATCTTGAACGCAGGCGTCAATACAACGCCGGCGCGACTCGAGGAGATGGTGATACAGGCCGTTGAAGCGGCCAAGCCGTCGCCAAGTTCGCGCGACTATATCGAGCAATTGGAGTGCTTCAGCCCGCTGCCGCCCAAGCCGGTGCATCGCCTATGACGATGGCTATGTCTCAGATGCGGAAGGAATCTCCCAGCCAGGGATCGGGCTTCAAGTCCTTGTCGAACGCCCGGAGCGGATGGCGGGCCGGATCGAGCCTGTCGTCCGTGTCCCACGGTTCGAAGGCATTCTTGACGTTGGCCAGGCCGGTCTGGGCCAGTTCCGGATAATGGCGCAGGAGGACCGTCTTCAAATCGGCCTCGTCGATCCACTTTAGGCCCTCTTTGGTGTAGGTCTCGGCGTTGTAGCTGTCGGTATAAAAGCGGTCGACCTGCAGGCGCCGGGAGGCATTCAGAATGAAGATCTGGAACATGGTTTCGCCAAAGCCAAAGCCGGTCGGGCGATGCCCTTCGGCCAGGGTGCCGATCATCAGATCCAGCTTTTCCACATCTTCCGGCCGGTCGCCGTAGACCTCCTTCAACTGTTGTATGTACCTCGCCATGGTCGTCGGTCAGAGTCGTCGAAAGAGCGGATCGGATTCAGGCCCAACTGCCGCCGGAACTCGTTGTAGCGGGGCACGCCCCGCTCGCGGGCCCGCAGAATGTCGACCGCGCCCATATCAAAGACCGGGTTGCCGGGAATGCTCATCTCCTGCATGAATTTGGGGAAATTGTTCAGGACCAGTTGGCCGGGCTGCTGCTGGCCAAAGGAATAGAAGAGATCGGCCATGGTTAAGCGTTGGGTCACTTTGGCGGAGCCGGCCTGGCGCGTTTCCGGGAAGGGCACCGCCTCGATGTCGTCAGCCCCGTCGAGCTTTCTGAACTGAAGCGTTTCCGGCAGCAGCGAGTGGAGCCGGTAGACCTCCACAAACTCCTCGGTCAGGCCAAAGGGCTGCCCGTGCTTGAGGATCGGATTGCCCACCACCCCGCCCATCTCCGGGTTGCGCACGTTGATCGTCGGCCACGCGTTTTTCTGTCTTTGCCGCGTGCTGAGAAAATTGGTCAGCAGGCCGTACCAGTTGGCGTGCAGCCGGCGCTCAGGCCCATGGTTGGGCAGGATGGCCGGGGTCCACTCGACGCTGTGGATCTTGGCCGTGACCGCGGCGTTGATCAGGCGGGCCACGTTGAACAGGCGGTTGTCATCCCAATGCGGGATAGGCCGCTTTCAGGTGGTCGCAAATGGCATTGTGTTCCCGGGCAAACAGGTTGTGCCACATCATCAGGCCCACCCACCAGTTCCGGGTACAAACCCGGTTTCCTCGATGCCTTTCTTGTCAAGCGGCAGGGTGCCGTCCTCGTTCAGTCGCAGCTTGCCGTCAACGCCGCTGCGGAGATGATCGACGGTGGCCTGGTCGCTGCCGTAAACCTGGGAGCCGTCCCACCAGTGGGTGACCTCATTGATGAAGGTGATCGGGGTCTCTTCCTCACCGGGTTTGTAGGTGGGGTCGGCCTGGGTTTTCCGCACGAACATCTTGGTTTGCCAGTAACCGTTTGCGGGCCGGATCATCCTCCGGCAAGGGGAATTTCCATGGACCTCATTCATCACCACTTCGCCGTGATTGATCCAGTCATGGTTCTGGAACTGAATCCAGGACGCGGCCAGCAGGTTGAGAAAGGGCACCTCTTTCATCTCTCCCTCTCTGGTCAGGAAAATCCGGCTGATCTGGCGCGGATTGGGCGTCATCAATGAGTTCGCCCGTTTCGGGATGGACCGCGTTGTCATTGACATTGCGCAGGAAACGGGTGCCGGCCGCGCCCTCCTTGGGATTGGCCAGATTATTCCAACGTGCCGTCCGCAGTCCGGAAATGGGTCACGCCCGGCGGCGGGGTCTGCCCTTCCGGCTGAAAGCCGGTCAGTCTGCCTTTGGGGTAGGTGTTGTTGAGATTGTGCTCGTTGAGCTGTTCCCGCATGTAGGCCAGGGTCAAGATCCCCAGGATCAGCGGCCGGTGATACCAGTTGGTCCACACCTCGTCCCGGTAGCCGAACAGCTTGCCGACCAGCCAGATGAGGCCATTCATGACAATTGCCACCAGCCAACCAAGGAAGTCGCCGATGGCGCGACCGAAACGACGTAGGATGCCCGGCCTGTGATGGAATTGGGGGGGCTCCGGCAGCGTGCCCGCGGGCACATCTGGCGGTCGCAGCAGCGAGTCAGCGTTGAAGAGGTAGTAGGGCGGGATCGGTTCGTCGAGCTGGGCCGTTGCGTTGACGTGCGCCTGCGCCCGCATGAGCTGCCAATCCTCGTTGCCGGGCGCCAAGGCCACTGGCCTTGGCGTAGAGTTCCGCTGCCCGCTCGTACTCTTCCAGCTGGTAATGGGCAAGGGCCAACAGCGGGTTTCCTCGCCACTCGGTTGATGGCCGTCTTGCTGTTCGAGTAGTCCGATTGCTGCCTTGAACTGGCGCGTGACGATCAATTCTTGGGCCTGTATGAGCAGATCTGAGTCCTGGGCGATGGTCAATTTTTCTTCCTCCCTTGACACTTGTAGGGCCACCAAAACTGGATGACTTCGCGTAACTCCTTGCGGACTAGGTCTCGTTGACATTTCGAAATCTACTCCAAATACGGCTGTTTCACGACCAAGTGCCAACGGAACCTAGTTCAATTCGGCGTGAATACCACGACAAAAATCAGGCTAGGCTATTTCCTAGTTCCGGCCTTTTCTGCGGTTTTGTATTTCTGCTGTCACTACAACGAATTCAGACGGCAACGAATTGTATTATGGGCGACCAGGTTCGGCGGCTACTGGACAATGATCGCCGAAAACGAGAGCAATCATTCGTTCCTGTCTGAATTCGTTGTAGTGATCTGTAACAATCACAGAAAACACCAGAACAAGGCTATTTCCGGTAGGAACTGACCAAGCATTTCTGCCGGGATTCACTACTATAGATCGGAATACGACCCAAATACTGAACGTTGGCTCAACGATTTCTCACAACACGAACGGCCTCATGTGAGAAGGTCCAAGGGTGCGCCTCTACGGCTCAGCTTCGAGGGCCGCCATCCCCGCTTGGATCACCGCAACAATACGGTCCACATCGTAGACGCAGCCGGCCCACGTGCCGCCGCTGGCCTGTTGCAGCGCGGCCCATAAACGAGTGTCGTCGGGTAGGGATGAATGTGGCCGGAGGTTGGCCGGTGGTAGTCGTTCGCGTAGCAAACCATCTGCTTCAGCAGGCGTGCAGTCGCCGTCCGCCGTACCGACCAGGTTCACGCTTCCGGTCAGCGCTTTGCGGTCTACGATCATCTCGATGATGTCGCCGTCGCGCACCTTGCCGACGGGACCGCCGGCAAGCGCCTCCGGTCCGATGTGGCCGACACACGCGCCGGTGGAAACGCCTGAGAAGCGCGCATCGGTGAGAATTGGCACGGTCTTGCCCCAAGGCAAGAACTTGAGCGCCGAGGTGAGTTGATAGGTCTCTTCCATCCCGGTTCCGGACGGTCCGCCGCCGATGAGAACCAGCACATCATTGGGTTTGACTGGGTGGGGGTGCTGCCCTTTGATGGCGGCGATGGCGTCGGCTTCAGCGGTAAAGACGCGCGCCGGGCCGCGATGTCGATAGACGCCGTCCTCGTCCAAGACCGATCGGATCGATGGCTGTGGCTTTGATTACGGAGCCCGGTGCGATGTTGCCCATGGGGAAGACGACCGTGCTGGTGAGCCCGGCAGCGCGCGCGGTGTCGGCATCCATGATGACCACGTCCGGGTCGATCTCACCGGCAGCCGCCAGCCGCGTGCGTACGGCCTCCCGGCGTTCGGACGCTTGCCACCAATCGAGAACGGCGTCCAGCGTTTCACCGCTCGCAGTCTGTACGTCCAAATGAAGCGGCCCCATTTCGCGTAGATGTAGCATAACCTCCGGTACGCCGCCCGCCATAAAGACCTGTACGGTGGGGTAGTTGCGCGGTCCGTTGGGCAAGGCGTCGACCAGGCGCGGTGTCTGGCGGTTGAGATGATTCCACTCCGCCACGGTCGGCGGTCTCCGTCCCGGAATGCAGCCTTGATCTCGGCTGACGTTGCCCCGTCGCCGTACTGCAAGCCCAGCATTGCGTATGGATCGTCGCGTTTCATCGCATCCGTGTTCGTGAAGTACGTACGGCGAGGGCTTGGGTGGAGAACGTAATCATAGAAACCACTGCTACAAACACCTCGACTTGCACTGTCCAGCGGTGCCGCCAGCGGCATGGAAATTCTACTCGTTCGTTTCGCTAAAAACCTCCTACTCGCCGCCGCCGTCACAACCATGATCCTTTTTCTCGTGCTGGAGAGCAACCTCAGCGCAACCACGCAACCGCCACTGGTAAACGCAACCGGACTCGAAACAATCAAAATAACAAATAGATACAGAAGGTTTGCGATGCAACAAGTTATGAACTGTCGTCCTATTGCTATTAGTAGTAGTAGCCTGGTCAACTGGTCGATGCGTCGAGCGTCGATCGAGGTCGAGGTCGAGTGATATCGATGATGACGTCAAGATCGGTCGCAAGCTCAGTCGCATTATGACGTCATCGGCCTCCATCATACTATAAAATTGCAGCAGTGTGTTGGAAAATATAATAATATGATACATCGATCACCTGGCATATTATTAAGGTAGTAGGTTCAGCTACTTCAAACGTGCACCAAAAAATACGATTTAACACGGTGGTATCGTGTGAAATTGCTTAAATCTTTGTTGAACAAAACGATCCCATTAGACATGTTGTTAAACAATATAGACAATGGATAGAACCTTTATTACATCACAAAGAAGATATAGAACGTTCTCTGGCCCGCTAACAGTTCGAATTCAGTTAGATAGAGAAGAAAATGGACATTTTCGACCTTGTTTTCAATTAACAAATGCTCTTCAAGACTTAGACCCTTGCGGGCCGAGACACAGTTGTTAATTAGCTTTTACATAGTAGTTAGATGGAGAGTAATTCGTCATACATCAACACATATGTCTTTGATTCGTTAGCTTCAGGCCTGTGGAGGTGCTTTTGTTATATGTTTTCGGCGATAACACGATGCCACCAATAGTTTTTCGGTAAGGCAAGACTTCACGCCGGCGAATGCCTTGCCGTTGCTGGCGAAGATCCAGCCGTCCTCGTCGATGATTTCGAGTCCCGGTGCCTCGAAGCGCATGCGGATTTTCCCGGTGCTGTAGGAGCCGCCATCCTTGCGGTTGGCGATGCGCTGGAGGATGAGCACGTTCTCGTGCTGGACGCTCCAGAACGAATGCTGCGGCCGCCCGCTCGCGGTCTTTTCGATGACCGTATCGATCGAGCCGACGGTGGCGGCGGAGGGATCGTCGAAGAGCAGGCCGCACCAGCGCTTTTGTTGCGAGATGCCGGCATAATCGAGGGCCGGATTCTGCAGGGTGCTTCCTAGCAGATAGTGCGGCGTGCGCCAGGCGTAGTTGACCAGGGCGGAGTTCGGAGGCGATGCGCTGAGCCTCGCCGTCAGCCCCGTGAGTCTTGAGCTTCGCCGAGCACGCGGTTGCGGATGGCGAAGGGCCTGACTGCCGGAAACGCGCGCTTGTCCAGCAGGATGGCGGCGGCCGGCAGTTGGTAGCGGCTGGTTTCGATCACCCGCGAGTGGCTGGAGCCGGCCGGCTTGGCCGTCGCGGGCGAAAAGCAGGTTCTTGTAGCCGTCGAAGCCATTCCCGTCGCCCGAGGCACGGCTGTGTCCGCCGCCGCGGCGGCCACGCACCGAGATCTGGGCCTCCTCGATGAAGGCGAGGTCGAGCAGCAGTCCGAAGCGGTGGCGGATGACGGGATCGGGTGAAAGCTCGTGCAGGTTGAACAGCGCGGGCCACGAGTATTTCTGATAGGTGTTGGAGCCGACCTCGATCCAGAGGCCGTTTTTCGCGCGGCTGCGCGGCCATTCGCGGAAGAAGCGGGTGTAGGCCGCGGCGTGCTCGGCGACGCTGTGGCCGTCGTCGAGTTTCCGGTCGCGATAGGCGGGATCGTCTTTCAGGAAGGCGGTGATCAGATAGTAGGGCGGGCGGCGGTTGAGATCGTGGTTTTCGGTGCCGAGCAGCAGGAACTGGTCGTCCAGGCCGGCATCGGCGAGGCGGCTTTCCCCGCGGACCCAGAGCCAGAGGGATTCCTTCATCGCCGCCTCGGTCTCCGGCTTCAAGCGCCCGGGGAAATGCGGGCTCTTCGCGTGGAACAGATAGAGGATGCGCACGTAGTCGGTGATGGAGAAAAACGTCCACGGCAGATTGCCGGGATCCTCGGGCGATGTGGCGCTGCGCGGTTCCGGCTTCGATGCGATGAAATCATTCGCCCGTTTGAGCAGACGCGCGTTGGCCTCGTCGGTCTTTTCGTTGAGATAGAGGGCGGCGAGGCACCACAGATTCTCGCCCCAGGTGCCGTAGGGCCAGGCGGTGCTTCCTGGCGATGGTCCTGCGGAGGTTCCGCTTCGCGCAGCTTGAGCGACGCGGCGTGGGTCTCCGCGACGAGTTTCTCATGGTCGGCGAAACGGTCGCTGACCGGAGGATCGCCGGCTTGGACGAAGGTAGCCGTGCCGATCATGAAGACCGCGAGAAGCGATTCCACCAGACGATGCGTGCGGCTGAAGAGGAGTGAGGCAGGGCGCTGGATTGCCGCTCGGGATCGGGGATGAAGAAAAAATGGACGCATGCGGAAAGTTGGAAAATCCCGTCAATCGATGTCCCCGAATTCGGGGAGGCTCAGAACTCTCAGCCCGAGAATTTCGTCAGGAAGCAGAAACAGAAACTCGCGCGACTCAGGATTGCTGGAAACATAGCGGTCGTAGCACACGACCCATTCCTCTTCCGCATCCTTGTAGCCTGCAAGCATCCGATACATGCCGTTCGCTTCCGGAGTCGCTTTGGAGACCTTCGTGACTCCCCGCCCCGACGGTCAACCGGGTTTCGCCGAGACACCACCAACGCGCTTTTCCTGCTGAGATTCATCAAGAGACTCGAACCTCGCGCGAATCCATACTTCGCCGGATCGATGACCTTGGAACGATAGCCTTGACCGTCCGGATCGGCTGCAATGACCGCGAGCACCGAGCGGGCACCCGCAGGAACATCCAATCGGCCTTTGGAAACCAGGCCATCGGGCGTCCGACGGGTGAGGTGCAGTCTCACCGGCACGCACTTCCAGCCATTCGGTGATGAACGAAGGCCTGGCTGTCAATTCCCCGAGCTCCTTCCATTTCCCGTCCTTGCCGGGAGATGCGAGAACCAACTCGTCGTCCTGCACGAGACTCGACAGGAAGACCAGGCGGACTTTCGGGGCGGAATCCTTGCGCTGGCCGGGAGTGGCGGCGGATTCGGGCTCCGCGATCAGCCGCGGGGCCAATGCCACTGTCGAGCAGAAGACAACGGCAAGCCAGCATGGATGGGTGATGATGAAGCGAACGCATCGGATAATCGGTTTTCAGATCTCGGAAGGCGCGAGCCAGCGGAAGGAAACCATCCGGAAGCTGCGCCCGAAGAGCTGGTTGACGGTGGAAGCCGGGGTCACCTCGGGCGAATCGCTTGGATCGAGGAATTCCGGCACGCGCTGGACCACCGCCTCGCAATAGGCGCTCGCCAGGATCTTGCCGGACTTGTCACGGCTGTCTCCGTAGGCGCGGACGACGAAGGTGTCCGATCTCACGCTGATCTGGGAACCCAGCGCGGTGAGGATGCCTGCCTGCCTGAGGTGCCCCGCGGCTCCCACCGCACGGGCGGGAGCGGGCTCGGCATCCACGCTTCCACTCCCCGGCAGGGGATCGAGATCGGCTCCCGTCACCTGGCGTCCGCCGCCTGCGAAGCGGTCGTTCAGTCCGCTCTTGTCGATGGCCGCCTGGAGCGCACCGACCACCTTGTGGGCAGGAATCGCTGGCGTTGGGGCGGCGGTTCACGAAATCCGCGAGACTGAGGAACGGGCCCCGGGCCTTCACCTCCTCCACGGTCGCTTTGGCAAGAGCCTTGATCTCGTCGCTCGGTCAGGTCACGGAGTCCGGTCCAGTCACCCTGCGATCCCGAGGTCGCCGTGCGTTGGCCGCATAGCCGAGGGTGCCATAAGGGTTGTCGAAACTTCTTGGTCGCGCCGCTCGAGTCAAGCAGTTCCTGGTCCGGCCACGCTGCGGAAGAGGGCGGCCCATGCCTTGACCGAGGTGGAGTTCACATTGAAGGCTCCGTCGATCAGCAGATATTTCGCCAGGTTGTTGAGTGCGGATCCTTTGAAATCTTCACCCGTGAAGAGTTCGTGAGCGCACTGTTCCGGTGACTTGTGAGGATGGAACAAGCGATAGCGTTTGTTGCGGAGCAGGCCCGTGCCCTCGGCCAGATCCTGGAACTGGGCGCGCGCGGTGCGCGTGTCCTTCATCGGGCTGGCCGGGTCGGTGTCGCTCCCATCCACGATTCCGGAGAGAAACCACGAATCCCAGAGCGCGGTGTTGACCATCCAGGACGGGTCGGTGGCCATCCGGCTTGAGGTGCTGCTGCCGGAGCCCGGGCGGTAAACCTGTTCGGGAGCGAGAAGGGGATTGGTGAAGGAATTACCGATCGCCTTGGCGATGACCGGAAAGCCAAGTCCCTCGCGAAGCTGCCGGCGAGGGCGGTCGATTGATCCGGATCCACTCCCGGGCCGGTTTGGCCCATGCGCCGCCGAGCTCGCCGAAATGGGCGCAGAAACCGCCGGCGATGGCATTCTCGAAGGCTCCGAGCGAGAGCGGCGGTGCCAGCGGAATCCGGCGCTTGATCACCCGGAACTCGCCGCCGAGTCCGGGCTGGCGTCCGCCGCCGTGATACACGTTGCGCCCACCGGCACCGGCGGCGAGCGAGCGGAACTGGTAGTTCAGCGGCTCCGCCGTGAACAGCAACTGGTTCTCGTGGAGGTCATCGGGAATCTGCATTCCGCCAGATCGCGACCTCCACCGACGGCGGGTTCGTCTGAGCAGGATGGGTCGCGAGGGCAAGCGCGTCGGGATTGCTCTGCGCTGGAACTCTGTTCCACATTCTTGATGATGCTCATCACCATGATCGGCTGCGGTTTGTCGATGAAGTCACTGACCGGTCGAACCTGGGGTGGGAGGATTTTCGGCGGGAGCAAGCGGTTCATCAGCGCGCCATCGGGCGCGCCGTTGTCCTTGGTCAAGTTCGCGGATTCGAAGATCCGCTGCCCCGGAGTGCCAATCGTGCCACGCCTGGTAGTAACATGTTGCTGTTGGAGTTGTTCCTCGCCTGTCGTCGTTTTCAGGAGTTCGAAGTCCACCTTGTCGGTCTTTTCCCAGTCCGGTGACGCCCAGATTCCACCAGTCATCCTGACCCCGCCGCTCGGGACGAAGCCCCGGCGGATGTTCAGGTCGAAACCGCTTGCCGTGGTCGAACCGAAGGCGGCGGCCTCACCGGGTTCGAGGTCGAAGCCGTCGGCCGGCATTCCGCCGAAGCCGCCCTCGATGTAGCCGTTGAAAAACCTGATGTTTTCGGGCGTGAATCGTCTGCTTTTCCAGGATGGAGCCGTTCGCCTTCGTGATCTTCAGTTTCATATCGTAGGGAAGAACTGATCAGGTCCAGGACTTCACGAGACCCGGAGGAAAGCGCAGGCGGACATCGTTGGGATTGGCGAGGGCGACCATCCCGTCGAGCATCAGCTGCATCGTGTAGATCGGGGCGGCCGCGGTGCCGCCGGTTTGAACCGCCTGCAGGGACAGGATGAACTGCATCGCCTCGATCGCGGGCCTGCCATACATGTAGAACCGGTCCATGCGCGAGTTCGTCCGCGTTGTCCTTGGTGACGAGCGTCGGCACCCCTCCGGACCAGTCGATCTCGCGGTGGATGTTGTGGAAGAGGGCGAGTTCCTCGAGATTGATGCCCCATTCGTCCGCCTTGAACCTCGATGAATTCCATGGCCTCACGAACGACTTGTTGGTCACCGCGCCATCCGCGGTGATATCGAAGCGGTTGATGCGTCCGTCGGCCAGATACAGGGGCTTGTCCTCCAGTTCGGCCAGCGGGCGGCTCAGGAGTTGCGTGAGATCCCGCTTCAGCCGTCCCGTCCTCACGTCGGCCAGCACGCCCTCGCTGTGGACGGTGAGATCGTGGAAGGCGGAGCCCAGACCGGCAGGCCCGAGTTTGGCGGCGAGATTGACCTGTCCGGTCGAGAGCGCCAGCTCCCTCTGGCCGTCTTTCCATTCGAAGTTCTCGAGGGCGGCGAACGCCCGGTGGTCGGGATGCGGCGGGGACTGCGCATGGAACAAGGGATTGGAAACGGCCTGCGCTGCCGAGGAGCTGTCATCCGGCCCCGCGTTGATCTTGGCCTTCATCCCTTCATCGGAGATCCACCAGGCGATCCGCCCGCTCCTGCCACCGGAATCCAGGTTTTGGGAAGGAACGCGGACCTGGTCGTCTGCGGCGGCAGACGCGCCGAGCGTGCCCGGCCCCACCAGCAGGATCTCGCTCGTGTTGCCTGGCTGGCTTGACCCCGTGTTGTCGGAGACCAGCCATTTGCGGAAGGTGACTTTCCTTAGTCCGGGCGAATCGGCTTCACCGCTTGCCGGGTCTGGAGCCTTCCATGCGTCGTAAACGGCGGTCCAGTGCGGGCGACCGCCGGAATTCCCGCCTGCCAAGTCATGCGGAGCGGAAATCCTGGAGTCCGGCCCGAGTTCGCGACTGCAATTGGCCGATCGCCAGCATCAGGGCCAGCCGGGCGTTCGCCCGCGCCTCGGACATGGCCAAGCCCTGCGACGATGCGCGCAGCGAGACGGCGGAGAGCGACAGCAAGCCGACCGCGATCACGGTCAGCAACACCATCAGCGAGATGGTGACGACCAGCGCGAAGCCGCGCCTTTGAGTCGGATCGCTTCGGAACGACCTCATGCCCTTACGTGGTTCATCGGTCCCCGCCGGCTCTATGTGGAATGATCGTTGCATGAATAGGATTTCAGTTTTTGGTCACCTTGACATCGATGAACAGACGGTCGGGAAGCGTCCCGGTGACCGTGGCGGTGACCGTGGTGGTGGGTGGCCGACGGGGTTCGGCACGATTGCGACGGTCAAGCCATCGCCGGGGCCGTCCACATTGTCGCCGGCATACCAGTCGAGAGATTGGTGGACCAGCGGTAGGTCGCGCGTGAGGTCGGTGGCGGGGCTGGCCTCTGCGGGTGGGTGAAGGTGAAGGTGTCTGCCCGGCTCACCGTGCCCGCGACCAGACCCTGCGAGAAGACGCCCGGATGGGTGCCGAAGAAGTTCTCCACGCCGTTGTCGATGCCGTCGCCGTCGGGGTCGTCGCCGAGGTCCTGGTCGGCGGGGGCGAGCCCGAAGGCGGGATTGGAAATCCAGTCGGCGAAGGTGTTGCCGGCCGGCTGGTGAAGCTCCACGCGGCCGTGTCGGAGATTCCCGTGAAGGCGTCGCCGCCGGAGGTATCGACGACCGCGCCGGAGTCGATCAGGACGTAATATCCGACCCCGGGGGCGAGGTTGCTGGTCGGGATCGATCGTGAGCGTCTGGCCGCTGAAGGTGAGCCGCGGCGACGAGGCCACATTGAAACTCTCGACCGTGCTGTTGTCGGCGGTCCGCCTTGAGGGTGATGAAGCCGGCTGCCGGCGCACGACCGGCTCGCTGAAGGTGGCCACCAGGTTGGCGTCGACCGGCACATCGATCGCGTCGTCCGCCGGACGTGGTGGCCACGATGACCGGGGCGGCGCTCACCGGCACGAAGGCCGCCAGCACGTTGTTGTCGGCCGCCGGGGCGCTGACCGTCCACGTGTAGTTCGCCAGGCCCGGCCGATGGCTCGGTCTGATAGCCGGCATTGCCCGCGGACGAACCGGAGTTGCCGTTGTAGAGCGTGGTCGCGAAGGGACCTGTAATCGTCGGGGCATCGTTGGATGTGTAAACTCCGACGACCAGGAGTCGTCCACCGGCGTGGCCAGGCTGCCGGAGCTGCCCGGCGCGCTCGAGGTGGCCGCGACGCCACCGGCCGCGCCCACCAGGCTCGCCACCCCGATGCGCGAACCGGACGCTCGCGCCAAAGGTGACCACGATGTCTCCGGTGCCGGGAGTCGGGTTGTCGAGATAGAGGATCGCCGAGTTTCTGCCGCCGCCGCGTTTCACGGCCACGGTGAAATTCTCGGTTCCGTTCCAGGTCGCGCTGATGTCGCCGTTGCCGCTTTCCCAACTGGCGGTCAGCACCAGTTTGCGGTTGCTGCCGGGTGCCACGGTGAAGTCGGCGAGGGTGTTGGTCGGGGAGTTGGTGTCACTGATAACGCTGGGCGCTGGCGGTGACGCCGATGAAGCCGGTGGAGCGGGTCGAAATCCAGCAGCAGGTCCTCGTAACCGGGATAGGAAACCGTGGCGAGGTTCTCGCCATGGACCATCGAGAGGTAGGGGCTGTCGTAGGTCTTGGCCGGATTGAGATTCACGGTCGTCCCGTTCACCCGCGGGGTGGTCTTGCTGTTGGCGTAGAAGGTGAAGGTGTCGCCCGCCTCGCTGGTGTAGTTGAGCGTGCCGGACGAATAGCTCAGCGGGTTGGCGATGACGGAGGCCTGGAACGCGGCGAAGTCCGCATAATTCGGCGGCCTGGCCCGTCTGGATGATCACCGGTGCCCACAGGTCGCCCATTTCCAGGTCCACGCCATGCGCGGCAGTCGCCGCGGTGTAGCCGCCACCCGCCGGGCGGATCGCGCAGTAGGCGTTGCCGGTCTGCATGAAGAGCCAGCCGCCGGTCTCGACGCGGGCTGTCCCAGAGGTTCTGCGCCACGAAGACCAGGGTGCCGTTGCCGCTGCTGTTGGCGTTCTTGTCGCGCTGCACCACCATGCAGTCCTCGCGGGTGACGCCGCTGAGGTCGGCATAACTCTTGTCGTTGCTGGCGGCACCCTTGCCGAAGACCATGACGCGGTCGTTGACGCCGGAGGCGAACATCACGCCCATGGCGCGGTTCTGGTCGATGATCTGGAGGTAGTCCCGGTTCATGTCGAAGGTCAGGGTGCCCATGGTGTAGTCGGGCGTGACCCAGGTGTCGCGGCGCAGGTTGGAGTTCCCGTTGTCGAAGGTGACGAGGTTGTCTTCCCCGACGCTCCCGCTGGTCCGGCCCCAGCGGCGGGAGGTGTAGAGGTAGTTCGGGCGGGCGGGATCGGTGGCGCAGGCGGTGATGATCTCGGGAACGCGGTAGGAACTGGCGGCGGGAATCAGGCCGTAGGTGCGGACCACGCTGGAGTTGGTGTGCCAGCCATAGCCCCAGAGGATGCTCGTGAAGGAATACTGGCTGCCGAGGCGGAGGTAATTCTCCTTGTAGCAGCGCGTCTCCGCCCCGCCCCGCACGCCGGACGAGGTCCAGTCCGACGCGGTGTCCGCCCAATACAGCGTGATGAAGCGCTCGGCCAGGGTGCGCAGGACCGGAGACTCCGCGAAGTCCATGAGGTTGTAGTAAACGCCGACCGTGTATTTCGCGTAGATCGGGCTGGCGATCTCGGCATTGATGCCCTCCCGGGCGCGGCCGATGAAGTAGCGTTGGAAATAGTCGCTCCACGCCGCGGCGTGCTCGGCGATGGTCCCGCCATCGGCGAGGACCAGGTCCGGGCCGTAGCCGGGCGCGTCCTTCAGGGCCTCCGCGCAGAGGAGAAAGCCGCCCTTCTGCATGGCGTCGTGGTTCTCGCTGTCGTGATAGACCCACTCGGTCGCCCTGCGCCTCGGTGAGCCGGCTGCGGGTGCGGATCCAGCGCCACATCATGTCCTCGATGTTGGCGCGGGCCTGCGGCGTCAGCCGGGCGTTCATCGCGGGATCGTGATAGATGCGCCAGATCAGGTGCAGCCAGAAGTAGGAGTCGAAGCCGATGGTGTCGCTGTCCGGGACCGGGAACTGGCTGTGGAATTGGTTGATGAAATCGTTGGCGGTCTCCAGGTCGATGCCCAGATGCATGGCGGCCAGGGCGTAGGAGGCCATGCCCGCCGCACCCGTGGTGGCGGGCCAGGGATTGGAAATGTTCTGCTGGAGCATCCATTCGAGGCGGCCATCGACCGTGGTCAAATCGGGCTGCGCGGTGAAATTCCACACGGTGGGATCCGAAATCCCCGCGTAGAATTGGCCGGCGGTGTTGCGGAGCGCGGTGGAGTCGATCAGGACATGATATCCGGTGCCGGGCAGGAAATTGTTGGCGGGATTGATCGTGACCTTGCCGCCGGACACCGTGACGGCGGCGGTGGTGACGTCGATGGTTTCAAACACCGAGCCGTCGGCCTGGTGGATGGTGATGTTGCCGGTGCCCTTCTGCACGGTCTCGCTGAAGGTCGCCACGAGATTGGCATTCAAGGCCACGCCGAAAGCATTGTCTTTCGGTGAAAAGGTGGGGACAAGTGGCGGGCTGCTGCCGGTGGAGAAGGTCCACACCGGCGGGATTGGTGATGCCCGCGAACGGGTTGCCGCCGGAGGTGTCGATGACGGCGGTGGAACCGATCAGGACGTGGTAGAAGGCGCCGGGGGCGAGGTTGCCGACCGGATCGATGGTGAGGGTCGGACCGTCGAAGGTGAGCTGGGATGAAGTCGCCACGTCAAACGACTCGATCGGCGAACTTCCGCCGGACTGCCACAATTCGATGTTGCCGCTGCCGGCCACCACCGGCTCGCTGAAGGTCACGGTCAGGTTGGCGTCCACCGGGACGGAGGTCGCGCCTGCCGGCCGGGCTGGTGCTCGTGATCACCGGAGCGGCAGTGGCCGGCACGAAGACCGCGGCGGACGTCACCGGAGAAGAGAGATTGGTGTCGCCGAAGGTATAGGTCCGGGAGCCGGCGGGCTGGGCGTTGGCATAACTGGCCGCCGCATGGGCGGAGCCGATGTTGCTTGAGTTGTAGAGTGCCGTGTGTCCCGCAGGCAGCGTGATGGTGCCGCTGCCGTTGGCGGCGTAGCCGCTGACCACGAAACTGCCGGAAACCGGCACCGTCAGCGTCACGCTGGCCGCGCCGTCGGCCACGGCAGCCACGGCGACTCCCGGGGCCGCCCCGGAAATCGAGACCACGCCGACGGCGATCCCGTTCGAGATGCCTTCCCCCAGAGTGACCGTGAGATCGGCCGCGCCGCCGGTGAACGGGTTGTCCAGATAGAAGATTCCCTTGTTGCGCCCGGCAGCCCGCGACCGCCTCGGACAAGGCGACGCCCTGATAGGTGATCGAGGCGACGTTCTGGCCCTCCGCGCTGACCTGCACGATGAGCTTGTCCGCAGTGGCTCCGGCGTCGAAGGACAGCACCGCGGTCTTGGGGTCGTCGGCCGTGGGCGACACCAGCGAGCCGGTGTTGACCACGGTGATCTGCGCCAGCACCGTGCCCGAGCATCAGCGAGCGAGGCTGATCATGGCAAGGGCGAGTCTGCCACCGGATGCTTCTTGAATCCGAGAATCATCGTTCTGTTTGGGCGATGGACTGTCCTGCCGCGGAATCCTTCAGCAACTTTCTCATGCTGGCGAGGGTGGCGGCGTGTTCGGGATTGGCGGCGAGGTTCTGCATCTGATACGGGTCGCTTTGCAGGTCGAAGAGGGCTTCGGCCCCGCCGTCCCAGGCGACGTAGTTCCAGCGGCCGTCACGCACGCTGCGTCCGCGCATTTCATCGGTGATCCTGGCACCACCGGGCAGCTCGGTCCTGCTTGGGCAGTTGGGAGAAGGCGGGGTGCGGCCAGTCGCGGTCCGGTTGGCGCAGCAGCGGCGCCAGGCTGCGGCCTTCGACGTGGGCCGCGGGCGGCAGCCCGGCGAGGTCGAGCAGCCGTCGGATAGATGTCGAGCAACTCGACGACCCGGTCGCAGACGCCGGGAGCGATCTCCGGCGCGCGGATCATCATCGGCACGCGCAGGCTTTCGTCCAGCAGCGTCATCTTCGACCACAGGCCGTGCTCGCCGAGGTGGAATCCGTTGTCGCTGACGAAGATGACGATGGTGCGGTCGCGCAGCTTCAGCTCGTCGAGGGCGTCGAGCACGAGCCCGCACTGCGCATCGATGTAGGAAACGCAGGAGGCATAGGCGGCGCGGGCGGAGAGCGCCTCGTCGCGGGTGCCGGTGGTCTTGCGCTGCAAGCCGAAGAGATCGAAGTTCGGCCGCAGCGCGGCGGCGGGCAGATAGGTCACCGGCGGCTCGTCCGGGTAGCGGAAACTCGGCGGCAGGTCGTCGGTCTGCGGGGAATGCAGGGCGAAGTATTTCTCCGGCGCGAAGAGCGGGGCGTGGGGTTTCTTGAAGCCGACGGCGAGGAAGAACGGCTCGTCCTTCATGCGCTTCATCGCGGCGACGGCGGCGCGGGAGAACTTGCCATCGCCGGCGGCGGTGTCGCCGCCGGGAATCGGTCCCCAGGTGTCCCATGGATTGTCGGTGCGCTGGCGACCGGGCTTGCCTTGCCTCGGTTTCCGGGGTTCCGGGAAGCGGCTTGGCCGACTCCCGGACCGGCGTCCCACGAGGCCCCGTCCTCGACCGGGCATGCTGCCGCCGTGGAAGATCTTCCCGAAGGCCGCGGTGCGCCAGCCCGCGGCGCGGAACTGCTGCGGCAGGGTGACCACCTCCGGGTCGCTTCCAGCGGAAGTGGGTGTTGTTGTCGATCACGCCGATGGTTTCCGGCCGCAAGCCGGTGAGCATGCTGGTGCGCGAGGGATTGCACAGCGGTGCCTGGCAGTAGGCCCGCGTGAAGCGCACGGCGGTGGTCGCGAAGGCGTCCAATGCGGGGAGTCTTCGCGCTCGTGCTGCCGTAACAACCGACCTCGCCATTCAGATCGTCCACCATGATGAGCAGGACGTTCGGGCGCGGCGCTGCCATGGCCGGCTTGCGGCAGGCCGAATGACGCCAGCAGGGCGACGAAAAGCAGGGTCGTTGGTTTCATGTGCTTTTCGATTCTGAAAATGCCCCGCTCCGGCGGGCGGAACGGGGCATCATCGGCGTGATTTCTCTATTGGTCAATCAGGGAGCGGCCGACCGGCAGGACAGGCCTCCCGCCACGACCGAGCCGCGCGGTGGCTGGCTCGGGAATGACGGTGAATGCGCGCCGATACGGAATCATGGGAGGATGACCACGTTGAGACGGGCGAATTTCTTGGCCGTATCCTGCGGCACCGTGAGGGTGACGGTGTCGAAGCCCGCAGGGCTGTCCTCGACGACGGTGACGCCGGGATTCACCGGGCCGGTGGCGCTGTCGGACACGGCGTAGGGCGATGGCGCGGTGTCCCAGGTCACCAGATCGGTGCTCACCTCGATGGTCACCACCGTCTTGGCGTCGATGGAGGTCACGTCCCGCTCGAAGCTGAAGGTCATGTCGGTGCCGTCTTCGGAGACCGTCGGCAGCTTGTCGAGGTCGTTGGTGGTGGCGAGACCGCCGAGCACGAATTCCACCGCGTTGCTGACGCCGTCGCCATCAAAGTCCTGCTCGGGCGTTTGAGGTGAAGGTGCGTTGGTGGCAGCCCATCCGGAATAGGCCGCTTCCGCCGACCGTCAAGGTGCCGCGCGCCGGAGAAGCTGGCGGTCGTGATCGTCGCGGTGCCGGGAACGCTGCTGGCGCTGTAGTCGCCATCGGGTTGCGGGGTGCCGTCGAAGTCCAGGGCGGCGACGGTTTCCGTGCTGGTCAGGTCCACCTTGCCGCTGCCATTGATGACGAGTTTGCCGGTATTGTCGATGGAGGCTCCGGTGACGGCGAGCACCCCGGCGTTGACGGTGGTGTCGCCGGTGTAGGTGTTGGTGCCGGAGAGCAGCAGATTGCCCGCGCCGGCCTTGGTGATGCCGAAGCCGCTGCCGGAGATCTCGCCGGAGAATTCGACCTCCGCGGTCGCCACCGTGCTGCCGGTTTCCACCGTGAGGGTGCGGGTGGCACCGAGGCTGGCGTCGCCGGTGAAGATGATGGATTTCTCGCTGGCGATCGTCGACGAAGGTGGGATTGCCGATGAAGGTGACCGGGTTGCCGATGGTGATGATTGACATTGCCCCCGCGCATCTTGCGTGGCACCGATGCTCAGCGTGCCGGTGCCGAAGGATCCGTCGGTCGGGGCGTTCGGCGGGCCGGTGGAGCTGGTCGGCGCGACCAGTTCTCCAGTTCCGCTCATGGCGCCCAGGGTCGTGCCGCCGCTGTAGGTCTTGGCACCGCTGACGGTGAAAGCCCATGTGCGTGCTGGAAGTGTAGGAGATGCTGCCTTGCCCGCCCCAGGTGGCGCTGTTGATCATGGCGTTCGCCGTGCCGCCCGTGTTGGTGAAACTGACCGTCTTGCCGTTGGCGATGGTGCTTGCCGGCGGCGTCCACGGTCAAACGACCACCACCGTTGGCTGCCAGAATCGTCAGGTTGTCATTCGCGGTGATGATGCCCTTGTAGATGACGCTGTTGGTGGTTCGGTTCGCGAGGGTCTTGGTGCCTGAGGAGCCGGTGCGGACGATCAACGTCGTTGGTGGGGTTGGTGCCGGTGCCGGCCAGCCGCAGTTCGGCGTCATTGCTGCCGGAGGTGGCACCCAGGTTGATCGTTCCCGTTCCCGCCGCAGCTGTCCAGGGCGGCGCTGCCAACCAAGCTCACCGCACCGTTGTTGATGTCGATGCCGCCGCTGAAGCTGTTGCGGTTCGTGGTGAGACTGTTATTCCCGAGAGTCAGGTGGCCGGCACCTTCCTTGGTGATGGACCGTGATCCACCGGTCCTCACTGATTTGTCCGTTGATCCTGAGGTTGTGGTTGGTGTTGGTGGTGATGGTGCGGTTGCCGTTGAGAATGACATCGAGTGATCGGTGAATCAGGTCCTTAATGCGCGGACGACGAGGCGGTGGTGGTGATGTCGCCACCGAGGGTCATGGAGTTGCGTCGTGGTGGCGTCGATGCCTTGCAGGGTGAAGGCATTCGTAAACGGTAGTGCCATCATTGATGAAATTGATGCCCGCTACCGTCGAGCCGGCAGTGCGGTCGTTCTGGGAGGTGGTCCTGGTGCTGCCTTGGAAGGTGATGGGCTGGGCGAAGTCCGGAGCGACGTCGGCGTCCCAGTTCAAGACCGAGGTCCAGAGGTTGTCGGCACCGCCGCCGTCCCAGGTTTGACCGACCGTGCCGAAATTCCATGCCTCGGTCCCGGCGAGTCCCGCGAAGGCCTGGGAGGAAAGATCCACGACGGCGGTGGCGGGGATGATCACATAGTAGTCGCTACTCGGGTCAAGGTCGGCCGACGGGTTGATGGTGAAGGTGGCTCCGCTGAAGGCGAACTTCCAAAGGGTTGGTCGCATCAAAGGTCTCGACTGGCGAGCCGCCGCCGACTTTCCAGAGTTCGATGCTGCCGCTGCCGGCCTGCCACGGTCTCGCTGAAGGTGGCCACCAGGTTGGTATCGAGAGCGACGTTCGCGGCGTCATCCGCCGGGGAGAGGGCGACGATGACCGGAGCCGTGTCGCCGAAGCTCCAGGTCGTGGAATCCGCGATCCCGGCAAAGGCGTTGCCGCTGCTGGTGTCCACGACGGCGGTGGAGGGAATCAGAACGTAATATTCCACGCCAACGACGAGGTCGCTGGTGGGGTTGATGGTGAGCGTCTGGCCGCTGAAGGCGACTTCCGAGGCAGGGTCACGTCGAAGGATTCGACCGGCGAGCCGCCGCCGACCTGCCACAACTCGATGCTGCCGGTGCCGGCGCTCACCGGTCTCGCTGAAGGTCGCCACCAGATCGCCGCCCAAGGGTGCGTCGGTCGCATTGTCGGCTGGAGTGGTGGAGGTGATCACCAGCGCGGGAGCGAAGCCGGCTGCCGAGGTGCTGTTGTCTGCCAAGGTGCCGGTTTGCCCGTAGGTGACCGTTTGCAATCCTGCGGCGACGAGGATTCCGATAAGCGGCGGCCCCATCGGCGGATCCGATATCCCCGCTGGTATAGAGTTGGCTGTGGCCCGAGGGCACCGTGGGAATGCCTCCGGAATTCGAGGCGTAGGCTGAGACGATGAGACTGTCCGCAGCCGTGGTGGTGATCGAAACCTCCAGCCCGGCCGCGGCATCACCGCCGGTGGTGCCCGGGGCGGTGCCGGAGACCGATACGACCCCGAAGCCGATTCCGTTGACGGTGTTGTAATTGGTCATGTCGATCACCAGATCGGCCGGCCCCCCGGTGTAGGGGGGGCCGAGTCTCCAGATCCAGATACCAGATTCCCTTGTTCTTGTTGCTCGCCGTCCCGGGAACCTGGGTCAGTGGCGCACCATTGTAGGTGATCACGGGAGGACCTCCACCTCCCGTTTCAGAACTCAGGGCCACAATCAGTTTGTCGGCGGTGGCCCCGGCATCGAATGAGACCGTGTATGGTGATGGGAGTTTAGTCTTCGAGGGCCCCCGGGATTCGGAACCACATTGGTAAAGGTCGAGTTGTCGTCGTTGACGATGGTGATCTGCGCGGTGAGATCCGGCGCGGTGACAAAGGCAAGCAGCGCTGCGGCGGCGAGCGTTCGGATGGTGTTTCTTGGAGTTTTCATGGGTCGGCTTGTTTGCTAAAACGATTTATCTTTGGGTTTTATGGTGTTTGGGAATCGGATCAGGATCTAGAGATGGGTTTACTTTAGAGATTATTTGATCACTATGGTTGGCGTGGATAGTCCTCAAAGTGACGACACGGGCGCTTGAGTTGGCCACTAGGTCGATGTTCTGGAAGATACCCCGATGACGTCGCCGATGGTGTGCAAATGGCTCGCGGTTACCGCGCGCACTGAATTTCCAGCAAGGGCGGGGCCCGTCAGCAAAATCACGGAAACGCTGAGAATTTTCATGGGCTTTTCGGAATGCATGATGAAACTTCGCTCCACGCGAGGATCGGCTGCCATTATGGTTGGACGGGATCGATCAACGAAGACCTTGAGGGTTAATCATGGAGCAGCGAGACTACAAAGGGAAATCCCCTCACCCACCTGACTGTTTTTCATCCAGCTTGTGTCCACTCCAAACCAGCTAACGGCATTCCCCCTCGACTACCCG
>CAVQSG010000044.1:0-25074 GCA_963715415.1 uncultured Chloroflexia bacterium | reverse complement strand
TGTCCAGCCCGTGGCCGCCATGAAATTGACCAGCGCGCGATCCATGGTCAGCACGCTGCCGGCCAGCGTACCGTCGGCCAGCCGGCACGCGCCGTGGTCGACGGTAACCGGCTGCCCGCCCAGATCGTAGGTACCGTCGACCAGCCCGGTCGCGCGCATGGCATCGGTGATGAGGATGGTGCGAGACGCGCCCTTGCAGCGGGCCAGCACCTGCATGGCCGCGGGGTGCACGTGGATGTTGTCCGCGATCAGCTGCGCGTAGATGGCATCGCAGGTGAGAACGGCACCCAGCGTGCCCGGCTCGCGATGGTGGAGTCCGGTCATCGCGTTGTAGGTGTGGGTCGCCTGGGTCACGCCCAATTCCACTGCGGCCAGGCATTGGGCGTAGCTCGCATTGGTGTGGCCCGTCACCACGACCATCCCCTGGCGGCGGGCGGCGGCCATGACCTCGGCTGCATCGGGCTGTTCCGGGGCCAACGTGATGAGGCGCACAGGGCCTGCCTCCACCAGGCGCATGAACTCGGCCACGTCCGGTAGCCGGATGTCAGCCGCGCGCTGCGCCCCCGGAAACTGAGGGCTGATAAACGGACCTTCGAGATGGATGCCTAGGATGCGGGCGCCGCCGGTAGGCCCACTCTCGGCCACCGCCTGCACCGCAGCCAGCGTCGCCGCGGGTGCGGCGGTCATGGTCGTCGGGTAGAAGCCGGTGACGCCGTGTTGCAGTTTGAAACGCGCGATATGGGCCAGCGCGTCCACGGACGCGTCCATGGTGTCGTAGCCGTCCGCCCCGTGGATATGCACGTCGATGAAGCCGGGCAGCAGCGCCAGGCCGGCGGCATCGAACTCCCCGGGGGATCGGGCCGGCGCGGCAGAGGGCGGCAAGAGCGCGCCGATACGCCCGTCGACCAGGCCGAGATCGGCCAGCACGAAGCCGGGGTAGTCGGGCGAAGCAGGCCCATAGGGGGCAAACTCGGACGGAATTGCGGCGCGACGAATCAGCAGGTCGAACATGGATCAGTTGGGGTCCAGTGTCTCGGTGGCGGATGGAATCCAGAGTGTACAGGTCGTGCCCACGCCGTACTCGCTGCCGATTTCCAGGCTACCGCCGTGCAGCCGGGCGATATGTTGGACCAGGGTGAGGCTCAACCCGGCGCCCGGTTCAGTGCGATTGTCCCGATCCGCCTGTTCGAAGGCAGCGCGAGATCTTGACCAGGGTGTCAGCCGGGATGCCTTGCGACTCGTCCCGGATACAGAAGCCGACGTAGGGCTGTTCGTCGATGACGGAAATCCAGATATGTTTGGAGTCGGCTCGGCGATAGCGGATCGCGTTGTCGACCAGCCGGCGCAGCGCCTCAACGATCAACTCGGGATCGCCCACGACTGTGGCGAACTGATTTTCGGTGGGCGCGTGCATCTGCAGGCCGGCGTCGTTGAGGGTCGCGGTGCTGGCTTTCCGTCACTTCGCGCCAGAGCGTCACGGCATTGCGGACATGTAGATTCTCCGGACTGAGTTCGCGGCGTTGGAGATCGGCCGATCGGAGGAAGGTCTCGATCAGGCGTTGGAGGCGATAGCCGCCGTTGAGGATCGCGGCCGCGGAGGCGCGCAGGCTTTCGATGTCGATGTTGTCCGCGGTCGATTCCTGGAGATATTCGGCATAGCCCAGGATAAAGGTGAGCGGCGTCCGGAACTCGTGCTGCAGCAGACCGATGATTTCAGTGTGGAGCGCATCCATCTGGCGCTGGGTATCTTCTTCCATCAGCGTGCGCCGGCGCAGCACGTTCTGGATCGCCATGATCAGATGGCTCTCGTCGACCGGCTTGGTCAAGTAATCTTCGATGCCGATGCCTTTGGCGCGCTTTTGATCTTCGGTCAACGTGCGCGCGGTCAGGAAGATAAATGGCAACATCCGCAACGATTGGTCGGCACGCGTATGTTGGAGCAGCGTATAACCATCCATCCGCGGCATCATGATATCGCAGAGAATGACATCCGGGATTCTGCTGCTCCAAATTCTTCGAGCGCGGCAAAGCCGTCACCTGCCGAGAAGGTCTGATAGCCGTAGGATTCCAGAATGTCACAGATGGCGACGTTGAGGTCCTGGTTGTCCTCCACGACCAGAATGGATGGTTGGGTAAGCGAGCTGGCCGGCTTCATGATAACTACTCCCCTTGTCAGTCCATGTGACGGGGTTTGAAAACGCACGTACCCAGCGGCGGGAGGTTCACCGGGGCCGAATGAGAACAACTCTGCCATGGCAACTCTTCGGCGTGAATGACGCCCTGGTTGCCAATACCACTGCCACCATACTGAGGCCAATCACTGTTGATGAGTTCCTCGTACATGCCTCCACCAGGCAAACCGATCCGGTAGCCGAACCGTGGCATTGGCGTCAGATTGCAGACGAAAACCAATACATCACGCCTATCGCGCGCCTTGCGGGCAAAACTGATGATCGATTGGTCGGCATCGCTGATGTCGATCCACTGGAAGCCTTCCCAACTGGCATCGATCTCGTGGAGCGCAGGCTCGGACAGATAGAGCCCGTTGAGCGCGGCGACGTATTGCTGCAATTGGCGGTGCTGGGAGAAGTCGAGCAGATGCCAGTCCAAGCTCTTGGCTTCGCTCCACTCGGTCCACTGGCCGAACTCGGCGCCCATGAAGAGCAACTTCTTGCCGGGATGGCCGGTCATGTAGGTGTAGAGCGTGCGCAAGTTCGCCAGCTTCTGCCAAACGTCGCCCGGCATCTTGTCCAGCATAGAGCGTTTGAGGTGGACGACCTCATCGTGGCTGAACGGCAGCACGAAGTTTTCGCTGAAGGCGTAGATCAGGCTAAAGGTGATCTCGTTCTGGTGATAACGGCGGTAGATGGGATCTTTTTGCATGTAGCTCAGGGTGTCGTGCATCCAACCCATGTTCCACTTGAGGTCGAAGCCCAGGCCGCCGGTATAGGTCGGTTTGGTCACCATGGGCCAGGAGGTGCTCTCTTCGGCGATGGTCAGCGCGCCCGGGCACTCCTCGTGGACATGCTCGTTGAAGCGACGCAGGAAGTCGATGGCCGCCAGGTTTTCCCGGCCGCCATACTGGTTGGGCACCCAGTCCCCGTTCTCGCGGCTGTAGTCCAGGTAGAGCATGGAGGCCACTGCATCGACGCGTAGACCGTCCAGATGATACTCTTTCAACCAGAAGAGCGCGCTGCTGAGCAGGAAATTGCACACTTCGTTGCGGCCAAAGTTGAAGATCTTGGTGCCCCAGTCCTGGTGTTCACCCTGGCGCGGATCCGCATGCTCGTAGAGGTGGCTGCCGTCGAAGAATGCCAGACCGTGTGCGTCCTTGGGGAAATGCGCGGGCACCCAGTCGAGGATCACGCCGATGCCGTGCCGGTGGCAATGGTCGACGAAGTACTTGAAGTCATCGGGCGTGCCGAAACGGCTGGTCGGCGCAAAATAGCCCACCGTTTGGTAGCCCCACGAACCGTCGAAGGGGTGCTCGGTGATGGGCATCAACTCGATGTGCGTGTAGTTCATCTCCTGGGCATAGGTGACCAGTTGGTGGGCCAGTTCCCGGTAATCGAGAAAACTGTTGTCCTCGGGGGCACGCTTCCAACTGCCCAGGTGGACCTCGTAGATGTTGATGGGCCGATCAAGCGCCTGCTGTATCGGCCGTGCCTCGATCCACTCGCTGTCCTGCCACTGATAGTGCTGCATGTTCCACACACGCGAGTCGGTGCTGGGGCGGACCTCGCCGTAAAATGCATACGGATCAGACTTGTCTACCTCATAGCCCAGAAACTGTGATTTGACCGCGTACTTGTAATGCGTGCCGCTGTCCAGCCCGGGAATGAAGATCTCCCAGATGCCTGCCTCGCTGCGCCGCTCCATGGGATTGATCCGGTTGTCCCACACGTTGAAGGGGCCGATGACGCTGACACGCTGGGCGTTGGGCGCCCATACGGCAAAGCTGACACCGTCCACGCCGTCGATGGTGCAGAGATGGGCGCCCAGCACATTGTAGCTCTCCAAGAGGTTGCCCTCGCCGTGGAGATAGATATCGTAGTCGGAGACCCGAAACGGGAAGCGGTACGGGTCTTCCACCATATGTTCGAGCCCGCTGGCATCGACCGCGATCAGGCGATAGGCAAAAGGGGTCTTTCGGCGTGGGAAGCGCGCTTCGAAAAAGCCGGCGCTGTGGATGCGCTGCATGGGTGTGCGTTTGCCGTCCTTCGCCTCTTCGACATAGAGCTGGTCGTCGAGTGGGCGGAAGGCGCGGATCACCAGGTGTTCGGCGCCATTGACGGTCACGACATGCGGTCCCAGCACTTTGAAGGGCGCGCCGTGATAGCCGCCGACAATCGCGGCGACGTCGGCCGGCGCTGTCGCACCGGAGGACTGGCTATCATCGTTGCTGGCAAGATGCTTGTCGGCCATGGTGTATCCCCGTCCTGTTTGTGACAAAGTCGATTAGTAAATCCCGGCGGAAATAAGCCTGCAGTTTCTACCAGAGGTAGAGAACCGTTATTTGCGCCGTGGTATTTACGCCGCGGCGTATTAGTCGATTGGCGACCGCCCGGGTCGCACGCCGCGCACCGATCAGGTCTTGACTAGATTCACCCACGCCATGTCGACCTGAAAACCGCGCCCTTCATACATGGCACAGGCCCTTGGGTGGTGGGTCAAATGGGTGTGTAGTTCGACCCGTCTTGGAGATGTCTGTGTCATCATATGCAGGCCGTAGTCGAGCAGATAGCTGCCAAGCCCGTGTCCCCGCAAATCAGGCGCAACCCAGAAACTGCCTAACGCCATTGTAGCGCCTGCGGGGACCGGATACCAACTTATGTGGGCCCGCAACAGCCGCTGCGCATCGGCCAGCACAACCCCGCCGTATGGCTGGTCGTCACTGCCGGCCCACAGCGTGTAGAGCTCACGTCCGGCCGGTTCGCGGCCCCCGAATGGACGTCGTTGGTCAATGGTCTCCAGGTGGAGCCCCAACGCAGCGAGATTGTACGGGTTGGGCGGCGGCCATGGCGCGTCCAGCGGCAGGACCATGGAGACATCGCCCGGATCGACGGGGGCATAGCCGCGGCGGGCGAAAAAGCCGATCGTGTCCCGATCGGTCGCCTGGATCCCCATGCGTTCGGTACTGCCGAAGAGCGGTGCGCGGGGACCTTCGATGCTGCCGTAGCAGGGCGCTTGATGATCGGCGACGAAGACCGGGCAGTAGTAGAGCCAATTCTCCGCCAGTTGCAGCAGCCGGCTGCCGATGCCCTGGCCGCGGAACGCCGGGTCGACGGCCAGTAGCGATAGATGGTGGCGCGCTTCCCAGATGCGGTAGGGTCCCGTGCGTGGCGCCGGTTTGAAGGCATGGGCCAGACCGACCAACCGTTCGCGGCCGTCCGGTGTGCGGGTTGCGGCCAGGAAGAGCCCGGCGCCGTCAAACGCCGCGCAGCCGAGAATGCGCGGCACGAACTCGCCTTCGGTGAGCGGTCTGTAGTTCCGCTGACCGGCGAAGAGCCGATTCCACAGCTCGACCACGGCCGCGGTATCGTCCGGACGAAACGTCCGCAGTGCGACGAAGGGTGTTGCGAGCTCGCGTTCGTGCACGCTCAGTTCCCGATGTACCGGGCGTAGAGGGTCTTGGCGACGCTCTCGTCATCGGTGCCCTTGATGATGGCGCGGTTGTCCGGGAAGACTGTGAACTCGTAGCCGTTGATCTCCGCCTTGAGCAGGTACTCGTTGCGCGCCAATCGTGCGGCCAGCGGCGCCAACTGGGCTTCGACCTGGGCCAAATCCAACTTCTGGTTGCTGCGGACCACGACCTGGACCGCGTTGCGCCCGCAGAGCGTGCTGGTGGTGGTCCCGAGCAAGGTGTCCAAGAACTCGTAGCGCCCCAAGCCGCAGGCCGGACAGTCAGGCCGGCGCACGGCGCGGCGCCGAAGGTCTCATATTCGTGGGTCCACAGGTCCAAGTGAATCAGACCCCGGTTGAGGTCACCGGTGCCAACCAGCAGCTTCATTGCCTCGCCGGCCGAGACCGCGGTGATGAGCGCCACGGCCGGTCCGATGACACCTGCGGTGTCGCACGTGGGCGTGGTGCCGGGCGCCGGCATTTCGCCCAGGATGCAGCGCAGACAGCCCGTTTCGCTGCGGTCGCCGGGCAGCTTGGCCGCCGCGCCCGCGGGGATGATGGTGGCCGTCATGCCGTAGGAGGCGATGACGCCGGTGTAGATCCAGGGGATGGCCAGTTGCAGACAGGCATCGTTGAGCAGGTAGCGGGTCGAGAAGTTGTCGGTGCCGTCCATCACCAACGCCGCGTCCTGGACCAGGCTCAGTACATTGCCCGCGTTGACGTCGGTGACCACCGCTTCGATGGCGATGTCCCGGTTGACCCGGCGCAGCTTGCGCGCCGCGGCCTCGGCCTTGGGCAGCCCGGCCGCGATGTCGTCTTCGTCGAAGAGCGTCTGGCGCTGCAGGTTGTTGAGTTCGATGAAGTCCCGGTCGACGATGCGCAGCCGGCCAATCCCAGCGCGCGCCAGCAGGTTGCTCAATGCCGTGCCGGTCGCGCCGCAGCCGACCAGGACCACGGTCGCGTCCAGCAGGCGCTGCTGGCCGGCCTGGCCTAGCGGCGGGAAGATGGTCTGGCGAATGTAACGTGACGAGCTCGGTCATTGGTCCTCGGTCATATCGGCAAGGCGGTGTGATGTCCGCGACCACCGCGTCGCCGACCACAAGCATGGGATGGATTGGCGTTCCGGGAAGTCACGCATTTGGCTCAAACGTCTGAATGCTCCACAAAGTCAGACGTCTTCGACGGCAGTGAAATGCGTAACGTCCGATTCATGCATGGAAGATCTGTTTAAGACTAGCATTTTGTGCAAAGAGTTGCAACCCGCTCAAGGCTGCCGGGTGCATCTCAACATTGGGGGGCAGTTCACCATAACCTCCGGGAGGTGGGCCTTCCCGGAGGTTCGCCCAATATTGGGATAGACCCAAGGCTGCCGGGTACCGCCAAGCGAGGAGCAAACGTACGCAGAACACCTTGAAGTGGGGGCAAATCAAGCGTATAATTGGAGGGCAACACGAACCACAGCGCAAACCTGAACTCCTCAACCGTATATCTTCGCTGCTTCGTCTCGACTACAGAGGGGCTTGAGCATGCATACGATTCGTATATCACTCTTTGGGCGCTACTCATGTAGCTCCCACGGCATTGATGTCAGCGATGCTCAGGTGCAGAAAGCGCAGGAGTTGCTGGCCTATCTCGCGCTATACCGTCGCTCCCATCATCGCGAGGCACTTGCGGAGTTATTGTGGTCTGACAGCACGGCGGCTCAGGCCAAGAAGAACCTGCGCCATACCTTGTGGCGTCTGCAGAGCACACTCAATGGGCAGGATGAAGCGGGGGCAAATCACCTGATTCTTGTGGACGGCGACTGGATTCTGATGAATCCAGTCGCTGATTTCTGGCTCGATGTCGCGGCGTTCGAAGAGGTCCATGACCGGCTGGGAAGTGTGCGCGGCAATGCACTGAACAAAGCACAGGCTGGCCAGATCGAGGATGCCATCGGGCTGTATGTGGGTGACCTTCTGGACGGTTGGTACGATGACTGGTGGATGTTTGATCGTGAGCGTCTGCGCCTTGTCTACCTGTTGCTGCTGGATAAATTGCTCGGCTATTGTGAGGCCAACGGCCTACTACGCCAAGGGCATCGACTGTGGTATGAAAACCCTGCGTCTGGATTCAACGCGGGAAACAACCCACCGGCGTCTGATGCGACTCATGTTCAGGAGCGGGCGGCGTATCGAAGCCATTCATCAATTCAAGGTATCCGCGCGGCGGCCCTACGCGAGGAACTCGGCGTCGTGCCGTCACAGCAAACAGTCCTGCTCTATCAGCAAATTTGCGCGGACGAACCGGCCGATCCTTCGTTTCCCGACCATACCGGCAACGGCGCGGCTGTGCAGCATACGGCACACGGCGGTCGGGATATGCTCGATCAGTTGCATGAAGTCGTGCATTCAATAGAGACGCTCAGGTCTCAGTCTTTGATCTAATCCATCTCCTTGAAGACGACACACGCACCAGCTAATCGCGCCCAGGTAAACTGGCGACACGATGAGAACACAAGTTTCGTAGCGTCTTCAGTTTAACCTCTTCCAACAGCACCAGATCGCTTCAATAGACGATGAGGCAGACGCTCCGGAGCCGGACGCGCAGACGCCAAACCGGTATGCTTGTCGTGTTCGCACGGCATGGCGGCCGTTCACGCATGCCGATCGGTGTATGAGTATGTGCACCGCGATCGTTGTTACAGAGGCGAACGTATCGCTTCGAGATTTGCGCCGTCTGGTGGACCACAGAACAGTGACACTATTTGAAAATTTGACATGTTCCTTCATCGTCAGAATCTGGATCGAAGAGCCGGACCCGTTGCAAAGGCAACACAAGTGGCGCGGCACCATTACGCATGTTCCGTCCCAGCGACAGCGCCACTTCGAAGAGGGCCAGATCATCTGGGAGTTCATCGCACCCTATTTGCAGCAGATGGGCGCAGAGTTGCGGGAGTGATGGTTGAACCCTCCAGGAGGTTACGCTGAGGCCGGGTTTTTCCAAGGACAGCCTTCCGGAGGCCGTACAGTGAGATCGTTGACACGCAGAAGGAGAACCTAAATGCCAGTTGCACCAACCTATCCGGGAGTCTATGTAGAAGAGGTGCCTAGTGGCGTGCGGACCATCGTCGGCGTAGCTACGTCCATTACGGCATTTGTCGGCCGCACGCGGAAGGGGCCCAAGAACCGACCGGTGACGGTGAATAGCATTGGCGACTTCACGCGCGTCTTTGGCGGTTTGTGGGCCGACGCGCCCATGACCTACGCAGTGAATGACTTCTTTCGTAACGGTGGCGGCCAGGCGATCGTCGTGCGACTCTACAAGCCGCCGGCCGGTGGCGGCGTGCGACCGAAGGCACTCGTGCGGTTTGAAGAACTCAACGATATCGTCCTCCAAGCGGTGGATGAAGGATCCTGGGGCGCTATGCTGCGTGCTACGATTGATCCCAATGTCACCGCCGCCGCTGCCGACCAGTACAGCGCCTACGGTCTGACCGCGGGCGATCTGTTCAACCTATCGGTGACCTACGGCGATACGGTCGAGAATCATACCAGCCTATCGTTCAAAGACGGACCGCGGCGCATCGACCGTGTGCTGGCAGCCACGTCGCGCCTCGTCCGCTGGGGAGGTGCGAGCCTGGAAAGTGCTGAACCTTCCGATTTACCCACAGTCCCGACAGAGTTCATCCAGGACATGGTCGGCACCATCGAAGCCAAAATCACCGACCTAGATGTCAGTATCCGCAAACTCAAGAACGAACTGGTGGTTTTGGAGGCTGCGGCAGAGCCGGATGATGATGCAATTGCCGCCAAGAATGAGGAGATCACTGCCGCGGAGGCGGAACGGACAACCGAAGTGGCGAATCTATCGGCCGCCAAAGCACAATCGACAGGATCAGACAGCCTACCACTACAAGCCGATGTTGACTTTCTGGGCAGCGAAGATGAAAAGACTGGACTCTATGCGTTGGAAGATGCCGATCTGTTCAACCTGCTCTGCATTCCGCCCGACCAACGCGCGGAGCGGACCCCTTTCTCGGTCTATCAGGCAGCCATGGCCTACTGTGTGCGCAGGCGCGCCATGCTCATTTTGGATTCACCCGCACAGTGGGGAAATCAGTCCCCCATTGGCCCAGCCGAAGCCAACAAGTGGCTGAGTGACCTCGGTCTGTCCGGGACAGATGCGCGCAACGCCGCGCTCTATTTCCCCCGCGTCACCATGCCGGATCCGGAACGAGACGGCCAGTTGGACGACTTTGTGCCGTGCGGCATCGTCGCGGGCGTCATCTCGCGTACGGATGTCCAACGGGGTGTCTGGAAAGCGCCGGCCGGCCTTGATGCAGCTCTGAACGGCGTGCAGAAGCTACAGATGAATGTCACGGATGCCGAAAACGGCACGCTCAACCAGCGCGGGATCAATTGCCTGCGCAGCTTCCCCGTGATCGGCACGGTCGTCTGGGCGCGCGCACCGTGCGCGGCGCCGATCAACTGGCTGATGAGTACAAATATGTGCCGATCCGGCGGCTGGCGCTCTACATCGAAGAGAGCCTCTTCCGCGGCACCCAATGGGTTGTCTTCGAGCCCAATGATGAGCCGTTGTGGGCGCAGATTCGGCTCAACGTCGGCGCCTTCATGCACAATTTGTTCCGGCGGGGCGCGTTTCAGGGATCATCACCCCGCGATGCCTATTTCGTGAAATGCGATGCTGAAACAAACCCGCAGATCGACATCGATCGCGGGATCGTCAACATTCACGTCGGCTTTGCGCCGTTGAAGCCGGCGGAATTTGTCGTCATTCGTATACAGCAAATGATCAAGCAGGAGTGATAGAGCGCTGGCCGGGCGTAGCAGCAATCGGGGAATCTGCCGAATCACGCCCAGTTTGACCAGATTGTTCGCCCCATTTTGGGACCGCCGTCAGTCAGCTGTGCATGAACAGGCAGCAACCTCAGACCCAGTCGGCGCCGGGCTAACTGTGCCCTGCCCGTTGCGCAGTGAAAGGAGATCGGTCAATGCCGGTTCAGGTATCGTATCCAGGAGTGTATGTTGAAGAGGTCGACAGCGGCGTTCGTACCATTGTCGGTGTCGCTACCTCGATTACGGCCTTCGTCGGGCGCGCCAAACGGGGACCCACGGATGAGCCTGGAACTGTCTACAGTTGGGGTGATTTCGAGCGACTTTACGGTGGGTTGGATGTCAACTATCCCATGAGTTACGCGGTACGCGACTTTTTTCTCAACGGCAGCGGCGAGGCATTGATCGTTCGGCTCTTTCGCCAGGTCGGCCAGGCCTCCGGCGTCGCAACCATTGACAGCGATACACTCCATCTTCAAGCCGCCGATCCCGGTTCGTGGGGTAACAAACTGACGCTGATGATCGATCATGATGGCATCGACAGCGCTGAAATCGGACAGGACGCCCACCGCGCCCTCCATGAACGATTCGGTCTCGATCCGGACGTAGAGAATCTTCTCTTCAACCTTACCGTTACCGATGGAGACAGCGATCGCAGTGAAAGAATCGCAAATGTCACATTCGTCGAAAGCGCGCGGCGTGTGGACCGCGTACTCGAGCAGACGTCGTCACTGGTGCGTCTGGGAACTACAGAAAGCGGCGGACCCAACCTACCGACAACCACGACACGACCGGCGAAAACGGCAGCTCCGCAGCCGTTCGTCTCTGGCGAAGATAGCGCCCTGCTCGACAATGCACAGGACATCGTCGGTGACCAGGCCCAAAAGACCGGCCTCTACATGCTGGAGAAAGCCGATCTCTTTAACTTGCTCTGTATCCCCGCAGATACCGCGGCAGCAACACCGCACGTGCAGTCTATCAAGCGGCCTTACCCTACTGTGTCGAAAGACGGGCCATGCTTATCGTCGATCCGGAGGTAGAGTGGGGTGAAGCAAACATGATCAATACGGCGCAAGGAACAGAGTGGCTTAAAGCGCTCGCGCTGAGCGGACGCAACGCCCGCAACGCTGTGCTCTACTTCCGCCGCGTAAAGCAGACCGACCCGCTCCGCGAGGGACAAATCGACACCTTTGTTCCCTGCGGCATCATGGCCGGCGTCATGGCACGCACGGATGTCCGTCGCGGCGTGTGGAAGGCACCGGCGGGAATCGACGACGGTGCCCTCAACGGTATTGTAGGTCTCCAGACCGATCTCACCGACAACCAGAACGGCGCGCTCAATCCGCTGGGTATCAACTGTCTGCGCACGTTTCCCATTATCGGCCGAGTGGCCTGGGGCGCGCGCACGTTACGTGGCGCAGATCAACTGGCTGATGACTACAAGTATCTCCCTGTACGGCGGCTCGCCCTCTACATCGAGGAGAGCCTCTTTCGCGGCACCCAGTGGGTGGTCTTCGAGCCCAACGACGAGCCGCTCTGGTCGCAGATCCGGCTCAATGTCGGCGCGTTCATGCACAACCTCTTCCGTCAAGGGGCATTTCAGGGTTCATCCCCACGCGACGCCTATTTTGTGAAATGTGATGGGGAAAACAATCCGCAAAACGACATCGATCGGGGCATCGTCAACATCCATGTCGGCTTTGCACCGCTGAAACCGGCCGAGTTCGTGATCATCAAAGTTCAGCAGATCGCTGGACAGCTAGAGGTCTGAGGAGGAAATCATGGCCCAGTTTAGCGTCAATGCCCAGCGCTTTGACCCCTACAAGAACTTCAAATTTCGTGTCAAGTGGGACAACAAATATGTGGCCGGAGTGAGCAAAGTCGGCGCGCTCAAGCGCACCACTGAAGTCGTCACCCACCGTGAAGGCGGCGATCCCAGCTCGGAACGAAAGTCTCCTGGCCAGAGCAAATACGAGGCGATCACGCTGGAGCGCGGCGTCACCCACGACGTCGAATTCGAACAGTGGGCCAACAAAGTATGGAACTTCGGTTCCGGTCTCGGCCGCGAGGTATCGCTCAAGGACTTCCGCAAAGACATCATCATCGAAGTCTACAACGAGGCCGGCCAGTTGGCCATTGCCTACAAGGTCTTCCGTTGCTGGGTTTCCGAATTTCAGGCCCTACCCGAACTCGATGCCAGCGCCAATGCAGTTGCCATCCAGACATCGAAACTGGAGAACGAAGGGTGGGAGCGGGACTATGAGGTGAAGGAGCCCACCGAATCAACCTTCACGGAGCCGGCCGCATAACGGTCTGGATTGGGCATCATGCACCGAATGAGTGCTGGAGAGTTGCTATCAATCTGGGAGGCCGGACGCGACCACTCACGCCACGCGCAGATGATCGGGTTACTGGCTGCCGTCCTGCCTGACGAGTCACCAGCCTCGCTGGCAGAGCTGAGTATCGGCCGGCGCGATGGATTGCTATTGACCATCCGTCGGGAACTGTTCGGCTCGGATCTGGAGGCTGTGGCCAACTGTCCCAACTGTGGTGAGCAGCTGGAAGTGGCATTGACCGTCGACGAGCTTCGGATCGATGATTGTGCAGACGCATGCGAGCACTTGACGGTACAGCTCGACGGTCACGTACTCCGCTTTCGCCTGCCAAACAGCGCGGACCTGGTCGCGATCGGCGAGCTCACGGATCTGGCGACCGCGCGCAGCGAACTGCTCCAGCGCTGCCTTCTGCGGGCGGATCGGCCAGACACGGTCGGAGAGCTGCGGCTCGAGACGCTGCCGAGGTCAGATATCGCCGCGATTTCGGCCCGGATGGACGCGGCCGATCCGCAAGCGAATATTGAATTGGCCATCACCTGCCCCCGGTGCACGCATGCATGCCAGGCGCCGTTCGACGTCGCTGGGTTTCTACAGGCCGAGATCGATGAATGGGCCCACCGCACCTTGCAGGAAGTTCATGCCCTGGCCTCTGCCTATGCCTGGCGTGAAACCGATATCCTGGCCATGAGTGCCCAGCGCCGCCGGCTCTATATGGAGCTTCTCTCACAATGACCGACTATCTTGCTGGCTTGCTCATACGGACCATCGAACCAACTGTGGCCGTCCGTCCGCGACGGATCGGGCGCTTCGAACCGGCCGCGCCGCGTGAAGGTCTAACAAGCACACCCCGATCCGCCATGCATGACACATCCGATCGCGCCGATGGTGAGCCGGCTGGACCACCGGTTGAAGCTCGTGCAACCATCACCGGCCCCACCCCACCGCCGCGGGTTTACGGAGAGCCGGGGGCCGCGAACACTACCGCACTCGATCCGGCACCAAAGCAGGGAACCCCGTATGACAGGCCCGACAATATGTCCAACGCACAACGAGACGCGCCCGTACCCAGAGTCATGGCGCGGAGTGCGTCCGTCGCGCCAGTCGGACAGGGTGGGCCTGAACCGGAAGCAGCACCGCCACCGCCGTTGAATCGGACGCTTCACGACCATTCGTCGATGAAGCATAGAGCGAACCTGCACCGCGTGTCAGACATGCCTGCTCCTGCTCAGCAGTCACAGACAGGGACCGACACAGAAGTCGACGTCGCGCGTCAACCTGTTTCCCCGGCAGTGTCGACAACGATCACAGCCGACACGGGACCGGACACCGTCACCGATCCGGTGCAATCGCATTCGACAGCGAATGTCCCGGTTGTCTATGTCGATCACGCCCGGATTCGGCAGAGGGATGCTGTTTCCCAAACGCCCTATGGCCCAGAGCAGACACCGGGCGACGCGACTGCGTCAGCGTCTGAATCCGCACGCAGCCGCGAGGCAACCCAGCGCGGGCGACCAATTCAGTCAGCGCCTGTTGAAACCGACGCCAACATGAGGAGAACGGCTGTCATCCGTCCGCCGAATCAGCAAGAGGCCGTGCCGGTGCGTTCCCATCGAGCCCCTGCCACGAATCAGGAGACCCGAGCAAGGGCTACAGGCGTGGACCCGACCGGCATAGTACAGCCAGCCGCATCCGCAACCGAGCCCGCCACCATCAATGTGACCATCGGGCGCATCGAGGTACGCGCCGTGACGCCCTCGACACCGCCGGCGAAACGCCGCGCGACGCCACCGATCATGGACCTGAACGAATATCTGAGCAGACGGTCCAATGGAGGCATTCGATGAGTGATTCACTGGCCATTGCCGCCATCACCAATGCCCTGCGCGCTCTGCTACAAACCGGGTTGACCAACGCCGACAATGATCCGACCGCAGGCAGCAGCAACGTGCTCGTCACAACGCTGCCGCCGGACAAGGTACAGACAGGGGGCGGCAACAAAGTCAATCTCTTCCTGTACCAGGCCAATATCAATCCGTCCTGGCGCAACATGGATGTGCCCTGGCAGACCAGACCCGGCGAGACCAAACCGACGCCGCTGCCGCTGGATCTCTATTACTTGATCACCGTTTACTACGGTGAGAATGAGGACGGTATCGATACCGCGACGACCGGCGTGTTGTCCGGCGGTCATCGCTTGCTTGGGCGTGCGATGAGGATTCTCCATGATCACCCCAACTTGAGTGCAGATGAGATCAACCACGCCCTGCCCCAGGCAGAGCGACTACACCATCCCTATGGCCAGCCGGAATGTGTCCATATCACCCCTCATCCGCTCTCGATCGACGAAGTATCCAAAATCTGGACTGGTTTCCAGACCCAATACCGGCTCTCGGCGGCGTACGAAGCCTCAGTCGTACTAATTGAGAGCACGCGGCCGGCCAGGACGCCGGTGCCGGTGCTGCAGCGGGGTGAAGCCGATCGGGGTGTCAAAAGTATCTTTGGGCCCTTCCCGCAAGTAGGAGCCGTCGGCCGGCCGCGGGCGACGCGGCCCGGCATCCAGCTCGGTGATGTGGTCGAGTTGATTGGACAAAATCTCGGCGGCATGGAGGCACGCGTTCGGTTCCGTCATGCGCGTCTCGATCAGTCAGCCGCGCTAAGCGGTCCCAACGAATTGCCAGCGCTGGACGGCAGCACCAATATCCGGCTGAGCGTGCAACTCCCATTGCCATCTGATAACGCGGCGCTGCCCTCGTGGCCTGCCGGTTACTATCAGGTGACGGTCCGTCTGCCCGGAGATCCCGGTGAGCCGGACGCAGCCAGCAATCAGATGTCATTGCTGCTGGCGCCGATCTTGAACCCGTTGACGATGTTCAACCAACACGGACTGGTGGCGCGTGATGCGCAGGATCGGCTGTTCCTCGCGGTGGAGAGCATCCCACCCGCGTTATCTGAACAGAGCGCCGTGCTCATGGTCGGCAGCCATGCGCTGACTCTGCAACCCTATCGGCAGCCACCCGGTCGTCTACTCTTTGCCGGGTCGGTGCCGGTCATGGACAAGTTCGCGATCGTGCGTCTACGAGTCGACGGAGTGGACAGCCTGGCGTTTACGCAAGTCGATCCAACGCTACCGCCGGTCTTCGATACCGGACAGATGGTAAAGGTGCGGCCGTCGCTGCTCACAGGGGTGACGGTTGACCCGGACCCGCTCACAGCCGGTGCTCCGGCCACCGTGACGGTCACATGCCATCAGCCAGTTGAACCGCACCAGGTCGCGGTCCTCGAGGTCGATGGCCAGACCATCAATGCCGAGGCGCACCCGAATCAGACGATGGAACTGCAGTTTCACGTGACCTTTGCCGTGGGCGCGCCATTTGCCGTGGTACATCTCTTGCTGGACGGAGAACCTAGCGCGCCACTCCAGGGCGATCCCGCGGTCGGCTACGAATTGCATCCGGGTTTCAAGGTAGATCTGACATGGATTCCCTAGATCGCTGGCAGACACAGAACGAAGAATATCTACAGGCTGCGCTGGCTTGGCTGCGGCTCAAGCTGGCGCGCCTGGCCGAGCCGGTGGCCGCGGGCATGCCGGTTCAACCTGTGCCTCGCGCGATGCCGGTCACAGTCGCGGCGCCCGGTTCTTTAGCTTCAGTGAACAGCGCGACGAAGCAAGCGTGGGCGAACCGGCGCCGGAGCCTCCACGACCGATGCCAGCGGTCGATGATCTGGCCGCCGCCCGGCGACGGCTGGACGGCGCGGTCGATGTCCAGCCACCACCGGCACTCGTGATACTGGGCCAACGTCTGGGGATGTCCGATTTCGAACTCGAGACGTTGCTGCTCTGTGCAGCCATGGAACTGGACACGCGCATTGCGGGGCTGTGCGCCCGGGCCCAGGGCGATGCCAATCGGCCTTTTCCCACCTTTGCCCTGGCTCTGTCGCTCTTCGACGAACCGGCCTGGGACGTCCTATCGCCGGAACGGCCGCTGCGCCACTGGCGCCTGATCGAGATCAACCAGCCGGGCGTGCTGCCGCTGGTCGCCAGCACCCTGCGTGCAGACGAGCGCATCGTCAACTACCTCAAGGGACTCAACTATCTGGACGACCGGCTGGCGCCGTTGCTGGTGCCGTTTGATGCCGTCCCCGGGGATGAGGGGTTGCCGGTATCGCAACAGCAAGCGGTTGATCAGGCTGCGACATACATCGAGCATTCCCTGGGCAACGGGCAGCCGCCTGTGGTGCAACTCTTGGGCATGGATCCGCTCAGCAAGCAACTGGTGGCCTGGCAGGCCGCCAGGAGCTTGGCCTGCAGATCTACCGCATCACCGCCGATTTGCTCCCCGTTCAGGCCGGCGAGTTGGAGACGTTGGCCAGGCTGTGGCAGCGAGAGAGCGTGCTGCTGCCCATCGCACTTTACCTGGATGCACATGAGAGCGACAACAAGGCCGCGAGCTGAGGGCCAGGCCCCGCCTGTCCAGCGCTTCCTTGCGCGAGCGGCGGCATCTTTTTCCTGGGCGTGCGTGAGATTCGCGCCGGTCTGTTGGGCGCGATGACCACCGCCGTGGAGGTCGACAAACCGCTGCCGTCCGAACAGCAGGCCGCCTGGCGGGCCGTCCTGGGCGAGGATGCCGGCAGTAGCCCCGCGCGATTGGCCGGCCAGTTTCATCTCAACGTGCCGACCATCAGCAGATCGCGCGATACTGCCATCCAGAACGGCGAGGACGATCGTGCCGCAGGCTCTGGCGCGGCCTGCCTGCTCAGCACCCGCCCGCGCCTGGACAGGCTGGCGCAGCGGCTCGAGCCCAAGGCCACCTGGGACGACATCGTGCTGCCGGCCGACGTCGAGCGAACTGCTGCGCCAGATTGCCGACCAGGTGGCCAGCGCAGCACGGTCTACGACGACTGGGGCTTCCGGCCCGCATGAACCGCGGCCTGGGCATCAGCGCCCTCTTCGCCGGCGAGAGCGGCACGGGCAAGACCATGGCCGCCGAGGTGATCGCCAACGACCTGCAGCTCGAACCTCTACCGCATCGACCTGTCGGCGGTGGTGAGCAAGTACATCGGCGAGACCGAGAAGAACCTGCGCCGGCTCTTCGACGCCGCCGAGGACGGCGGCGCGATCCTCTTCTTCGACGAGGCCGACGCGCTCTTCGGCAAGCGCAGCGAGGTGAAGGACAGCCACGACCGCTACGCCAACATCGAGATCAACTACCTGCTGCAGCGCATGGAGGCCTACCGCGGGCTGGCCATCCTGGCCACCAACATGAAGAGCGCGCTGGACCACGGCCTTCATGCGCCGGCTGCGCTTCATCGTCAACTTCCCGTTCCCCGGACGCGGCGGACCGCGCGAGCAGATCTGGCGCACAGGTCTTTCCCGCCGCGAGACGCCCGCTGGACGGGCTGGACTATGACCGGCTGGCGCGGCTCAACCTGACCGGCGGCAACATCCACAACATCGCCCTCAACGCCGCCTTCCTGGCCGCGCAGGCCGGCGCGCCGGTGACCATGCCGCTGGTGCTTCCAGGCGGCCGGAACGAGTTCCGCAAGCTGGAGCGGCCGATCAACGAAGCCGACTTTCGCTGGGAAGCCCCAGCAGGAGCGGCGCCATGAACATCAACCTGCACATCGAACGCTTGATCCTGGACGGCTTTGACCTACCGCATGGTCAGCGGCCGCTGCTTGAGGCTGCAGTGCAAGCTGAATTGGCGCGTCTGCTCGCCGAAGGTGGTGTCGCCGGCGAGTTGGCCCAAGGCGAGGCCCTGCCCAGCATGCGCGCCGGGCACATTCAGATGCGGACGGGCAGCGATCCCCAGCAGTTGGGACAGCAGATCGCGCAGGCGGTGTATGGAGGGATTGGACGATGAGTCAGGCGCTGGCACTCCAGGTCCAACAGGAGGCAAAGAAGAGAGCCCAAAACGGCGATCTGACGCACCGCGCCGTTCGCACGCTCGCGGATCATGAACTGCCGACCGGCACACACGACCGTCCTCCGCCAGCACATCTCGGTCACGAGTTCAGCTGGGCAAGCGTACGGGATCAGCGCGGCGCCGGTGGGCCGTGACTACGGCGCGACGTCGTGCCCCGTCTTCCCCCGGACCTGTCCTTTTGGCGGCGCGTGTCACACCTGTCCGGCCAAGGTACAGACCAAGTTGGCCGTCAATGAACCGGGGGATAAGTACGAGCAAGAGGCGGATCGGGTGGCGGATCGGGTGATGTGGATGCCGGATACAGACAAAGCTATGAATGCACGACTGTTCAGTAGCGCACAGGTGGCTAGGGCTGCAGTTCACGGTTCGCCGCAGGCATTCCTCGATCGAGAAGGAAGCTCGGAGGTACCGTCAGTTGTCCACGAAGCGTTGACTTCAGCCGGTCGACCAATCGAGATTAACACGCGCCGTTTCATGGAGTCTCGTTTCGGCCACAGTTTTAGCCAGGTACAAGTTCACACCGATTCCAAAGCCAGAGAGTCTGCACGCGCAATCAATGCGCAGGCGTATACGTTAGGTAGCGATATCGTGTTTGCATCGACTGCAGCTTCCCGAAATAGACGTCTCATGGCTCATGAGCTAGCGCACGTACTGCAGCAGACACAAGTTGCTGGCTTACCTTCCAGATCACGTAGCCACGATTTAGCCCCGAAAGCTCGTCTCTTCGCCAACGATGCGACTTCCAGTGGCCGAGCGGAAGTCGGTTTTAGGGAGCATGATCATTGGATCCAACGTCAGGCTGCATCGCAGCCACAGACACGGCGGCCTTCACCACCACCGGTGCAGCCCAATCAACAGCAGCAAGGCATCATCGACACAGCCCGGCGAGCCGCTGCAATTCGCAGTCAAATCGCCATGTTCCGTGTAACGGGCATAGTGCCGCCTAGCCCGGCAGGACGTACGAGTGCCGCAGCGCAATGGCAGATGCGTGCAACCTCGCTGGCCCGGACAATGTTCAACTGGAGAAATCCCAATCTGACTCAGATCGGGAACATCATCTCAACGATGGTCACTCATCTTGCGTCCGGCGTTCAGATCATGATCGCGGGAAGCAATGATCCTGAGTGTGGGACTCGAGTCGGCTATGTTCGAGGGTTTCGACCGCCCATCGTATTGTGCCCTCAGTTCTTCGGCACCGCTGCAACCGCAGAACAGCAGACTCGCACAATGATTCATGAGGCCGCTCACTTGGCAAGCGTCGGCCGATCCAGTCTTTCGGAAAGCTACTGCGTCTATTTTGACTGTCAGACATCGTGCGGTGGCTTCAATTCTGCTGACTCTTGGGCCCATTTTGTCCATTGTTTGAGTGGACAGGCGGCAGATCGACCTCAGCCGATCCTCGGCACGCCGCCTCCTAGAAATCAGACCCAGCCACAGCCACGCTCAGGGGGGGCAGGAGGCAGACGCCCATGACTTGGCAGAGGCCCGTTCATTCTGCACATGATAGGAACAAAACAGCAGTTCAAGTGACACGCGAAGCGCTCCATGCTCCCGGGCGACCTATCGAGACATCGGTCCGTCGAGTCATGGAAGAACGTCTTGGTCAAGATTTCAGTAGAGTCCGCGTTCATACCGAACCCAGCGCCGCGCGCTCGGCAGACGCAATTGACGCCCGTGCCTATGCCGTTGGCTCGGACGTGGTCTTTGCTCGTGGGCAATACGCGCCGGATACGCCGGTCGGACGCCGCCTGCTGACCCATGAGTTGGTGCATGTAATGCAACAGCCGACAAACACGAAGTCCCCCACCCACATAGGTACGACTGACGGCATCTACGAGCGGCAAGCTACCCAAATCGCGGACCGAGTAATGACAGGGCAGCCGTTGTCTACCCATATTCGAAGTCAGATCAGCACAAGCCCTCCTGCCCTGATGTGTGCGAGCGAAGAGGAACTGACCAGACGAGCTACCTATCCGACAGCCACGGAACGCCGACAAATACTTGAGGTTCTGAACCCGCAACAGCAACAGGCGGTTCAGCAGGGCACCAGTGTTCCCGACGTCACGGATCCGGCCGGCTTCCGTTCAGCTATGACTGCCCGTATGAACCAATACATCGATCGTGTCTTGCCAGGCGCTCAGGTTCGGCAGTCTTCAACCGTTAGGCTGGGATTATCAGAAATACAGTCAGTAGGCGACATAGCTCAGAATGAAGTACGCAGCTTTTATGGAACATATCTACGTGCCGCTGTCCACACTCCGGCTGAACAGCAGCGTCGGGCCGGTTACCGGTTGCGCCAGCACATACACCTGGTACCGACGAGTCAATCGGCTATGACGGATCGTGCGGCAGCGCGATTGGATTGCATCCAGAATGCGATTAAGAGGGTCGGATATCCTTGGTGATTTCAACGTAATTGCCGGCGAGCATGGTCGGGATCTGGCACTTTTTCACCAAGTTCGCGACCACATCTTTGCCCAGCGAACTGCCGATTTGCGCATCATTATTCGTTTTTTCCCTGGATATGAAGCCGGGGGAGAAGCATATATTCAGGCACACATTGCGCCGGAATATCAGGGCCAGCCCCTACAACAGACTCAGCGTCGGGGCCGTTGGCGTACCTTAGGAACCACGATCCATGAGATGCTGCATGCTGTTGCACATGAGAATTTCACGGCCGGCGTTGCAGGTTTGGAGGAATCCGGCATTGCTGTAGAAGGCTTCGCAGAATACCTGACTCGGCCTGTCTATGACAGCTTGGCTTCGCGAGTGCGCACTGATACAGGCCTACGTGCATCCATCGAGGGGACACAGGCACTCTTCACTCAGCCGCCCGAACGCCAGACTAGTAGCTATCGTCGCTATGTAGACGGCGTGAGGCGCATCCGTGACATTTTGGGCGGCACTGACGAAAGCCTGAAGGTCGCGTTCTTCTTGGGACGCCTGGAGTACATCGGTCTCGGCGGCTGGAATGCATCACAGGCCGCACGATTGCGTTATCCAGCCAATATGCTCGGAGTTGCCGCGATGTTGACACAAGACCAGAGCGGATTTTTTCGTATCGATTATGGTCGGGTTGTTCTCGGAAGAAGTGGGAATCTCCAACTACAACTTGGTGGCACGGTTAACTACCTGACCCAAGGCGACCGCCTCGGTCTTGGCGGTACCGCAGCATTGCAGTACTCCTGGCCAAACGTCTATGTGCGCGGTGGTCTTGGTGTGACCGGTAGCGCGTCGCTGACTCAGCCGCTTGGTGAATCTGTCCGACTGGACCTGATTCCTGGTGTCGAAGTGGGCGTGCGCCTTGGTGTGGCCCGTGTCGGGGCCGGCGTGAATATACTGATCCCAGTGGCTGGGGGCCCGATTGACGAGAGAGTCGTTCGAGTTGGCGCTAGTGTCGGGCTTTCATTTGTCTTCTGACGAAGCCGAACGTCGTCCTTCGGTACATAGACTTGACGTGGCGAGGAGGCTCTACTTGGCCGACATCCGCGCTCTCTGTGACCTAATCGAAGGCCGTGTGCAGCACTGGCATGGGTTAACACCGTTTGCGTTCACGGATGTCCCGTCTTGTCTGGGCAGTTGCAGGACGCAAGGCTGGCTTCAGTTTGGCCAAGGCCATGCCGAATACCGGTTGTTTTCGCCCGAGACCATTGGTTCCGAAGTTTGGCTGATTTCGTTTGGCGATCAACAGGTACAGCTAATTGAGATTTGCTCGTTGCCAAAGTCAGTGAAGCTAGATCTGTTGCTTGAAAAGCTTGGTGAGCCGGACCTGAAGCTGGATCTTCCGTTGGCTAATCAACTCCAACGCTTTGCTCGGCTTCCTGACGAAGAACTGTTCGAGTCTGTTTTCGCACAGAGAGGACTCGCACTGCTTGGTGGAAACGTGGCCAACTCACCGGCCCGCTTGGTACGAATTCGCGGTTTTGCACTAATGCCGGCAGAAGAATATCGGAAACGTTTCATGAATCTTTCATCAGTCCGATTCTTTCCCGACTAATGCTGTGTACACAGCTTGTCCTGCTTCTACCTCCTCCCAGCCCCCGAAATCAGGCTGGTGGTAAGTTGAAGGGAAAAAGAACGGGCAAGTCGTAAACGGAGTGCTTTCTGGGTGCCCAGGCCAATTCGTTTTGAATTCCAGGTTCTCGGCCTGCAATTTTCTGCGAATCACCTTGACAGAAGGGACCGAAATGGCTGAACACACGCTGGCCAAGAGAAGGACGGTCATTCCGCTCAAATCTGAGCCGGCACACCCTGTCGCATTAAGTCGAAGACAGAACATTGGGCGTTCGGACGGACGGCCGTTGAATCAGAACACACGCATGCTCATGGAGTCGCGCCTGAACCACGACTTCGGCCGCGTGCTAGTCCATACCGGAACCGAAGCAACGCTATCCGCACGTGCGATGGGTGCCCGTGCCTTCACCGTAGATACAGACGTGTACTTCGCCCGGGGGCAGTATGCACCGAATACAGCGGCTGGACGGCGGCTGCTCGCCCACGAGCTGACACATGTGGTCCAGCAAGGACAGAATGCGCCAGCTACTGCGCACCTTGGCACAGTGCACGTGGGCAGTGCGTCGTCAGAGTCAGAGCAGGAGGCTCGTCAAGTCTCCGCGCACGTCTTTACCGGTGAATCCACCCCGGTGACAAGTAGCGTGCCTGCCGGCACGATCCAGCGGGACAACGGCGCCGGTACCGGCGGCAGTACCGGCGGTGAAGACGAGGAGTATCGGCTCCGGTGGCCCGGCGTGCAACAGGGGCTGTTTGGCCGGCCGTGGCTGGGAACCGGCCTCGAGCTTCAACTTGATCCAGGCATTCAGGCGCAGATCGCCGCCATCGGTATGATGCAGCGGCTGCTGAACCCTGACAGCATCCGTGCATCGCTTCTGCGCATTGACTTCGACACGCTGTTGGCCACCCAGCCCCGCCCTGGCTCACGGCGCCGTCGAGACCTGCATCGGCTCCGCTCGTGCCCAGGGGCGCAGAGCCATCCACCCCGCGTGCCGGCAGCGGTGGCGATGTGCTACGTGCCGTGCTCCGGATTCCGGCGATTGATACGGCGTTGACCCGGGTGCAGACCCAGGCCACAGATCGCCTGCGCCTGGACTGGGGACGGCTGTCAGGCGGGGAACGTGCCCTGGTCATCACGCAGTCTGCGCTGATTACGGGAGGTGCGTTGGCCGGTGTTCTGTCCAGTCCGGAAGGACGGGAGTTCAGCCTGGGGCTGATTCAAAACCGTGACTTGCCGATACCTGGCGTGCCTGGACTTACTTTCCAGTTCAACGCGACGGGACCAAACCAACTGATCCGATTCGACCTAAATCTTGGCGCGTTGCTACCGAGTTCATTCGGCTTCCGTTAGCGAGGAGAGCCCTTTATGCCTACCTACCCATTTACACCCCACCTCCTCAAAGGCGCTTTGATTGGCATCGATCCGTTCAACCCGCTGGCCAGCGTGGTCGTCTTTCAGTACAACCCGGAGACCATGACCCGGCGGCTGGAGGCGCGTGGGGTGGGCCAGGAAGGGGAGCGCGGCGAGGCCTTTCGCCTGACCGGGCCGCCCAAGGAGACCATCACACTCAACATCGAGATCGATGCCGCCGACCAGTTGGAACAGGGCGAAGCACTGGCTGAGAAACTCGGCCTCTATCCAACCCTCGCTGCTCTGGAAATGATGCTCTACCCCAAAACCGCGGCGGTAATCGCCAATGACATCCTGTCCGCCATCGGTACCATCGAGATCATTCCCATGGAAGGCCCCATGATTCTCTTCGCCTGGGGGCCGGCCGGCGTGCTGCCGGTGCGGTTGACCAGCTTCAGCATCACCGAAGAGGCCTACGACCGCCTGCTCAATCCGACAGCCGCGCCAAGGTCGAGCTGTCGCTGACCGTGCTGGGCTACGAGGAACTGTCGATTCTCAGTCCGGCCCGCTGGCTCTTCCAGGCGCACCATATCGCCAAGGAGACAATGGCCACTTCAAACGTGTTCAACAGCATTGGCAACACCGGCATATCACTTTGATTGTGAGGCAGACCATGTACTTTCAGCCAACCAGCCGCTATTTCGCCGTCAAGACGACGACCTACACGTACGAGGACGGCAGGAAGATCGCCTACCTACGGCGCCGCCTCATACCGGCCCTAGACCGCTTCATGCCGCTGCAGGAACACCTTATGACCGAGGGCGAACGGGTGGACAATATCACGGCTCGCTATCTCGGCGATGCAGAACAGTTCTGGCGTCTCTGTGACGCCAATCCGGTCATGCATCCGGCGGAATTGGAAGAGCCGGGCCGGCGTATTCGAATCACCTTGCCGGAGGGCATTCCGGGGACGCCATATGCTTAACGGACTGCAT
>CAVQSG010000043.1:0-61530 GCA_963715415.1 uncultured Chloroflexia bacterium | reverse complement strand
GCGCGATTCATAACAGTCCGCCGTCCATTCCCATACATTTCCCGCCATTTGCAGTGCGCCGTATGGACCCTCACCATCGATATATTCGTCTACTGGCGCGGTCCTTGCATAGCCATCGTTGTTGTCCTCATCCTTGTCACGCCCGTCATGCTCGCAGCTAAAGTCACAATAATTTACACGCTCAGGATCCCACGTTACCGCATGGAAATATCCTGCCGTCTGTACCTCGAGCAGCTTTTTCCCATTCCGCCTCAGTCGGCAAGCGAACTTCAATTCCGGCCTCATCGCTTATCCACTTGGCAAATGTAACACTATCATCCCAGCTAACATGAGTGACGGGATAGTTATCGTAATCGGTATCATTCCATTGACTATTATCGGATGCAGGCTCGTCACAGACCCTTGCATCCACACACGCTCGATACTGAACGTTTGTGACCTCTGTCTGCATGATCAAGTAACTGTCAAGATAGGCAGTATGAGGCCGCTTTCATCCTCAAACCATTCCGACTCGCAAGCATCATAGTATTGCTGACAGAGTTCAAATGCGTCCTCAATCTCCTTGTCACTGCTTCCCATGACAAATTCGCCACTAGGCACATACACAAACGAAATCCCTTCAATTTCTTTGGATGTACCGGGCGCCGGTTCACGGGGCGTTGGTATGGGCGTCACGGTTGGCTTTGGGGTTGGCCGCGGCGTGTTCGTTTCAGTTGCAGTCGGCTCAGGGGTTTCGGTAACTGTTGCTGTTGGTTGTGGTGTGTCAGTTGGCTTTGGGGTTGGCTGCGGTGTGTTCGTTTCAGTTGCGGTTGGCTTAGGAGTTTTAGTAGATGTTGCCGTCGGCTGTGGTGTATCAGTTGACGTTGATGTCGACAATGGCGTGTTCGTCTCAGTTGCAGTTGGCTCAGGAGTTTCAGTAGCTGTTGCCGTTGGCTGCGGTGTATCAGTTGGCATTTCTGTTGGAGTCGGCGACGACACAATCACCAACACCGGTTCATCATCGCTCAGAATCCATGTATCACTCACCAAAGAGCGTACGCCGATTAAATGGCGTCCAGGTTCATCAGATCTCAATATCAACCATCCAATTCCCACCACTGTTAACCGTGTCGGTAAACACATCGTCGTCAACCAGTACCTCAACCATTGCTCCGGGCTCACCACGACCATATACTGGAAAGCGCCCGTTCAGAGATTCTGCCGGTACGGAATTGTCGGTGATTGACGGTGCGATTGGCGTAAAGGTCGGCACCGACGTTGGCGTCGACTGGACGGTTGGTGTTACCTCATCCTCAGGCACCGGCGTATCGGTCTCGGGCAGTGCCACAACTGCCAAACTATCAGCTGTTCCCGTCCATTGTCTGACCGGCTTCCTTCACCAGGGGCCTTCCGATGAACGCCTGCGCCAGATACAATGCCAGTCAGTAATGCCAACACAATACCTACCACAACGAGAATCGGCCCGGCTCGTCGCCTTCGTTTTTCGCCATCCGTAACCGTCTCATCTTCCACTGGAACAGGATGTGAAGCCAGACGTTGAGTAGCTATTTCCGTATCATCCGCAACTGACTCAACCGCAGCCACCTCGATATCAAAAATCTGTCCGTCGACTGCGCATGAACAGTACCGGTGTACCCCATTCCAGACTGCCGGGCAGGGCGAAAGTAATGCTCTTGCGTGCTTCGGACATGGCAGCATCTACGGGCAAACCGCCGGCCAGAGCCTGGTAAAAAGTTTCGGCCATCTGGATCGCAGCAGCGTCAGTGATTGTGTACTGCATGGCGATGACGGCCGGAATACCACGCCGGACCGACGTTGCCGCTGTGCTGGAAAATACATCGGTGTGCCCAGGCTTCGCACCTTCACAGGCATTGAGCACGATGAGCCGCATTGTGTTGTGGTCGGCCAACAAGCGGGCCAAACTGGTGGCATCGAAGCGGTGGGAATTCCCCTCCTGATCGCAGAAGAGCACCATGCCTTCGTCACCGGCTTCGTCGAAGTAGCCGTGGCCGGTGAAGTGAAAGACATGATAGCGGTCAGCGTAGAGCGCCTGCTGCAGGTCACGCCAGGTCTGGCCCTCCAGCCAGTCCAGCTTGACGCAGACCTTGCTCCGTCCAGCTATTCCAATGCTCGTTGCAGGCGCTGCTCCTCCAACGAACGTCCAAGGTGGTTAGATCGGACGGCCTCGCTGCCATTGCCAAAATCCGCAGCGGCGGTTCAATGTGCAGTGGCCGAAGCGGACTCGTAGAAGGTAAATAGCGCACCATTGGCGTGTTGCGGGAAAGAGCCACGAACTCCTGGTGACGCGTGTCATAGATGAACTCCCAGGGCAATGCTGCAAGTTCAGGGGGTAGAACTCGGAGCTTGACGCGTAGCCCACGGCCCTGATTGGTCGCTTCCCGCCTGCTCTGATCGTACAGGCTTCTCACTTCTTCGGGGCAGAGCGTTTCGAAAAGCATCGATCCGAAGCCTTGAATACGTTCGACTTCCGGCGTCAGGACGCGCCGAGCGGAGATTGCCGGACCGTAACAACGCGTTCTGCAGATTGAGCAGCTGATGGCTACTACAGATCATGCGTTGACAAGGCAAAACGGCCATCGGGGGCGAAGATCTGGTATCCGGCCAGGTCAAGCCAGAGTCGTTGGAAAAGGGTTGATGTCTTGCCGATGCCATAGCATCGCCGTTTGATGGTCTTGATTTTGTTGTTGAGTCCCTCAACGAAGCCACTGTTGACCCGGTCTTCGAAGTAGTTGACGATGGGAGTCCAGTGCTTGGTCAAAGTCTTGACGAAAGGGCGAAAACAAGCTGCATCGACCCGCTCGACTTTCTGGATCCAGCGAGTGAGTCGATGTTTGGCTTCCTCAACCGTCTCAGACTGGTTGAAGATGGCGGTCAATTCGGTACGCAACGTATAGGCTTGATGGAGTGTCGGTGTATGGCGAAAGAGTTGGCGCAGCCGTTTGCGTTCATCATCGTCCAAGTCTGCATGGTTTTTGCGTAGTAACCAGAGCATGCCTTTGCACGTCTGCTCGTAGGTCTCAGCCGGCAGTTCTTGTTTGAGGCGCTTCAACTCCTCTTTGCGCAGAGAATCGAAGTCGTCTCGGTACTGTTGGGCCACGTGGAAGCGGTCAACGACCAGATGGGCAGTCACATCGTCGTGTGCTGTGATGTACTCGTTCACCGCAGTCATGTATCCTTCCCACATATCGGTGGTAAAGGCGCGGATGGTGGGACGCAATCGGGACGGAATCTGCTCGAGAAAGGCGCTCACTGTCGTTTTTTTCGGTCTGGGAGCACGGCCAGCACTTGGACCGTGCCATCTTGCTGACGTGCCGTGATGATGGCGGCGTAGTTCTTCCGTCCTTTGCGCATGGCGATTTCATCAATGCCGACTGTGCTCAAGTCGTCTACTTCGTCCCAGTTGATCTCGCTGTCAACCTGTCGATTGAGCGCACCGACGATGGCGTCGTAGCCAACTTTTCGCTCAGGCTCACGTCCTCAATGGTACTATTGACCAGTTGCTTGAGCAGATAGCGGTCATAGGCTTTCGTGTGCGGACTGCGCTGTTCATACCAGGACAGAACCTGCGTCGTCGTCGGCTCTGTCTCACATGCATAACAGCGAGCACGACGTGGTCGAATACAGATATACGTTTCCAGACCCAACACCGATAAGTGGCGCAACCGAATCTCCTGACCATGGCCAAAGGTACAACGCACTTCTTGGCCACAGATACCGCACCGGCGTGGTCTCAACTTGACTCTCCACTCGGATGAGCAATTTACCGCCAGGTTGGATCTCTGTGCCTAACACTTCTACGTCGGAATGTCGAGCGGAATCTGGATCATTGCTGCTGTCTGCGATGTCATGGTGCCCTCCTTGTCGGCGTTTGACATCACAGTTTACATCAACTCAGCTTTCGTTGGTACCACATGGATTCCGAAGACCAGCTCGATTTTCAAGTTCAAGACCGGAAAAAGGCAGTGCGAAATCACGTGTCACCTCACCGGCTGGTGAATGCACCACAGAGACCGTATATGCGTCGCCTTTGGAATAAATATCAAGTTCAAAGTCGAGAAAATCCACCGATCACCTCGTCAAAGAAATCCGATTGAGTCAGCCATCCAGGCTACAACGTGCGTTATGGTTCGGACTCATTTTCCGCAGAAGCTAACGCCAAGGTTCGGATAATGAAATCCCAGCCTGTACTGAACCAGTCATGGCTAGCTGTCGTCAACCAATAGCCACTCAGTATTGCTTCTTGGATGATTTTTTCTGTTTGCCGGTCAGAGTGCATGATTGACCATTACTGTCTGGTCTGCGTAGAGAAGAGTACAATTTTCGGAGTCCCCACACACATTGACTCGACTTCCTGATGCTACTCGACCTGAAATTTCTTCTGCCCTCAATATAGTCTTCCTCTACCGTGTTGACAATCACAACACTATCGCCTCCAGCGACGGACCGTAGAACAACGAGTTCGTTCTATTCGAGCTATCCTAGATCTCTGCTTCTCTATTACCACAGAAATCCTAAGTCGAATGCAACTAAACATGCGAACATAATCTGAATATGAGAATTTGCAGACAGACAAACCACAAGTGCCGACATGGCAAACAGAAAAAAAGGGGAGGTCGACTAACCCCCTCCTGTATCATATATTTACAGGGGACTCCCTTTTTAGGCGTTATCATCACGCCAGTTGATCCTTTGGAACCGCTCTTGCAGCTCATCCGGGATGCGTTTGTGGCGGCCGCATCGGTTCTGAATTCGCTCAGCTGTCTGCATACTTCGATGATACCCCTTCCCGTCCATGCTATACTCGAGCCAAGGGTGGAAGGTGGCTGTGTTGTGACAACCACCTCCCTGCTACACTGCGTAGCTACACCAGGATCGACCAGATGCTGCAGACGATGACGCCCAGACTACAGACCAGTCCTGCCAACACCACCACCGGTGTTTGCCAGTGGCTCTGTTGAACAGCCCGAGCCTGCGACAGCCATTTCACTGATTCCGTTTTCTTGTAGCAGACCTTGACATCCAGGCCCTGCGCTTCAAGAGCCTTCACCAGCTTGGAAACGGCGTCAGGGCTTTCACCGGCCTCACGCAACTGATCAATCCATATATTTGTACTTGCCATATGCTTTGCACCCCCTTTCAGATAAGATAATAATTGGGGGCAGAGAGCAATTACTCATCTGCCCGATCCGACTGCATCTGTAGTGACACAGCCGAATCGGAGAGACGACAGGAGCAGCACACGCAGAGATAGCCATAAGGGTGGGGACGCCGAAACGAATCGACGTCCCCGTATGTGAAACGCAAGCAGACTAGCGCTTGAGTCTTGGCACGCAACTCCGATAGACGGCAGGGTTTGAAGTACAAATCCCGTTCTATCGGCATGCCCAACTTGCCACGGTTCTGCATCAGCTCTGAGAGACAGAAATACCCCAGTTCAGGGAAATCTCCGTCTACAAAGCCAAAGAACAGATCCTCGCCGTCGTACTCAATCGCGAACCATGTCCAACTGAAATCAGGATAGAAGAATTTGCAGATCACCATCGGGTCTGCTACGTCTTCTTGTGAGTAGAGCGGCGGCAGTTGCTTGCGCAGTGCTTTGGTCAATAACATCATGCATAAATCACAACCTTTCTCGGGCTTGACTAGCTTCAGATGTGTGAAGCCTGCCCGAGGAGATCATCGTTCGTCCATGACCCACTCGGAAAGACCTCTCCCTGTATGATGTTTTCTGCTGACCGGCACTGCCCACTTGCGTCATCACCAAAGTGATATGATGTTGTTAATGAACGCCCTCAAACATTGAAGGGTGGCCGAGGGAGTGTTAGTCCCTCGACCTGCTAAACGTCGCAGCTACTCCGGTTTCTCAGCCTCTTGAGACCAAGTAACTGGTGCGAACTGTTGGATGACGCCGTGACTGTCCGGCATAGGATCCAGCTGGTAGCCCTCGATAGCATAGCTGCCTTTCTCGGGTCCTAGGTACACCGCAAAGAGATGTCGAGTATCATCCGGCCTCGCCAGTCGTGGTTGCAAGCGTGGCACGCTCTTATACCCCGACTTCACATTCTGAGACAGGACAATCAGCAATCCGCCGACCTGGTGGCTAAACCAGTATTTCTTCACCAGCTCATCTTGAGTCATAAGCTCCTTGACTTGCTGCATCTTCCGGTCTAGCGCCTTTCCCAGTTTGGTGGGGTCGTCGCTCCCGCGATAATTCAGGATGACGCCTTTGCGCCAACTGGTCTTCTGCTTGGACTGCCAGCCGTCATACAGCTCGATCACGTAGTTGGTCAATTTCGCCATAAGTATCACCTCCTTCTGTTTAAGATGCTCGTGGTTGGTCAGCTGGAGAAGCGTTTTTGTTATCCAAAATCGCACCCTCAACCGACCACCTGGAAGCTGTACCTGGCTGCCTTCCCAACCAACTGCGTGACGTTCACGGCCGTAGCCTGTGACGATATAGCCATACATGAAGTTGTTAGTGAGTCTTGACTCCTTATTCACCTCTCAGCAAGTTATGCTATGCTCAGCATAAGTAGAGAAATCTACCTAACGGTCGTACCTGTCCATCACGGCCAGAATCTGTAAAGGTAAGCCTCACGCAGCCCAGCACGGGCAGTAGGCAAAACAGTCCTTCTCATTTGCAAGTTACTACTACTACTCTACAAAGTCTCAATCAATCTTTTTATCAGCCTGCGACATTTCCAGGCAGACTTTCACCAGTAGCAGCAACTTACATCGAGACAAGCTCACCTCCGTATGGTGAGATTGGCCTTCCAGGCCTTGAGGGCGGGACAACGCAAGGTAGGCTCTGAAAAGCCTCATGAAGATCTTCGGATCGCAATGAGGCGTGCCTGGATTCAGCGTCATACCCGGGCGGCATCGCAGACTGTATGGTACGACCGTTTTTTCCGTCTCCCCTCCTCTACTCTATGTAGTCTCTTCCCTTGTCATCTTGGGCAAACAAGCGGACATATGTGCCCCGAGAATCCCCTGCTCTCACATAAATCGGCTTCTCAAAGATATTGGCCGGGACAAAGAGATGAGCATGTGTGAACCAGTATCTGCCCCGCCCTCCAGACTCTTCACACACTTGCTTGAGATTCCACATTCGCCCCTCAGAGCTAGTCAAAATCAGCACCTTGGCATTGTCATAGCCATACAACCGCTTGAAGTGCTTGTGCTTAAAAAAGGCATGGAATGCTCTGAATTTATGTGCCCAAGAGCGCCGCAGCTTATTACTGTTTGTGCTGGTGAGATTCTGTTCTGTCTGTGTGCCGTTATCGACCTCCAGGAAAAGCTTTTCCCGTCGAACCATCTGCCCCACCTGCCTGCGGAAGACGTACCAGTCATCAGGCACCAGCTGTGATTCATATGGCTTGCCATCCGGACCGGTGTACTCTACTCTTAGCTCCTGGTGACGGCGTCTCACCTGCTGCTCAGGCAGCCACTCCTCGCACTCAACACCCGAAATCTCACCCGCCAGATTATAGAGAACGTTGGCGGTGATATCCTTGATGTGATGCTTGCGGTTGGAATCGTCTTTCCACTGCATGATTTTGTCGTACGGGTTCCAACCCATTCTCTGTATCAAAGCGTCTGCATCCATCTTCCAACGCAACTCTTCGGGGATCTCCGCACCATATTGCTTGCTCAGTTGACGCTGATAATAGGCTGCTACATCCCGTACCGCTCGTTCCCGTACCGCCCCGTAGAGCAGAACCGACCCCACTCGAATCGATTGCACATATTGGTGGGCGACCAGCTTTTCCATGATCTGGCGGGTAGTCTCCAACTGGGAATGCAAATGCTTCTGAAATTGCTCTTGACCTATTTCCTCAACCGTATACTTGCAGGGCAAATGCAGGGCTTGAATCTGAGCCACAGTCATCGCCCGGCGCAACATCAGACTTTCGCAGATGACGGCTGCGTGGCCTACCAGTGGTCTGCGCAGAGGTGGTAACTTGGTGCGTGCAGTTGAGTTCTGAGACATCTGAGGCCGCCTTTCCTCGCGGCTATATCCGAAGGGCAGTCCCAGGAACGAATCCGTCTGAGCTGATCTCGACGTCGTCGGGGAATGTGGCAGAGAGGTCGTCATTTTCGATGGGTGGGAGTGGGGTAACTTCGGCCAGTGTAGCAGATTCCGCCACCTGCTTCACCAGGCAATCCACCCGCCCTTCGATCTCTGCCAGTACCTGTTGCCGTGGTCGTCCACTCCGCTTGACCAACAGCCTACGCAACTGAGCCACGGCCTCTTCCTGTACCCACTCGCCTAAATGACGCTGAACCACCATCTGCTGCAGTCCACCGCTGGTATCGCCTTCCCGTCGGGCTGCCTTGACCAAAAAATGCCACCCTGGCTGCACAAACGCCTGGCTAGCCAAAGCTCGGTACTCAGTTAAGGACCAGTCCACTGGGCGATAATCGACGACCTTCCCACCGGCATAGATCGGCTCCAGCCTTTTAGGCGGCATACCATCGGCGCTGTAGGGGAAGAAGTAATCGGCGAGAATCCGCCGCCCTTCAGCACTGGCCTGGTTGCCGATCATGATGTTCCCGGCCGCCAGCAACACCTCCTGCAGGCGTTCAGGGAGGCCAAATAGCTCTTGTGTAACTGCGCAAAAAGCAATCAGATGGTTGCGACCATACACATTAGAGAGAGCCTGACAGCTTGTCCGTCATCGCCTCCCCGGCCTCTCCGAATGGAATCAACTGGGTAAACTCCTCAATCACAAATGACCAGAGTGTTGACCGCAGGCCTTGACTCAGCTTATAACCCACAAATTGATCATAAACCGCTCATCATGCACCAGCGACGGCGGTCTAAATCTCTGACATGTTGAAAATCGGCAATTACGCACTTTCCTTGTTCCTCCCACTCCTGCCACGGCAGCGGGCAGGCACTGCCAAAAATCGCCCGCATGGTAGGATCCAGCTGCAACATCCGTACTTGATTGCGCAAGCTCTTAGTCCGTCGGTCCTGCAGCTCCGGCTTTAGCTTGCTAAAGTGACGCAAAAACTCTACCGATTTCCCGGCAGCAGGTGATCGCCTGGCTGCTTCATCCAACAGCCCCCATTGCCTATCCCAGCGTTTGGTCTGAGTCAACAGGGACTCCAGTTCAGTCAGTTGCAAACCCAAGGCCGACAACACTATACCGGCGTGAGTAGCCACCTCTCGCACACTAGCCATTCCCTCAATGGCCGCGCTCTCCAGGGCTGGAGACAGGGCAGCAATCATGTCCACCGGCCGTGAAGCCACTTCATATGCTGACTCATTGTCATAGCGAAATAGCACCGGCCACGCCGGAACATAGGGATACAGATCCCGTTCCGGAGCAGCTGCTGTCGTCTCAGCTTGTATATGGCCTCCAAAATCCAGATAGACGATTCGGTCCACTAACTGCCACCACTGCTCTGGTGACATTTTCCTTCTGGCTCGCCATACCTGATCCAGCAGGTAAGCCGATGAACCCACCGGGTCCACAATCAACTGTGGGATACCCAGCAGCAGATCAGCCCAACACAACTCCTTGAAGGTGGGGAATGACTTTCCACAGCCCCGTGCCCCCAAGATAGTGGTTGCTAACGACCGGCCGGAAGATCGGTTATCTAGCCAGTCCATGCCATTGATATATATCGGTCTGCGGCCGTTAGCACCCGGCATCAGCGTGACTCCTTGATCTACCTCACCAGCAGCGGCTCAGCTGCGGGTATCATCTGTCCAGTTCGGAAAAACTCAGCTTCCAACTGTTCCAACGGAATGGCCTCTTCCACCTCAGGCTCAGGGGACTCATAGAACTCTGGTGACAGGCCTAGCACCTGAGTGAAGGCCGGAGGCGGCGGTTGATGAGCGATAATGTCCTCCCACCAAACGATCAGGATCCAGGTCGCCACCAGAGCACCCCAGACAGCCCCTGTCACCAAACTCACCGTCCAACCTTGTGTTACTTGATCCGGTGTCAACTGCAGCCAACCGGTGGAAAGCAAATACGGGTACACTCCCAAGCCCACCACCGACCACAAGGCACTGGAGATCACCACCACCAGCCCGTCCTGACGTTCCAGAGAACGCCACCGAGGTAGCAGCAACTGCAACAGCAGTCTGGTCAACCAGGTTGATACGATAAAGGCCGCAATCAACAAGCCTAGCAGGACGATCAGAATCGTGCCCAGCCAGGAAAGAACAGTCCCGAAAAAATCATCCTCACGACCATTGCCTGAACTCATTACTCACTCTCCTTATTTATCTGGGGACTCGAAGAACTCCGGGGACAAACCCAGCACGTCAGTGAAGGGCGAAGGCGGCGGTTGATTAGCGATAATCAAAATCCGCATCGCTACCAATGCACCCCACAAAGCGCCCAAGCCCAAACTCACCGTCCAGTGAGCTGGTGTTAACTGCACCAGGTCGGTAGTGAGCAGATAGAGGTACAACCCTAACCCGAACACCACCGACCATAAGGTACTGGAAATCACCCCAATCAACGCATCGCCCATCCGATCCTGCGGCCGCCACCAGGTAACAGCCCACTGCAACAGCAGTCTCGTCAACCAGGCAGACACGAAGAAAGGCCGCTATCCCCAAGCCCACTAGGACGATGAAAACCGTATGCAAACAGAAAAAAACAGGCTGGAGAAAAACCTCCTCATCACGATATAACATCACCCACCCTCCTCACCGGTGGTCTCAGCACCCTCAGCGTTATTCTCGAACAATTCCGGAAACAGGTGGAGCGCATGCCCCTCGGCCAGTTTTTGCTGGTAGGCCCGTTCGTTGTCCTCCGACTTAATCAAATGCTCAAGCGGGTCAATCCCCATCCAGACCGTCAGCATGGTCATCTCGTAGGGACTTCCACTAGCGACCTTATGCACGCCTGGCTTTGAGGGCAGCTCATGGAAGAAATCGTCCGTTTCTGACACCAGAATCATTAGCCGATGATTGGCTGGCACTACCTTGACATCGTTGAGCGAAACCCAGGGTGCCGAGAGCAACTCCAGCTGTGCATACACTGTTAAGGGGTCCAGAACTTTTCGACGGCACTGCCCCTCAACCGACAATTTACGCAGATGCTGCCAAGGCTGTTGGGCATGGGCTAAATGACGGGCAATTCCGGCCTCACTCAAGATAACCAGATTGCCTTCAGGCAGACCCGCCCCACTGCGCAACAGACCCAGCTCTCCGTCCTCCTCAAACCAGGCGATCTTCAAGCCGGACAACACCCGCTCTCGCGCCTGATCTGCACCATCTTGATACCAACTGGCCAGCTCATCATCACAGACCACTGAATGGACTGCTACGCTCTGGTGCAGATGGTAGTCACGGACATACTTCTCAAACTCTTGTTCCAAGCGTTTAACCAACTTGCTCAGATTGCCCAGCAATTGCTGTCGCTGGATCTCCAGGTTGTTGACCACGTCAATCATCGCTGCCAGCGTCTTGACTTGTGCTTGTAAACGACCCAGCTCCAACAGGCTGTCCACATAACGCTGATATGCTTTGACATACTCACGCCGGGGGTGCCAGGTCCAGCGCTTCCACCACCGTGTAGTTACTTCCGGCAACCGTTCTCGAAGGCGGTCATGCTGAGGACGGCGCAGATCAAACTGTTCTCGTAGCTCAGCGTACTGGCGCTCATACGTGGCTCGTAATTTGGCCAACAGCCCTTGTGGGGGTTTTTTGCATGTCCCCTCGAAAAGGTATATTTCAAATTTTGCGCTCGAGTAGGGAGCATTAAAAACTGCTAGCTGGGAGGGTAGATATCGGAAGACTCTCCCAGAGTAATTACGCCTGGAATGTACCTTTTCGGGGTTTTATGCAAAGAACCCCACATTCGCCATCTGGATCCGGTCATTTCCGACGAACCACCGTCGCGCGGCGGTACGGACCGCGGGCCGTCGCCGCTCGAATACATCTTGGCCGCGGTTTGCGTGTGAGCGAATGTCTCAACGGCCAGGTTGGCCGACAAAATTCGCTTCGATTACGATGGGATGGAAACGGAAGCCGTGGGAGAGTTGGATACGCGCGGGCGCAAAGGATTGGCGGATGTACCGGTCTACTACCAGAAGGTGCAGCTGACCATTCGCATAAGGACAACTGAATCGGACAAGCGGCTACAGCGTTTGGCCGATCTGGTGGCTAAATATTGTCCGGTTGACAGCCTGATTCGGACCGCGGTTCCCGACTACAAGGTGACCTGGGAGCGGTTGACATAGGATAAGTGCATGCCGTCGGTTCTACATAGCAGACCGACGGGCGAATATGCGCCACAAAATGAGGCTGACCAGCATGAGGCCGGCTGATGCCCCGAGCGTAATCCAGTCCAAGGCCACTTCGGCGCCCACAAATTCACCCTCCATCGACGAACCGAAGAGGACAAACGCAAACGTACCGGGGATTGAGCCGACGATGGTAGCCAGAATGAAAGGACGCAAACGAATGCGTAGAAAGCCAGAAGCGTAGCTCACAAGATCGTAGGGCAGGAAGAGAAATCGCATGGCAAGAACGGTCTCCAAGCTATGCGAACGCATGCGGACAGCATATTTGCGCATCAGTGCGTGAGACTGCTCACCCTCGATCAACCCCATACCGAAGAAACGTCCTATACCATATGCCACCAACGCAGACAGATTGCTCGCCAGCAACACATAGATGCTGCCGACAATCGGTCCGTACAAGTAGCCGGCGAGAACCGTCAACAGCCAAGAAGGGAAAAAGATCAGAGGCTGCAAAATGTAGAAAAGCACGAACACGACTGGCCCGATAAACGCAACCTGCATGAACCCACTGAAGCTGCGCAACACATCCAGCGACGACAAGCCTTGGCTCACCGTGGAACCGAAATAGGCGACCAACACAGCCCCCCAGAACGCCAGCGCGATCAGCTTGCTCCGATGCCGGGACGCGCGTTGCCGTGCCCCTTGGGACGGCCGCCAATCCGGTAGCTTGATGATCTCCAACAGGTTCATGAGCTGCGCACCTGTATATATGCCCAAAAGGCTCCACACACTACACGATTGACGAGTTGACCCGCCCCTAGCTTACACGCACACTGTTCCCTGCCTAGTTTGTAGGTCGGCGCATCCCTCTGCCCGACCGCTCTCCTGCCTGACTGATCGGACTACTCCAACTGTGTCGGGCAGGGATGCCCGACCTCCTATCTGCGCCGCCGTTGCACACCAATTGCAGGAGCATATATGTGGGTTCTTGACGGCTGTCGCGGATCAACGTGACTCAATCAGTGGCAGGTAGAGTCGCCGTTGACCTGATGGGGGCGACGCTGTCGCGGCTGGGGTTTCAGTCGGCAGAGCAGTGGCGGTCCATGTCGCTGTCGGCGTCTCAGTAGTGCGTACGCGCCCCGAATCCTGGTCCGCTATCAGGCCGGATACGTCGACGGCCTCGAAGTCAGCGCCGGTCAGCTGCTTCAATTCTCGCAAGAGGTCGTTATTCCAACGTTCGTCCGGTGCGCCGGAGATATACCAGGCCGAGCCGTTGTCGGCCAGAATGACGCCGTATTGCTGCATGGCTCGCGCGATGGTCCGGACCGGAGCAGACAAACCGCTGATGTCGACACTCTGTTTGAGCCGAAAGCGTTGTCCCAGGGGTGGGTAGGCCGGATCCGCATTGTCGGAAGCGAAGTGCCGGGCAGGCCAAACATAGGCCCTCTGCGTCTGGGGTGCAGTGAAGCGAATGGCATGGCCTATCTCACCACTCGCGACCTCATCGTAGCGGATCAGTCCGGGCAAGATCGGCAGCCCGGCCGCATCCGCAGACGTCCACATCTCTGGCCGCAGCGCGTGCGAATTCAGATCAAAGACAGCGCCTGATCCCGCCATCCAGCTACCATCGCTCTGGGGGAAAGCATAGAAAAGTTCGTACAGCAAACAACTGTCCGTGTCCAATACCAAGACATGCCGGTCGCCGTCACTGTCGGCACCGCCCTCGATCCGGGCTGCGGTCGGAATTGGATAGGGACCCGGATCACTTTCGCCGGCAACGTCAAAAACGATGGCGACACTCTCCTCCGCGGCGGTCACGGTGTCATAAGGAATGCCGATGGGGCCTCCCTCCCACTCGCCGGAGCCGAAGTCCGGATGGAGCGTGCGATCGGCGCCGATCGCGGCCACGTAGTCGTCCGAACCAGGGTCCAGCGGCAAGTCGTCGACACGCGTCGTCCAGATGTTGCCGGCAGGGAACAGTGGGCAGCCGTCGAGATCAGACGGATCATCGGCGGATGCGGTTGGTGCGTCGAGCCACAATGTCCCGAGTGCCGTCAAGAGCAGTGCGCAAAGGCAGGGTACGAGTATCGAGAACGCCCCACCACGCGCTCCTGTTCGGCGATGATTCATGATCTTCCCCAGTCGTTGCCACCGGCGGTGGAGTGGTTCGCCTGCTGCCGTGCTAGCCTATCACAGTTTCGATCCTCCAGCGACCCCACAAATCGTTCGCGTTCGCCTTTCGCGTTCGCCTACACGCATTGCCCATCGCGATTGAGGATGCTAAGATACATTCGGCGCGAAACTCAATCCACACACAAGGAGTAAACCATGACTGACCAATCGCCGGATGCCGTGGCCTATCGCGGCCATGTGCGCATCGAGCGCATACGCGGTCCATTCCGCCGTGCGTATCTACCTGTCGAAAAAGAGCCCGTCGCCTTCGGTGTCCATTCGGAAATCGCCGAGCACTACGGCGTCAGCATGACTGACCACGACCCCCACGCAACTACCCTTGACTATCTGATCGCCGCCGCCGGAGGTTGACTGACCGGCACCTTTGGAGGCGCGCTGGAGGCGCGTCAAATAGCTGCGGGCGAAGGCTATCTGGTTTCTGAGGCCGTCGGCGAAGTAGAGAAAGAGGACAATGTCCTGATCGTCAAGCGCATCCATGTGGCCTACCGGCTCAAGCTGGCGGACGACCAGCGTGAAACAGCCGAACGTGTGCACGGCTTTCATGCAAGGTTCTGTCCGGTCTACAGGAGCATCTGCGACAGCATCGACATCACGACGTCACTGGAAATGGAGGCTGTTTAGGCCGTCCAAAGCATTCCGTTTGGGGTGAATACCACGGCAAATATCCGGCGACGCTGCCTTCAGTAGGATCCGGACGAGGATTTCTGCCGGGATTCACTCGCCGCAACTGAAATCGCTGCACCTTTCTGTCAGGAAGTTCTAAATCCTGCCGATCCATCGAATTAATTGGACGTATGACCAGACGACTACTTACCCACCTATTTGCTGTGTGGACGATTGCGATTTCGTTCGTGATCTTCCCACACCCGACCTCTGCACAGGTCACGCCGGCCGGCCCAACCGGCGCGCTCCCCCGGCTTTGCCGTTACCCTGATCACAGCAGGATTGATCGTGCCGGTGGACATGGCCTTTCTGCCGTCGGGCGATATCTTGGTGGCCGAAAAGGGGCAGGGGGACGAAAACGCGGGCTGGTCACATATTCGGTTGATTCGTGGCGGCGTCCTGCAGACCGATCCGGTCATCACGCTCAGCACGACTGTGGTAAACGATTCCGGCATCTTCGGACTGGTACTCGACCCGGATTTCGAGGAGAACGGCTATTTCTACGTCTGGTACGCGACCGGTAGCGATGCGCCGTACACGCCGCCCAAACCGGTCAACCGTCTGGTGCGTCTGACCTACGACGCGGACACCGGCCAGGCAGACCCGAACTCCTACCTCATTCTGCTGGACAACATCACCCATTCCGACTGGCACAACGGCGGCGGTTTGATCTTTGCCGGCGACGGCACACTCTACATCGCGACAGGAGATGCACAGGAAGAGGAAAAGACCCGCGACCTCACAGCCTACAACGGCAAGGTCTTGCATATCCGCCCCGTCGTGGACGGCTATGAGATTCCAGAGGACAACCCCTATCTCGATATTCCCGGCGCCAAACGGGAAATCTACGCGGTGGGGCTGCGCAACCCCTTTCGCATGACGATCAATACTGCCGACGGTGAACTCTACGTCGGCGATGTGGGAAGCAAGATGTGGGAAGAGCTGAACCATGTGCAGCCGGGTCTGGACTACGGCTGGGCTAAGCGCGAGGGTCCGTGCCCCAACGGCCAGCAAACACCATGCGCGTCCGGCTCGAACACCTATACAGATCCGGCACTCTACTACCCCCATCCGGAAGGCGGAAAACGAGGCGGCGCGATCACCGGCATTGCGTTCTACAACGGCGATTCCTACCCGGAAGAGTACCGCGGCAAGCTCTTCTTTGCCGACTACGACCAACGCTATTTGGCTATCGGCAACCTGAACGACGACGACTTCACCATCGAGAAGTTTTACGACGGTGTGGATCGCATCGTCGATCTCGAGTTCTTTCGCAACAATCTCTACTGGCTCGACATCCGTGCCGGCGCCATCTACATGCTGCACTACACCGACAGCGAGAATGTGGCGCCGGTGGCGCGACTGACAGCAGATGTCGAAGGTGGCGCTGCGCCGTTGGCGGTCAAGTTCTCAGCCGCCGATTCAATCGATCCAGACGATGCCGCACTGACCTACATCTGGACGCCCGGCGACGGTTCGGGTGAGATACGCACCAATGAACCGGTGTTCCAGCATCTCTACAGCCAGGACGGTGACTACAGCATGGGTCTGCGCGTGGCCGACATCCGCGGCGGCCTATCGGCGCCGGTCACCCAGGAGATCACGGTCTACTCAGGGGAGTGGCCCACAATCAGGGTGACGAATCTGACCGATCCGGACCGCACGCTCTACTACGGCGGCGATTCGATTCATTTCGCAGCCGAACGCGCGACCGGTGTCGCCGATCTGAACCAGGACGTCCCCTACACCTGGCGCATCGAGCTGCTGCACAACGAGCATAGCCATCCCGAGCTGGTGGATATGGCCGCCCAGGAAGGCACGCTTCAGATTCCCACCAGCAACCACGGCGGCGATGCGGACCTGGCCTACCGCATTTCGTTGAGCATGCACACCGCCGGTGGCCAGCGTGTCAGTGTCGCCAAAACTTTGGTTCCAAAGCTTGCCACGATCGAGATTGCGTCTGAGCCGGCGGGCGCGGGCGCAGTGCTGGTCGACAACGAAACACATTCCTTTCCCCATGCATTTGATGCCATCGTGGGCACGCACTATGGCATCACTGCCCCCGACATCCTGCTAACCGTTGACGAAGTATGGTCATTTTCGAATTGGCGCGCGCCACCACCTCGTCGTCAACCATCACGGGTACACAAGCTCTGTCATTGACCGTCCCTCTGTCCGGAACGCTGCTCACGGCAACCTACAAATTCGAGCGACCGGCGGTGAAGAGCTACTTACCGCTCGTTGCCGGCAATTGAGGGGCAGATCGCACCGGCCATGCCGCCGTTTGCCGTTACGCTTACCCTTCTGTCGGCGGTGATTCATGCAGGCTGGAATCTTACCGTACGCGCACCGGCGCGGGTGCGCCGTTGCTGCATGTGCCCGCCGTAACCGTTTTTGTCGGTATCGTGCCGGTCGTCGCGATCCAGATCGTGCAGGAGCCGGTCACGGGCAGCGTCTGGGGCTTGCTCTTCATCACGGGCATGTTTCAGGCGCTATACCAGACGGGGTTGACCTTCGCTTACCAAACTGGAGACTTCACGATGGTCTACCCGGTGGCGCGTGCCTTGCCGGTGCTGGCGCTGGCGCTCGTAGATGTATTGCGCGGGCGGGCGCCTACACCATTGGCATGGCTGGGCATGGTAATGGTCTTTCTTGGTTGTGCGCTCATGCCCCATACATCTTTGCGCACCCTGCGCTGGAATGCGTACCGCCACCGCGCACTGTTCTGGGTGCTTGTGATTGCGTTCAGCACCGTCGGTTACTCAACCGTCGACAAAGTGGCTGCGGAGCAGATGTCGCCAGGCCCGCTCAGCGCGGCCTGCTACTACTTCTGGCAGATGGCCTTTGCCGCCTTGCCGCTGGCGCTCTTGATCCGTCTGCGGGCAAAAAGCGACGGCAAGCATCGACTATCGTCGGCACTGCGCCGGCGAGCGTATGCACAGAAACGCTCCGTCTGGATCGAGGGGCTTCGTTCAGAATGGCTGTGGCCGGCAGTTGTTGGCATCGGCATGTTCGCCTCCTATTGGCTGATCCTGTGGGCATACCAAGTTAGTCTGCGCGTCAGCTATGTGGTGGCATTGCGGCAATTCAGCATCGTTTTCGGCGTCGTATTGGGCGCCATCATCTTCAGAGAACCGGCACCTGGTCTACGCATCGTGACCGCATGTGTGATCGTGGTCGGAATGATCTGCATCGCGTTCAGCGGCTGATCGATTACACCCATACAGGAGGAAGGGCATGTTTGAACCGACCATTCTGAACCCGAATCCCTCTCGCCGCGCCCGGTATATCGACATTATGGAGGCAGCACTACAGGCCGTCGATCCATTCCGCGCAGTCCAGAGCCGCGCTGACACTCACAGGTGCGACACTCCGCGTCGACGGCCAATTGTATGACATGGACCGGTTTAAGCGTGTTGTCGTCATCGGCGCGGGCAAGGCCGCAACGCCGATGACGCGCGCGGTCGAGGCTCGATTGGAGCGATACATCAGCGCCGGTCTGGTCGTGACCAAAACCGGCCACGGTGGAGCAACACGTAGGATTGAGATTGTGGAAGCAAGCCACCCGTCGCCGGATGCAGACGGCGTAGCGGCAGGGCGACGCATTCTTGACTTGGTCGACCAAGCGGCTGAAGAGGATCTGGTGTTGGCGCTGATATCCGGCGGCGGTTCCGCGCTGCTCGTTGCGCCGGCGGACGGCATAACACTGTCCGACCTCCAGCTGATGACCGCTACTCTGCTGGCCTGCGGAGCCACCATCAACGAGGTCAACTGTCTGCGCAAACACTGCAGCGCCCTCAAGGGGGGGCAACTGGCGCGCGCTGCCGCGCCAGCCACCTTGATTACACTGGTGCTGAGCGATGTCGTGGGCAACCCGCTCGACGTGATCGCCAGTGGCCCCACCGTTCCCGATTCCAGCACCTGGTCCGACGCCTGGTCGATCGTGGAAAAGTATGCCATCGCCGACTCTCTCCCCGGTGCAGTTGTGAGACGTTTGCGCGCCGGTCTGAGCGGGCAGATCGAAGACACTCCGCACGCCGGCGACCCCGTGTTCGTGAAAACGCGTACCACCATTGTCGGCGACAACCGGGTGGCGGCACTTGCAGCACTGCGCAAGGCAACTGCACTGGGCTATCATGCACTCTTGCTGTCTACCTTTGTGGAAGGAGAAGCGGCGATCGTCGCCAAGTTGTCTGTCGCACTGGGGCGTGAGATTGAGTCCAGCGGAAACCCGGTGAACGTGCCGGGCTGTTTGATCTTGGGCGGCGAGACCACGGTGACATTGGGCGAAAACCCCGGACAGGGCGGTCGCAATCAGGAACTGGCACTGGCAGCAGCCGTAGAATTGGCCGGCATGACAGGGGTTACCATTGCCGCACTGGCCACAGACGGCACCGATGGGCCGACAGACAGCGCCGGCGGCCTGGTCGATGGCGGCACGATCGAGCGTGCACACGTGGCCGGCTTGGATGCCGCCAAGCATCTCGCTACCCACGATGCCTACCCACTCCTCGCCGCCACCGGCGATCTTCTGCGCACCGGCCCAACGCAAACTAATGTCAACGATCTGATTTTCGTATTTGTAGAATAGCCGATGCAGCTGGGCGTAAATACCCGGACAGAAACCAGGCGGCTTTGCACCAGGCAGAACTCGTGTAGGGATTTCTGTCTGGATCTACTAGAATGTGATGATAGATACACTCAGCAGCGTAATGTTCGGGCAAGATAAATAGGCCATAGACTGTATGAGCACTTCACCGCCAAGACAAGGAGATATTCATGCCAAAACTAACCGTAGAAGGCTACGGCACATTTGACATACCGGCAGGCAAAAGGCTGGTGCTGGCCCTGATCGACGAGGCCGGTGTGGACCAGTTGCATGCGTGCGGCGGCAACTGCAAATGTACGACCTGTCGCGTCGAGTTCATCGCCGGCGAGCCGGGTCGGATGACCGTGGCCGAACAGCAAAAACTGGCCGAACGCGACTTGACGGGCGTGCGGCTCTCCTGTCAATGTGTCGTCGACCACGATATGTCGGTGCGTGCCATCAGCCGCCTGGAAGGCACCGATCGTCCCGATGCCGGTTCGCGACCGGTCGATGAGATTCAGCCGCCGCCGGATTGGGTAAAAGGATAGTTCGACACCGGTCCCCAAACCATGGCCCTCACCCAGTTGCATATATAGAAATGCGTCCCGATTCACAGGGGCGCATTTTTCTAACACCTCCTGGAATGAGTCAACTACTCGAAAATATTCCACGGTCATGATATACTCTGGTGAAAGATTGAAAGTGCTCACCGGAATCAAGGTTTGTAAAGACAATACCTCCTTTGACACCTGTATCGGACCAGTAGTAACCTCACCTCACCTCATACTACGCAGCGTCGCTGCACAATCTGCCGTTTCTAGCTCATCTCAAAGTCTGGTTCGGGTTCAAGGTTTTGGTTGGCTTTAGGAGTAGGACTGTATGTTGCCAGGGCGCGCACGAGTTTATGTAAGTTGCGTTATCGGTAGTGGAGCGATCTTGGCTGTAGGTTCCTGGTTCACCACGCTGCCGGAGCCAGAGCAGTTACTTACATTCGCCCTACTGACCTTCTTTGCGACCATTGCGAATACGGGCAAAGTCTTCGTACGTTCCACTGGATCGTGGCACGTCATGTTGGTGTTTCTATTTGCCGGGCTCCTCCTATTGCCGTTTCCGCTCTATACGTTTCTGGTGATTCTACCTCTAGGCGCGGAACAGATCGCAGATCGGTTTGGTCGCTCCACGACGGCACGCCATTGGTTACTCTATCCATTCCACGCATCGGTCTACGTAATTGCAGGGGCGCTGGCACGCTGGATCTTCCTGATCATTGCCGGCGAGTCCGCTTCCCTCACATCCGTGCCTTCCCTTGTGGGTGCGACCGTTGCCGTCGGCGTCTTTGTTCTTGCCGATCGGTTGTTGGTCAACCAAGCCTTCTTTTTTGTCCAGTTTGGTACATGGCTGGGCTTTGCGTGGGAAGAGCGCGACACAATCCTGGCAGATTTGACCTTCCCGTTGCTCGGCTATATCTATGCTGTACTTTGGAGCGTCAACCCGTTGCTCATTGCTCCAGCGCTTGTGTTGCTCTATCTCGTTAGCAGGTCAGCAATCATTCCCCAACTCAAACGTGAAGCGCAGATGGATCCCAAGACGGGGTTACTCAATGCCCGTTATTGGCGCATTCGCGTGCAGAATGAGTTCGAACGCGCGCTACGTTTCGAACGCCCCATGTCGTTGATCATGGCGGACCTGGATCTGCTCAGGACAGTCAACAATGTATATGGCCATCTGGCCGGTGACATCGTGTTGAGCGGCGTCGCCGGCATCATCAGTAACTCCAGCCGTGACTATGACATTGTCGGACGATTCGGCGGCGAAGAATTCGCCATTGTGCTGCCGGAAGTCGGGATCGGGGAAGCGCGTTTGATGGCGGAAAGGCTTCGCCTTGCCGTTGAAGCGCATGAGTTCGCTGTCCCGACCAACCGCACGCCCATTCGCGTCACGATGTCATTTGGCGTTGCGTGCTTCCCTCAAGACGCTGACAGCCTGGATGTGCTCATCCACAAAGCAGACCTGGCACTCTACCAAGCGAAGCTCAATGGACGTAACCGGACCGCCGTCAGCGAGGAAATCCCTCTTTCGCTCGATCTCGATGAAGTCAGCTTCGGCGACTATACGCTGGCAAGCCATGAGCTGCTACATGGCCGTCGCCACCCGGATACAAACGAACCTGTAGATGACGAGCACCCGCTATCACCCGCAACTCCCGGCTCGATCGTCACCCGGCCACCACACCGGGCCGCGCCTGGTGTAGACGATTCGACGATCACCTTCAGAGCACACGGTAGCCGCCTGCTCTGGCTGGCCAGCGTTGGGGCCACTGCCGCTCTTACCGCATTCACGCTGGCCGGCCGGCCAACTACGGACTACACGGTCATCGCCGCTTTTGGACTGATGGCGATGGTCGCCTCCATGTTCCAAATTGACCTCTACGGTCGCGGCCCCATCTCTGTTGCTCCTGCATTTCTAGCCGGCGGATCGTTCTTGGCCGGAATACCGGGAGCTGCGATCATCAGCTTGATGATGGTGGCAGCAACCTATGTTTCTCATCCGCGATCGCTGCGACACACCATGTTTGATTGGTCCCGCTATTTCATGGGCGGCACACTGTTCGCACTGATCCCACATCTGATCCCGGACGGCGTCAGTGAAAACGATACGCTGTTCGCGATCCTGTTGGCCGTCCCGATCAGCATCGTGTCGTTTCTTGTAGTTGGCTGGTTGGACTCGTACGCGAGGAAACTATCGGGCTCAGAGTGGACGCTGAGTGAGATTTGGCGCGATAGCGGCCAATGGCGAGCGGTCTACGGTCTAACGCTTGGCGTCAGCGGCGTACTGGCTGGCGTCGCATACTTCACCGCAGGCCCCATGGGGTTACTCGTCTTCAGCATGCCGGTCGTCCTGCTCTACTTTGCCCAGCAGCAATATACAGCCCGTACAAAGAGTTCGGCGCTCGAGCACCGACGGATGAACGCTGAACTCATGTATGCGAATCGCGAGATCATCGCCGCAAGTCAGGCCATCAATCGGCTGAATGAAGAACTCTTCATTACCCTTTCCAAAATCATCGACGCCCGCGACCCGGATGTCCATGGACACGCGCAACGAGTGGCGGAATTAGCCGAAGCAATCGCCATAGATCTAGGTCTTTCGCACGAACAAGTGCAACGAATCCGTGAGGCCGCTCTTCTTCACGACATCGGCAAGATCGGCATTTCGGAGCAGATTCTCCACAAGCCCGGACCACTCACTAGAGACGAATTCGAGGTTATGAAGTCTCACACGACCCTAGGTGGAGATCTGCTCGAGACAAGCCACGGTCTGCGCGACCTGAGTCCGTATGTTCGCCATCACCACGAATGGTGGGACGGCAGCGGCTATCCGAAGCGTCTCAAAGGGGAAGATATCCCGTTGGGCGCGCGCATCCTGGCAGTTTGTGACTCAGCCGAGGCCATGTCATCGACCCGTCCCTATCAACGCTCCATGCCCTACAACTACATTCTGGAAGAATTGCGCCTCAATTCCGGTACTCAGTTCGATCCGATCGTCGTCGACTCATTCATGCGTGTGGCTGCTGCAAAGGGTCTCCTCTACGACGACGAGCCGCTTCCCAGGCCGGAAGAGGGCGACAATATCCCTTCAGAGACGGAAGACGACTACGCATCGTTGGTGTGAAGTGGGGTGCTCATCGACCAGTCGATTCCGACGTAGATGCCATACTGACGGAGCCACGAGATCATGAGTTCGTAGGTCGGCGCATCCCTGCCCGACCGCTCTCTCCAACCTGACTGATCGCCGTACTCCAACCGTGTCGGGCAAGGATGCCCGACCTACGAAATCGTCTTTTCATACGGCCGTAGGTTTAGCGGACTTACTGCAAGACGAACGCCTTAGGCAATCGTCGATCCTCACATCAACAATCGCGCACATCCTCCGCCCGGGTGAAACGGGGCGGAGGATGTGAATTTGTCATGTCGTAGGATTGACGCCGGACTGTAACAGCGCCTCGGCGTCCTCGCGTTGCCAACGCTTCTGCGGTTCGGTCGTTTCGTGGGGCTTGAAGGGATGGGTCACTGCCTCGAGGTCAGCGCCGACGATCTCGACTCGGGACAGATCGGTCACGCCCAGACCAAGACCGGCCGCATACTGAATGTGGGCGATGTCGTCCGGATCGAAGCCCATGGCCGTGGCCATGACCGTATCGACGGCCAGCGTGTCCGCGCCGGCCGCGGTGACGCCGAAATCCACGCTGTCGTGCCGCCCGGACCGTTGCCCTCCAGCCCGACCACGCCGTCGATGACCGCGATGTCCGGCATGAGGTGGCGGGCCATACGCGCCATGTTGATGTTGATCAGACGCACTTCGTCGGGCAGATGGCGATCCTTGTGCGCTGCGTAGCCATGAATGTGGATGCGGTCCTTCTTGTTGATCGTGCCCATGACCATGTTCTTCAGCGCCAACGTCACGATGCAGCCGTCGTGGGTCTTGGCGATGGCCAGCGAAATGGTGCAGGGGCAGTCGAGCACCGAAACCGGCATGCGCACGGTGGCCGTCTCATCGCCCATCATGTGAACCGTCTCCTCACGCCATTCCTCTTCCTGGTTCAAATCGACCAACCGAATGGGCACATCATATTCCTCGTCGAAGTGCAGCGATAGCCGAAGACCGTAAAGGCCTCACCCGAATACGACTCGTTGCCGCCCTCAGCGACGATGATCTCGCTCGGGCGGATTGTCGACGCTCATCAGAAAGTCGATGACGCCGCGCACCGCGTCGACATGGGTCGACGCCAGTTGATTGGTGCTTGGTCAAGAAATTGGGCTTGATCAGCACCGTCGATGCCAGTTTGGGGACGAGGTCCTCACGCACGGCGTCCATGGCGTTGTAGGCATTGGTGCGGCGGCTGACGCCTTTGACGAGGCCGACTCTAGCTTCATCTGGGGTCATTTTCGATCTATTCTCTCATCGGAAGTCCGATTCGACGGATCTGCAACAGATTGACTAAACTGCGTGCCGCTGGAATTCGGTTGTTACATCTTGTGGCCATCTGTGGCAAATTCCTATCATCTATTCCAATCAGATCCGGATCGATCTCGACACCCAATCCCGGCTTCTGCGGCACCTGCACAAACCCCTCGGCATCGACCACCGGCGGCTCAGCGAAGATGGAAAAACCATGGCGGTAGTCGGCCGATCGGCGGATCGTGGAGCACCTCCAGATAGGGTGCGAATGGGCCAGGAGGCCGTCAGGTGCAGATGGGCGATCGTGCCCAGACCGCGGCCGCCGTGATGCGGTTCGACCAGCTTTGCCGAACACCTCGGCCAGCACGCCCACCTTGCGCAGCGTGGTGATGCCGCCCAGCACCATGCTCTCCGGCTGCAGGACGCCGTAGACATTCTCCTCGAGCCATCTGGCGCAGTTCGTGGAGGCCGGGGTTGTTCTCGCCGCCGGCCAGCGGCATCGCACACCTGGCTGTTGATCGTGGCCAGCTGGTAAAGGCGTAGCGCGGCAACGGCTCCTCGAACCAGAAACAGTCCAGCTGATCCAGCGCCTTGGCCGTCTCCAGCGCCCGGCGATAATCCCAGAGCACACCCGGCTGCCAGTCCCGCTGGACTGGGCCTGGTTGGCATCGACCATGATTGCCATGCGATCGCCCACGGCCTCGCGCACGGCCTCCACCAACGCGATATCCTCCGCCATGGTGGCGTAGTGGATGCGCAGCTTGATGGCCTGCCAGCCCTCGTCGGCCAGGCGCGTGCGCCAGCTCCACCCGCTCCTCCAGCGTCGAGAGCAGCACCATGCTGGCATAGGCCGGCACCTTGCTCGCGTCCGCCGCCCCACAGCTTGTAGAGCGGCTGGCCGCAGACCTTGCCGATCGATGTCCCAGAGCGCGATGTCGACGCCGGCCGCGCCGCGGTAGGGTAAGACGGGCGCATAGTAGCGCAGTCGATGCCGCGTGGAGTTCGGTGTCGAAGGGATCCTCGCCGAAGAGCAGTTCGCGCACGGTCGGCAGCATCTCCGGCGCACAGCCCGGTCCGATGCCGCCGATCGCCGGCGTCGGTCTCGATCTCGACGATCGAACCGCCGCCGATGTTGAAAGGCATTGTCGCCGCCCACATTCCACGCCGGCTCCAGATCGCCGACATGTTCAACCGTTCGCAGGTTCAAGAGACGAATATTGGTGATGCGAATCTGGCTGGAATCGTTCATAGAAGACTCCATTGTTTCGAAGCGATTCCCCGCGGATGTGTCCGGAGTGATCGGATCTCGCGGATTTGTCAAAGAAATCCGTGCAATCCGCCATCCGGAAAATCCGCGGTGAATCCCTTTTACCAGGTGCGCTTAATGTCATGCCGTCCAAAGATACTGCTCGACGACATCCTGATTGATCTCCGTTCCCCAACCGGGGCCGGTCGGCACGGTCATGTAACCGTCGACGATCTCCGGTACGCTTGTGACCAACTCATCTTTCCACGGTACGTCGTCGATGTCAATCTCCATAATTCTGCACATTGGGCAGACGTGGCGCAGAGGCTGGCGCTGATGAACGACGAGAGATGGCTGTAGTAGTTGTGGGGCGAGATATTGATCTGGAAGACCTCGGCCAGATCGCCGACCTTCTTGGACTGGCTGAAGCCGTTCCACGGCACGTCGATCATCATGACGTCGGCGGCCTGCTGTTGGAAGAAGGGCAGATATTCGTGCATGTAGAACAGAGCGTTTCAGCCGTACAGATGCGTGTCGACGTCGACGCCTTGACCTGGGCCAGCGCGTAGGGATCGAGCATGTCGATCTCCAGCCAGAGCAGATTGAGCGGCTCCAGCGCCCGTGCGATCTGGATAGCAGCCCTCCGGTTTGAAGTTGAAGTTGAGATCGAGAATCAGATCGATGTCGGGACCGATGGCGTCGCGGAATGTGCCCATCAGCGTGACGATGTGGTCGCACCATGGCGATGTCGGCGACCTGATCGGTGGTATTCGGCCCGCGTCGCGGCACCGTCCGAGTGACATGTCCCGGATCGCCGGGAAAGAGGATGTTGGTCTTGAACGCAGTGAAGCCACGGTCGACGACCTCCGCCCGAGGGCATGGATATCGGCCATGGTGCGGAGCGGCGGCATGCCGATCAGATAGTGTCGCCCGGATGCGCGATGTGCCGCAGTGGGACCAATAGACGCGCACCTTGATCGCGCGTCGGACCGCCGAATAGCTCCACCACCGAAATGCCCAGCGCCCGTGCCTTGATGTCAAGCGAGCGCCAGTTCGATGCCGGCCATGGCCTTGGCCGCAGCGCCGCTAGGACCGGACCGAACGGTACCGAAGCATATCCCAGAATCGCATCTCGAAGGGTCTGGGATCCTGGCCGATAAGCAACGGCGTCAAGTCGCGGATCATGCCGGCGACGCTATGCGGATTGCGATCGCTGCATTCGCCCCAGCCAACGATGCCTGCATCGGTGGCTACTTTGACCAGGAGCCAGGGACGCCAGCCGGCTTCGATGATTATGGGGCTGATTTCGGTGATCTTCATGGCTCTCCCCTGGCGCGACGGACTGCATCCAGATAGCCCTGCTCGGTGTCAAGAATGTGATTGAGCACCTGGCGTACGGTCCAACTGTCGTCGGACGGCTGCGTATCCATGTCTTCGTCGTCCAGACCGACGGTGGCGGCCAGGAGCTTGCCCCAGGCGACCTCACTCTCGGCCAGCATGCGCTGCGGCATGGTCGGACCGCGGTCGATGGTGTAGCGTGCACGCCGTCGAGCTGATTGGCATGCTCGCGCATATGATCGCCAAAGCGCAGCAACACGCGGCGAACGATCATCCCAGCGGACCATGTCGGTCGGGGTGGCGAAATCATCCTCGGTCAGATCGACCAGTTCGGCCAGCGTCTGCTCGCGCGAACGGGTGACGTATCTCGTGCCATGATCGATCCTGAATGTTCTGTCAGTCCTTCATCTGATGTTACCCTCCGAAACGACACATCTGCAGCGGACGCAGCCTGTCGAAGCCGGATCGAACGGCCCGACTTCTCCGCCCGGTTGCGGACGACTGGTGCCCGTTCGCGACAGCCCGTCCCAGATCAAGTATACGTGAAATAGGCAGTTGCCACACAGTCGCTCTCCAGCCGTAACCCGCACCCAGTGGGCGCTGAAACCTGGCGTGAACTCGTGATGAACGTAGCCCTCGGCAGGCACGCGTAAACGAACCATAGCGCTTCCACGTACCGTTGCCCAGGAAATCGACCTCGACCGCAAACTCGACGGTTGCATCGATCTCATGGGTCAGGTGCAACACCTTGTTGTCAAAGCCGGTCATCAAATAGGGATCGGACGGCTCGCCGGCTTTCAACCTCGGCCTCCCACCAGGGACCGCCCCAGCCGCTCGGCTTGCCGAACTGCCAGAGGTCGTCGGTCTTGCCGAAGTAGAGGCCGGACTGCGGTTCGCCGGCCAGGTGATTGGCGCCCCAGTGGGGGCTGGCATTGTCCGAGCCCAGCACCAACATGCCGCGGTAGGTGCAGAAATCGGCCAGCACCCACAGATGGGTCGAGATGGGCCGCACGCCCCAGATGTGGTTGCCGTAGGCCCAGGGCGACAGTTCGTAGAACATGCCGTGGTGGTCCATGAGGAAGCGCTCGTGCTCGACCTCGCGGATGCGCGGCCACTCGGTCTGCCACATGTGGTCGAAGGTGTGGCTGGCCTTGGGCAGGCGATACTTGCGCCACGTGTCGTCGGCTGCCGTGTAGACCATGAGGATGGCCGACGCCCGATCCCAGCCGGTGGCGAAGATGGTGCCGCTGAAGCTGCCGCGGCCGGTCACCTCGACAAAGGCCGTGTGCTCGATGACGCGCCATGTCCTTGCCGTCCCACTCGGCCAGACGACCGGCGGCCTGGTTGCCGTGAAAGTCGTCCTCGTCGTAGGAGTTGTTGGCGACGACCACGCGCCCGAAGTTGGAGTAGCCGGCCTTGAAATGGGCAAAGGCCGTCGCCGAATCATATTGCCCCTGGGGCAGATAGAGTTCCTCGACCAGGTCCGCGATCTGGATCACCGCCAGGCGTGTGCACATCCATCTCGAAGAACTCGCCCTCCATGCCCAGCACATAGACCTTGTTGTCCGGATCGGTCAGGTGCTGCATGGTCGAGCAGGTGCGCACTTCGACCAGATCCTCCACGGTCTTGACATTGCCGTCGGCGTCGATGACGTGGGGACCAAAGAAGAGTTGGTTGCTCGGGAAGTGGACGTAACGATTGGTGTAGGTGCCGACGCGGCTCTCCGGGTGCTTCTCGATGTTGAGACTGTCGTCGATGACGTAGAGGCCGGTGCCGACGCCGGTGGCCGACTTGTGGAGACGTAGGTCATCGCCCACAGCTTGCCGGCCCAGGCGAAGAGGCCGCCGATGCCGCACTCGGTGCGCGGCGGGCCCCAGTTCGGCCGAGAGCGCCAGATGCGGAAAGACGCCGCTGACGTTGGTGTGCGACGGATGGATTGGAGAACGAAATTGCCACGATTCTTGCCTTTCTTTGACGATCGACTTGATAGACGATTCGTACTCGAGCTCGTCTCGTCGGCAGAGGCTGCACTGCGGTCGAGTGAGACAGGCATCTGGCATTGTACCCTAGACGATGCCGAGCTCCAGCGATCTCGGCGCCATAGACCCGCACCTCGCAGATACGCGCATGATCCAGCCCATTGGTCGCCGTCACCGTCACGCGCAGAGCGTCGATGCAACGCTCGTCAGGCAATCGATGAACTCGTCGCCGCTGATAGTTGCCGTCCACCTCAACCAGTGTCTGCCATACGCCGTCGACCTCGCCCTCGATCACATAGTCGGCACCGTCTCGGATTGGGGCTGTCCCCACTCCATCTTCTCCACGTAGCCGTCCGAATGGCTGAGCGTCAGCGCGCGATGCAGCCCGAGTCGAAGATGAGCTGGATCTCGGCCGGCCGGATCGGCTGATCCCAGCGCAGTTCCAGCCAGGCCGGCAGGCCGGCAGCCGGATCGCTCATCCAGCGATGGGTGCCGGGATTGGCCCGGTCAGGCGGCGCGCCCCACTCGCCATGGACGGCGCGGCTCTGGCCGGAGATGACATTGGCCGCGCTGCCGTCGGCCTGCTCGCTCGATGCGCTGATCGTGGCCGTGCGCGCCAGATCGAGCGGATCATGGTTGGTGCAGCCGATGAGATAGGCATCGTCGCGCAGCAGCCGCTGCTGGATGGCGTCGATTGCCGCCGGTTCGCCGGCCAACTCGGACGGCAGCAGGTCGTGCGCCGCGGCATAGGCCGCGGCCGTGCCCACGCCCTGGCCGATGACGGCGCAGGTGGCCATGACCCGGGTCGAGGCGAAGGCGATGTGGCTGGCCGAGATGTTGCGCCCGGCGAACATCAGGTTGCCCGGACTCTCGGCCACGCACGAGCGCAGCGGAATGTCGATAGATGTAGGGCGTCAGCGGCTGGTTGCAGGGCTTGAGGTGGGGCGCGTCGATGCCCTCGGGCGGATGGGTGTCGATGGACCAGCCGCCGTAGGCGATGGCGTCGTCGAACTTGCGCGACGTCGGTCAGGTCGTCCTGGCGCAGCACATATTGGCCGATGAAACGGCGGCTCTCCCGTTTGCCGGGCAGGAAGCCGAACCAGTCCAGCGCCCAGTTCTCCGCGCCGTGGTCGCCGCCGTTCTTGATGTGATCCCAGACGCCCAGGATGATGGCCAGCAGTTCATCGCGGATGGTCTCGTTGTCCTTGATGGTGTCCAGCTCGCCGCCCCACTCGACCCACCAGTAGCCGTACTCCAGCCCGCGGTCGACGCCGGCCTGGCCATGGGGGCGGAAGCGCAGATCGTCCTCGCTGAAGGTGCGCGCCCAGGGCGGCGCTATGAAGGGCATGGGCCGGCCCATGTCGCGTGCCTGGAAGAGCAGTGTCGAGCCCAGGGTCTTGCCGTCGGCCTCGGGCACGGCCATGTCCTCGCCGTACTCGTCCGCGCCCTCGCGGCCGTGGCTGATAGGGCGCGCCGGCGGCCACGCCCAGCTGGCCGTCGCCGGTGCAGTCGACAAAGACCTTGGCCGCGATGCGAAAGCGATCCTCGGTCGAGTGGCGCTCGGCGATGGCGTGGGTGATCTGGCCATCGTTCAGCTCCGCATCGACGACCCGCGTGTTCAGCATCAGCGTCAGGTTCGGCTCGGCCCGGCACAGCTCGTAGAGGATGAGGTCGAGCATGGAGGCCGAGCGCTGCGGGTTGCGCACCGCCGTCTCCAGCCGGATCTCCTCGATGATGCCGCCCTCGCGCACCTCGGTCTCCAGCGGCGCTGCCACGCTTGCCGCTGGCGTCGGCGCCGACGATGTGCATGCGCACCTCGCTGGAGGCGTTGCCGCCCAGCACGGCGCGGTCCTGGCAGAGGATCACGCTTGGCGCCGTTGCGTGCCGCGGCGATGCGCGCAGGGCACGCCGGCCGGTCCGCCGCCGGCCACCAGGACGTCGCAGGTCAGTTCGTGGTCTTGAATGATGTTCATCGCATTTCTTTCTGAGGTAGCTTGGTCCTATTTACGCCGAGATCTACGTGTATGTTGGAACAGATCGTCAAGTGCGGTCAATCGAACTTGCATCATCGCAGTCGGGCCCGGCTGGGTGAAACCCGGGATCACGCCGATGCGTAGCAGCGCAGCCCAAACAACGCGCCGGCGCGTTGCCATGCGTTTCCAGCAGATGAATCGACAGCCGTTTCGTCGTCAACGGCGTGTCGAAGACGACCGTGTTGCGACCCTGATGGTTCTCCGTCACCTCGGCGACGAGTTGCTCGCGGTCGTCACAGATGCGATAGTGTTTGACGCAGAAGGGCATGACCGACTCCGGATGGCCGAAGAGCGCGCTTTCCATGGGATGGTCGAAGTCGACGTCGAAGGCCAGCTCGACTCGGTCAATGCGTCTGGCGCTTCCGGCCATGCCAGGCTGATGGTCGGGTAGCCGTCCTCGGTCGCCGCCACCCAGGCATTGGGCGCAGACGTGGGCCGATCCACACCGTTGATCACCTGGTTCGCACCGAAGAGCGCCAATGGACGGCTCCACGGTGACGGCCAAGTTGCGGCCGCCCGGTCGTCGTTCCGGACACCAGAAGTCGAAGACCTCGACGCCGATGTCCCGATCCGGCTGCTGGGTGCTGGCGGAAGACCAGCGAGAGCACGCCGGTGATGCGTAGTTCGCTGGTGTGGACGGAGACATCCTCGTTCTGCCATCAGGCAGTAGAAGGCGTGCTTGGCCACGGTCCAGCGAGGCATCGAAGTCGGCCACGATCGGCTGGTTGTTGCCGGCGTCCAGTGCCATCGGCTTGGCTCCCAGCAGCACGTCAGGCGTCTGATTGTCGGCGCGACTGCTGGTACGCAGTTCCAGTCGACAAAGTGGTCGGCTCGGCCACATCGACGGTGAAGGTGACCGCGGCGCACGGGACCGGCGTCCAGCGGCAACATCTGCGCACGCGAGCGGTCCAGCGGCACGAGCGGGCCGTCGTCAGGCAGCGAAGCCAGCGCCAGGCTGCTGGAGGCCGAAATCTGCGCCGTTGGCGCCAGGTCGTCGGGATCGTCCAGCGCGAAGCCGGGAATATGCTGGCCGCGCCGCATCAGTTCACGCTGGAGCTCGAGCCATCCGCGCCGGTTCGCTGATGTCGGCGGGCAGCAGACCGTCACGTGTGCACAGAGCGCGGCGGCCATGCCGACCGCCTGGGCCGAGTTGGCGCAGGTGGCCATGACACGCGTCGTGCCGAAGGCGACATGGGAAACGCTGATGATCCGGCCGGCCAGGAAGAGGTTGCTGATGTTGCGGCTGTAGAGACAGCGGTACGGGATCTGGTAGACGCCCTTGGCGTGCCACTGGTCACAGCCGGGCCGTTCGCTGTAGACGCCGTCGGCCGGGTGCAGGTCGATGGACCAGCCGCCAAAGGAGACGGCATCGTCGAAGTGGCGCTGCTCGACGATGTCCTGCTGGGTGAGCATGTAGGGGCCCTCGAAGCGGCGGCTCTCGCGCTTGCCGGGAATGTGGCCGACCCACTCCAGCGTCAGGTTCTCGGCATCGGGAAACTCGCCCGAATTCTTGATGTAGTTCCAGACGCCGTAGACCACCTTCCACAGCTCCCACTTGATGGTCTCGGTCTCGTGGACGGTGTCCAGTCGCCCGCCGTACTCGATCCACCAGAGACGGCAGCCGTCGGTGCTGCTGTTGAAGTGGCGGTAGCGCGGGCACCTTGGTGATGTCGTCCAGGGCGAAGCTGGGCGGCACGAAGCGCACCGGCGTGCCCACGTCCTTGGTGTAGAAGTAGATGGAGTGGCCGAGCAGCTCGCCGTAGGCGTCGTCGGGCGCAAACTTCTCGCCGAACTCCTCCCGCGACTCGGCGCCCATGCGGAAGGCGGCCCCGGCCAGGAAGCCGACCACGCCGTCGCCGGAGGCGTCGCAGAAGAGCGGTGCGCGCACCACATACCTGGTCGAGTTCTGGCTGCAGAAGGCGGTGACGCGCTGCGATGGTATCGGCGTCTGACTTTTCCACCTCGTAGACCGCGGTGTTGAGCAGCAGCGTGATGTTGGGCTCCTCGGTCACCTTCTCCAGCAGAATGGTGTCGAAGATGAGCGGAGTTGCCCTCGCGGTTGCGGTACATGTTCTCGACGAGGAATCTCGTCGATCACGCCGCCCTCGCGTGCCCAGCGGTTGTTGTTGCCCATGTGCGAGGTCGCGCCCAGCACCCAGAGCCGCACCTCGCTGGACGAGTTGCCGCCCAGCACCGGCCGGTCCTGGATCAGCGTGACCGATGATGCCGGCCCGCGCCGCGGTGATCGCGCAGCAGACGCCGGCCAGCCCGCCGCCGACGACGACGAGGTCGCACTCGCTTTCGATGGTTTTGAGTTGGCGACTGTCAACCGCCGGTTCGATCTGCATTTGGACTATTCTCCTCAAGCGACGATTTGGTCACTGATCCCATCGGACGCGAATGCGATGGATCAAGGTCAATTCGGCGTGAATACGACGACAGATATCCAGCTATGCTGCCTCTGGTAGAAACTGTACGGGGATTTCTGACAGGATTAACTCGTAGATCCCAGCGTAAATAGGGCCACGGTAATCTTGTCGCTGCTACTCGGGTAGATTGACCCTATTTACCGACACCGTATCTACGCCGCAATGTGCTACGTATGGCGTCATGCAACGCGGCGCCGGCTGCGGATCACCTGCTCAAGCGCGGCAAGGTCGATGTGTAGACCGAGCCCCGGACCGTCAGGCACGTCGATAAGCCCATTGCTCGGTTCAAGCGGTGCGCGCCAACAGATCGTTGCCTAATCGCGAGGAGCCGCGGATGATATTCGCAGACGAGGAAATTGGGTGAGGCCGCAGCCAAATGCAGCGCAGCGGCCACATGGACCATGGTACCCATGCTGACGTGGGCGGCCCAGGGCGTGTGGTAAGGCATCGGCCAGAATTGCGATCTTCTGCCCTTCGGTGATGCCGCCGGCGCGGCAGATGTCGGGCAAGATCACATCGACGGCGCGTGCAGCCAGCCGGTCGCGAAACTGGAAGCGGTTGCACTCAGTCTCACCGGCCACGACCATCATGTCGAGCGCCCGGCTCAGTTCGGCATAGCCGGCGTGATCCTCGGGCAGCAGCGGATCCTCGAACCAGTAGCAGCCCAGTCGCTCCAACTCACGTCCCGACCTGGACGGCCGTGCCCAGGTCGTAGGCGCCGTGGGCATCGACCAGCAGATGGGCCCGCTCGCCCGTCACCTCGTGCGACGGCAGCCACGGTGGCCAGGTCTTCTTCCAGAGCTGCGCCGACCGATGGCCAGCTTGACCGCGGTGTAGCCGGCGTCCAGATAGACACCGTACGGCTTCCTGCCGTTGGGCATCGGTCGACACCCGGCACGCCGGAGGCATAGGCCGGCAGCGACGTGCGGTAGGGACCACCCAGCAGTGAATAGATCGGCTGGTCCAGAATCTTGCCGCGCAGATCCCACAGGGCGATGTCGAGCCGGCGATGGCCTCCATGGTGAAGCCGGTGTTGTGGCCGCGCAGACGCATGGCGCCGTACATACGTTCCCAGAGCACTTCGCTGGCCAGCGGATTCTCGCCCAGCACCAGCGGCGCCAGCAGATCGAGGATCAACGTCTGGGTCACCGTCGGCGCGTAGGGAGCGTGGGCCTCCCCCCAGCCGATCAGGCCGGCATCGGTTTCGATGCGCACGAGCACTGTCTGTTCGCCGTCCGGGTAGGTGCAGAGATGGCGTCCACCGGCGTAGCGATCGGTGAGAACACGTCTGGGCAGTGGCTCGACGGCGTCGATCAGACCGTGGCCCTGCGTGTAGCTTCTGTCAGAGTGGAGAATGAGGGCTTCGACTGCGGTGATCTTCAACAGATTTTCCCTTTGATGTGTACGACCATCGATAGACCGAAATTTGGCGGAACAGGTCAACGATTTGCTGCAAGATTGCAACAAATCCGGCAATCGACCGCCTCAAGTGTAGCTTGGCGGTCCATGAATTCAGCCAAACCGGCTAGAAGGGTAAGGAGATAGTGAAAGTTACGCCAGCGCGGCCGGCGGTGTGTAAAAGAGTTGATCCACGCCCATGGCCAGGAAGAGCAGCGCGAGATAGAGCAGACTGAACTTGTAGAGACGCCAGATGTTGGCGATTGGTCGGCTTGCGCCAGATATCGATGGCCTGCCAGAGAAAGACGCCGCCGAGCGCCAGCGCCGAGACCAGGTAGACCGGGCCCAACAGCAACAGCAGGCCGGGGCGATGCTGATGAGCAGCAGCAGCACGCTGAAGATGACCATCTGGCGCTGGGTCTCCACCGATCCCGGCCATGACGGGCAACATGGGCACATCGGCGGCCGCAGTATTCCTTTTGCCGCATGAGCGCCAGCGCCCAGAAATGGGGCGGCGTCCAGTAGAAGATGATCAGGAAGAGGAAGATGGGCAGCAACGATAGCTCATTGGCCACTGCGGCCCAGCCGACCAGGGGCGGAATGGCCCCGGCCGCGCCGCCCACCACGATGTTCTGGGTGCTATGGCGTTTGAGCAGCTTGGTATAGATGAAGACGTAGAAGAGGATACCGCGAAGCGCCAGCAGGCGCTGTCAACAGATTGACCGTCACCCAGAGCTAGCACGAAGCTCAACAGGCTCAATCCGACGCCGAAGAGCAGAACCTGGTTCGGCGTCATGCGACCACCGGGCAGCGGACGTTTACGCGTGCGCAACATCACGTGATCGATGTCACGATCCACATACTGGTTGATGGTGTTGGCGCCGCCGGCCGCCAGAAAGCCGCCCAGCATGACCCAGAAGATCAGCAGCGGACTCGGCGCCGTCGGACCGGCCAGAAACATGGGAACCAGCGTCGTCACCAGCAACAGAGAAATGATCCGCGGTTTGGTCAGCGCCACATAGTCGCTGATCGACAGGCGGGTCAACGCTTCCTCGCGCGACATGTTTTGCTCTGTACGATGGGGGTCAACGATTGAAGTGCGTAGCTGCATGAATGGTCAACTCATCTTGTCGGCTCATGCACGGTAGCCGTTCCACAGTCGAGCCATGAACCGGCGTCCGCGCTATAGCCTGGAGTAATGTCATGACGGCCCACATCAGACAGACATTAAGCCCGATTGGCGGTGTGGGGCAACTCCGGCTCGTCGACGTCGGTCGTTGCTTCCAATTCGGCAATACGCACGGCTCGACGCTCGGTGAAACGAACGAACTGAATATAGCCGAATCCCAGGATAACGGCAAACATAAACCACTGAATGGCGTAGCTGAAATGGTTGCCCTCATCCAGCGTCAGAGGCTCCGCGAAAGGGCAATTGGTCGAAGCGGCGCCCTTCTTCGGGCAACTGAAGCAGAAAAACCGGCAGAAGCTCGTAGGGCATCTGCGACTGAATGGCATCGACATTGAGATAGAGCCATTCACGCTGCGGGGCGTCAGGAACAGAAATTGGCCTGCCACCCGGCAGCAATTGTGACTCCTGTAGCAAGCCCACAACCGGCCCATCCGCAATTTCGTCAAACTGAGCGACTGTCTCGGGTGCTGATTCTGCATATGGCACCCATCCACGGGCGACCAGAATCGCGCTGCCGTCGTCCATGACCAATGGCGTCACCAGGACGACACCGGCACTATTGCCACGGGTCTGGTTGGACAATACGATCTGGTTGCCGTAGTCATAGACACCCTCGGCACTGACCCGTCGGAACTCCAGTTCGTCCAATTCGGCCGGCAGAGCCTGCTCCGACAGGTTCAGCGGCTCCACGCGCCAGCGCTCTGCAACTTGCGCGTTGAACGTGCGCCGCTGCTCAAGCCGGTCAAGCTGCCAAAGACCAAGCCTGACCAGAAAAATTGAGCCAAGCAAGACCAATATGGTTGGAATCAACCATTTGCGACTAACAACTGCCTTTAGCACATCCATATGCAGACGAATTTCCGTCTATCAACTCCAATGAGAAAGTTCTCTAACCACCAACGATTCGGGAGGCACCGACAGAATATCCTGTGCGCCCGTCACCTGTCTGTGACGTTTGTCGCCTTCCGGAGCCCACACCATCCTTCAACGCCGCCCGTCCACGCCGCGAGCCGATTCCGAACAAGGCCAGAAGACCGAGGAGACCGGCGGCAATCGCGCCGACCAGCCGCCAATTCATGCTGTTGGCCGGCAACACAGCCAGTGAAAACGATGCCTCGCCGCTGCCTCGCTCCCCGGACACAGCCACGAATACATCCCATTCACCCTCCACTGGCAGGACGGCGTCGACTTCGTAGAAATAGCCGGCAGCGTCCTGTTGGGAAAGAGCGTCGACCTCAAAATTTTGGGCGGGATCGTTTCTCAACTTGAAACGAAGGCTCGTATCAGCGGCTGTGACAGCCGTCGTCAATTGACTGGGTGCTGCCCCGGCTTTCTCCGTCGTTATGGTGCCGTACGGCAGCGTCACCACAATCGATGCATGCATCTCACCCACACGCACCGGCTCCGGCTGGGTCCACACATAGATGCGATAGGGCCCGGCTTCGGCGTTGGTTAGCTGTGGTGTGCCACCACCGTGGGCAGAGATTGAAAGCGCGGGAAATCCCATGTGTAGAAGAAACAGCGCTAGGGCTACCAGCGGAAGAAGACGACTGTTTCGGGGCAAAACCTCCATCAGCGCGTGCCGTCCACCAACTGGGAATCCGGTGCGACAACGGGCAAGAAGGTGGTCAATGGTTCGTCCATTGCGTCGGGTGCCGCGGTTTGCGGGCGCGGTCCGTCTTCAGATTGGTCGTAGCGTCCAAATTGGGTCGACAGGAGCACAATTGCCGCCAGTAGGAACATCATGCTGCCGGGTATCCACATGATCACACCGCCGAGCATCTGATCCTGCAGTACCGTCACACCCCAGATGCGCGGGACCGACTCGTAATAGGTGTAGAGCACGACCGAGGAGAAGGCGATTGCGACGCCAGCCATCATGTTGGGTGGAATGGTGCCGATCAGATAGCCCATGCGCACCCAAACAGGATAGCGTCCGTGGATCTTAGGGGCTGCGCCGATGACATGCCACCAGTAGAGCATGGCAACCAGAAAAAATGAGATGTGTTGTAGATCATGAACCCAAGCGCGACGCAACGCTAGATTGTAGAGCAGCGGCTCATGCCAGCCAAGGTAGACGGCCACGAAGAGCAGCCAGGCAACCAATGGCTTCGTTGCAGTGGCGAGAAGTTGCCGAAAGCGCGACTGTCGACGAAACAGCCTGCCGGTCGTACGGCGAGCGCTGGCCGGCAGTCCCCACAGAATCATGGGAAACGGGCTCGCCAGCCAGAGCAGGGGCGCCGCAACCATCATCGTCAACAGATGCTGGATCATATGCATAAAAAACAACTGGCCGCCCAAGAAGTCGATGGGGGACATCAATGCCGTTGCCAGCACAATCAGTCCTGTCCCATAGGCGGCCAGTTTAGGTTTTGTCGCAATGCCTCGACCAGCTACATGACGCTTGCGTAGTCTGCGCCAGCCCACCATGTAGAGTGTGCCCGACGAAATCAGAACGACTAGAATTTCGAGACGCCAGTCCCATGGGGACAACAACGCCTGGATCAGCGGATGCATATGCTTCTTGAGCGTTTCTCAGCCCACACGGGAAGTCGATCAGTGATGTGCGACAGTCCCAATCAAATATAACGCCGGATAGAAGAAGATCCAGACCAGATCAACATAGTGCCAGTAAATGGCGCATGCCTCAACACCCCAGTGACGCTCAGGCGAATAGTGACCCTTGCGGCCCAAATACCAGACCACGGCAATGAAGATCAGTCCGGTCAGCACGTGTAACGCATGCATCCCTGTCATCGCAAAGACCATAGCGCCGTAGACGCCGTCCCACGGCTTGAGGTGGCCTTCGTACAGCGTCGGGAACAATCCCCATTCAAAGATCATCACGCCAAACAGAAAGACGCAGCCAAGAATAAATGTGGCAATTAAGCCTCGGGAAAAGGTGCGCCGATCATCATACTCCATGGCGGTCTCGCCCAAATTCATGGAAAAGCTGCTCAACAGCAACACAGCTGTGACGATCAGGCCGATGGTCTGGTCGAGCTCGGGACGCGTACCGCCCCATAAATAGAATCGTGCGGACAAAAGACCACCGAAGAGGAAGACTTCAGAGATGAAAAAGAGCCAGAGGCCAAGCCGGTTGATACGCAACTGCATCCGGTATTGCTCAATCGCCGTTGTAACAACACTCATGGATCAATGCTCTCCTTCCGGCGTCCACAGACGAGACACATGCATAAAATAGTTGAGCACCAACACTGCCTTGAAGGTGGCAATCAACATGAGAATCACTACACTCGGTAAATAGAGCGCCACGAATAACTCGATAACTGTCAACAGGGCAAGTACCAGCACGACCACAGTGCTGCGACGAAAGGCGGCGCCCTTCGGACGCTCATGCTCACTCATCATTTCCTCCTCGGACCGCAAAATGTATCGACCACCGGCAGAGCGAAGCAATTTCGACCGGCCGAACTAGCCGATGAAATCATTGTTCGACAGGTTCATTTCGGCGCGAATACTGCGACAGAAGTCCGGCTGTGCTACCTACGGTAGGAACTTGCATAAGGATTTCTGCCGGGATTCATTAGTCGTCTCCACCGGCAGGCGTCATGGTAACGTACGTTGACCCCGGCAGACCGTAATCGTAGGGTTCGCCCACGACCCGGATCGGCTGAGCGTAGCTATGTTCCGGCGCCGGCGAAGGAATCTGCCACTCGGGCGAGCGGGAACGCCACGGGTTGTTGCCCGCCAATCTGCCGACCTCGGCGCTATTGAAGAAATTGAAAATCATCAACAACACGCCGAACGCAATCAAGAAGCCAGAAATCGTGATTAGCAATTGCACGCCCTGAACTGCACCGCCACCGAGCAATGGATCGTAGTCGGCAATGCGTCGACGCATCCCCATGACGCCCACCGACATCTGGCCGAGGCTCATCATCCAGAAAGCCGGTGTCATGATCCAGAAATGGATCTTTCCCATTGTCTCGTTATACATGCGACCGGTCACCTTGGGGTACCAGAAGTAGAGAGACGCGATGAACGGGAAAACGAAACCACCAAATATCGTGGCGTGGAAGTGACCTACCACGAAATATGTGTCGTGCAAGAAGAGATCCGATGCAACCGTGGCCAAGATCGGACCACTAAGCCCACCGATCAGAAAGACCGAAATAGCCCCCAATGTAAAGAGCATCGGTGTCTGGAAACTCAACTTACCACCCCAAATTGTGCCGAGCCAGCTAAAGAACTTGACGCCTGTCGGCACGGCCACCAGTAGCGTTGCCAACATAAAGGGCACCCGTAAGTAAGGGTTGTAGCCGGAGGTAAACATGTGATGGCCCCAGACCAGAAACCCCACCAATGCGATAGCAAGGCTCGAAAGTGCGATCCAGCGATAGCCAAAGAGTGGTTTACGTGAAAAAACCGGGAGAATCTCGCTGATGATCCCGAGACCGGGCAAGACAAAGATATAGACTGCCGGATGGGAGTAAAACCAGAAGAGATGCTCGTAGAGAATCGGCGTGCCACCTGCAGCCGGATCGAAGAATCCCATGCCCAGCAACCGTTCAAATGAGAGCATCAGGAAGGAAAGACCGATTAGCTGGGTGCCCGTAAGTTGGATCAAACTCGTGGCCAGAACCGCCCAACAAAATATGGGCATGCGGAACAGACTCATTCCCGGCGGACGCATCATCAATAGGGTCGCCAACAGATTGAGAGAACCGAGAATCGAAGAGAGGCCGATGGCATAAATAGCCCAAAAGACAAACTGGTAGCCCGGCGACCCCATGAGACTTAACGGCGGATAGACAGTCCAGCCGCCGTCCCAGCCGTAGGTCAGACTGCCGACCAGCAGCACGATAGCCGGCACATTGATCCAGTAGGCAAAGGCATTGAGCCTGGGAAAGGCCATGTCCTCGGCACCGATCATGAGCGGTATCAAATAGTTGGCCATTCCGCCGACGCCGAGCAAGATGGATCCCAGTGCGACCCAACCGTGCATGCTAAACAACGTGTTGTATGAATCCGGATTGAGAAACTGGAGACCGGACCGGGCAAGTTCGGTCCGAAATACAACCGCAAATCCACCGCCGATCATCAATAGGACGATACTCGTGACAGTGTACTGAATGCCGATCACTTTGTGGTTGTAGTCTACACCGAAATAACGCGTCCAAGCAGGCTTGCCCTGAGGCGGACCGTGGTGGAACGGCGTCGCCTCGCCCTTCATCCATTTGACCCAATCGGTGACTGCACCGACTCCGATCATGAAACCGGCGATACCAAAGGCAAGACCGGTCACCAAGACCGGTTCTGTCTTCAGTGCAGGCATCCCGAGAAGGGCGCGAACCACGATAGCCAACGCCATCCCGGCCAACGTTCCCAAGAGCTGTCCAATCAGTCCCCGTACGAGACCAAGAGACATCAACGACATGAATGCTCTCCTTACACGCTTACAACTACGGCTCTAGTTCAATTCGGCGTGAATACTACGGCAGATATCCGGCCATGCTACCTCTGGGAGGAATTGGTCAAGGATTTCTGTCTGGATTCACAAGTACATCGTGGCGTAGATATTACGGTACGTAGAGTAGCCGGCCTACTCGCATGGAAAAGGCAGCAACACTATGGCTCCATTTGGACCAGGATCCACTAATCAGAAAAAGCATCTACAGCATCGGCCTCGGCGAGCGCCGATCTACTCTTCACGATCTGTTCGCCAAGCCACTGTGCGTACTCGTCTTCAGGCACCACACGCACTGTGGCCAACATATTCCAGTGTGTCAACCCGCACAACTCCGCACACCGAAGTTTATACTCTCCAACCTCGACCGGCGTAAAACGCAATGTTGTGACTTGACCAGGCACCAGATCCTGCTTGACCCGGAACTCGGGCACCCAGAACGAGTGGAGTACATCGTCCGCCGTCATATCCATCCGTGCGGGTTTGTTGACCGGCAACACCAGTTCGGCAGAGACAGCGCCATCTGGGTATTCGAATGTCCACGCCCATTGGAACCCGCGTACGTTGACCACAACTTCATCCGACTGCAGAGCCGTCACAGCATTGAGTGTCGTGACGCCTAAATAGCCCAGGAACATCACAATGACCAGCGGGATCACGGTCCATGCAATCTCGAGCGCCGTGTTGCCTTCAAAATGCGCGCCCTCGCTGTCGTCATCTTCACGCCGCCGGAAGACGAACAGGCCATACAGCATGAAGGTCATGACGAGAGAGAAAAAGAACGAGATCAGCCACAGGTGTACATCGATGACACCGTCGACAATAGATGCCTGGGAACTGGCCTGGGTAGGCAACGGCAGGGCCCACTGTAGAAGCAGCCCCATCACTATCGTACCGACCACCGTCAACACAGCCACATAAATAAAATGTCGCCGATCGCTTGAGGAACCGTACATATCTACTTACACTCCTACCAGTGAATCCGAAAATGTCGGAGGCGTCCGTATGTCGCCGGAATCTAGTGAATCAGGGCAGAAATCCTTGTACAGTTCCCAGCACGGGTAGCATGGACGGATTTCTGTCGTGGTATTCACGCCGAGCTGAACCTAGAACAGCGTACGCAAGCAGACTTCGCTATTGGCCGGAAAGTCCGCTCCAAGCTTGAAAGCCAATCATGGCCAAGCCCAACGTCATTAGAAGGGGAAGTGTGGTCAGAAATAACTCTACAGAAAGCCTTAACCCAAACAATTGAGGAGTAGACTTGGCGCTGAGATTGGGCGCACAAAACAACTGCGCTGTAGACCAAAGGAGCCAGACCTGTAAGAGAAGAAACAGCGACAGAGAGACGATCAATAATGCACCAAACAGGAGGCCAACGGCCGGCGTTTGTGTGTCGATCATCGGCAAGAACGCAGACGCCTTAGGTAAGTAGCTAAATACGAGCCAAAACCCTATCAACCCCAATATTGCGTACGAGAGTAACTTGCGAAACACAGCACGTCCATTTGTGAACTGTCGTCTAGTTGCGTGGCGCGGATTGTATCAAAGTTCACAAGGGGTGTCAAAAGCATCGATACTTTTTTTTCACTTTGACAGAGGTCACTACTACACACGAAAAACTGGAATCAGTCTAAATAATATTGACGTTCAGCCCAAACTGTGGGAGAATACAGAACAGGTAAACTAGAATGAATCCAAAAAAGCCCATAAAACCCGGCAGATATCCGCAGGTGGTTCCAACAGCGGGTAGATCGTCCGATTTCTGACCTGGTTTTTGCGCTGGAGCCTACTTGTGTCCACATCATCAGAACTCTATCTACAAGCATTAAGGCGAGCCGGCTACCGGATCACCGCACAACGCCGGGCCGTATGTGATTACCTGGCGGCGACAAGGCGTCACCCGACGCCTTATCAAGTCTTCGATGAATTGTCCGCTGCGCATCCCGACATTAGCCGTGCCACGGTCTACAACACGCTGAACGTACTGCAGCAGTTGGGCGTGATTGTCGAAATCGCACTGGGCGCCAACCATACGCATTACGATACGGACCCGACCCCCCACATCAACCTGATTTGCCTGCGCTGCCACAACATTCACGACTATGATGCGCAACTGCCACTGTCGCAGCTTCAAGAGCAGATCGAGCGCGAAACAGACTTTCAGCCAGTCAGCACGCGCGTAGATATCGTCGGCTTCTGTGTCGATTGTCGCGAACAGCGCAAAGCCGAGATCGTTGCCCAATGGCGTGCACAGAACGAGCCCTCTGCCAAGGAGAATGGCGTATGACAACCCAACAACTTGAACGAGCAACCGAAAAACACGCCGCCAACAAGTTCGACGGTGCGATTGGCATCTTCGCAAATTGGAAGGACAACCCGGAGCTGATTCTGGCGATTGTTACCCTGGTTGCGCTCTTGCTGGGTTGGATCGGCGGCAGTCTGACCGGCGCTCTACCTGATTGGGCGGTGCTGACCTGCGCGGTCGTTGCCTTCGGCGCAGGAGGCTACTCCGGTTTGACGGGAGCCATCGAAGAAGCACGCAAGGGCAAACTAGATATCGACTTTCTGATGATTGCCGCTGCGCTGGGCGCCGCACTCATCGGCGAATGGGAAGAGGGTGCGCTACTACTCTTTTTGTTCACCCTGAGCGGTGCACTGGAAGAGTTTGCCATGGACCGCACCCGCAATGCCATCGAAGCGCTCGCCCAGCTGCGGCCGGACACGGCGCGTGCGCGGCGACAAGGCGAAGAAGTCACCCTACCCGTCGACGAACTCGTCGTCGGCGATATCGTCCTGGTGCGTCCCGGTGAACGGCTGCCCGTCGACGGAACGGTCCTAAAGGGCACCGGTAGCATCGATCAAAGTCCGATTACCGGCGAGAGCATTCCCGTTCACAAGGAGGCGGATGATCCGGTTTTTGCCGGGACAATTAACGGCAGCAGCGCCCTGGAAGTGAGTGTCGCCAGATCGGCCTCCGAAAGCACGTTGAGCAAGATCATTCAGCTGGTGGCCGAAGCTCAGAAGGATGCCACGCCCACCCAGCAATTCATCGATCGCTTCAGCACGCCCTACACCTACGGCGTCATCGCGGCGACATTCTCAGCAATTGTCATACCGCAGTTGCTCACCGGTGAGTCTTTTGGCGACACCCTCTATCGAGCCATGACATTGTTGGTGGTGGCCAGCCCGTGTGCGCTGATCATTAGCACGCCGGCCAGCGTCCTCAGTGCAATTGCCGCAGCGGCACGCGGGGGTGTACTGTTCAAAGGTGGGGCCTACCTCGAGCGCATTGCCGACATTACGACGGTCGCCTTTGACAAGACCGGCACGCTGACACCGGGTCGTCCGGTCGTCACCAACCTGCATCCGCTCTCCGGCTATTCCGAGGACGACCTATTGACGTTGGCGGCCGGCGCCGAAATACTCAGCGAGCACCATATCGCTAAGGCCATCATCGAGAGTGCGCGTGCGCGCGCGGTCTGGAGTTGGAGCAACCTGACCAGTTTCAAGCCATTGCCGGCCACGGAATCCAAGCGGATTTCCATCGCGCCGACTTTGTCGAAACGGTCTATATCGGCAACGACAAATTGTTCATGGATGAGAACATGAAGTTTTCGCGCGCCATCAGCATGATTGGAGATGCCCTTCAGCGCCAGGGCAAGACTGTGATGCTGGTGGTGCGCCGCAGCACGGTGGCAGACACCCTCGGCGCCGAACGGGATTGGGAAGTTGTCGGTTTCATCGCAGTGGCGGACACCATCCGTCCCGAGGCGCCGGCCGCCGTCGCAGCGCTACACGAAGCAGGCATCGGCCGCGTGGTCATGTTGACGGGCGACAATCGTGCCGTAGCCGAACAGATCGCCAAAGAAGTCGGCATCGACGAAGTGCACGCGGAATTGCTGCCTGAGCAGAAGGTGGAAATCATCCGTGAGTTGGTCGAGCAGACGGAGACCGCCATGGTGGGGGATGGTGTCAACGATGCGCCGGCGCTGGCAACCGCGTCAGTCGGCATCGCAATGGGTGCAGGCGGGACAGATGTTGCGCTGGAGACAGCCGACGTCGTGCTCATGTCCAGCGATCTCTCCAAGCTTCCCTTCACCATCCATCTAGGACGGCGGGCGACCCGGATCGTGCGTCAAAACGTCATCTTCTCCGTGGGCGTGATTTTCGTCCTGGTCGGGCTGACGATCTTGGCGCCCCTGATCTTCCCGGGTTTTGCCCTGCCGCTACCGCTGGGCGTCGTGGGGCACGAAGGCAGCACCTTGATCGTGGTGGCCAACGGCCTGCGCCTTTTGCGGATGAAGCCTGAACAACTCCATGACATAGAACAGGTGCCCTAGCGAACCGGATAGCGGTAGACGCCCACGGTTGTGGTCACCCAAAGCGTTTCGGGTGTGCTGTCCAAAATGAGCAAATTGGTCACCGGGGCGCGACCAAAGAGACCATCGGTCACAGCGATCCACCGTCCACTTTCAAAGTTCAGGCGATAGAGACCAAGGGCCGTTCCCAGAAAGAGCGTATCGTCCGCCGCCACGGCAAGGGCACGTAGCGCAGGCGTGCCCGCGCCGGCACTTCCTTCCTCCAGCAGTTGTGGCGCCAAGCCGCTGCGCAGAATCTCCCATGTAGCCCCAAAATCATCCGTCTGCCAGACGCCATGGGTGTCAGCAAACCAGAGACGCCCGGCCACCGTGCGATCCACCAGTAGTGCACTGATGTGACGTGGGGCAGGATTGACAAGCGGCGTAATGCGCTCCCAACTCGAGCCCAAATCCCCCGAATAGGCGATCACTCCTGCGCCGGCCGGCATCCCGTCACCAATATCGTTCAGTGCGCCCGCCAAGAACAGATAGGTCCAGTCGGCCTCTAGGGACGTGGCCGCAGCGGCCAGGGTAGCGGCTGCAGCATGGGTAACGTGATAGGACTCCCACAGGTGTGTCCGGGTCTGATCCGGTTTTGCGGCCCAGTTTTTGCCACCGTCAACTGAGATAAACGGCAATTCGCAGTCAGCCGCCAAAATGCCCTGTGCATTCGTCGGATGTAACAGCAGCGGATTTAGACCGGCGGCAAGCGGAATGTCCGTCCAGGTGCGGCCCGCGTCGGACGAACGCAGGAACGGTGCCGCTGCTGCACCGGCATGATCCACACATTCAGTGCCGCGACCGCGAAAGAGAATGTCCGGATCCGCTGGGCTCATCATGAACGTCGGAAAGTCGGGTTCGCCGGTGACCAAGGACCAACTGCGTCCGTCATTGTCCGATCGGGCCAACGCGCTGCGCTCGGTGATGCCGTAGAGTGATGAGCTGTGGGGATCGCCGATCAATGACTCAAGCACGGCCGGACCGACGCGGACAGCGCCGGGGCGATCGGACGGCTCAACGGACCGGCTCCGGGCGGTGGGCGTCGGCTTTGGAGGGCGTAACGGTGCGCGTGTGGGTTTGACAGTTGGTTTCACCTCCGGTGGAACCGTCCCGGGGACAGTGCCCGGCACCGTTCCGGGGACAGTGCCCTGATCGGCCGGCGCAGCCCAGATGCGCGGCTGTTGTTTACTGAATAGAGTTGATACACCGACCAGGCCGGCAAAGACGAGCACGAACACAATGGAAACAACAGTCGTGTGGACAGGACGACGGGACATAGAAAACCTCCATACTGGACGAATCATCAGAGGAAGATAGTGCCTGCTCCGTAGAGCATCGCGCGACGATTTCGTCGCTTCATATGCACAATACCCGGACAGACAGTTCACATCGACGTAGACAGATTGGTCTACTACAGAAAGGTGGTCGGCGTCATAAACGGGGTTTCTCATCCTGGAACGCCAGACATTTTTCGATTCAGACACCCGGAATTACCAGCAGAGTCACCGGTAGTTGTATGGACTGACGATTCAGCCTACAAATAGTAACGTGCAAACCTCGCCAAATCAAATGTGCCGGTGTCTGCTGGGTGCATACCACATTTGGTGGCTACTTGAGAAAAGGCGACGCCGTCCTTCTGCTTACCGCTCTCCCAAAGGGATGCACCCATGTCTGCTTCAAGCACGTTCGGGCCTACATGTCCGGTTGTTTGACAAAGCAATCACGTTTCACTACGATGCTGACCATGTCAAAATCGCACTGTGGCGCGCAGGAATTGTAGAACTTGATGAAACGGGTCGCGTGGGCAACTCATTTCCCAAATCTGTCACAAACAAACATGATCTGAACTCGCTGGTGCCGGTGCATATTCTACTCGAACGGGGACTCAATCGCTATGGCTGTACTGGAAATCGTCATGCTGGGCGCGCCCAACGATATAGTCTTGCGCAAACAAGCCAACCGGGTCCGCGACTTTGGACCATCGCTGCATAGACTATTGGACGACATGGTCGAAACCATGCGCGACGCACCGGGCGTAGGACTGGCCGCGCCACAGGTCGGCATCTCCCAACGCGTAACCGTAATCGAATATCCGGAAGACGAGGAAGATCCTGCATCCGTACGCATCTACGAACTCATCAACCCGGAAATCATCAAGTCAAAGGGAAGTGAAGTTGCGCAGGAAGGCTGTCTAAGTTTGCCGGGACTTGCTGCCGATGTCGAACGCGCGACACAGGTGGTGGTACGCGCACAGGACCGCAATGGAGGTGAAGTTCGCTTCAAAGCCTATGATTGGCTTGCGCGGATCTTTCAGCACGAAATCGACCATCTGCACGGCGTACTGATGACGGACAAAGCCGAAGACATCTACCGGCTCGTGCAAAACGCGGACGGTGAAATTGAGGCGATTCCGTTACAGAAGAGTTTGCCCGGCGCGCCGTCGATGTAGCAGCATGGCACATTGGCCGGCTAGTGTGTTCCGGCAGAAATCCTTATACAGTTACGGCCAGAATTCGCGTAGCCGGATTTCTGTCGTGGTATTCACGCCGAGTTGAATTAGTTCTGGATGTCGACGGTTACGCGGCACGGCGGGGGAAAGTTGCCCGTCTGGTCCACGACGACAATCTGGAGCGTAAAGGGACCATTGGGCAATGCCGTGGTGTTGAATGAACCGAGTTGACCGTTGACCACAGCTTGATTGCCGCCATCAAAATAGACGAACCCCCCTGCGGCGCCGGCACCGGGTGCATACTCCAGCTTATAATATTGAAAAGCCTCGTGGCTGGCCGTTCCATTGACAGGGATTACGCCGGCGACTGGTTCGTTCACCCCAGGCGACGCGATTAGCGCCCGCGGATCGGGACAGGCGGCAGGCACAACCACGATTTCTTCAGGCTCGACTATTTCCAGATCCTGCCCCTCGACAGCGGGATCCACTGCTGCCGGCTCAACCAGCGTGTCGGCAGCCACTACTTCAGCAGGCGCTTCTACAACAAACGGCGTGGGCGTCGGCAGCGGCGGGAGTTCCTCAGCCGGCGCCCCAGGTGTCGGCGTTGCAGTGGGAATCAGAATAGCGACCGCGGCAGCATTCGCAGGTGGTTGCGGCTGAGTACTATTCGCGGCGCCGTCGTCGCTCATTGCAGCAGGGAGCGACGGCTCTGCGCCGTCAGCCGCAGGCGCGGGATCAACCACCGTATCATCAGCTGTCGGGCCATTCACATCAACACCGCCGCCACCCGTATTCTCAGGATTCACGATGGCAGTGGCAGACGATGGCTCGGTTACCGGCGGGGTCACGATGTCTGGAGACCGTGCCAGCATCGTCTGCACGCCGGTGGTCACCGTTGCGGTCAAGCCGGCGATCGGCTCCCGCCCGAACCAGAACAGCGCCAACAAAAGCGCCGCAGCAATAATGGTCAGGACCGGCGCCAGTCGCAACTCGCGCGTTTCCATGACCTCATTCTCTTCGCGCAAGTCCACATCTTTGGGTCGATAGTCGACCTGGCGGATCGGCGGCAGTTCGTTTCCGGCACTGGTCGTAGAAAGAATGGAGGCAAGCGAATCGTCAGCCGTCGAGCGCCGGCGACTCAGGACATCGTTGGGTTCTAAGCCGAGAAATGTCGAATAATTGCGGAGAAACCCCCGTCCGACCACCTCTCCCGGCAGGAGATGCCACTCATCTGCTTCCAAGGCGGCAATATATTTCTGACGGATGCGCGTGGCGGCTTCAGCTTCGACGAGACTGACACCCATGGCCTCCCGCCGTTCACGCAACAACGCACCCAAATCGCGCGGCGAATAGGCAACCGTCGTGGCCCCATTTCTGGAGGTTGCGCTGTAACGTTCCTGTACGCTGCTCTCATTTTTGGCTCGCTGGCGCGAGCCAAACTGAAACATCGATGTCATCCGCACCGCATTTCTACACAGTTATCGTCTACAAAATCACAGTCTATCTTGCCCATGACCCTTTGTCAATTTGTGTTCGAATCCGGGGCATTTCCGGCCGCAACATTGACAGATTCGATCGGAGCGATACAATGAGGTCAATTGCCGATTCGGGGGCCGGCTGCGCATGCGCCAAAACACGCTTCAGCGTATTCAACGCACATTTGTGCTAATCAGTTTCGTTGCTCTTCTGGGCATTGGTTTGATCGCAGCGCGGGTGCTGGGTGTTGGTATGCCGGACAGCGATGGACTGCCCCCCCAACCTCTGGTCCCGGCCGCATTCAATCGACAGATCGTGCTCATCAGCGGCCATGCCGGCTATGATTCCGGAGCCGTCTGTGAAGACGCATTGGGAAACGTCATGCTGTCCGAAGCCGATGTCAATGCGCGCGTTTCACAGTTGGCGGCGCGTCGTCTCCGGCGCGCCGGTGCCGACGTCGCCATCTACGACGAGTTCGATCCCCGCCTGGCAAATCTGAGTGCAGACGCGCTTGTCAGCCTGCATTCAGATAGCTGCATCGAAGCCAGCGGCTTCAAGGCTGCCTACCACACGATGACAACAACGCCCAAGGAGGACCAACTTCTACTCGGTTGCATCGAACAATACTATGGGCAGGAAACCGGTCTGTCGATCCATGCCAACACCGTGACACATGACATGACGCGCTACCACGCCTTTCGACAGATCGGCGTGGACACCCCAGCGGTCATTCTTGAAATGGGCTTTTTGGGTGGCGACCGCCAACTACTGGAGCGAAATCCGCAACAGGCTGCCAAAGGCGTTGTCGAAAGCATCCTGTGCTATCTCAGCTACAAAGATAGGGAAGCAGCCAAGTAGGCAACGAATGGGCAAGATAATTATCCGGTCAATGTCTCCGCAAACCACGGCTGATCAAAACATCACAGTCCCGCCCCGCGATCGCGACCTGCATGACCTCGCAGCGATCTGGACTGACGCGTGCGGTGAAGCTCTATCTACCTCCGAACGTATGGTCTCCTATTGCCTGCGCCACTCGGCCGATGCAGCGCAATCTGTCTTCTTTGCACTTGACGACGGCTCACCGGTCGGTGTTGTTCTGGTCGGCGCCATGACCGGTGATGCAACGATATACCCGCCGGGGCTCGGTTGGTGCAATGCAATCGCGGTCGATCCGTGTTGTCAGCGGCGCGGAATCGGCACTGCGTTGATGCAGCGTGCGGAGAAATGGGCGGCCGAGAAGCAGTGCACACACCTGTTACTCGGCGGAGGGAGACGTCCGTTCGTCCCTGGCTTGCCCACGGAACTGGCGACGGAAGAATTCTTCCGGCAACGTGGATTCGTACTTTGGGCCGACGCGCCGGCTACGGACAATGCCGGAATGATCTGGGATCTGGCGGCCAACCTGGCCGGCTACGCAACACCTGCATGTGTCAAGGAAGTGGCCGGTGTTGTCCAGCCCATGCGGCCGACCGACATGAAGGCCGTACGCGAGTTCCTCGCACGAGAGTTTCCCGGGCGCCGTCTTCACGAATTCGATGAACACCTGCGTGAAGACGGACGGGTGTCGGACTATATGGTGTTGTGGATCGACCGCGGCATCGGTGGTTTCTGTCGCCTGACGTTTGAGGATTCGAAACGACCCATCGAGTGCTTTCATCCTCATCCGCTGCCGCGCCCCTGGGGGCAACTCGGTCCGGTTGACGTGGCGATCGATCTGCGCGGCCAGGGCTACGAAGCCGCACTGCTGGATGCAGGCCTACGCCGGCTACACAACAACGGCATCAACGGTTGCGTTGCCGACCGGATCGACCAGATCGAATTCTACGCCGAGTTCGGATTTGAGCGTTTTCGAGCGTACAGGCAGCTGATGAAGCCACTTCCTTAGAGATTTGGTCAGCCTATAATCGTCCAGATCGTGCCCCCAATTAGACTGGGAATCAGCGCCAGGAGTCGCCATAGTCGGTCTAAAGATTGAGCCGAAACGGACCGAACGACGCCTGCACCGGCAGATCTGGCAGCCATCAGAGAGGCCAGGAGCTCGACGCCGTCCATGTGGGGCATCTCCAGGTCGAGCAACAACACGTTGGGCACAGAAGTGGGCATTGCGGCCAATACGGCGCGGCCGTCTCCCGCCTCACCCACAATCTCGAAGTCAGGCTGCGTGCTGAGAACGGCGATCAGGCCGTCGCGCACGATCGGATGGTCATCGGCAACGAAGATACGGATCGGCATGTCGGATTCAAGCCACTCCTCTACGATCCAGCGATGCGCCATCGAGGGCGATGCCGGCTTCCACGCGTGTGCCCTTTCCCGGCGCACGTTCGATCTGCAGTGATCCGTGTAGCAAACGGACGCGCTCATTGATGCCCATCAGGCCGTAGCGGTTCGGCGTCACAGTATCGACGTCAAAGCCCGCGCCGTTGTCGGCGACGGTGAGAACGGCCCGTTGCGGCGTGACGGCGAGCCCGACAGTGACGGTAGTTGCCTGCGCGTGGCACTGCACATTGTTGAGTACCTCCTGAGCCACCCGATACAGACCGGATTCGACTGCCGCCGGCAGTGGGCGATTGGCACCGACGAGCTCAAGCTGGACGCCGAAAAGAGCCCTCCATGCGCGCCGGGTTGTGGGTCAGTGCCAGCGGCAGATTCTGGGAGGCCGCCAAATAGGACCTGCCGGTCTGCTCGTTGAACTACCAAACCCAGCCCGTCTCCAGGTCGAAGAGCCGCGCGACCTCAGCCATCGTCACGTTGAGGGCCGTCTCCAGTTCAATGGACTGGTTGAGCGCCTGTGCGATGGCGTTAATGGATGCAAACTCGAAGGTATGGCGGTGACTATTCTCGATCATACGCCACTGAAGGCGGAAAAGCCTCCGTCGACTGGCACGACGATGCCGGTTACGAAACGCGAGGCATCCGAAGCCAACCAAACTGCGGTGCCGATCAGTTCGTCCGGTTCGCCGAAGCGACCCATGGGCGTGCTGTTGACGATGGTGCGGCCGCGGTCGGTGAAGGTACCGTCGGGGTTCAACAACAGATCCCGGTTCTGATCGCCCACAAAAAAGCCGGGAGCGATGGCATTGACACGGACGCGTCCACCATAGTTCAAACCCAGCTCGGTCGCCAACCAGCGGGTGAAATTGTCGATGCCGGCCTTGCCGACGCCATACCCAAAGGCACGAGTGATGGCGCGATCGACCGTCATGGACGAAATATTGATGACGCTGCCGGATCCGTCGCCCTCCAGCATGGCCTGCCCAAAACATTGCGTCGGCAGCACACTGCCGGTCAGGTTGAGTGCAACCACCTGTTCAAATGCGTCACGGGGCATGTTGAAAAAGGTGCGCTCGCCGTAGATGATGGCGTCGGGCACATGGCCGCCGGCACAGTTGACCAATATGTCGATATGACCGTGTTGCTGCATCACGGTGTCACGGGCAGCCGCAAGTTCTCCCTGCTCCAGGACATCGGCCGGTAGGGCGAAGGCCTTGCCGCCACCGCGCCGAATGGTCTCTGCAACTTCACCGGCACGTTCAGCTCTGCGGCCCAGGATGCCGACCGTTGCGCCGGCGTCAGCCAGTCCGTGTGCGATCGCGCCGCCCAGCACACCGGTAGCGCCGGTGACAATCGCGACCTTGTTCTGTAGTGAAAAGAGCGATTGCGTAGACACACAATTTCCTCTCGCGTGTTGGTACAGAAAAACTTCTCGGAACGGATACGGGACGATCCGAAGTGTACAGTAGACCGAAGCGTCGGACAACCGGCACCGATGTCCTGGAATGATCGATTGCGTGATGCGATCGAGTGCAATAGAATATGGGTAGCAACAGACGCAAGCCGAGCTCGGTATCGTGGAGCGCCGAGCATCGAGTCCGATTCACAACGTCTAGGTCGGTACTGCATCGGCGAACGAGCTGATCGGTTCCGTCTTCCATCTTCAGAAAAGCTCCTTGTCTTCATCGGAAAGGAAGTACGCACATGTGTTGCTTTTTCCTCTCGCTGGTCTTTCTTGGTCCACGCATCGTCGGCGCGTTTTGGTGGCTCTTCCAACCGCTGCGCTGGCAGGCCGCCTTTACCAGTTGGGCCGGCCTCTGGTGGATCTGGCCGCTCCTCGGTATCGTCTTCCTGCCCTGGACGACCCTCATGTATGTGCTCGTGTCACCCGGTGGACTGGTTGGTCTCGACTGGCTCTGGCTTGGTCTCATGTTGGTTGGAGACCTCGCATCTTACGGTGGCGGCGCCGGCCGTCAGCGCATTCCCGGCTACCAGGGCTACTAAACTGAAGGCACAAGGAATTCGGTTTAGGTCGTTCCAAGAAAATAAACACCGGTGGCGTAGTGGCGGGTCTTGCGCCCGCCCGCACTCGGCCTGACCACAGCGGGCGGCCGCAAGGGCACGCCCCTACGCCACCGGGGGACTTAATTCTTTGGAACAGCCTAGGTCATTTCGGCGTGAATACCTCGGCGGTCAATGGGGCCAAGCCACTCGAGTGGAAGCGGCAAAGTTAGGGTAGCCCTATTGACCGCCGGAGTCTACTAACACGGCTTCACTCAAAGGAGAGAAAGTCATGGCTCTGAGTTTCAAAGTTACCTATGCAACGATAGCGGCTGACAACGAAGAGCTGCAGGCCGCGTTCGACACGGCCTTCGAGACCGTTAGGTCGTCCTGGCTGGGTGTTGAAGTGCCGATGTTCATCGACGGCGCCAAGGTCTATGCGACTGAGAAGAGCGAGACCCACAGTCCTGTCGATACCTCATTGCACCTCTGCACCGCGCAGAAGGGCACCAGCGAGCACGCCAAGAGCGCCGTGGCCGCGGCCAAGGCCGCCGCGCCGGCTGGGAAGCGACACCCTGGCAGGAGCGGGTTGCCATCATGCGTCGCATCGCCGACACCATCAGCGACAACAGCGTCGAACTGAGCGCGCTCATGGTCTACGAAGTCGGCAAGAGCCGGCTGGAAGCGTTGGGCGAGGTGGAGGAGACCGCCGACCTGCTGCGCTACTACGCCGACGCCATGGAGAAGAACCAGCGGCTATCGTCAACGAGCTGGGCAAGATGAATCCCGACGATCCCACCGAGCGCAACTTCAGCGTGCTGCGCCCTTACGGCGTCTGGGTGGTCATCTCGCCCTTTAACTTCCCCATGGCGCTGTCGGCTGCGCCGATTGCCGCGGCCCTGGTCACCGGCAACACGGTGGTCTTCAAGGGCGCATCGTCCACCGCTCTACACCGGCTGGAAGACGGCCGAACTCTTTGCCGAAGCCGGACTGCCGCCGGGCGTCTTCAACTACGTGAGCGGGCCGGGCCGCACCGTGGGCCAGGAGTTGCAGGACAACCCCGACATCGCCGGCTGGACCTTCACCGGTTCCTACGACGTTGGCATGCAGGTGGCGCGCAACGCGCTCAGCGGCGCCTACCCGCGCCCGGCCATCATCGAGATGGGCGGCAAGAACCCGACCATCGTCTCCAACACGGCCGATCTGGAGAAGGCGACCACCGGCGTGCATGCGCGCAGCCTTTGGGCTGGACGGCCAGAAGTGCTCGGCCTGTTCGCGCGTCTACGTCCAGGGCGAGGTCTACGATGACTTTCATGACCAAGCTGGTCGAGAAGACCAGCCGCGCTCAAGGTCGGCGATCCCACGGCGAGCGCGACACCTTCATGGGCACGGTCATCGACAAGAACGCCTACGAAGACTATCAGCGCTTCGTGGAGATCGGCCCGCGCGCGACGGCGAGGTGCTCTACGGCGGCAATGTGCTGACCGAGGGCGAGTTGGCCAATGGCTACTACGTGCAACCGACCATCGTGACCGGACCTGGCCGAAGACCATCCGCTGGTCAAGCAAGAACTCTTCCTGCCGATCCTCTATGTGGCGCAGGTCGACGAGCCTGGACGAGGCCATGGCCAAGGCCAATGACACCCACTACGGCCTGACCGCCGGTTTCTTCGGCGAGGATGAGGCGGAGCTTAACTGGTTCCTGGACAACATTCAGGCCGGCACCACCTACGCCAACCGCGCCGCGGGCGCGACCACCGGCGCCTGGCCCGGCGTGCAGGCCTTCGGTGGCTGGAAAGGCAGCGGCTCCAGCGGCAAGGGCATCGGCGGTCTCTACACGCTGCCGCTCTACATGCACGAACAGAGCCGGACGATCATCGGCTAGTTCAGTCCGGCGTGAATGCCACGACAGAAATCCGGACATGCTACCTCTGGTAGGAACTGACCGAGGATTTCGTCGGGATTCACTCGTTCAGTCCGGCGTGAATGCCACGACAGAAATCCGGACATGCTACCTCTGGTAGGAACTGACCGAGGATTTCTGTCGGGATTCACTAATATGATATACGGGGGTAGGATGTGGGCAATCGAATGGGGGCTGTGATCGGCACCGTTGAACGCAGCACGTCCCCATGACCACCCATTCCGTTCCGCGCCATAGCCGCGTCATCGACCGGACTCCCTTCTTCTACGGTTGGATCATCTTGGCAGCCGGCACCGTCAGCACCATCATGATCGGCCCGAGCCAGTCCTTTACGGTCGGGCTTTTTGTCGACAAATTTGTCGCCGAGCTCGGCGTCACACGCTCGAGCCTCGCCCTGATCTTCGGCATATCGACTCTCAGTGCGACGCTGTTGCTACCGATCATGGGCCGGCTGACCGATCGATTCGGCAGCGCGACGCATGGTCGTGGTCTCCGGGCTGGGTCTGGCCGCTGGCGTGTGCTTATGGGGTGGTTGACCGGCCTGGCCACGATTTTTTTCGGTCTCATGTTGCTGCGTTTCTTTGGCTTCGGCTCGTTGCAGCTGGCCAGCAACCATGTGATCGCCCAATGGTTTGTCGAGCGGCGCGGCACGGTCATGGGCATCGCCGGCCAAAGCCTGGCCATCGGCCTGCTTATCTTTCCCGTACTCGGCGAGTTTTTCATCGGCCATTATGGCTGGCGCGGTGCCTGGAACGCGCTCGGGGTATTGGTGGCGCTGATCGTGATTCCCATCGGCTGGGGGCTCTTCCGCGACCGGCCGGAGTTGTATGGCAAAGTGCCGGACGGCGAGAGCCGGCACGAGGAGTCTGACCTATCCCGCGTACGCCGAACATAGCTGGACGCTTCCCGAAGCCCGGCGCACCGCAATCTTCTGGATCTTCGCTGCGGGCCTCGCCACCATGAGCATGGTGATGGCGGGCATCGTCTTCCACCAGATCTCCATCTTCGAGCAGCAAGGTTTTGGCCGAGCCGCGGCCATCCAGGCCTTTCAGATCGTGGCCGTCTTCTCCATCGCCGGCAATCTCCTGATCGGGCGGTTGCTGGACCTGTGGTCGCCGCGTAAGTTGCTGGCCATCGTTCAGGGAGTGCTCGCGCTGGGCCTCGTGCTCACGGTCACCATGTCCCAAGGCTGGCACATTTGGGTCTTCGGTGCCGTCTTCGGGCTGATCAGCGGCAGCTTCCGCGTCATGGACGCCACGGTCTGGGCCAACTACTTCGGACGCGGCCATCTGGGCTCGATCCGCGGCGCCACCATGATCGGGACACTGGGCGGCACAGCGTTCGGCGCCTACCCGTTGGGCGTCAGCTTCGACCTCTTCGGCAGCTACAACCCGGCGCTGCTAGCCCTGATCGTTGCGCCGATCACCATTGCCGTGATCGCGCTGCTGGCCGAACGGCCGCGCAAAGAGATACCCGCCAATCATTCGAAAAGTGGCGAATCGAATCGTGTCCGGTTCGTCAGCGAAGACGCGTAAGGGCCAGCATCCCGATCCGGGCGTCAGAGAAGGGCGCAACAGAGGAAGTCACTGTCTGTACCGGCGTCGTAGGGGAAATCGGTTGCACCTTCCTATCCCCGATGCTACACTAGGTTCGTCCGGCGCAGGACCTACAGCAACGAGCGAATCCCGGCAGAAATCCCAGTTCCTGCCAGAGGTAGAAACCCTGGATGTCTGTCGTGGCATTCAGGCCCACCCAAACGAGCAGGCCACCCGCCTTCACAAGACAGCTTTGATGGATTCGCGGTGGACATGCCGGACATCAACCGGGCCAGCGCACCGGTCCAATAGGTCAACCAAAGCCGAATACGTGTACAACAAGTCATCTCTTCCCGAACAGAAGCCCAACGACAGGCGTATTCTGCGCCGCTGTTTTGGCTACCTGCGTCCCTACTGGCCAAGAGTGCTGGGCGCCTACGTGGCGCTGCTGGCCGGCACCGGCCTCTCGCTGCTCATTCCCCAGTTCATCCGCTGGATCATCGACCAGCGGCATCGAGGCCGGCAACCTGCGGCTGCTCTTCTGGTCCGTGTCGCCGCGCTGCTGGGCATCACGCTGGTCAAGGGCGTGCTCACCTTTCTGCAGGGCCGCTGGTCCGAGATCGCCTCCCAGGGCGTGGCCTACGATCTGCGCAACGCCATCCACACCAAGCTGACCGAACTCTCCTTCGGCTATCACGACCGCACCGAGACCGGCCAGCTGCTCTCGCGTACCGTGCAGGATGTGGAGCGCATCCGCTTTCTGACCGGGCGGGCCACGCTGGGCATTGCCGGGGCCGTCGTGCTGATCCTGGCCACGGCCGTCGTGCTCTTCGCCATGAACCCGACACTGGCGCTGCTGAGCATGGCCATGGTTCCCTTCCTGGCCTATCGCGGCTTCGCCTTTGGCCGCGAGTTTCGCCCGCTCTCGCTGATGCTCCAAGCAGCAACTGGCGGTGTTGACCACGCGCATCGAGCAGAACCTGCCGCGGCGCGCGCGTCGTCAAGGCCTTTGCCCAGGAAGAGGCTGAGATCGACGCCTTCGATCGTCGAGAACGGGCGCTGGTTCGATCTGTCGGCACGTGCGGCCAAGCTGCGTTCCGCTCAACATCCCGCTCATGGATCTGATCGCCAACATCGGCACCGTCGTCATCATCTGGTATGGCGGCCGCCTGGTGATCGACAATCAGCTGACCCTGGGCGAACTGGTGGCCTTCACCACCTACCTGGCCCAACTGGTGCCGCCGGTGCGGCGCATGGGCATGATCATCCCGGTCTTTGCCATGGCGCTCTCGGCCGGCGAACGCATCTTCGAGATCTCTGGACGCGCCGGCGGATGTGGAGGATGCAGACGGGTGCAGGACCGCTGCCGCCGATTCAGGGCCATGTGCGCTTTGAGGATGTCTCCTTCGGCTATCTGGCCAAGCACCGGGTGCTGCACGACGTATCGCTGGAGGCCGAAGCCGGGCCAGGTCGATCGCCCTGCTGGGCGCGACCGGCTCCGGCAAGTCGTCGATCATCAACCTGATCCCCCGCTTCTACGACCCGGACCAGGGCCGCATCACCGTCGACGGGCACGACCTGCGCGACGTGACGCTCCACTCGCTGCGCAGCCAGATCGGCATGGTGCTGCAGGACACGACCCTCTTTGCCGCCACCATCGAGGAGAACATCGCCTTTGGCCGGCCCGACGCCAGCCGACGACGAGATCGTGGAGGCGGCGCGCGCTCGGCCCAGGCCCACGACTTCATCACCGAGATGGCCGACGGCTACGACACCGCAGGTCGGCGAGCGGGGCGTCACCCTCTCCGGCGGGCAGAAGCAGCGCATCGCCATCGCCCGCGCCCTGCTCAAGGACCCGCGCATCCTGATCCTGGACGACGCCACCTCCAGCGTCGACACCGAGACCGAACGGCTGATCCAGCTGGCGCTGGAGCGGCTGATGGAGGGGCGCACCTCCTTTGTCATCGCCCAGCGGCTGAGCACCGTGCGCCTGGCCGACCAGATCCTGGTCCTGGAAGACGGGGCGCATCACAGCCGGCGGCGACCACAGCGAACTGCTGGAGCGATCGCCGCTCTATGCCGAGATCTATCGGCGCCAATTGGAGATGGCTGCCATGAACGCGGCAGAACTGCAGATCATGAGTTTCTCCATCGGCAGCAGCGGCGCAGGCATGGGGCCGCGGGGCGCCCTGCGGCGCTTTGGTGACGAGCGGGAGGGCCGCGCCTTTGACCGCCGGGTGGTCAGGCGCATGCTCGCCTACCTGCGGCCCCACTGCAGCAAGATGGCTGGCGGCCTTGCTGCTGGTGGTCGTCACGTCGGTGCTGGCCCTGTCGATTCCCTACCTGATCGGCGTCGCCATCGACGACTACATCGCCGTCGGCGACCTGCCGGGTCTGACACGTATCTCGCTGCTGATCGCCGCCGTCTATCTCGCGCATCTTTGCCGCCACCGCGGCCAGAGTTACCTGCTCTCGTGGACCGGCCAACGGGTGCTGGCCACCATCCGCGCCGAGCTCTTCCGCCACCTCCAGGAGCTGCCGCTCGGCTACCACGACACCCACATCATCGGCGTCACCGTCTCGCGGGTGATCAACGACGTGGCCGTGATCAACGAACTCCTCTCGCAGGGACTGGTCACGCTGATCGGCGACATGCTGCTGCTGGTCGGCATCGTCGTCGTCATGATCTCCATGAGCCCGCAACTGGCGCTCTACACCTTCTCTGTGCTGCCGCTATGGTGCTGGCGACCTGGCTCTTTGCGCGGCGGGCCAAGGTCGGCCTTTCGCCAGACCCGTCGCAGCATCGCCGCGGTGGTCGGCCGTCTGGCAGAGGATATCTCCGGCATGCGTGTGATCCAGGCCTTCAGCCAGGAGAGGGTCACTCGCCGAACACTTCGAGCAGGTGAATCGGGAAAACCGCGACGCCAACATCGATGCCATGTCGCTCTCGTTCGTCTTTCTGCCCACCGTCGAGTTCCTGGGCATGTTGGCCACCGCCATCGTGCTGTTGCTCGGCGGCATGGCGGTCGTCGACGACACGCTGACCGTCGGCGTGATGGTCGCCTTCCTGGCCTACGTGACCCGCTTCTTTCAGCCGATTCAGGAATTGAGCCAGCTCTACACCACCATGCAAGCGGCCATGGCCGGCGGCGAGCGCGTCCTCGAACTGCTGGACACCGAGCCCGATGTACCCGATCCGGCTGACGGCGCGCTGATGCCACCGATCCGAGGGCGGGTCGAACTGGCCGATGTGACCTTCGCCTACCGAGACGGTACGCCTGTCCTGCACGACATCGACCTGGTCATCCAGCCGGGACAGACGGTGGCGCTGGTCGGGCCAACCGGCGCCGGCAAGACCTCGATCGCCAACCTGATCGGTCGTTTCTACGATGTGACCGCCGGCGCCGTCCTGATCGACGGCATTGACGTTCGCGCGGTCACCCAGCGTTCGCTCCGCGGGCAGATGGGTCTGGTTCCCCAGGATCCCTTTCTCTTCTCGGGCACGGTGGCCGACAACATTCGCTTCGGTCGCCCGATGCCTGCGCCGAAAAGGTGACGATGGCGGCGCGTCAGGCCAATGCGCACGACTTCATCCTGGCGCTGCCTGACGGCTACGATACGGAAATTCTCGAGGGCGGGGGCAATCTGTCCGCCGGTCAGCGCCAACTGATCTGCATCGCCCGCGCCGTGCTCGCCGATCCGCGCATCTCTGATCCTGGACGAGGCCACCGCCAGCGTCGACACCGTCACCGAGTCGCTCGATCCAGACGCGCTGGACCGGCTGCTGCAGGGGCGTACCTCGATCGTCATCGCCCACCGGCTGAGCAATAAATTAA
>CAVQSG010000042.1:0-5576 GCA_963715415.1 uncultured Chloroflexia bacterium | reverse complement strand
GAACCCCGCGGCAGTATCTGATTCGGCCGGCGAATGGTTCGAGCTATTCAATCCAACCAGCAACGATATCGACATCGACGGCTGGATGATCATGGACAACGATATAGACAGCCACATGATCAATAATGGCGGGCCGCTGCTCATCCCGGCTGGCGGATACCTGGTGCTGGGCAACAATACCGACACCGCCACCAACGGTGGCGCGCCGGTAGCTTACTCATATGGCTCGAATTGGTTCCTGAGCAACAGCGCCGATGAAGTTATTTTAATCGATACCACGAGCACCGAAATCGACCGCGTCGAGTACGACGGCGGACCTACATTTCCAGATCCGACCGGCGCCTCCATGTCGCTCATCGACCCCGCTTTGGACAACAATATGGGCGCCAACTGGTGCACCGCTTCGACCCCCTTCGGCGCCGGCGACCTGGGCACCCCAGGTTCGGAGAATGATTGCACAGCACCCATGGCCAATGTGATCATCAACGAGATCATACAAAATCCCTCGGCGGTATTTCGACTCGAATGGTGAATGGTTCGAACTGTACAACCCGACAGCAGTGATGTCGACATCGAGGGCTGGACGATTAGGGACAACGACACTGATAGCCACGTGATCAGTAACGGCGGCCCCTCTAATATCGCTGCTGGCGCGTATCTGGTCCTGGGAAAAAACGCCGACTTTGGCACCAACGGGGGGTGCGACGTCGACTACCATTATACCGGTTTGTTCCTGGCGTAACGGTGCGGACGAAGTCGTCCTATTAGATGGCGACCTGCAAATGAAATTGACCGCGTCGAATACGACGGCGGATCTACATTTCCCAGATCCGACCGGCGCTTCGATGTCACTGCTCGATCCCACGCTGGACAATAATGTAGGCGCAAACTGGTGTACCTCTACGACGCCGTTTGGCGACGGCGACAAGGGCACGCCGGGCTTTTTGAATAATTGCGACGCGCTGCCGCTGGAAGCCTTCATCCACGAGGTGCAGGGCAGCGGCGGCAGCGTGGCAATCACGGACCTGGTCATTGTGGAAGCGATCGTGGTTGGAGACTTTCAGAACGGCGACCAGCTGCTCGGCTTCTTTATTCAGGAAGAAGATGAAGATGCCGACGGCGATCCGAACACCTCCGAAGGTATCCTTGCCTTTTGCGGCGGGTGTACAACAGATGTTGCCGTGGGCGATAAGGTGCAGGTGACCGGCTGGCCGGGAGAGTACTTTGGCATGAGCCAGATCGACGCGGCAGGATCGGACGGTCTTGTGACTGTTGTTAGCAACGGCAACACGCTTCCAACAGCTTCGGCGGTAGACCTGCCAGCCGCGGGCAGCACCGTCTCAGAACTGACGCTCGAACCCGTCGAGGGCATGTTGGTCACTTTCCCCGATACGTTAGTTGTCAGCGAATACTTCCAGCTGGCGCGCTTCGGACAGCTGGTGTTGACGGCCGACGAACGCCCGCGCCAGTTCACCGATGCCAACGAACCGGACGTCGCTGGCTATGCTTCCTTCTTAGATGATCTGAGCAGCCGGCGTATCATCCTGGATGACGACAACAATACCCAGAACTTCGCCATCGTGGATCGACGGATGAGCCATTTTACTGGCCGCGTCCGGGATCAAGCATCAGCAATTTCATCCGTGGCGGAGACAGCATCCAGGGCCTGACCGGCGTACTGCACTGGTCTTGGGCCGGCTCCGGCGGCACGGATGCCTGGCGGGTGCGCCCGGTACTGGAAGCGTTCAACTATGACTTTACTAATAACATCCCACGACCGGTCGCGCCTGACCCGGTGGGCGGCTCGCTCAAAGTTGCCAGCTTCAATGTCTTGAACTACTTCTCCACGATTGACGAGGGCCCGGACGTCTGTGGGCCCGCCTTCAACCAGGACTGCCGCGGGGCGGATTCCGCATCAGAGTTCATGCGCCAACGCGACAAGATTGTCAACGCCATGATAACGATGGATGCCGATGTCATCGGCCTGGTGGAGCTTGAGAACAACGCCACGGCTGCCAGCCAGGATCTGGTTGACGGCTTAAACGCTGTTACCGGCCCCGGCGTTTATGACTTCATCGATACAGGCACGATCGGCAGCGATGCGATCAAGGTTGGTTTCATCTACAGGACAACCACGGCCGCTGCTGTTGGCGATTTCGCCATTTTAGACTCGTCAGTGGACCCGACTTTTAACGATGCTAAGAACCGCCCGGCCCTGGCACAGACCTTCGAAGAAACTGCCAACGGCGCGCAGTTACCGTTGTTGTTAATCACCTGAAATCGAAAGGTTCCTCGTGTGATGACGTGGAAGACCCGGACCGCAACGATGGGCAGGCTAACTGCCCTCGACGCGCACAGATGCCGCCGTTGCCCTGGTCAATTGGCTGGCGACCGATCCTACATTGAGCGGCGATCCTGACTTCTTGATCACCGGCGACTTGAACTCTTATCGTATGGAGGATCCGATTGATGCGCTGAAGACAGGCGGCTTTACTGACCTGCTGGATGCCTTGATCGGCGCGGATGCCTACACCTATCTGTTTGACGGCCAGCTCGGCTACCTGGATTACGCCATGGCAAACGGCAATTTGTTGGGCCAGGTGACAGGCGTAACCCCATGGAACATCAACGCCGACGAGATTCCCTGTGTTTGATTATAATGACGAGATACTAGACTCCGGTGAGTCCTCCTTTGAAAGGGAGTCGAGTTCGCTGCCGATCTTTGAGAACAATGTTTACCGAGCTTCCGACCATGATCCGGTTCTCGTCGGTCTGGGCCTGAACGGCCCGCCTGTTTGTAGCTTTGCGACACCGAGCCAGGAAGAGCTATGGCCAGCGAACCACAAGTTTGTTAGTGTCTCAGTTCTGGGTGTAACCGATCCCGATTCCGATCCGGTGACCATCACTATCGATGGTATCTGGCAGGATGAGCCGGTTAACGGCACAGACGACGGTAACACCTCCCCCGACGGCGTCGGCGTGGGGACGGATACGGCTGAATTACGAGCCGAACGTGATGGCGAGGCTAACGGTCGTGCCTATCATGTCTACTTCACCGCCGCCGACGGACAGTTCAATAGCTGCTCTGGTGAAGTTGTCGTTTACGTGCCCCTTAATCAGAGCGAGTACGGACCGGCTATCGACGACGGGCCGCTCTATGATTCTACACAGCCATAGATAACGACCGTTTAGGTATGTCAGGCAGTAAGAGGAGCCACCTGTAAAGGTGGCTCCTTTTTACTCATCCAGGCACAGGCTTTGCCGTGAATTGGCGACGAGTGGCTATACATTTGATATCTATTTCAATGGCAATACCACTCCGGGATTAGGCATCCACTTCTAATTTCTTCAACGGTGATGACGCAGTAGTCCTGCGTAAGGGAGGCAAGAACGACGCCGGCAGTACACCCACCCCCGAAGATCTGGACACCCAGCTGACCAAGCTGGCTATGTCCATCGAGGATGAGCTGCTCCTATCCGAGATTATCCTCGCACAAGAGGTGGAGAATACCGAGATCTTGTAAGTGTTAGGTGACATGGTCAACGCGGCCACGAGAACGGGTTACGTGGCCACTTCCTTTGAGAACAACGACGGCCGCGGCATCGAGGTCGGTTTCCTGTGGGATGCAAACCGGGAAACACTTCTGGATCCATTTCAGATGTTTGGACCTGATGTAGAGCAGTGGCTCGGTCCAACCAGCCCGAGCCCTGGCCGCAGACGCTCATACCGGTGAACCGCCGATTACGTTCTGTTCTCATCACGTGGCAAGTTCAAGATGCAGACCAAAATGTAGCGGTGGAATTGCTGTCAGTGACTTCGAACCAACCGGCCGATACCGGACAACCGGGCGATAGGGCCAGGGATATCATCATTCGCAATAACAACAAGGTCGTCTTGCGAGCAGAAGCATACGGGGACACCCGGGTGTACACCATTACCTATCAAGCTACGGACTCGTGCGGCAACAGCAGGATCGAGTCGGTCTACGTGTACGCCATCTGCCGAATCTGCGTGGTGGAGGTCGAAGGACGCGCGTGCTGGCGGCTTCCTGCGTAGCGAAGGCGGCCCCGGTATGGAGGTGCACACACGCAGCGAGCGCGTCGAGCGAAGCCGCCGCACCATCCTTGAGATGCTGGCCTCCACGCTGGACCTGTCCGATGCGCCCGAAATCCTGACCATGATGGACGAGTACGGCGCATCCGCCGAGCGCTTCCCGGAGGCCGAGCGGCGCGAGATCGAGGTCAAGGACGACAACCCGATGTACCTGCGGGATTACTCGAAGTGCGTGCTGTGCTGGCGCTGTGTGCAGGTCTGCGCGGACGATGCCCAGTACACCTACGCCATCAACTTCAGCGGGCGCGGCTACGAGACCGAGATCGGCACGTTTCTTCGACCGCACCATCCCTGAAGTCGACCTGCGTGTTCTGCGGCCAGTGCGTGGGAGTCTGCCCGACCGGCGCGCTCAAGCCCAAGCGTGAGTTCATGCTGGAGCAGGGCATCTCGCCGGAGGAGATCACGGTGATGAGTTCCGGGCGAAAGAAGAGAAGAAAAAGAGATAACCGCAGAGACGCCGAGAACGCGGAGATTTATATAATTTTTCTCTGCGCTCTCCGCAACTCCGCGGTCAGATGGTTGACTGAGGCATTATGATAAAACCCGACCGAGTAGTTTCCACCACCTGCCCCTACTGCGGCGTGGGCTGCAATTTACAGTTACACGTCAAGGACGATTACATCTTCAAAGTGACTTCGCCCTTTGATGCGGTCGTCAACCAGGGCAACCTGTGCGTCAAGGGACGTTTTGGCTACGACTATGTTTACCATCCCAAACGGGTGACCACGCCGTTGATCCGCAAGACCCCTCAGAAACCCGGCGAGCGTACCCAGGCCTTTGACCGCGATGAATGGCGCGAAGTTTCCTGGGATGAGGCCCTGGACTACATCGCCGACCGTCTGGTGGAAATCTACCAGCGCGACGGCTCGGACGCCATGTCGGTCTACTGCTGCGCCAAGGCCACCAACGAGGACAACTACCTGCTGCAGAAGATGTTCCGGGCGCTGTTCCGCACCAACAACGTGGACCACTGCACCCGTCTGTGTCACGCCGGCAGCGTGGTCGCGCTCCAGCAGGCGCTGGGCTCGTCGGCCATGTCCAACACCGCCAGCGAAGTCATCCACAACGACGTGCTGATGGTGGTCGGCTCGAACACCAGCGAAAACCATCCCATCATCGCCTTGCAGATGAAAGCGGCCATCCGCGAGCATGGCGCCAAGCTGATCGTCGTCGACCCACGCCGCATCGACCTGGTGGACTTTGCCGAGTTGTGGCTGCCGCTCAAACCGGGCACAAACGTGCCAGTGCTTTCGGCGATGGCGCATGTGATTGTCAAGGAAGGGCTGGTAAACGAAGAATTTGTAAAGGAAAATCGCACCGAAGGTTTTGATGATTTCGTCCAGTCTCGAAAAATTCACCCCGAATATGCCGAAGAGATTTCCGGTGTTCCCGCCGAGACATCCGCAAAGCTGCCCGCCTGTATGCCAGCGCCGAAAACGGATCGATCTACTGGGGCATGGGC
>CAVQSG010000041.1:0-92099 GCA_963715415.1 uncultured Chloroflexia bacterium | reverse complement strand
GTAAGGGCAACGGTTCGCGTTCGTCGGGCGGTAGGAGCGCAGCGGCCAGCCTGTCCAGATTGTAGCCAGAGGCGCGGCGCCAGTGTTTAGGCCAGCGAGTCAGGATCTCGTCCAATACCCCGCGCAGGATCTCCGGTACTTGGCGATAGATGCTTGCTTCCAGCGTCTCACCGCGCGCTTTGGCCTCCAGTGCGCCCGTTTCGACTGGACCGAAATGCGCCTGCGAGCCGTCGGCCAGGATGGCGTCGATTGAGGCCACGTTGTCGGCCATCATGCCGTAGAGGATGCTGTGGCTGCCGGTGGCGTTGTTGCCGATGCTGCCGCCGATGGTGGCGCGGTTGGCGCTGGCCGGGTCGGGTCCGATCATGAGGCCATGTTTCGCCAGCGAGCCGTTGAGCGCGGCGAAGTTGATGCCCGGCTGCACCGTGGCCGTGCGCGCCTCCGGGTCAACCGCCACGACGCCGTCCATATACTTGCTGAAGTCGATGACCAGCGCCGGCCCTACGCATTGACCGGCCAGGGAACTGCCCCCGCCCCGTGCCAGCAGCGGTACGGCATGTTTCACCGCCAGTTCTACCGTGGCCTGCACGTCGCCCACCGTGCGCGGGATGACCACGCCCACCGGCTGGATCTGATAGAGGCTGGCGTCGGTGCTGTAGAGCATACGGCTGTAGGCGTCGAAGCGCACCTCGCCGCTGACGACGCGGCTCAGGTCGTGGACGAGAGCGCCGGCGGCGCCGTTGGCATGCATCTCCGCGCTGGTCAGGCTGCTGGACGGTTTGGTCAGGGTAGCGGTCATGGCCGGTTCTTTCATGTCGGTTGGTGGGGTGATTGTGAAACCTCAGGCAACAGGTACTTTAGCCTGTTGGTGTGGATTGTCAAGCCGACGCGAGGGATTTGGGCAAAGATAAAGATTTGCAGCATTCATCGTACGCAAACTGAGGGCGGGGCCGGACTTCCGGCCCCGCCCTCAGTTTGCGTATGATGAAACTAACGCAGATGTGGGAAAGCGTCCTTACCGGCATAGATTGCGGTGCCGGCCAGGGCGTCTTCGATGCGTAGCAGCTGATTATATTTGGCGATGCGGTCGCTGCGCGCCGGCGTGCCGGTCTTGATCTGACCGGTGTTGAATGCCACCACCAGATCGGCGATGGTGGCGTCTTCGGTCTCGCCTGAACGGTGACTCACCACGACCGACCAGCCGGCGCGGTGGCTCATGTCGATGGCAGCGATGCTTTCCGTCAAAGTGCCGATCTGGTTGACTTTGCAGAGGAGAGAGTTGCAGGCTTTCTCCTCAATCGCACGGCGGATACGCTTGACATTGGTGACCAACAGGTCATCGCCGACCAACTGTACCTTGTCGCCGACCTTGGTGGAGAGCAGTTGCCAGCCCGACCAATCATCTTCATGCATGCCGTCTTCAAGGCTGATGATGGGGAAGCGGTTTATCCAATCAGCCCAGAGATCGACCATCTCCTCGCTGGAGAGCTCGGTTCCTTCGATCTCCAGCTTGTAGCGACCGGTCTCAGCGTCGTACAACTCGCTGGTGGCCGGATCCAGCGCAATATAGATATCCTCTCCGGGCCGGTAACCGGCTTTTTCGATGGCCTGCAGAATGACCTCAACGGCCTTGACGTTGCCGCCCAGACTTGGCGCAAAGCCGCCTTCATCACCCACATTGGTACTGAAACCGCCGTCATGCAGGACAGTTTTCAAGCTTTGGTAGACTTCCGCCCCCCAGCGCAAGGCCTCGGCAAAGGTAGGCGGCGCTCACCGGCATCACCATAAATTCCTGAAAATCGGTGCTGTTGACCGCGTGCTTGCCACCGTTGAGGATATTCATCATCGGCACCGGCAATGTGCGTGCGCCGACACCGCCCAAATAGCGATAGAGAGGCAGGCTCTGGTCCGCGGCAGCAGCTTTTGCGACGGCAAGGCTGACGCCCAAAATGGCATTAGCGCCGAGTTTGCCCTTATTTTCTGTGCCGTCCAGTTCCAACATGAACTCGTCGACCGCAACTTGGTCTAACGCGTCGAAGCCGATCAACTCTTCGGCCAGGATCATGTTGACATTCTCCACTGCCTTGAGAACACCCTTGCCACCGTAGCGTGCCTTGTCGCCGTCGCGCAGCTCAACCGCTTCATGAACACCGGTGCTGGCGCCGCTGGGCACGATGGCGGAAGCGCCGGCGCCGCTGTCCAACAGCACCTCGACTTCAACAGTCGGGTTGCCGCGACTATCCAGTACCTCACGACCGCGAATATCAAAAATTTCAGACATTTTACCTCCGGAATTGGTGCCGACGAGGTCGGCTTTTTGGACATGCATCCACGCGAGAAAAGAGAAAATTCCCATTTGGGAATGAGAGAGCTGCAACTTCCGAATGTAATCTACGTACTGATTATAGAGCAAAGACCGAATGTACGCGAAAGCGTGGGGAGAGAAAGTGATGGGCGTGGAAACCAACAAGGCAGTCACAGAAGTAGAGGGGCAGTCGGTGACCGCGGCGAAAGTAGAACCGTCCGGCGCAACCGCGATTCCGGCGGCGACTCTGCAGAGGTACCAATCTCACGAGCGTCCGGCAACCCGGCCAAACGGGGCGTCAGGAACGCGGGCAGTCCGTGCTGAGCGAGAAGACGGCGTCACCCTAATCGCGCTCTATCACTTTCTGCTCGCCGGTCTGGTATTGCTGGGAACAATCGGTCTCTCAATCCCGACGGTCATTACAGGCATTGTCGGCGTTGTAGAGGACAGCGATGCGCTGATCGCAACCTTTATCCTCGGCTCGCTTGCCATGGTCACCATGGTGCTCAGCATCATTCTACTTGTCGTTGGCTACGGGCTGTGGACACAGCGCCAGTGGGCACGAGTTGCAGCCATTGCGATTGGGATGTTGAGTCTATTCGGATTCCCCATCGGGACGATGATCGGCGGTGTGACCATCTGGTACCTGGTCAAGCCGGAGATTTCAGCCCAGTTCAAATAATCGACGGCAGTCGACAAACAGAAAGAGCCGGACCCGTTGAGAACGGGTCCGGCTCTTTTGATGTCCACCCTCGGCGAAAACGTTAGTCTACTCTACCTGGGGGTCGTCGCCGACTCGTCTATGGACAGGAACTTAATTGCCGGCCGCGCTGTCGTCATCCGAATCCGGCTGCACAATTTTTTCGTCTGGACCCGACGTTTTTAGAGGAGACGTTTTCTGCTCCTGTACGACTGCCGTATCGCCCGGACGGTCGCGCACCGGTCGTGCTTCCGGATCGCCGGGCAGAACATCATAGACCCAGCGTACCGCCCGTTTCCACATGCTGCGCGCGGCCGCTGCCTGATAGATGGCCTGTCGCCGCGTGCTCTTCCACCAACCGGATCGGCGCTTCTCCACAGGCACGCTCCACCTGACTGCGGTTGCCGCCCACGTCAACCCGGCGCCGAAACCAACCAACACAAGATTGTCGCCCGGTTTGACTTTGCCCTCTTCGATCGCCTCGCACAGCGCGATCGGGATACTGGCGGCGCTGGTGTTGCCGTAGCGCTGCACATTCATGTAGACCTTGTCTTCAGTCAACTTTAGTTGGCGCAGCACGCTGTTTTGAATGATACGCACATTGGCCTGGTGCGGAATCAGCAAGTCGATGTCTTCGGGTGTAAGCCCCGCCTTTCGCAATACTTTGATCGTCGTGGTGGCCATGACCTTGGTGGCAAAGCGAAACACTGCCTTCCCATCCATCGTGATGAAATGGCTGCCGTTGCTGACGGTTTCCAGGCTGGCCGGCATCTTGCTGCCGCCGGCAGGCACCATCAACACATCGCCGCCGGAGCCGTCGCTCCCCAATTCAGTCGCGAGCACACCGCCGTAAACGTCGCTGGCAGCGAGCAATACTGCCCCGGCACCGTCACCGAAGAGGACGCACGTATTCCGGTCCGTCCAGTCGATAATGCGACTGGTTGTCTCCGCGCCCAATACCAACACATATTCGGCATCACCGGCCAGGATATGTCCTCGCGCCATGGCAAGGGCATAGACAAAACCCGAGCAAGCGGCGCTCAGGTCAAAGGCACCGGCATTGGCGGCGCCGATGCCGTCCTGGATGATGCTGGCCGTAGAGGGATAGATATATTCCGGAGTGCTGGTCGCGCAGATGATCAGGTCAACTCTGCTTGGGTGCACATCGGCCACCTCCAGCGCGCGGCGCTGCAGCGATGATGCCGAGAGAGGCTGTGGTCTCTGCCGGGTCTGCAGCTACGTGTCGTTGTTCGATGCCGGTTCGCGTGCGGATCCATTCATCTGTCGTGTCGACAATCTGTTCCAGATCCTTGTTCGTGACGATCTTTTCAGGGACATGATACCCCCAGCCAATGATCTGAGCGTAGCGTCGTTCGAACAGCGGATTCGGCTCGCTTGGAACCACGCGCGGGGTCGTAGAGCCGGCGCCGTTGTCGCTCCAGCTTGTCTTCTCTCCGTGGTAGCCATTGGTTGCGTCTGTCACCGCATTCCTCCTTTTGAGATCGGTCTGCATTGATTGGCCGTGAATAGAACACGACAATCACAGATCACAACTACAAAGGCCTGTCCGGCGCCATCAGAACAAGGGGCACCCCTTGTTCCAGAACTAATTCATTTCGCCGTGATTACCACGATAGAAATCCGGCTATATTACCTTCGGTAGGAACTGGTCAAGGATTTCTGTCGGGATTCACTAGACCTGAAATTTTCGCAGCATGATGCAGGCGTTGTGACCGCCAAATCCGAAACTATTGCTGAGTGTCACGTTTACGTCCGCGCTGGCTGCTGTGAGAGGCGTATAGTCGAGGTCGCATTCGGGATCAGGATTGTGCAAATTGATGGTCGGCGGGATGATACCTTCCTGGATCACCTTGGAGCTGATTATGGTCTCGATCGCACCTGCCCCAGCCAGGAGATGCCCCGTCATGCTCTTTGTGCTACTAATCTTGACATTGTACGCATGCTCGCCCAACGCCTGCTTGATCGCGAGCGTCTCGCCTTTGTCATTCAGAAGTGTCGCAGTTCCGTGCGCGTTGATGTAGTCGATGTCACTCGGTTTCACGCCGTACGCGTTTGCCTTGCGCAGCGCCATGGAAATGGCGTCTACGGCGCCGCGTCCGGTTTCATGGGGAGCAGCCATATGGTAGGCATCGGCACTGCTGCCGTAGCCGATCACTTCAGCGTAGATGAATGCGCCGCGGGCTTGCGCGTGATCCAGCGTTTCCATGATGAGAATGGCGCTGCCCTCGCTCATCACAAAGCCATCGCGATCAGCGCTAAATGGTCGGCATGCACCTGCCGGATCTTCGTTATGTTGGCTCAATGCGCCCATGATGTCAAACCCTGCGATGATCATAGGCACGATGGCCGCTTCGGCGCCGCCCACAATCATGACGTCTGCATCGCCGCGCCGGATCACTTCGAATGCCTCGCCACAGGCCGATGTGCCGCTGGCGCAGGCGCTGACGACCGCATGATTCGGGCCGTGTAGGTTGTACTCGATGGCAATCTTCCCCGCCGGGCTGTCGACCAGCATATTGGGCACCATAAAGGGGCTAATCCGACGCAATCCTTTGGTTTTTGTCACGTCGTAATTTTCCAACGTCGTTTGGAGCCCGCCGATTCCACTACCGATGATGCAACCGACGCGGTTCGGGATCTCAACCGATAGCTCGAGGCCTGAGTCGAGTAAGGCTTCCTTGGTAGCGGCAAGGGCAAACTGGATACACGGATCAAGCCGCCGCGCTTCCTTGCGATCCATGTAGTCCTGCGGGTCGAAGCCCTTCACTTCACCGGCAAAGGTGGTGCGCAATTCAGTTGTGTCGAATCTGCTGACGTGATCAATGCCGGAACGCCCATTGACCAAGCCATCCCAGGTTGCGTCTACAGACAACCCGAGGGGGCTGATCGCACCAACTCCGGTGATGACCACTCGCGTCGGCGTACCGGCGCCATTCTGTCTATTTGCCTTTCGTTGACTGCTCATCCTATCCTCTGAAATGTGCATTACAGTTGAGTCTTTGTATGTCGGTTATAGCCAACAGATATGTAAAATCTGTCAACCGGAAACTGAAGTCATCGGCGTCATTGCGCGATCTCATGGCCATTGGGGCTGAAACGCTGATTTCGGTACTGCGTCTCTTAGGGGTCGTGGCAGATACACGAACTAGTAACACCGCATCGCGGACAAAGTTGCGCATCTTTCAAGCATATATGTGCACGGGCAGTGACGCAGTTCTGGCACCAATAAGTGCGCAACAGGAACGGAAGAATTTGGCGGGTAAGATGCCGGAATTCCGGATGTCCATCACCGTTGGTCCGGCCGAGTCGTAGAGGCAGCATGGTTCATCGGAGCCCGGCGCCAAAATCAATGATTAGATTAGGGCGCGATCTGGGAACCTTCCTCGCGATACCACCATACCTGTAGTTTGGCGTTTCCGGTCCGCTCGTAAAACTCAACCCGCACGGTATGATTGTCCGCACCGACTCCGACAAAGCGAACGTTTGACGTGCGCTGGCCGTCTTTCCATTCGTCGATCACCAGCGTATCGTTGAGATAGACGCGTACACCATCATCGGAGATGCTGTTAAACACGTAGTTGCCCGTTTCGAAACGGAACTTTCCGATCCAACGTCCGGACCAGAAGTCGCCGGAGAGTTGTCCCGGTGCGGGCGAACTTGCACCCCAATCATAGTCAATCGGTCGACTCGGTGCACTGGCTTCGGGCTGTTCAAAGACCGGCACGCCCAGCAGGTCAACGCCGCCGTAATAGGATGCCCGCCACTCCGGGCTATTGCCTAGATACTCAGACCAGAAGCGAATCCTGGAGATGCCGAAAAGCTGATAATACTCGACGCTCACAATGTGTGCGCCGGTCAGATAGCGGCCAACGGCAAACGTTCGCCCGGAAGCGCTAAGCCAGCCGTCGATAAGCAAGTTGTTGTCAATGTAGACGCGGACGCCGTCGTCGGCCTCAGCCAAGAACCTGTAATAGCCGGCGCCAAAGTCAATCATGCGGCGGAATCGCGCTGAGTAGTTGGTCGCTGATACGGCCGGATTGGGAGAACTGGTCCTCCAGTCAAAGTTGATGTCGCCGGCTGCAGCTTCCAAGGCCGGTGGCTCTGACAGGCTCGTATTGTTGTAGAACGTTGTTTGCCAATACTCTGTAGGTGGCGCTTGCACGCCCGGAGTCGGCGTAGGTCCCGGTGGAATCGGCGTCGGCGTGGGCGCAGACCCCGTTCGGCCTTCGGAGGGGCCGGCGACAACGGGCGCCGTGAGCTCGTCTCCCTGGATATCTGCCAGCCGGCGATCAATCCAACCGGTTTCGCCGCCCAGACAGTCGATGAGAAGCCAAGTGGCCAGATCATTGCGCGCGACGATATCGCAGACTTGTCCCAAGGTCACCTGCCCCGATGGCGGAAAACGATTGCCGGGTCCGGTGCGGATATTGACCAGATCAAATTTCACCGTTACAACGGGGCTTGTCTGTCCCTGGATCTCCGGTGGGGTTGTGTCATCTCCCTGCGCAGCAATGATGTCGCTGACGACGATCGTCGGAACCGTTGCAGCGTTGGCACCGGGTTTGTAGATACCCCATACTTTGGCAAACGCCTTCTCTCCTGCATCCCGGATCGAAACAATCTGTTGCTCCGTATCCGGTGATGCGCCCACGAGCCCGAAAACCACCTGATCCGCCGTCACCAGATAGGTGCTGAAGGGCTGGTCCACAGCGTTTTGGAGTTGGCCAAGCAAGCCGTAGATCTGGCCGTCGGCCGCGATCTGCGTTCCTGCAGCCGGATTGCCTCCGGAGATGGAGGGCAATAGGATTTTCGTCTCGCTTGTGGTCGGAGTTGACTTCACCTGGTTCGGTGTCGGTTCCTGTGTGAATAAAGTACGTGGACAGGCGATGGCGAACACAGAGACAAAGACCACAAAGGTCAAACTGAGTATTCGGAGAATCTGAAAGAACATAACCGTCACCTCTACCGGACATGCCGCAATCTGTATGCCTGGCGGCAATAACAATTATATCATATGGATTCGGCCTGTAGCTGGTTTCCCTGAACGTCATCAAGGATTGCACTCTGCAAGATAGCCGGAGGTGCGCAGTTTCCGGCTCTGTGGCGAAACTTGACAGGCTCTAGGCGAAATTGAATACTTATACGGTCCGGATATTTCTGTCGGGACTCACCTGAGATTATCCCACTACCAGTGACAGATAACGATCATCAGTCAGAGAAAAATACGCACGACGACGACGGTCTGAAAGAGCCGGACCCCAGCGTCCCGGACGCTTTGCGCAATTGGCAGGTTCTGCCGGATACGCCCGCGTCTACTCATGCGCGCAGAGATGATACCACCGGCGTGGCTGCGCGCGGGATCGGCAACAAACCGTCGGACGCAGTAGAGATAGATGGTGAAGCGTCGCCTACTATTATCGAACATACTCCCTCGCGCCGATCTACGCCGGCGGCAGAAGAATCCGAAGAATGTCGTCCGGACACTCCCTGCGTACCAGCAGAAGATAGTTCTGAGAGTACGGCCAGCGTAGATAGTGTGGTCGTTGCGACGGTGGCGCCCGGGCCATATGTCGTCAATCCCGGCGGCCGCGTCGATCTGTCCATCCATGTATTAAACAACGGTGAATCCGTTGCGCTCTTTCATATCGACGTCGAAGACAAGGTTCGATCAGGGTGGGTAACGATTCACCCGGTCCGCCGTCGGTTGGCGCCCGGAGAGCGCGCCGCAATGTCGGTGACGATCCAACCGCCACGTGCGCCTTCAGCTCTTGCGGGTCGTTGTGAGATCGCGATCGTGGTGCAGTCACCCGACTACCCGGGCCGGCGGACAACACTACCGGTCGCCCTGGAAATTGCGGCCTACGACGATGTGTTGCTCAGCGAGTTGCAGCCAGCTCGGCTGCATTCGTCGCTAACGAGTCGAGCGGCAAGTGCGCAGGCCACGTTGTATAACAACGGCAATCGGGTTGCCCGAGTGCGGGTCAGCGGCTTGAGCCCTGATATTGGTTGCGATTTTGGTTTTGTATACTTGACGACGCCGGCCGAATCGGCGACGGCGTCGTTGCTCGATATTCGTGAGTTGGCGCGCGAACTTACGCTTGATATCGAACCGGGCCAGTCGATTCCAGTTCGGGTGACCGTGAGACCACAACGGATTCCCTATTTCGGCCTGCGCGATCGTGGTGCGCCGATCCGCGTTATTGCCAGCGTGATCGGCAAGTCTCAGGTGCCGCGCGCGGCGTCAGGACAACTTCTGCGCCAACCTGTGATTGGACCGCTTCACGCCGGTATCGCTCTATTGCTGCTGTTCCTGAGCTTCTTCTTGGTCGTGATGCTCGCTGCTGTTGGGCTTGGCCTTACCCGGATGGTCGCAGCGCGCCAGGCTCGGCCAACCGCACAGCCTCAGATTGTGGTCATCGTCCCAGTCAACGAACAGGTGCCAGTGGCGCCGCAGGTGGCCCCTGCTGCCCCGGTTGTGGCTGGAACCCAGGGGCTGACTGCTCCTATCCAAGTCGCCACAGATGGAAGTGCCGGCCGTGATCTCTCTGTCCCATTGGTTGGCGCCGGACAGGTCAGTTCGCCTGGTGGTTTTGCGGCGCAGATGCCGGTAGAGTCCCTACCGGCATCTGCGCCGAACCCGAGTGTTTCTGCACCGGTGGTGACAGACCGCTCCAACATGACCTATGCGCAGATGTTTCAGGAAGTCGGGCTGCAATACGATCTCGATCGGCGGGTGTTGGCAGCCCAAGCCTACGTTGAGAGTCGTTTTGATACGCTTGCGTTGGGCAATTCCGGCGATCTGGGGCTGATGCAGATTCTGCCGGGCACCTGGAAAGAATGGTCTCCGGTTGTAGACGTCAACGATCCCTTCGACGCCTACAGCAACGTCGTGGTTGCAGCCGCCTACCTCGATTATCTGAGATCGCTGTTTAGTGAACACGGGCTGCCGGAAGCCCAGTGGATGCTGGTTGCCTACAATTGGGGGCCGGACAAACTGATTGGCTTTGTCGACGCCGGATACGAATGGGATGAACTGGATGCCGGACTGCGCCAATATGCTGTTGACATTCTGAGCATCGCAGATACGATTCCGCTTGAATAGGAACTCATCGGCCGCGCTCGTTTTCCGACTCGAGCAGCAGATTTTATCGTGGTCGCCGGCGACAAAGAACTGATGACAACACACGGAACCAAAGAGGAGCGGTCCAGAGGATGGATAGACCGGATCTGAGCGGGCTTGATCCTGCAGTAATCGCCTACATCGAAACGCTGGAGCAACTGTTGGCTGAACGCGGCGACCGCCGGGACTCGGCTCCGGCCGAACCGAGCGAGCCGCCGACAACTGTAAACATCATCAGTATCAGTGCGCATGGGTTTGCAAAGCGTACGCCAAGACACCTCTATTTGCGCCAACGTCGGGGTGGGATGGGTGTCTTCGATCTGGATTGCGACGAAGACGACCAACCCAAGTACCTCGTCCAGGCTGATGCCGAGGCCAGCATCGTCGTTGTCACGGATCGTGCGCGAGCGTTTCGCATCCCAGTCGCGCAAATTGGCGAAACCGATGTGCGTGGACGAGGCGTATCTCTGCATGAATTTGCGGCTCTGAATCCCTCCGAACGAATCGCTGTGATCTTTGCCGAAAGCGGTGCATCACACCTAGTTTTGGTGACGGAACGCGGCCAAGTGCGGCGCATTAGCGCACACTACTTTGGCAACAGCTTGCGGCCTGGAACGGTTCTGTACGACACCAAGGACGGTGGTGCACCGGCAGCCGTTTGCTGGTCGAGCGGCGGTGCGGACCTCTTCATTCTCACCCGCAGTGGTAAAGCGATCCGTTTTGCCGAACGACAGGTTCCGGTACGCGGTTGTCTCGGCATCCGATTGGATCCCGGCGACGCCATTGCCGGCGTGACGGGCACAGCGGAGGAAGATGCCGTTTTTCTGCTGACCAGTGATGGCAAGGGAACGATCCGGCTCATGAATGGCTTCAGCGCCAACAAGGCACCTGGGTCCGGCGGAAAAGTTGCCATCAAAGCCGATGCAGTGGTCGGGGTTGCCGGCATCCACATGAACAGCATCGAGCAGTGTGACCTCTTTGTCATCTCCGAATTGGGCAAAATCATCCGGTTCCAGGCCGCGGAGGTGCCGCCCAAAGAAGGCGTTGTGCAGGGCGTCAACTGCATGAACCTTCGCGCAGATGTCTGCACAGCATTGGTGAGTGCGGTCGTCGACGGTTAGCCGTGGGCAGAACGATTGCCTTCAATTGAGAGAGAGCACCGTCGTTTTGCCGGCGGTGCTTTTTTGATTGGTCGTCAGAGCGTTTGTCGGTGAAGGATCTCAATGACGGCACTGTGGCAATCGTCACAATGACACAATGATCCGCGGGGAACGATGACCACAATGGACAAGTTCTAAGTGGATGTTCAGTGATAGAATTCATTGTGCATCGTCAAGAAAGATCGATAGACGATTGACATCGTGTTGATTTGACGTTAACTCGGAAAGTGGTTAGATTGAACAACTTGGACCATTCGCAACGGGTGCATTCCATTTCGGGGGGCGGCAGGCGAGAATATTATCGACAACGCCCACAGGAAGCCCCCCACTGTGGTATGCACTCATTCGCAGCTGTGGTATTGCGTTGGAGAGTCCGTTTTGAGGAGAATAGAGAATGACAGCGCCACAACAACACGTAGCCGCGCAGGAGCGATACCGTCGTGAGCTTACCAAGGCGCAGATGGCCGATCTGCTCAGCCACATCAGCGGCGAAAATACGGATCTGGTGCAATTTGATACGGTGGCAAAGCGGCTTCGCACTCGACAGCGGGTTGAAAAAGGAACCCACATGGTGCCGCTCGCAAAAATCGTCGGCAGCGTGGGTCGGTACAAGGACTTCAACCATGAATTTCTGCCTCGCTCGGGCGCCGATAAGGCGCGCTGGACGAGCATTGACGCAGCCATGAACGCGCTGGAAGGCTTGCCGCCGGTCGAGTTGTTCAAGATCGGAGACGCCTACTTCGTGCGCGACGGCAATCATCGCGTCAGTGTTGCCGGCGCCAATGGTAACAGCCATATCGAGGCCTATGTCACAGAATACCCGACCGAAATACCGATCACTGCTGATGACTTTGAGCGCGATCAATGGCTCATCAAAGCGGAGCGGTCCGATTTCATCGACCGAGCCAAATTGGATGAACTGCGACCCGACAACCAACTCGAAATCACCGAACCCGGACGGTTCGAGATACTACTGCGCCACATCGAGGCGCACCAGTATCTGCGCAACATGGACCTGGATCGCGAGGGGATCCACCATGATCTCAGTTGGGAAGAGGCTGTCGGCAGTTGGTACGACATGGTCTACATGCCCATGGTCGACGCGATTCGACGCTATGATTTGATGTCCCACTTCCCCGGTCGTACAGAAGCGGATCTCTACCTATGGATCCTGCACCATCGAGAGTTGATCGCCCAGCGCTATGGTCTGGCGCCCCTGAGTCCGGATACCGCCGTGTCTACGTTCAGCGAGGTCCATAGCGGCCGTCCTCTGGAACAAACTGTCAAGAGCTTAAAGTTCGGACTGCATCGGGCATTTGGGCTGGACGAACGACCTCTCGGCATGAGCGACGAAGAGTACGAAGAAGCCCGCGAGCGACATGATGCCGGCGAGATATCTCTGGGAGAAGCGGAAGAAATGGCCCGGTCATCAATCGCTCAGCCTGCAGACGAAGACGACGGTGGCGCGCATGAGTCTGATATCGATACGGATCCTCAACAACCGTAGTCTTTCTCGATTTTTTCACTTCTTTGCGATCGTCAACGTTTGCGTTAACATTGGCGATTGGTGATAGGACATCCACGTCTTTGCGGGGATGTCCCCTCCCCGCATTGTTGCCGGTTCATAGGGATTGCCACCAGCACACGTGCATATCGCTGAGACAAGCCAGATTCGGATTCGCCGCCAACGGTTGTTCCGAGCATGGCTGAGTGATGGATGTTTGGCTGAACTCCGACTGGACCTGTTCCGGTACAGCGTCTTCCATGGTCAGCGCCCGGCATTGCCATACGCACAGTAAACGATCACGCCGGCCCGGCTGGCTGAGCTAAGGATGAAAATGATACGCGTCAAAGTTATCTGCACCATCGGTCCGACCAGCCGCGAACTGAACGTCTTCCGCGGCATCGCCGAGGCGGGCATGAACGTTGCCAGGCTCAATATGAGCCACGGCACCCATGAGTATCACAGCGGCACCATTGAGCGCATCCGCACCATTTCAGAAGATCTGCGCAAACCAATCGCGATCTTGGCCGATCTGCAGGGTCCCAAGTTGCGAGTCGGCATCATGCAGGAGGGCGGCGTCCTATTGGAAGACGGTGCCGAGCTGATTCTCACAACGAATAAGGTCATCGGCGAGGTCGGACGCATTCCGATACAGTATCAGGACTTGCCCGGGGTTGTTCGATCAGGCGAGCGCATCTTGCTGGATGACGGCCTGATCGAATTGGAAATCCTAGAATCGGATGAAACAGAGATCCGCACACGGGTCGTTGTCGGCGGCATCCTCAAGGACAACAAGGGCATGAATCTGCCCGATGGCTCACTGAATATTCCAGCTTTGACCGAGAAGGATCTCGCCGATGTAAGCTTTGCTTTGGAACAACAGGTCGACTGGATCGCGCTCAGCTTTGTACGCACCGCAAACGAGGTGAACGAACTCAAGTCGATCATTCGCAACCAGTCAGCATTTGGGCGAACGACGCCGATCATCTCCAAAATTGAAAAACCGGAGGCGATCACCAACATCGATGCCATCATCGAAGCCTCTGATGCGATCATGGTCGCGCGTGGGGATTTGGGCATCGAGACCAGCCCGGAAGCCGTACCGATGATGCAGAAGCGCATCATCACGAAATGTCACGCCGCGGCCAAACCGGTCATTACCGCCACACAGATGCTGGATTCCATGATCCGTAACCCGCGCCCCACCCGTGCAGAGGCCAGCGACGTGGCCAATGCGGTGCTTGACGGCAGCGATGCCATCATGCTGTCGGGTGAAACAGCCAGCGGCAGCTATCCATTGGAAGCGGTTAAGACCATGGTGCGTATCGCAACCGAGGCAGAACGGGTGACGAGTTCCGCTCCGTCCGGAAAGATACACAATGAGCCGGCTGTTTTCACTATGTCCGGCGCCATTTGCCATGCCGCCATGCGTACTGCAGAGGAAGTCAATGCCAAGGCGATCGTGGCGCCGACTGTCAGCGGCGCAACCGCGAAGTTGATCGCCGCCTTCCGGCCTAGGGTACCCGTGGTGGCCGTGACACCCAGCCCCATGGTCCAACGACAACTGGCGCTCTATTGGGGCACCTACCCGCTCTTGACTCGCCGCCTGAGCAACACTGACGAAGTCGTTAACGACGCCATCGATGTTGCACAACGGCACGGGTATCTGCGCGAAGGCGACACCATTATTCTAACTGCCGGCGTCGTTGGAAGCGTGCGCAGCGCCACCAACTTGCTGATGGTGCGCAGTATCGAGCAGGTATTGGCGCGAGGCATTGGGCTCGGCCAACGCGAGGTGGCAGGTCATCTTGTACGCATTCATCCGCCGATCCGTGACGAAGATCTCGCCGTCGGTCCGCAGGACATCCTGTTTTGCGAAGCGATCGACCGGAGCTGCATTCGACTTCTGCAACGAGCAGGCGGTATCGTTACCAAGAACGGGGATCTCGACAGCCCGGCGGCTGTCGCGGCTGTCGATCTCGGGATCCCGGCCGTGATCGGAATCGGCGACGACTTTGGCGCACTGGAAGACGGCGCCAAGGTCATTATGGATGCGTCGAGCGGCACGCTGGTTCGGTGGCACAAGTAAACTGAATTAGACCCGCGCCGGTTGTGCGTTGCCGGATTCCTCGATTGCGCGGCGGACATTGACCTGCACCAACAAGATGAGACCGGCGGCAAAGAAAATTGCCACGCTCAAGAGTGCCACTCGATAGTTGCCGGTAAATTGGAGTGCCAACCCAAAGACCAGCGGACCAAGCCAACTCGTACCCCGTTCGCTGATCTCATAGAGGCTAAAGTACTCGGCTTCTTGTCCGCTAGGAATCATCTGCGAGAAGAGGGAACGGCTCAGTGCCTGGCTACCGCCCAGCACGATGGCGATCGCGCCGCTCAGGGCAAAGAACTGTACACTCGTCTCCAGGAAGCCGTAGGCGTAGAAGACAGTCGCCGTCCAGATCACGAGGCTGGCCATAATCGCACGTTTGGCGCCCACAGCCTTCGCAATCCATCCGAAGGCCAATGCCCCAAAGAACGCCATAAATTGCACCATGAGGATCGTCGCAATCAGGGATGACTCCGGAATTCCCAACTCCTGGCTGCCAAACTGTGTTGCGAGGGCAATGACGGTCTGGATACCGTCGTTGTACAGCAGATACGCGACCAGAAAGAGCAATGTCTGAGGAAATGCAGGCAGTTTGCGCAATGTATGCATCAACTGCTTGAAGCCGACAGTCACATAGCGCTCACCAGGCGGCAGCTGTTTGTAGGATCGGCGTCGGCGGAGCGTGACCAGCGGCACAATGGTGAAGATCGCCCACCAGAGCCCGGCCGATGCCATGCTAATGCGTACTGCGTGGCCTGTGGCAAGGCCGAATGACTCGGCGCGTAAGAAGAGGACGAGATTCACCGCCAAGAGAACGCCGCCGCCCAGGTAACCCAGCGCCCACCCCTGCGAGGAGATCGTATCGCGCTGGTCCGGTGTTGAAATCTCCGGCAGAAACGCATTGTAGAAGACAATTGAGGCGCCAAAGCTCAGATTGGCGAGAAGAAAGAGGCCACCACCGAGTAGATAGTTGTCGCCTTGCAGAAAGTAGAGACCCATGGTGGCAAAAGCACCGATGTAGGCGAAAAGCGCCAGCATCTGCTTCTTGATGTGGCTGTAATCTGCGATAGCGCCCACTATCGGCAGAAAAAAGACCTGCAAAAATACCGACAGCGACACCATATAGGGAAAGAAGGAATCGGCCAATACAGCGATGCCCAACGGATAGACATATCCCTGGGGATCGGCGGCTTGCTGTGTCACCACAGTCAGATATGGACCCAAAAAGACAGTGACGACTGTGGTCGAGAAGGCTGAGTTCGCCCAATCGTAAAAATACCAGCCGACCTGTTCACTTCGACTGGTGGTTAACGTTGACGCGCTCGGTTCGGCAACCATAGTCTGTCCTGGGTCATGCCGTCATGGTTCCGTTAGGCGGGAACAGGGAATCGTTCAACCATACCAGCCACTTCGGCCCGTGTTCTCTCTTGCAGAGCCTCGTCGAAAGGTGAACGGGCGACAGTGGCGATCCAGCGCCCGATTTGCTCGAACTCGCCTTCCATAAGTCCCCGGCTAGTGGCGGCCGGCGTGCCGAGCCGAATGCCACTCGTGACCATCGCCGGCTTCTGATCAAAAGGGATCATGTTTTTGTTGCAGTGAATTGCACTATTGTCCAGCGCAATCTCCACAGCTTTGCCGGTAATCTCTCTTCCGTCGGCATCCTCGCCCAGCACGCTGAGATCGACCAACATCAAGTGATTATCGGTGCCGCCGCTGACGATGCGCAGACCGTGGCGCTGCAATGTGTCAGCCAGCACGCAGGCGTTGTCCAAAACCTGTTGTTGATAGATCCGAAACGCCGGCTTGAGGGCCTCGCCGAAGGCCACTGCCTTGGATGCAATCACATGCATCAGCGGACCGCCTTGCGTACCAGGAAAGACGGCGCGGTCGATCTTCTTGGCATAGTCGGCACGACAGAGAATCATACCGCCGCGCGGTCCGCGCAGGGTCTTATGCGTCGTGGTGGTGACAATGTCACAGTAAGGAACCGGGTCAGGGTGCAGGCCGGCAGCGATCAAACCCGCGACGTGTGCCATATCCATCATAAGCACCGCCCCGACGCTGTCGGCTATTTCGCGCAAACGGGGATAGTCAAACCAACGGGGATAGGCGCTGGCGCCGCAGACGATCAGTTTGGGCTTGTGTTCGACAGCCAACGCGGCCATGGCATCGTAGTCGATCCGTTCCGTCTGGGGATCGAGTCCATAGTGAACAAAGTTGTAGAGTTTGCCTGAACTGTTGAGATGGAAGCCGTGTGAGAGATGGCCGCCATGGTCGAGTTTCAGGGCCAACACCGTGTCGCCCGGTTTTAGCAACGCCAGATAGACAGCCTCATTGGCCTGCGCGCCGGAGTGGGGTTGCACGTTGGCGTGCTCGGCGGCGAACAGTTTCTTGGCTCGCTCGATGGCGATCTCTTCTGCAACGTCAACATAGACGCAGCCGCCGTAATAGCGTTTGCCCGGATACCCTTCGGCGTACTTGTTCGTCAATATGCTGCCCATGGCCGCCAAGACAGGTGGCGTGACATAGTTCTCGCTGGCAATTAGTTCGATACCGCTGAATTGGCGCCTGCGTTCCTGTTCGATCACGGCATAGATTTCCGGATCGGCTATCGCAAGCAACGCACGCGGATCCGGTTGCTCAGTCCACTCGAGTAGACTGGTCTCACGCTGCTCGTCCACCATCGTATTAATTCCGCTCATGTGCTCCAAACTCCTTCCTATCTGGCCGTCACTTCCAAAGTTGGACAACTCGATGCGCCATGCAGGGTGGACTCGAGCGTGAAGGACAGAATGTGGGGTGACGCCTTTGATGATCGCGACATGCTTTGTCGTGCATTCTATCGTCTGTCATATTCGACATCCTTCGTGTCGCGATTCCAGGCTCGACGCGTTTGACGTCCTCGATCTATGCCGAGGTTAGGACCGATCTCAGCGTCGCTTGCCAGGCGGCAAAATAGCATCGATCATTTCATTCGTCAATTGATCACGGGCCGAAATTGCCGTCTATCCTCGGCGGCTGAGAACATCTCGGACCAGTGAATATCGAGCGGGCTTCTGTGCACTCGCTGTATGACGTCATCGAGCTCGAAGATTCTGCTCGATGCGCAGACCAATGTGAAATGGACACCCTCTCCAGTGAAAAGTTTCTCTACAGATGGTGGTTCCTGCTACAATGGTGAAACTAACCGCAATCGTGAACCTGTGTACGCCAGCGGGTACCAGCCGGGATGACCCGGCGACCAAATGAGGGCTTCATGCCGAGTTCTGTACGTTCGCTTCTGCTTAGTACCAAATCGTTGGCCTATTTGGGTAGCCCTACGCTGGAGGAATATCTGGACACTCCTGAGGCAAGCTACAATACGCTCTTACGTCGAAGGCTCGAAGAAGTACGTCTCCAGCCTGCAGATCAGCTTTATATCGCCGAATATCCGGACGTCGTTCACTTTGCTGCGCTCGTCACGCCCGATGACCCCGACACCATTGCTGTGCTTCCGGTACTGGCCAGAATCGTGTCAGCGTCGTCGAGATTCGATCTGCGCGTGATTCCTGACGATAGCGACTTGACGCTCTTTGACGCATTGGTCGATGACGTCGACTTGGTCGACCAACTGGATGAACTTGATCTCCCGCAAGTCTTCGTTTTTGACGATGAGTGGAACGTGCAGGAGCAGTGGGGGCCACGACCCAAGGCGGCCGATCGGCGATTGGATGAATGGCTTGCAGAAAACCCTGAATATGAGGCGCTGGCCGACAGCGACGATGACGTCGAACAGGATGAGTATTTCACCCTCCTCGACACGCTCGTCCATACCATGCGTCATTGGTACAACAGTGGGCTCAATCAAGCCTGTATCGACGAGATCCGGCAACTGTTGACTTCGCTTCAAAGAGACGATACCGGCAATGGAGACGAAAGCGAAGCGTAAGAACCAGGCGATGGATTCTGCATCTCGACTGCATGGAGGTATGCGACGGTTCCACCGACAAATCGTGTTCGTCGCTCCGATTCTATTGGCACTGTTCATCACGGCATGCGGGCGCCCATATGAGTTCAACGGCACTCAATATCCGTCTCCTGTTCCGGCCGACGATTTCGCCGGAACCAACTGGGATGGTGCCGCGTTCCACATGAGCGACTTGCAGGGGAATGTGGTGTTGCTCTTTTTTGGCTACACCTTCTGCCCCGACATCTGCCCTCTCACCCTGGCTGAAATGAGCCGCTTGTCGTCTATGTTGGGAGAGGATGCAGCCAGCGTGCGGACTGTTTTTGTCTCCGTGGACCCACAGCGCGATACACTGGAACGTTTGGCTGTGTATGTGCCCGCATTCAACCCGGCGTTTTACGGCGTCCACGTGTCAGACGCAGATCTGGATACCATCAAGCAGGCGTACGGTGTGTTCGTCGAAAAGCGAGAGATTGGCGAGGAAAGCAGCATCGATTACCTGATCGACCACACCGGTTGGATATATGTGATCGATCAGGACGGAAATCTGCGTCTGGCATATGGTCATGACGATCCGGCTGAAGAGATGGAGCCGGACATACGTTATCTGCTCTCTGAGTAAACGTGCATGATTTTGCCGCTGCAGCGGCAAAATCATGCCGAATGGTGAAGGGTCCATACCACATTTGGGGGGCTTCTCTGGGAAGGGCGACGTGGTCCTTCTGTTTGCCGCCCCCAAGATGGGATGAACCCAATGGTGAAGCGTGTGTAGTCCTCGTGATCGTTGCATGTTACAATGCATCATATCATGACAGCATCTGCCGCAGAAGTACTCGTTTCCTGTCCCTACGACCACATGCAATCCTATGCATGGCTCACTTGAACGACAGGTAGCGTGCACCGGTCCCGTTCTATGCATCACAATATCATCCATATTGGCGACCGTATAAGGGACGGAAATACCCTGAATCCCAACGTCAGAGAGAAGCGATCGTGACGTCTCAACGCGAGTCACCACAAGCACCTTTCGTGGAAATACAGAACGATGCACGACCGCGCCGGCGACGGATCGGACTTGCTCTCTGTGTATTGGCGTTGCTGGTTCTTCTTCCTCTGGCCTGGCCGGTCAAAGCAGCAGTAGAGCTAGCATATTTTGAGGTGTTGGTCTCTCCAACCGAGGTGTTGCTGGAGTGGGCGACCGAGGCTGAGTATAACCTTGCCGGATTCGAGGTCTTCTGCAAAGCGGAAATCGAGCCTGCAGCGGCCTATCACCCCATCGGCTCGGTGGTGGCGGAGGGCAGTCCCACGTCCGGCGGTTTCTACAATTTTGAGGTAACGAACCTCGATCCTGGTATCCCGTACTGTTTCCGCATCACGGAGATCACGACAGACGATTCGGCTGCGGAATCCTTCGATCGGTGCGGTTTTGGCCTGAATATTACGCCGACACCCGTGCCGCCAACTCCGCAAGCGTCCGGTGTTGTGGCCGTGTCGCCATTGGAAACGCCCAACCCGGATCAAAATCCCATTCCCGCCGGTGTTGTCGAACTCAGTACATCAGTTCCCACGGTGCCTGCAGCAGCTGAGCAGATCCCGGGAAATCCTACGCCGACGCCGCTAGTGGTCAGTCCACTTGATCAGCCAACACCCTTACCCGTCGCTGAGAGCCCACTTGATGCCGCTGCGCTCCAGGCAACCGCACAGGCAGAAGCAGATGCGCTTCAGGACGAACTTGATGATGAAGGGGGCGACGAAGGGGAAGATGGCCAGACATTGGTCCTCCCCGACGCTGATCTCGGCGCCACTGCATCAAATAGTCTGTTGGTCCAACAGACGATGCCGAACCCCCTTTATGTCGTCGTGACAGCCACGGCCACGTCGGAAGCTGTTGATAACAGAGCGTTTGCGCCGCCGACCTTCACGCCTCTGCCCACCGTCACTCCGGAGAGTGATGCAACGCTGTTCGCCCTGACTGAAATCACATCCGAGAATTTGCTATTGGCCACCCTCTGCGTCGTCTTTTTTGGGGCGTCGGGGATTGGCGTCCTCGGTATTACCTCACTAGGTCTCTACTTCCGCTCTCGCTCCGACCGCGAACGCCGCCTTTAGGGTGGCCGACGACACTCGCCGGCCATGAATTCAGAGCTTCCTCGCCGAACTTTTATCGCCATCGAGCTGCCACAGCACGCGCGAAAAGCACTCGACAACGGACAGCAGTCGATGCGAACTGAGCTGGAGAAGGAGAACCTTTCTCATCTCATCCGCTGGCCCACACCGGAGAACGTCCACCTGACCGTGCGCTTTCTCGGCGATACCACCCCGGAACAACGCCTGCTGCTGGCCACGGAACTTTCACAAGTTGCCACGATCCATGCTCCGTTCTCTCTGCAACTGAGCGGCCTTGGTGCATTTCCCAATCCACGCAAACCGGCTGTACTCTGGATGGGCATCGACGGGCAGATTGAGTCGCTGGCGCGCTTTCAGCAAAGTGTCGAAGACGCTGCCGTTGCGTCCGGATTCCAACGCGAACAGCGCCCATACCGTCCCCATCTAACCATCGGGCGGATTTCGCGGCGCGCAACGCACTACGACCTACGTACGATCAGCCGCATATTGGCTCGTCGAATGTCCGAAAGTACGGGCACATCCGAGGCTGCAACGATATTTCTTGTCGAGGACTTTGTACACATGCGCAGCGAACTGACGTCGACAGGCGCGCACTATACACCCATGCGACAATTTCGGTTTCACGACGTCGACTGAGATGCGGGCCGGCGCCATCGATAAACAATGGGGGTTTGTAACACCAGGCGGAGTGGCCGCCTACGGTTGCGGTGGTCGTTCGAACTGCGGTTCAGATTCGGAGAGCGACGCGGTGACACTGGTCTGTGCCAGCGGGTTCGGATCCGGTTGTACCTGCGTACTGCCGGTTCGACGTGCGTCGTTCTGACGCGGCAAACTCTGTCGTCTGGCGCTGCGCTCGAAGTAATGGGTCAACAGTCCAAGCGGAACGCAAACCGCCATTCCGGTCACAAAACCCCACAGCGCCAGTGCAATGATGCCGATCAACTGCGCCTGAAACTGACCGGGGAAATCGCTGCTAAAGCCCGATGCCGTCAGCAATCCGGAGACCCCTTGCCCAGTTACGCCGAGATAGGCATCCCGACCGGTCATTTGCCACCCGGCACCGACCGCACCGTCAGCAAAAATACCCACGAAGATCAGCCCGACCATGGCCGGCAAACCGGCGGAACTGAGCACACCCGTGGCGTCGAATAGGCGTAGGCGCACATCGACAAAATGCGCCACAAATGGAACAGTACCGCCCGCCAACAGACCGCAGAGAAATGCCGTACCTGGCTGAAGAAACGGACCTGCAGCCAGCCCGGCCACCAGCCCGGCTACCAGTCCGCGTGCACTCATGGTCGGATGGCTGACACCACTGACGAACCAAGAGTAGAGCAGTGGAACCAGTACGCCGGCGGCTGCGCTCAGGATGATATTGAGGCTGCCGCGCATGAGTCCGACCAGCGAAAGCGTTTCCACCTGGAGTGGATTCGACCAGAGCCAGCCGACTGCGCCGCCCATGACCAACAACGCGCCGACGACGGCAAGCAACGGCAACTGAGCGGTCGGCAACTGACGTTCGCGCACATCCAAGTTCGATCGGTCGCGCCAGACCACGAGCGCCGACGACGAGAACGCTGCGGCAACCAGAAAGACGGTGCCTGCACCCCCAAAGTCGACGAATCCGTGTCCCAAATTAAGGTTGCGACCCAATGAGTTTAGCCAGCCACCTCCTTGCACCCAGTTTCCGGCCAAAGGAAAAACAAAACCGCCCATTAGGAGAGCCAATAGAAGGGTCACTAGGGAAGGCGTTCGCCCGCGCAATGCCATCACCACTAGCATGGTAGAGGCAACGACCCAAGGCAGATGCGCCAAAAACAACCCATAGGCAAGGACCGTCACGTCGGCTCCGGAGAGGAACCAGCCGCTCAAACCGGCAGCACCCCAGCCGGTCCCCCAGGCTGTCGGCAGCGGGCTCCATTCCCAGACGAGGAGCCTTAGACCTGCCTGCGGATAGACCAACCCCACACCGCCGAACTGCAGTGCAAATCCGAACGCCCAGTAGCTCAACAGCGCCAAACCGATGGCGCCGAGCGCGCCCAGCGCCGTGGTCCAGGCACTGTGCATGTCCAGTCCGGCAATGCCAACAAGGACAAGTCCGGATGGAACCAAAAGGGCAAGTCCGGAAGCCAGCACATACCAGAATATCGGCGTCGTTGCCGCGGCGTTGCTGATCGAGTCGCCGGCCTGGGCCAGAGCCGTTTGGGGAGTAAGTGTTAGGAGCAAAAAGGTGCATACCGTCGCCGGAACGCGTCTTCGGGCGCCGGCAGGCGCTTGGGGTAACATGCCGTCTATAGGGCCATTTTGCACAATGTCGCTTGTGCCCGTGAATCGATCGAATTTGACACTGGCGAATCCCGGCAGAAAGAATGGAAAGATGGAACGGCCGTATCATACCAAAATGGTCGTGCTTATCAAAAGTTATGGTAGACTGCGCAGTTGTGAAACGTCTACTTCCTGCTCTTGTTTGGAGCTCGGCATTCGCACTCTATGCGTTGACTGCAGGCCCGAGCATTGTCGCTCTCTTCGACGATACGCTCGAGTTCCAACTTGCCGCTCCCACATTCCGCATTGCCCATCCAACCGGCTACCCTCTCTATATTTTGTTGGGTGGACTGTGGACGAGTCTGTTGCCCATCGGCAACTGGGCCTGGCGCATGAATCTCTTCAGTGCGCTCTGCGCGGCTGCAACCGTCATGTTGCTTTTTCTGCTGACCAGACGCCTGTGCACTCGCAGAAATGGCATGCCCAACCAGTGGTCCGGAATCGCCGCCGCCGTCGCCTTTGGGCTGGGGCCGATCTGGTGGCGACAGGCGACCGTGGCTGAGGTCTATGCCCTGCACCTGCTGCTTATGGCCGCTATCTTCTCTACCGCCATTGGCATGAATACGGTGGTCGGGACAGCGCGCTTTGACCGCCGTATGGGAATACTCTTGCTACTGATCGGTCTGGGTCTCGCCCATCACCGTACAACGGTACTGATCTTGCCGGGTCTGGTGCTCTACCTCCTGTGGAGTGTACCGGATCTATGGCGCCCACGCCCTGTCTGGTTCCTCTGGCTGGTCGCGCTGCTGGCACCTCTCCTGCTCTACGCGGGTATTCCCCTGCGGGCAGCCATGGGTGCAAACGATCTCAACGGCAGCTATGTGAACACATGGCGGGGCTTTCTCGATCATATATTGGCACGCCAATACACATCGTTTTTTGTCGACAATACGCTTGCTGTCGAACGAACCGCACAAGATTGGGCCATGGTCTTTGTCGGTCAGTTCGGTGTCCTCCCGCTGGGAATTGCGACAGCCGGACTGGCGCGCGTGGCCGACCGTGAACACAGGCCCGTCAAGGCATGGATCTTTGTGCTCGTCGTCCTGTTGACGAACGGCCTCTTCGCATTGACCTACCATGTTGGCGATGTCGAGGTATTCCTTCTGCCGGTCTTCTTTTGTGTTGCCCTCTTGGTCGGAGCCGGACTCAGTCTGCCGGACTTCTTTATTTCCAACAAAACTGTGGTTCGTGTCGTTGAAGGTCTACTGGTGGTGGTTGTCGCGCTTGGTGTATGGGGTCGCGGCGCGGTCGTCAACCGCAGCAACGATTGGAAAGTGCACAACTATGCTGTCGCCATGGCCAAGATCGACTTCCCGCAGGACAGTGCCGTTGTCGGACTGGAAGGCGAAACGACTGCGCTCTTATATATGCAGGCTGCTGAAGGCTTGGGACTTAACGCCCAACCGATTGCAGCTGACGACCCCAGTCAGCGTGCATCGACCATTCGCGCGTTGATGTCTGCGGGTCGGCCTGTCTTTCTGACCAGGGAAGTTGAAGGCATTGCGAGCGAGTACAGTTTTACCGGCGTGGGTCCGTTGGTCCGGGTTTGGCCGCGCGGCCGTGCGCGCACGGAATCGCCGCAAACCATTGTCGAAGCTGCAATCGGTGATGGCGATTTGCTGCTCGAAGGTTACGATCTCCTCCTTGCTCAGGAGGCAGGTGAGCCGGCGCTGCGACTGACACTTTTTTGGCGCGTGCGGACGCCGCTGAACGAGACGATCAAGGTCTCCCTGCGGCTCCTCGATGACAAGGGTGACGTGATTTCGGCTGCGGGAACACCGCTGATCGTCGATGCGTTTCCTCTGCGGCAGGTTAGCCTATCGACAGATTGGTACCCGAATGAACGCATCGCAGATGTTTACACCCTGCCTGCGCCAGCGCAAACCCTCACACAGGCAAAGAGGTTGGATATCATAGTCTATGACGCCGACACAGTGGCAGAATTGGGTCGAGTCACAGTCGATCTCGAGCCGTTCATTGCCGCCGCCGATGCGGCAAAGTAGCCGAAGTTGACGGCTCAATTGCGCCGCTAATTTTGTCAACCGCGGCGACGCATGCCATAATATGGGCTTGATTTTCAGGACAGAAGTCGTTTCGGTTCTAGCCGATTTATTATCAGGAATCTGTGTCGGTGACCAGGTGAACCGGCGTGAAAATATTCTGCCTGCTATTGGAGAGGATCATTAAATGACGAAGAACACAATTCTAGTTACACTTGTCGGATTGGCTGCCTTGCTTCTTGGCGCCTGTGTGCCGCTGAATCCCAATACGACCATGGCGGACGGTACGGCCATGGAGATGCCAGCAGCCGGCGACGGCATGGATTCCGGCGTAATGGAAGATGACGGCAGTGCCATAGCGACGGTCATCACCCGATCTCTGCGGGTGCGCGAAGCACCTGAGGCCGACGCCGAAGTTGTGGCCGGTGTCCGTGAAGGTGAGACATTCAAAGTGCTCAGCTTGAGCAGTGACGGCCAGTGGGTACAGATTGCTGTTGACCGCGCGCCGGAAGGATCGGGTTGGGTGGCTGCGAACTTCGTGAGCGTCAACGGCGCAGTGAGCGGTGACGCGGAGGGTCTTGTTCTTGTTCCCACCGCGCCGGCCGCTGAAGAGGTCATGACAGGCGATGGTGAGGCCGAGATCGAGCCGACGCCGTTGCCTGCACCGGAACCGGGCTTCGCCATGGTGGCAACGGACGGTACTCGCCTGCGGGTACGCGCCGAAGCCGATGCGGACTCTGAAATTGTTGGCTATGTCTACGCCGGTGAAACGTATGAGGTTCTCGGTCGCACTGACGACGGTCTTTGGCTCCAGATCGCCGGTTCGTCAGAGGGTGCCGGCGACAACCCGAATGGTGGTTGGGTGGCGGCGGAATTCATGCTGGTCGGTGAGTAGAGAGCACCGTTGAGTCGATCGATAGAACCAGGAGCAAATCGGGCCACAGTTCTTCTGCTGTTTCCAGTCGGGCCAATCGAGCAAATCCGCCACGGTATCTACGCTGCAGTGTAGTAAACTGAAGTTCGTACGAGATCATGCTTTTGGCAGGTCCGGCTACCAGCCGAACAATCCGGAATACCAGAGACGTCACCAAATAGCGTGACCAACTAAACCATCGATCTCGTAATGCTGTGAGTTTAGCAAGGAATGATAGGTCGGCTGTCCGCAAGGATGGCCGGCCTTTTTTGAAGGGTTTTTACAGAGCGCTCGAAAGGCCGTTTCGTCTGTGCGTAGAACCTGCCGGACAAGTAAAACCACGGATAAACATGATGCCGCCGATGGACATGGCGAGCGGGTCGCGGATATGAAGACCATGGATTCAGGCACCTTTTTCGGCGCTCGAATTGAATTGCGCCGTCAGTTGAAACTGGTTGCCGCTCTGCATGTCATCGCGCTGGCGCTGGTCGGTCTGCATCTATATGTCTATAGGTTGCCCCACACACTGAGCCCGATTCCGCAAACGACCGATCCGGAGTTCGCCTGGTGGGGTCTTTGGCCGGTCACCTACGTGCCGGATTGGATCGTCTGGCTCGCGGGAATGACCGTGGCCGGACTTATCGCCGGCTATTGGATCGGTGAGATCCGATTGCAGAGGCAGGCAGCAGACGCCCACAGTGCCGAACTCGACCAGTACACTAACCAAGTCTCGAACAGCCAACGTCAATTTTATGCACTGATCGTCGTCTCCTTTTTGCTCGTCGTCGCTTTCTTCTCTTTCCCCATCGTACATACACGCTGGGGCGACGCCTACATGCTGGCACGCGCCATCGCGTGGCCGAATCCGGCGCAACGTCTGACACACTCGTGGCAGGCGCCGTTGGACGTGTTTCTGCATAGCCGGGTATGGCTTACCTTTGGAGAACCCCGCGGATGGACGGACGATGCCAGCGGCGTGTACAGGCTGTTGAGTCCGCTGGCCGGCGCACTTTACCTGGGGGTTGTCTTGCTTCTGTCACGTATGCGTGCGTTGGCACCGGCTTGGCTCACCGTTGGTCTTCTGACAACCGTCGGAGTAATGCAACTCTTCTTTGGCTACGTGGAAAATTACAGTTTTGCTGCGGTCGGTATCCTCGCCTATCTTTGGCTGGGCATACGGCTTGTTGCCGGCGTCGGTCCACTCTGGATTGTCGCCACCATTCTGGCTCTCTCCCACGCAACACATCCCAGCACAATTGTGCTCGCGCCCAGTTTGCTCTATCTTGGGTGGATATGCCGTCAAAGACGAAACCTATCATGGGTTGCCGTCGTCTTGCAGATTGGCACGCCCATGCTTCTCGTGGCCGGCGGCGTTATCGTATTGATGGAGGCAGGTGGCCACGGAATTGATGCCTTGCTCACCGGGGATCGCCCAGGAGGCGGCGACGGGCGCTGGCTTGTACCGCTGTTCGACACCACGACCCGCTGGGAACACTACACCATGTTCAGCTGGCCCCATCTGCGCGACTGGCTCAACCAGCAAATGCTCGTGGCGCCGGTTGTGTTGCCAAGTCTTGCTGTGTTCGCAATATTCGGAGCCATCCAAAGACCCGCAAACCGGCACGGTGCGAAGAACCGCAGATTGGGTAGTGGCGCTGCCGGTATTGCTCAGAACCAATCCACAGCAGTGCACTTGCCAGTCTCTGCGCTCACCTTTCTTGCCGTCGCTGGGGCGTTCTATCTGTTGTTCACTTGGGTGTGGAATCCCGACTACGGCGGCCAGCGTGACTGGGATCTGTTTAGCCTGGCCGCTATTCCGCTGACGCTGCTGTTGATCGCGAAAACATCCTTGACGCTACGGCGCCGCTTTGTGCGCATGGGCATGATCCCGTTGATTCTTGTCCAGGCACTCCATACTTCGGCCTGGATCTTCCAAAACACTCGACCATGGGAATGGCCTTGATATGGTGCAGCTACCGGCAAAGTGCATTCAACCAACCTCTATCCATACAAGTAACGGCCGCCGATGACTCATCGTTACGATCTCGTACCGCGTGAGCCGCAACAGCGTAAGGTCCCACCTAGGCAACCCAACTTCAGCCGCGGGTTTCTGAGTGGAGCCCTGCTCTTTTTGGTGCTCGGCGTCTTTGTGTTGGGGGTACTCATCATCGGCTATGCGGTGATCGCCGGCGGGTTGCCGGCGCCGTCCGATCTGGCCGACCGTGCCAGCGATTTTCAAACGACGCGGATCTATGACCGCGCCGGCAACCTGCTCAACGAAACGTTTGATCCCAATGCCGGTCGCCGAACGGTTGCGCCGCTGGAGCGGATGGCTCCGGCGCTCATTCAGGCAACCATCGCCACTGAAGACGCCAATTTCTACGCCCACGCAGGCGTGGATCCGGTGGCGCTGGTCCGCGCACTCTACTATGCAGTTCAGGAAGGGGATGTCGTTTCCGGTGGTTCGACAATCCCGCAGCAGTTGGTCAAGATGGTCTTTCTCTCGCCCGAACGATCCATCCGGCGCAAGATCAACGAGGCGATTCTATCGTCGGAGATCAGTCGTCGTTACTCAAAGCAGGAGATCCTCGAGATCTATCTGAACGAACTCTACTACGGCAATCTGGCCTATGGCGTGGAAGCTGCGGCCGAAACCTACTTCGGCAAAGATGTGGGTACATTGACTCTGGGTGAAGCTGCACTATTGGCGGGACTACCGCAGTTGCCCGCATTTTATGACCCGTACACCCATCCCGACCGAGCCAAGGAGCGCCAAAAGGTGGTTTTGGGCCTCATGGTGGAGCAGGACGCGATCACCGCTGCGGAGGCCGATGCAGCGTGGCTGGAACCGCTATCCTATCAGCCGCCGGAATTCAGTTTGGAAGCACCTCACTTCACGCTCTACGTACGCCAACAGCTTGAGTCGATCTTCGAGAATCCCGATGATATTTATCGGACCGGTTTAGAAGTCTACACCACTCTCGACCCGACGTTGCAGAACGCGGCCGAGCAAATTGTCAGCGAGCAAGTTGCGGCGATCGCAGAGCACAATGCGTCCAATGGTGCATTGGTCGCGTTGCGCCCGCAATCCGGCGAAATTCTGGCCCTGGTCGGTAGCGCGGACTTCGAAAACGTCGAGATCGACGGTCAAGTCAACATGGCCTTGGCCCCACGCCAGCCGGGCAGTTCCATCAAGCCGTTTGTCTATCTGTCGGCATTTGAAATGCCGGACAGGCCCATCAGCCAACGGTGGACGCCGGGCACCCTCATCGCCGACATCAAGACTGCCTTCCCCGACGGCGCCAATCCGCCCTACATACCGACCAACTACGACGACCGTGAACACGGCATGGTCACGGCCAGAACGGCGCTGGGAAGCAGCTACAATATCCCTGCCGTCCGCGCCCTACAGGAGGCAGGGTTGCCGGCCTTACTTGAGTTGATGCAGCGATTGGGCGTCTCGACCCTGACCCGCCCTGACTATGGTTTGAGCCTGGCCTTGGGCGGCGGTGAAATTCCGCTCCTGGAACTGACCGGTGCGTACGGGATATTGGCCAATGCCGGCCTCCGCGTGCCGCCGACCGGCATTTTAGAGATTCGTGACAGTGCAGGCAATACGCTTTGTCAACTCGGCAGCGATCGTCCATGCATGCCCGACGTGGCGATTGAAGCCGTCAACCCCATTGACGCCTATCTGATCACCGATGTCCTGAGCGACAACGATGCCCGCACACCTGCATTTGGTCCCAACTCGCTGCTCAATCTGGACCGCCCGGCGGCCGTCAAGACCGGAACGACCAACGACTTCCGCGACAATCTGACGATAGGCTACACACCGCAACTGGTGACAGGTGTCTGGGTTGGCAATGCCGACAACTCACCCATGCGCGACATCTCCGGCGTCACGGGCGCGGGACCGATCTGGCATCAATTCATGACCTTCGCACTGGCTGAAGAATTGCCGCTGGCATTTGCACCACCGCCAGGTGTTCGTCTCTACGACGTCTGCACCGATACAGGTACGTCACCGAATGTCGCCTGTCCTGCCAGACAGCAGCGAATCTTTGCCGAAGATCGACCGCCGTTGCCACCTACGTTCGACCTTTGGCAACGGATTCGGATCGACCGGAATAGCGGCCAACTGGCGAGCGACCTAACGCCCGGTGATGCAGTCGAAGAGCGGGATTACAAGGTGTATCCGGCCCAGTACCGGCAATGGGCGGAAGAGTACGGCATCCCCCAGCCGCCGCCGGAGTACGTTCATCCGGGCCACAATCTAATCATCGCCAACGGCGCCGAGCCGGAGAGCAATGCCGGTGACACCGTTGTGGCATCACCAACGGCGGAGAACGCCGGTCGTACCGATCCGGCACCTCAGTTTTCACCCCGAGTTACCATACGTGAACCATTTGAGGGACAGGTGGTGGACGGCGCCGTCTCCGTGATCGGCAGCGCGTTTGTTCCGGACTTCACCAGCTATGAGTTGACGTATGGTGTCAGCCACAATCCGGGTGCGTTCAGTTTGCCGATCGCGCAAGGCAGCGCGCCGGTGGACAACGACCTGTTGGGCCAGTTTGACACCCGTAGGCTTTCAAATGGCCCCCATACGCTGCGCTTGCTGGTGCGCGATCGGGCCGGCTCGCAGTTCGAGGCGCGCATTCGTCTCTTCGTGGAACATGTGCCCACGGCAACACCGATCCCGCCTACGCCCACGTGGACGCCCCTACCCACCAGCACACCGGTTCCGACCATTGTGCCGCCGGCGGCCTCTGCTACACCAGTGCCGATCGACACAATCGCACCGCCAACCGCAACTTGGACGCCGGTGCCAACGGCCGGCCCTACCGAAACGCCGACGACCGCACCGGATGAACCAACCAGCCAGCCCGGTGTCTCAGCGCCTCCACCTCCCGTCGACCCCGAAAACGACGGTGCGATCGACGAGAGTGACGTAGTCACCGCCAGTACAGCTATCACGAGCAGTGTCGAAATCAGCAGCACGACGGTGAACACACCGTGATCTTGATGTCTATCGCCGGTGATTGCTATTGACCGCTTCGTTAGGGTAAACGCTCTTCAGCACCGCCCATGATAGAATGATGCACGCCTGCAATGGCAATTAGCTTCCTAGTTCACCATATGCGCTGGAGCGTCGATTTGCGCGATCAGCCCACCGGTTAGGATCCCATGGCACAGCACGATACCGGTTATCTGGCCGCCACAACTGATACGTGCCCCAGAACATTGCCACCACGGAAGCCTGACTCAACCGGCATACGGAACAAAGCTGCTGACCCGGCGACAGAATTGATGGGTTGGAGAAACCGATGACAGTACAGCTGAATTCCCACAACAATATGATGATCGCAGAAGTGCAGACGGATGACGACGCAATACGCGTCACCGGCGACGCACTCGATCTACTAGCCGACGCCCACGATCAGGGTGCAGACGGCATGATCGTCTATGAACGCTCCTTGACGCCGGCATTCTTCGATCTACGTACGGGGCTGGCAGGCGACATCCTCCAGAAGTTCAGCATCTACGGGATGAGGCTGGCGATCGTCGGTGAGTTTGATACATACGACAGCAAGAGCCTGCAAGCCTTCATCATCGAGTGCAATCGCAGCCGCCAGATCCGGTTCTGCCCCGACCGCAGCAGCGCGCTGGCCAGGCTTTCCCGATAATTGATTCTTCCGACCGGGAGCATCAGGCGCCGGTACATTGCTCCTCGTTCATTTCAGCGTGAATATCACGACAGAAATCCAGCTATGCTACTGCTGGTACGAACTGCACAAGGTTTTCTGCCGGGCGTCACTCGCGGCCGATCGGCCCGGCCTCGACAAACAGAGGAGCCACCCCGGTTTCGGGGTGGCTCCTCTGTGATTGCTTCTTTCTGACACCAGGCAACAGAAAACCGGCACAAGACACTCCTGTCGAGCACGTGTTGTCTTGTGCCGGCTGCCGGTAAAACGAAGTGGTGTGCGGGCTCAGATGAAAAGGAGCTGTGCGTCCTCGGCCATTTCCAGAAACTCCATGGCGCCGAGGATGCCGTCGACCTCATCAATCAGGTCGTCTTCGTCCAGATGCATCATGTCAGAGGCCATGCGACAGGCGTAGATGCCGGCGCCGGCGTCATGAATCATCTCCAGGAATTCATCGACCGGCGGCATGTCCAGCTTCTCGATCTCCTTCTTCATCATGTTCGTGGCCAAGTCGGTCATCCCAGGGAAGCCGCCAATCATCTGCGGCATGTGCATGGCCGGATTGCCCACAGGCACGACCTTCAAGCTCTTGACCTTCTTCTTGCTAATGATGTCCATGCCCCAGAAGGTGAAGAAGAGGTCAACCTCAATGCCCATCATGCGCCCGGCATTGGCCAGGACAAGACCGGGATAGGCCATGTCCAGACTACCTTTGGAGCAGATGATCGCCAGTTTGCGTGTTCGTTCCTCGCTCATTTCGATTCTCCGTTTATCGTTCGTCGCTATTCAGGTATCTTATCCGAGTTGCCAACTCCGCCGGGATTCGCTAGGTCTTGTTGACATTTCGGACTCGACTCAGGAGGTGGCTGTCGCACGTCCCCGGCACGGACCCGGCGTCTCTCTGGTAATCCAAGTGCTACTGGTGTGCCGGGGACGTTTACGACCAAATGTCAATGGGACCTAGATGCAGCCCTTGGGTTTGCCCAATCCGGCAACTCGCGCCACCTTCTTGGCCGGGCCTTTGGGGAAGAGCGCATAGAGTTCCTTGGTCCCAACGCCGGATCGCTTGCTAATGGCGCGTAGTGTCGGTGATTGTCCGGTCTTGTCGTATTCGTCTCGCACAAAGTTGATCACAGTCCAGTGTTCTTCGGTTAGAGCGTCGATGCCCTCTTCCTGAGCCAAAACGGCGGCGATCTCCGGCGTCCATTCCGTCGGATCAGTCATGAAGCCTTCGGCATCGAACTTGACGGTCAAATCTGCAACAGCGGTCATGGTTGGTCGTTCCTTTCTCACACTTAAAATGATCTGTTGGTGTTGGTGTTCGTGTTAACTGTGTTGATGCGATACCTTCTTAAGCATGGCCAATGTGATCGCCAGGCCCCGGCGAACTTCGGGATCGCGCATCTCGCGCAGCAGGCCAAACATAGAAGTGGGCAGTTCGTCGGCGTGTTCTTCGACTTCCTGGAAGCCCTGGGTCAAGTTGTCGATCAGGCTCATCATTTGCGGTTGGGTCAACGCCTTGACGGTATTGAGGATCGTCACCACGTTGTCGCCGAGCTGGCGTACATCGTCCTGACCAAAAGAGGTGACGATCTGATCGACCACGTAGGCACCCTCTCTGGCAAAGCCGAAATAGCCTTTCTGTTCCAAGACATTGAGCTGAAAAACGGCTTCGTCGACCATTTCTTTCGTCAACGGTGAAACGTCTTTCCAGAGATCGTACATACTTTCGACCTGGTCCAGCATGCCGTTGAAGGTACGGGTGTTGCGTGCCAATCGCTTCACCAGCGCCATCACATCTTCCAACTGGACGTAGGCCTGTATCTCTTCCAACTGCTCGACTGTCAAGGCATACATGTCGTTGACGACCGGAGTGACGTCCGTTCGAAACTCATCCCACTCACGCCGTCGTCTGCGCTCGTCATAGGCTTGCTCAGTCAGGAAATTCACCTGTTCGCCCAGCGCCGCCACGTTTTGACTAAGAACATCGAGCTTGCGCGCGATGTCGGCGAGTCGTTCGGATTCCCGGGGCTCGGCATACCCCATGACTGCACTTGTCATGATCTTTTCTCCCTTACTGCCATTTCCCGGCCATGCTCATCTGAGCCGGAATCGGCAATTCCTTGCCCTTGAGTAGAATGTTCCAGTAGACCCAGCGAAACATCATCTTGCCCCAGTGGTTGACCTTCGATTCTTGAAGCAGTGAAAAGGGTCCGACGCCAGGCAACGGGAACTTGCCCGGCAGTGGTTCGACGTCGTAGTTGAAATCGATCAGGAAGCCCTTGCCGAAACCGGATTCGATGTAACAATTGGCATGGCCGTCAAAAGTCGGGCGCAGATCCAGCCCATCGAGATAGCGCAGGAAGTTGTCGATGAAGACATCCACCTGGAAGTGGGCCACGGACCCGGCTTTGGAGCTGGGCAGATCTGTTGCATCCCCGAGCACAAAGATGTTGTCGTGTTCTTGCGCCTTCAGCGTGTGCTTCTCCGTCGGCACGAACATCAAATCGTCCCCCATGCCCTGAGCGTTCAATGACCTCTGACCCCATGTTGACCGGCACACTCACCAGAAGGTCATAGTCGATTTTCCGTTCGTCGTAGGAATAGATGGCTTTCTCGTCAGGTTCCACGCGCTCGATATTGAACTCGGTCACGACGTTGATGCCCTTCTGTTCCAGAATGTCGCCTAGCAGACCGGCCGCTATGGGCTTGGTGAAACGCAGCGGGCAACGGTGTCGCCAGTGTCAGTTCGACGCGGTCCCGCATGCCCTGCTGGTGGAAGTAGTAGTCGGCCAGGAAGAGGAATTCCAGCGGCGCGACCGGGCACTTGATGGGCATTTCGGCCACGTTGAGGACCAGACGCCCACCCTCCCATGTGCGCAGAAAGCGGTGAAGAGCAACGGCGCCGTCAACCGTGTAGAAATCGAAGATGCTCTTGCGCCATTCATGCTCTTCCAGTCCCGGCGTCTCTTCGGGAACCGTGCGCGATCCGGTGGCAATGATGAGATAGTCGTAATTGAGGTAACGATTGTCCTTCTTGATGCGAACCCGATTGTGGTCCGCTTTCGATGGCCTCGATCTCGGAGATAATGATCTCGATGCCCATCGGAAGATAATCCCGCTTGGGTTTGACCACATCTGCCTTGGCGTAGGTACCAAAGGGAATGAACAAGAAACCCGGCTGGTAATAGTGAACTTCATCCTGGTCCACGATCGTGATCTGCCACTCAGATGGATCCAGCTCGTGGGAGAGTCGATTGGCGACCATGGTGCCGGCCGTCCCGGCGCCGAGGATCAACAACTTCTTCATCGCGGTTTGCTCCTTTATTCACAAATGGCGCTCAAAAAAGGGGCGCCTGATAGCACTTGGATACGTGATCGACTAGATTTTGGTTAAGGCCGCTATGTGATGGAGCGTCGAATAGAACTGATTTCGCTCCTGAATGATGTGCGAAACGATGTCGGCGATGCGCTGCACAAAAGCCAGCAGCCGCTTCTGTTCATCACGTGCGATCACGAAGACATCATCGATGTGCCGGCGCAACAACTCCTCCGGCAACTGTAGATCGGCCGCAATGCGGGCCAGTTGCTGGTCACTGGGCGGCCATTGTTCGGGCGCGATTCCACCTACGACCAGCATGGCTTTCAGTTCGCTGCCCACCCGTATCAGTCCCCGGGCGCATAGCAGCCCAACATGACTTTGGATAAATTGGGGCTGCATTGCAGGATCGCGCGCCAACTCCGCCCACAACTGCATACATCGCTTCCGCGCTTCCGGCGAGGATTCGGCTGCCGTGAACAAGCCACAGGGATTGCTCGGTTCGGTCACCGGTTCGCCGTCCAGATCGGTGATGAGAACCATGACCCCCAGAACGTCCGCAAAGGTGTTTTGAATGAGCTGCACACACTCAAGCGGCAATAGCTTGCGCAACCCCTCCACGGCCTGGGTCGTCTCCCCCGTTGCGCCGGCCGCACTTGACGGTGCGACACCATTCCGTGTCTTCAGCCAAGACTCCACGTCGTGGCGCGGGAAATCGCCACTGGTTGCCGACTTTGACCGCCGGCACGCGGCCGGCATCAGCCATACGATAGATCGTCGTACGGTCAACCTGAAGCAGTTCCTGCAACTGTCGAGTCGTATAGAAGTTGGACATGGTCAGCACATTTCACCTGTAGGCTCTAGATGCATTCGGTTGCATTTGATGCATTTGGTTGCGTTTCAAGCATACTGTGCATCGTGCGTGACTACATGTGACAGATGTCCCGGGATTCATAGGACATGGCGACAACAGGCGATCTATGCGAGATTCTCCGGCGTCGCGTCTCAGAAACAAAACGACTCGGCTACCGGGAGAGATAGCCGAGTCGTTCCATCGAAAGGAGTATTCTATATTTTTGAACCGCTCATCGTCATTGATGCCGGTCGCCAACGTGCTTGTACCGGCTTCCTATACCGCCTGCCGGTGAGAGGTATTGAGCGCCGGAGTTGGCTCAGTCACCTGTAGGCGCTTGCCGATAGCGACGAGTACGTTTCCGACGTGGGCGGCAAGCCGACGCCCGAGCCCCGAAGACTCCTGGGAGGCCTTCTGTGCGCTGTTGAAGAGCCCGGGCATCATTGCTTGCGCCAAGGGCAACTGGTTGTACATCTGGTTCATGGTGTCCCCTCCACGTCGATTCACATTGATTTACGTCGCAACGCAATCGGGTGGTCTATACAGCCGAGCGGCCAAGATTGAGCTTACGCCGGCCATGTTGTCGTTGCTTCCGCATCGCTTCGATCAGTTGCATGCCCTTCCAGCGGGACCGCTGGGTTTGCCGATACCGGCTGCGCCTGGCCCACTTTCGTGCCAATTCTTCTTCGCGAAGACGATGGAGATCAAGTTCAAGATATGCGTTCCAGTGATACATGACGTCCTCCTAGGACCGATTCGCACTGTTGCCTGCTGCAGTGATAGGTACTTGCCGCGTGCGTTCCGGTCGCTGACTCGGACGCGCACCTCAGGCGTAACGGCGATTCCCGCCCCTTTCTACCGGTGCAAGGCGTTCAAAGAAACTTCGCACCCCGGCGCCGACCATTCGCCCCACGCGGTCAACCTGCCGACCGAATCGAAACCCGCCTGTAAGAGTACGAGCCCGATTCTCCTCCCGTGCCTGCCGAGCAAACTCCCGGCCTCGCTCACGGGCTACCTCATAGTCTTTCATGCTGACGAACATGGCACACCTCCTTTCCCGCTTCGCTCCCTGCCGTCCGTTGCCTGGGTGATTCGGCGGTTGCCGGCCTTTTACGGGCGACAATCCACAGGCAAGCCGAGAGCAAAATGTGTGGTTGATGCTTGCAGAACCTGTATCCATCATGTATATTGTGGATGCGCTGTGTCCCACATGCGACCGAATAGTAACACACGTAACACACAATGTCAACCCCCAAAATACACATTACTCACCGAGAATTGTGTTTCGAGTATAGATGTCGTGATATATGTACATGAAGCCAGAGGAAACAATTTTATCGGATGCGCGCGAACTCTGTGCGTCACTCGAGAGCCGTGGTGCGCTCCCAACGGTCGTAGACGCCTGCCGGGAGGGGCAAGCCGTCGCCGGCGTTTTGGAATGTTGGGGGGCGGATGAATTGTTGCAATCCGCGGCCTTGCTGCACAAAGCCGTCTGTCTCGGCGCCGTGACCTCCGTGCAGATCGCCGAGGTCTGTCATCCACAAGTTGCTCAATTATGCCGGGATTTTGTGTGCCTGGCTGCGCCGGTCAGTGAATACAACCTGTCGGGCGCACGACTTGCTTCCATCCCGGCACAACCGCAGACGACTGATTTCCCAGCGGATCCTGCAGAATTACTGGCAATGCCGGCGCACTGGCAGGGCAGTCGACTCACCTATCAGCGCATCCGTGCCTATTGCGCGGCCTATCGGGACACAGACCTGGCTTTGCTGCAGGCTGCTGTACTGTGGCGTCGCTTCGAACGTGCACGCGACGGCTGACCGCAAGCTCCTACCCTTTCATGATGAGGCCACACAATTGCTCGGGCCTTACTTGGAAATGTTGGGCATGCGCCGGCTGCGTGGGCAACTGGCTGAATGGATGGTCGGACGATTGTCCGACCAGAGCGAAACGGAGCGCGAGATCCAGAAACTGCTCGGCGCCGTGGTCGAACACCTTGCGATTCTGCTGCCACAGGCAGAATTTAATACACAAAACACACAAACGCACAACTTTGACGCGTCGAATACTGCCTACGTCACACAACGCAATGCAAAAGTACCGACCATCGGGATCCTGGTCGGTGATGAAGCTGCTTGCTATCATGCACTCTACTTGGTACATCGGCTTTTTATGCCCGTCGAAAACGGACTGGCCGACAATATCGGCGCCGGACGCCTCAACGGATATCGCGGCATTTCCACCGGTGTCATGGTCCCGGCCGCGTTGACCTTTACGCCTGCGGACATGGCCATCGATGAAATCAAAGAGGCATCAAAGCTCGACGCGCGCCGGGTGCGCATCAACCTGCGCATTGCCACCTATGCCATGAACGAAGTGAACCACTGGGGCTTGGCCGCCTTTACCATTCGTGGCCGGACGGCAGGCCCACTACCCGCCGGCTGGTGGCAAAATGCCGAGGAGGGTTATGCAGGAATCATCTCCGCTGCCCTCGGTTCACTGCCGGATACGCTCTATGTATTTAGCCCCCACGGTCAGCTTTTCAAGTTTCAGCGTGGGAGCACGGTCATTGACTACGCCTACAATGTCCATTCCGAGTTGGCGGATCGCTGCTCAAGATTCTATGTTAATGGACAACCAGCCCAACCGGGTACGCTCTTACACCATCTGGACCTGATCGAACTTGAACACGACCCGCTTTCTCCGGGGCCGACACAGGCATGGCTCGACGCGGCGCAGACGAATCGAGCCCGAAGCAATATCGAGAAACATCTCAAGCGGATGGGACAAGGCGCTTACCAGGGCCAGCGGGTCGTGGACCAACGACGGAAGGCGCTCGAAGACCACTTCGGCTTTAATATGCCGGATCACCAAGTCAACCGGGCCATCGAACAATCGATGCATAGGCTGCAGCTGACCCGGGTGGAAGAGCTCTTCGCCGAGATCGCGGCGGTCATTGGGCGGCCGACCGGATGTTGCATGCCTACTTCGCCGACCAGGTCCGGCGCCAAATTCGTCTACCTCGCGAGCTCAGGCTGCGTCCTCATCAACTGCAACTGGCCCAATGCTGTCTGCCGCGACCGGGTGAGGACATTGTGGGACGCCCGTTGCGCCGTCGCGGTGTGCTCACCGGGCTCAAGGTCCATCGCAGCGACTGTGTCAAAATGGTCGGCCAGAGAGACAATCCGGTCGAATGGATTCCCTTAAAATGGCGTTTGCAGCCCCAGCACAACGCGCTGGCCCGAATCGAAATGACTGCGCTCAACGACGATGGCCTGCTCGGCGATGCAATTGCGCAGATCTATGCACGGTTGCCCCGGGTACAACTCCACAGAGTCGAGGCTGTTGCCCGTCGCGGCATTGCCAGCCTACGCTTCACGGTGGAAGCCGAAAGTATCGACGTGGTCGACGCCATCGCCACCGCACTACGTACGCTCCCCGATCGAAGCATCGACAATGTCCAGGCCATGAGCCTGCCACCTTCTGAGCAGGAGGAGATCCTGAGCCGACAGGCTGTCGGTGCGGTCAACCCCTACAGCCGGCTGCCGGTCCACGAGCGGCAGATGTTCTTTGGTCGCGCCCGCGATCTTTCGCGGATTGTCGACTGGCTGCAGAGCGGCGCGGGCAGCGTCTGGCTACGCGGGCAGAAACGCGTCGGAAAGACGTCTCTACTGCTCCACCTCAAACGTTTCCATCTGGAAGACCACGGCTGCGTGCCGGTCTTCGTGGATTTTCAGCTTTTGAGCAATATGGACGGTCACAGCATCTTCTTTGACGTGGCCGGCGCGGTTTACAATGAACTGCTGCTCGACGGTGGCCGGGGGGAAGCGCGGTTGGTCGAATGGGGACCGCCTCTGCGCGAGCGCTTTGATCACGACCCACGTGGCCAATTCATCGCCTATTTGCGCAGCATCCAACGAAAACTGGGTGCGCGTCGTCTGGTTCTGCTGCTGGACGAATTCAGCCGGACGATCGACGCATTCCACCAAAAACGGCTTGACGACAGCTTCTTTCACCAATGGCGCGGCGTCATGCTGGCGACGATGCCGATGATCAGCTATGTGACGGTTGTGCAACAGAAGAGCTACGACATGTTGACTGTACAGCGTGCCCAGACCGACATCGACCCTATCTGGGAGTTGTTGGAACTGGGCGAACAGTTGGCATTGCGTCAACTCAACCAGGATGATGTGCGCCGGCTCATTGAATGGCCAATCCGCAACTTCCTGGAGTATACGCCGGAGACGGTCGACGTTGTGGCCCGTCTGACCGGGGGTAGCCCCTTTTTCATTCAGGCATTCTGCTTCAAACTTGTCAGCCACATGACGCGCCTGGATCGACGGCAAGTCATGTGGGAGGATGTGGAAACTGTGCTCGGCGAATTTATGGAGCCCAACGAGAGCCTCTTTTCACACCTGCTCGATCTCGTCCACGGCATTGGACATACTGTCGTTCAAGTCCTCGCATTGATCTCGGGTGACAATCTGGACAGCATAGTCACTATCGATCAGCTGGCCGCAGCCATGCCCGACATCGACCGCGATCTGGTGGAGAGCACGTTGTACAAGCTGTCTTCACAGGACATCGTCGTGTATACAGAGTCAGGGGCGGAACAGGGCTGGCAATTTGCCAACTTGCTCTTCCAGCAATGGTTGGCGACAAATGCGCTTGTGCAACAAAACAGCGATCGGTTGGGGGATTCATGATGGACGCACCGAGAAACCACTTCTATGGACGGCAGCGTGTGTTACGCGAGATCACGTCCGGTGTGCTTGGATCGCAACCGGGAAGTTTCACATTGGTCGGCACAAAATACACGGGCAAGTCGAGCCTCCTTCAACACCTGGCGTCCGCTGATGGACCGCTGCTGAGCGAGGAAAACGCACCCTGGAGGCCGCCCGCTTTTGACGATGGGGTCAACATCATCGTCAGCATGGTCGATTGTAGTTGGCAAGATGTGCGTGAAAACCTGCTCGGGTACCTGCTGCAGCATTTACGCCAACAGCTCGAAGAACAGGAACGCATTGAATTGGACTGGTCTACCATCGAGAAGCAATCGGGCGATGCGCGTCAAGCCTGGCTCATCGGTCGACAGCTCAACCAAATGGGCTACCGACTGGTCATCATGATGGACAACTTTGACCGTGTCTTCGAAGACCAGTTGATCAGCCGCGAGAGTGCCGACGAGTTGCGACCGTTGACCTTGGAACTGGCGTTGGTGGTGGCGTCACAACAACCTCTGCACGATCTGGATCGGGATTTGGCGGCGTCGCCACTCTTCAATGTGATGACGCAGCTCTATATCGGCCTGATCGAAGCGACGGCGGCCCGTAGCTGGATCGAATCATATGCCGAGCAGTTTCCGGCGATCCACGAATTGGGCGATCTATTGCTGGAACTTACAGGCACACACCCCTTTCTCCTACGTCGTATCGGTGACATCGTTGCCGAAGTGCAACAATATCTTGCGCCCGGCCAGATCATCGGTGTTGAACATGGCGATCTGATCCGATTGCGTCTTGCCGAGCACGGACGTCTGCTTTTCGCAACGCAGTGGCGTCAACTGCAAAAACCACAGCGCGGCACGCCCGAAATGATCGAAACCCTGTTGGCCCAGCTTGCACAGTCGCCGCTGCCGGCTTCCGAACTCGTTCCTCAACAGACGATGCTGATGAACTGGCTGATCAACCAGGCGGTGGTTATCTTCAGCGAGGGGGGCTACAAGCTCTATTCGCCGCTCTTCGCAGAATTCATCGAATCGAGGCTGACGGTAGCGCAGGTTGCGGTTCCGGCGGCGCCGTCCGGCGTTCCCCTGGAATCGCTGCCGATCTACGCGGAGTTGACCAAGACGGAAGAAGCGCTGCTGCGATATCTGCGCGTACGCAGCAATGCCATCGTTTCGCCCGAGCAACTCTTGACCGACGTCTGGAAACGCCCCGATGCCTCGCCCCGGCGTGTGCAGGAAGCCATACGCCGCTTGCGTCTGCAGCTGGCCACGGCAACCCCTCCTGTCGGCACGATCGAAAACGAGCGTGGGCGCGGCTACCGCTTTGTCCCGGCTGCAGGTTAACATGTGCTGCATCTGTGCGACTGAAAGCCAGGGCGGCGTATGAACCAACGACTGTCGGACGATCTGGTGATCGTCAAAGGCGCCGGCGATCTGGCGACCGGTGTGGCTGTACGTCTGCATCGAGCCGGCTTTGACCTCATGATGACGGAGCTGGCAGCGCCGCTGGCCGTGCGGCGCACGGTCGCATTTGCTGAAGCTGTATATAGTTCAGATGTCGTCGTCGAAGGTGTCTCCGCGCGTTGTGTCGCCGAAGACGCGGCCATACGCCTTGCCGATGATCGTGCCTATCTACGGCGAGAGATCCCCGTAATCGTTGACCCTGACGCGAAGCTGGTGCGCACCCTGCGCCCGCGGGCCGTCATCGACGGCATCATGGCCAAACGGAATCTCGGTACGGCAATCGATGATGCGCCGATTGTCATTGCATTGGGCCCGGGTTTCACAGCCGGGGTGGACTGTCATGCGGTTGTAGAAACCAATCGGGGCCACAATCTTGGACGCGTCATTTGGCGTGGCGGGCCGGAACCCGATACCGGACGACCGGGAGCGCTGCCGGGCCTCAATGCGGTTGACAGTCGCGTGTTGCGATCGCCCGTGGATGGCCGAATCGTCGACGACACACCCATCGGCACGCGCGTGCGCATGCATGAAACGATTGCGCGTGTGCGCAGCGAAGACGGTTGTCTACATGTGTTGGCGGCGCCGTTTGATGGGGTTTTGCGCGGCATGCTGCATCCCGCAGTGCCGGTTCTAACCGGCATGAAGATTGGCGATCTGGATCCGCGGATCCAATCAGAAAACTGTTTTACGCTGTCCGACAAGTCGTTCGCTGTTGGCGGCGGCGTTCTGGAAGCACTACTAATCATGAAAAGAACGATCTCATGACATCAATGACCCTTTTTGCAGTCGAGAGTCTTCCACTGATCAATCCGGGTGACGATTTGGCGGCTCTGATTGTCTCCGGTCTTGAGGCCATGCAGGAAACGCTACTGGCCGGCGATATTCTCGTGATTGCCCAGAAGATCGTCAGCAAGGCCGAAGACCGTCTGATCCGGCTCGATTCCCTGCAGCCTGACGCGCGGGACCTGGAGGTTGCAGCGATCACCAACAAAGATCCGCAATTGGTCGCCGCAGTGCTCGACGACAGCCGAGACATCATCCGCGCCAAACCCGGCCTGCTGGTGGTGGAACAGTCAAGCGGCTGGATCTGCGCCAACGCTGGCGTCGATCGCAGCAACGTCGAAGGCAGCGATCGGATTGCGCTGCTGCCGGAAGATTCAGATGCCAGCGCTGCACGAATTCGTGGGCGATTGCTACAACTCACCGGTGTTGAACCGGCAGTGCTCATCAACGACAGCCACGGCCGGCCATGGCGCGTCGGCACGGTTGGCACGTGCATTGGCTGCGCCGGATTGCCGCCGGTATGGGATCAACGGGGACTCCACGACCTATTCGGCTACGAATTGGCCGGCAGTGAAGAGTGCATCGCCGACGAATTATCGGGCGCAGCCAGCTTGCTGATGGGACAGAGCGACGAAGGAAGACCTGTAATCGTGGTCCGCGGCTATCAGATGCCGGAGGCATTGCCACGGCCGGCCGTTTCGATCCAGCGAATTGCGGAGATGGACGCCTTTCGCTAGCGGCGTTCTCGAACGTCGGACGCGGGCCGCGGGCTGAGCGGATCGCCGTTTCGTCAGCGCGGGGATATCCAATAGATCAACCGGATCTTGCGGGAATCCACTCCCAAGGTGAAACGCGCCACGATCGTCAGGGTCTTGAGAGGGACGGGGCAGTGTGATACACTTTCGACAATGCTAAGCGTATTAGCTGCGAAGTGCAGGTGCGCAATTCAAGAGCACCTGAATTCTTCTGCGACCAAATAGGAGGTATTTCTGGACAGTATTACCCTAGCTCGACATATCATCGACATTGTCGAGGAAAAACAAGCAGCGGATATCCTCTTATTCGGATATCCGCGAACTGACGGCCCTGGCCAACTATTTTGTGATAGCCACAGTAGACAACGATCGGCAGGCCAGGGCGATCGAAAATGATCTGCAGGTCAAGTTAAAGCTGGAACATCAGATCCGGCCCTTGCATCTGGACGGGGTTGACAGTAGCAACAGCGGCTGGGCGGTCCTCGACTACGGCGATGTGATCGTCCATTTACTCACGACTGAAATGCGTGCCCGCTACGACCTGGAAGGGCTCTGGAACAAAGCCAACGTGGTCGTCAAGGTACTATAAGTTCTTGCACCGTCGCCGCCCGGCGACGGTGATCTAGCCGTTAGGCCAGCAACTCGTAGGCTGGCGCGGTCAAGAAGTCGATAAATTCGTCGTTAAGGCAGAGTCTGTCGAGCAATTCGGCCGATTCGCCATAGCGTGAAACTGCCGCGCCACCCAGCTTCTCCAATTCTTCCGCCCGCACCTGGACGTACAGTTCCGACGTGATTGCTCGGCCATCGTCCAGCTTTGCACCGTGGTGCATCCACTGCCAGATCTGTGACCGGGAAATCTCCGCGGTGGCGGCGTCCTCCATCAAATTGTTGATGGCGGCAGCGCCGTTGCCATTGAGCCACGAGTCGACGTACTGCAAAGCGACGCTTACGTTCATGCGCAGACCTGCCTCTGTGATCGTGCCGCCGGGCACGCCCACAGAAGTGATCTCGGCGGCGGTCACGTTGACATCCTCACGCAACATCTCCTTCTGATTCGGCTTATTGCCAAAGAAGTCATTGGCCACATCGAGCACGGTCGGAACCAGATCGGGATGCGCCACCCAGGTTCCGTCACAGCCGTCGCCAAACTCACGTAGCTTGTCTTCCCGCACTTTGGCGAGTGCGTTCTCGGTCACCTCCGGATCGCGGCGGTTGGGGATGAAGGCCGCCATACCACCGATTGCATGTGCGCCCCGCTTGTGACAAGTACGTACCATGAGTTCGGTGTATGCGCGCATGAAGGGCACAGTCATGGTGACCTGTCCACGATCGGGCAGCAGCATCTTCTCACGCCGGGCGAACTTCTTGATTGTGCTAAAGATGTAGTCCCATCGTCCAGCGTTGAGCCCGGCGGCATGGTCGCGGATTTCATAGAGAATCTCCTCCATCTCCAGCGCCCCAGAATTGTCTCGATTAGCACGGTGGCCCGGATGCTGCCATGAGGTATTCCCAACTGTTCCTGCGCATCGACAAACACGTCGTTCCAGAGCCGTGCCTCCAGATGGCTTTCCAGCTTGGGCAGATAGAAATACGGACCGCTGCCGCGGGCCAGCAATTCGCTGCATTGCGGATACATATAGAGACCGAAGTCAAAGAGACTGCCCGAGATCTGCCGCGCCGTCGACCGTGCACGTGCTTCTCCGTCAAATGCCAGCCGCGGGGCCGGATCAACAGGGTGGCGACTGTCTCGTTCAGTGTGTACTGACGTCCATCCGGATTCGGCAAACTCAATGGTACGGCGCACGGCGTCGCTACAGTTGATCTGTCCGTCGATTACATTCTCCCAGGTCGGCGAGAGGGCGTCTTCAAAATCGGCCATAAACACCTTGGCCCCGGAGTTGAGCGCGTTGATCATCATCTTCCGTTCGGTAGGCCCGGTGATCTCAACCCGCCGGTCATTGAGATCGGCCGGCGCCGGTGCCACAGTCCGATCTCCTGCACGAACAGGGGCAGTGTCGGGAAGAAAGCCGGGCGTCATGCCGCCGTCGATAGCTGCCTGTCGCTCGCGACGCGCGGCCAGCAGTTCCTCTCGCCGGCCGTTAAATCGGCGTTGGAGTTCGGCGATAAATGCCAGTGCATCGCCGGTCAGAACTGTCTCTACATTTGCCGAAATGGGGCCGGTTATCTTCACGCCGTCGGGTAGTGAAATTGCCATGTTCGTCTCCTTTGAAGTGTCATGCTGATGGTAAATCTCTCCAGCCACACCGGTGTCCAGGAACCGTGCGCAAGGACAAAGTCGCTGTCGATATTGCCGGCCAATTGGCAGAGGGATTCCGTGCCGGTATTGTATGATCGCCCAGTTGCGCCCGAATTCAGAACCGGTTTGGTCCGACAAGTAGCGGTCACGGCGGCGAGCGATTCTGGAGCGGACGCACCGGCAACCGTCGTACCACCAACCGGCCTTAGCGTCGTACCCCAAATGGTGTGACGACCAATGTTGCGATGGCCTCGTTCGAATTCAGGGTAATCAAATCCCCGGCATCCGAAAACGGCTACCCTGCACACGGTCTCTCAAATGCGACAGATGGGGGATCCGTCCGGACCCGTTGGAATTTGACGGGTCCGAACGAGGATTTACAGCTTATTCGGCCAAAGTGCTGGTGTCGCCCAGCGGTTCTCCCATGACCTGGGCCTTCAGCAACCGGCGCATGATCTTGCCACTACGCGTCTTGGGTAAGTTCTGCACAAATTCGATTTCGGCCGGCATCGCGATGGGCCCGACCTCATGACGCACGTGGGCCTTCAGCTCCCGGACCAGATCGTCCGATCCTTGTGCGCCGGCGGTCAGGATGCAAAAGGCATGGATCACATTGCCCTTGAGTTCATCGGGGACTCCGATGACCGCGGCCTCTGCTACCGTACTGTGGCTGACCAAAGCACTCTCGACTTCTGCGGTGCCCAAACGATAACCCGACACCTTGATTACATCATCCATGCGACCGATGACCCAGAAGTAATCATCTTCATCGCGGCGTGCGCTGTCACCGGTGAAGTACCAGCCGAATTGCTCGAATTCGGACCAGTACGTCAGTTTGTAGCGGTCCGGATCGCCGAATACGGTGCGCGCCATGCCCGGCCAGGGTCCCTTCACAACCAAATAGCCGTCTTCGTTGGCCTCGCAACTGCTGCCGTCTTCACGCACCACATCGGCTTCGATCCCAGGAAACCCAATAGTTGCACTGCCGGGTTTCAGAGGCACGACCGGCGTGGGCGTGATCATGAAACCACCCGTCTCGGTTTGCCACCAAGTGTCCATGATGGGACAGCGCTCGTTTCCCACATGTTTGTGGTACCAACGCCACGCTTCCGGGTTGATGGGCTCACCCACGGAACCGAGCAAACGTAGGCTACTCAGATCGTGGCGACGCGTCCAGTCATCACCGAAGCGCATCAAGCTCCGAATGGCGGTCGGCGCCGTATAGAGAATTGAGATGTTGTATCGCTCGACCAACTGCCAATAGTTGTCCGGAAAGGGGTAGCCGGGAGGGCCCTCGTACATGAAGCTGGTCGCGCCCAGGATCAGCGGGGCATAGACGATATAGCTGTGACCGGTGATCCAACCGGGATCGGCGGCGCACCAATAGCGATCCTCTTCCTTGATATCGAACACATATTTCAGCGTCGTAGAAATATAGACCTGATAGCCGCCACAAGTATGGAGCAGTCCCTTGGGCTTGCCGGTGGTGCCGGAGGTGTAGAGGATGAAGAGGGGATCTTCCGCATCCATGACCTCGGTCTCGCAGTAGGGACTGGCGATCGGGAGTTTCTCCAATTCGTGCCACCAGAAATCACGCCCAGCCTGCATATGGACATCCTGGCCCGTGCGCCTGTAGCAGATCACCTTCTGCACGACCGGGCTACGCTGTACGGCTTCATCCACAATGTCCTTGAGGTTGACCGTCTTCCCGCGCAGCCATGCCCCATCGCAGGTGACGACGATTTTGCTTTTTGCGTCGGAAATGCGATCGGCCAACGCCTTCTCACTAAATCCACCATAGACGACGCTGTGGATCGCGCCGATTTTGACGGTAGCCAGCATGGCAATGGGTAGTTCTGGCACGCGTCCCATATAGATGGTTACAGTGTCGCCCTTTTTCACACCCATGCTCTTGAGGATGTTGGCAAAACGATTGACCGCTTTCCAGAGTTTGAAATAACTATAAGTACGCTGTTCACCGTCTTCACCGTGCCACAGAAGGGCAAGCTTATTCTTGCGCCAGCTCTTCACATGTCGATCCAGGGCGTTGTGGACGATATTGGTCTTGCCACCGATAAACCATTTGTAGAAGGGCGCATCACTGTCGTCCAGCACCTGGGTATACGGCTCGAACCAGTCAACCATTTCCTTGGCGCGTGCATCCCAAAACGCGCCGGGATCGATGAGCGCTTCATTGCGCAGCGCCATATACTCTTCATAGGTACCGACATTCGCACCTTCAATGGCGTCAGGCGACGGATCGTATACTTCGCTCTTGCTTGAGACAGCATCAAAGCCGTTGCTCATGGAATGATTCCTCCTTCGGACAATGCAGTGAACAGGTAGAGACATTCGTTACAGCTGAACAAGTTGTAGCCAAACAGACTGGGTTGCGGTCTGCCGGTAATCCGGACCGGCAGATATCGATTCAACCGGGGGAAATGTACATGCTGCGAGTATATCACGGTCTGTGAGCGACGAACAGGCGCCGGCAACTACATGCATCCATCCGGACATCCGACGACAGGCCGCATCCTGCCCTGCCGACGGGGAGCGTCCCTGATTTTTGGAGAGTAAACGTGCGGTCGTTACCGTGCTCTAGACACGACCCAAACGGATCCGTCCGAACCCTCTCCACCGGCGTCTCAACTTCACCCGACACGGTCGACGGCAGGCGTACGCCCGGGGTGGATCCGATTCCCAAGAAACCTGGGACGCTCCCGGCCAGTCGGATTCTGTTGACATGTGCGGACGTCGATAGGTAGAATGGTCTGTACATCAATCTCCGGGCGGTTTTTTCGGACGAACCCAACAATCAAGGAGCGCTCGTTGACCGGAGTCAGTCAAGCAGTTCATACTCGGCGCGTGCGAACGTCTTCAGCACGTTATTGGGAAATCGATACACTTCGCGGCGTGGCCATCGTGATGATGGTCATTTTCCATCTGATGTGGGATTTGTATGCCTATCAGGTCATGCCCGAGCTGGTGCTCTGGGCGGGATTCTGGAAATACTTCCAGCGTACGACGGCGTCGCTGTTCATCATTCTTGTAGGCGTTTCGATGACAATTAGCTACCGCCGGGCCAAACTGTCCCATGGTGGTACCAAGAGGTTGTTTCGGAAATTCCTGTTGCGCGGTCTGAAAATCATGGGATCGGGCATTGCGGTGTCGGTGGTCATGTGGTTGGCGGGAAGTGGGTTTGCGCACTTTGGGGTGTTACATCTGATCGGTTTTTCGATCATTGCCGGTTACCCGTTCCTGCGTTTTCGGTGGCTCAACCTCTTGATGTGGCTTGCATTTTTGGCGATCGGCTGGCTCGTCCAGAATCTCTTAGTGGAGACCCTATGGTTCGTTTGGGCGGGACTCACGCCACGATACTACGCACCGCCTGATTTCTTTCCCGTCTTTCCCTGGTTTGGTGTAGCGCTGTTGGGCATCTTTGTCGGCAACATGGCCTACGGTGATCGCGGTCGTCGCTTTTTCCTGCCCGATCGGGGAGACTTCTCTCTCTTTCAAGCTCTTCAGTTCTTTGGCCGCCATTCGCTGCTGATCTACATCATTCACCAACCGCTACTCATCGCCGGCCTTGGGCTGTATGGCCTGATCCCATTGGGCTTTTAGACAGGTCGGACCAATCGCCGCTCGGCGCATCTCTCGCGGACTCCGGGCACGGTTCATCAAAGTAGATTGCTCATTCGTGCGACAGCCCGGTACTGTTCTAACCCGCAGCCCCGCTTTCGTTGTCCAAAATCGTAATCCAGCCGACCGGGTCGTCCGGATTCGAATTGCGCACCAGCCGGTAACCCAGCCGCCTGTGAAGATTGATTGAGCGCTCGTTCTCAAGCATGGCGCCGCCCACGAGTCGGCGGAGATGCAGTTCCTCAAACGCATAGTCGATCATGCGCTTGCAGGCTTCGAAGGCGTACCCATTGCCCCAATAGCGCATCCCGAAGGCAAAAGCCAGTTCAACCTCGATGGTTCCATTCCCATTTTGACCTGCGGTGACGTTGTCCGAGGTCGTCAGAAATGATTCGGTCCAGACATGTGGGTCCAGGTGTATTTGCCCAATCACTTGACCGGACGATTTGATGGCCACGGCCAACCGACCAAACTCGCTGTTGGGGGGTTGAAAGACAGCGTGCATGAACCGCTCGCGCGCTGCCTCATAGTCGCCGCCGATGGAGCTATACATGCCGTAAACTTCCTTGTCTACGTAGATAAGCCTGTATATCGACTCGAAGTCCGTTTCCTCAAACCTGCGTAGCATCAGGCGTCCGGTCTCAAACGGTCCCACGATGCACTCTCCCTATCGGTCAGTCGGATACTCTGCCAAACGCTTTCAAGTGCCATACTGTCACCGGTACGATCTGCCGATTTCCGGATAGTCACGACCGGTTCCTAATTTAGGCCTGTGTCGGCTTCTGCGACATCGGCGTCCATTCAACGAGGGCGGCAGCGACCCAGGTCGGTGGCGGCGAGCTGCATAGTTCCGCCGCATCGGTATAGGTCAGATCCAAAATGTGCCCTTGCATGGGACCACGGACATAGCGAAAGACTTGGCCCGCGTCGTGCGGATCACTCGTGGCACGCACACACTGCTGGTTGTATCCCCAATAATCAGCCGCTGCCAATAGCTCGATCCCTTCCTCAATGGAGGTACGAGCCGCCGCCATGCCGCGGGCGTCGGGTGGCAACGCCTCCTCTGACGGTGTCCCGTAGCCGATGCCGTGATGAAACGGATCGGCAGTGGAGACGAGCACAGAGTCCTCGGCCTGCCGCATCAATTCATCGATCCCCGGCAGTTCATCCGGTATACCACCGGCAAGATATGGATAGCGCTCCACGACTTGCGGTGCCTTGATTCGGCGTCGTTCGGATTCGGCCGTCCAGAAGTGACGAAAGCTGAAGAGGGCATGATCTTGCCGCCAATCGTCGCGGCCATCTAATCCGGTGCCTTGAATGCCCCAGTGACGAAACTTGGACGGCGCTTCGCCCGCCGCAACCCGCACGCGCGTATTCTCCATCTCTTCCGTGAAGGCATGTAACACGCTAACGACCAGCACCTTGTCGGCGCCGCTGTCCAGGCACGCGTTCACAACGGCGGCTATCTGGTGTCCGCAGTCGGCGACCCCGGCGTGGGGGAAGACAAGCACACCGCCGTCGCGCAGCGTTTGCGCCAATTTCCAGCGTCGCGCTTCTTCTAGCTGCCGGTATACGCCGTCGAGTCCTAGCTCCTCGTGCTCCTGGCGATACAGTGCATGGATCCGTTTGCGCATATCGGACCGGTCTCTGCTCATGTTGCATCCTCCTCCAACGATGATGGGGCTTCGTCCTCGAGTTTCAAGGTGTACGAGAGTAGTTGCTTGCGCTCGGGATCACGCACAAAGAGCACCATTTCACGGCGATCCAGCGCGCGCTGGTATTGAACCGTCAGTCCGGTTTGGGACTCGACATCCAACAGCTCCACAAGTCGATCGTAGGCGAAGGCGTGGACTTCACCTGCACCTACATCGAGCATCATCACCGGACGTTCCTCGGCGAATTCGTTGTAGAGACGGGAGATATTTCCCCACTGCTCCTGGATGGTCTTGAGATAGAGTTCGGCCATGGAATGACACTCCTTCCGATAGCGGCAGCGCCTCAATTGAGTACGTAACCGGTCCAAACCACCAACCGTTGCCACAAGCCGCCAGGATGTTTCAGACAGCGATTGGGTGGCAGGCGCAGTCGGCGCGATAACCGGTTACTCGACAAAGTGCATTATGGAACGGGCTGAACAAAGGGGCAAATGACGAGGATTGATACACAGTCCGGGTCGAAGCGAGCAGATGGGATCCGCACAGACATCATCTGCCGGCTTCATCTGTGTTGCAGACAGCACAACGGCGGCGCACTGTAACGCCATAAAGACAATTGGGCGCTAGACGGCGCCCTGTTTCTCAATTTGGAGCTGATGAAATTACCGATAGACAAGCGGCAGATAGAGGAACGTCAACGATCGAATGCCAAACAACGCAGAGACTGTTCTATCGCCCACGATAGCCGTATCCGGATCGTCGGAGTAGACCGTATATTGCCCGCCACGCGGATTGTCAAAGCGGGCGATTGCTTGCTGATCGACGCTAAAGCGGCCGGACACGTCGCCCACCGTCATGCGCAACGTGATCGTGGCCTGCCCACCCGGTGGAAGCATATCGACCCGGATGACTGCGTTGGCATCGTCTGTGCCGTTGCCCGCTGTCACCCTGCCTTGGTCTGTCTGCACCGTGCCGGTTTGGAGCACAAGATACGGGTACGCGACAATTTCAATCTCGCCGCTTCTGGCCGGCAAGTTGCCGTAATTGTGGACATCCAAGCGATAAAGCAATGTATCGCCTTGCGATACATTGCCGCTATTGTCGGCGTCGAGCAACAGATAATCGCGTAGTGCGGTATAGATGACCACATCACTTGCAATCAGTGTCCTGGTCGGATCGCTGGAACCAGGCTGGTCCGGATCATCGGTCGATAGCTTAGGCCGGTCGTCACTCAGAACCCTGCCCTGGTTGACAAGCTCGCGCAAATCGGCCGGTGCCTGTTCGTTGATCTTGACTCGAATCGCGATCGATGCCCGTTCGCCCGCGCCCAGAACGCCGATGGCAACGGACACCTGGCGCGCCGATGGGCCATTGTCACCGATGACAGAGCCGACGGTCGTCTGTACTCCGCCTGGGTCAAGTGTCACGTTTTCGTCCAAAGCGTCTTGGAAGAGAACCCCTGCGGCATTGGCATTCCCGATATTCCGAATATCGATTTCGTAAAACAGTGTATCGCCCGGGCTGGCGGAATTGCTGGCGTCAGCGTCAATCAAGATTCGATCCGTTTTAGTTGCGACAAGCACGGCATCGGCATCGATGGCGGTGCGCGTCGGGTTCGTAATGCCGGCGCGGTCCGGATCGTCGGTCGGTAGCTGGGGCAACTGTTCGCTGGCCACCAAGCCCTGACGTTCGACAAAGGCAACACCGGCAGGCATCGGGGTAACGACATCGACAGCATAGGTCAAGGTGACAGCATCGCCGCGCCCCCGAACCACTCCGATCGACACCTCAACCGCGTTGTCAGCCGCGTTGTTGCCGCTCACCACGGAACCTCGGTTGTCCGAGACCGTGACGGAGCCGGGAACCAGACTGGCGTTGGCGCTCCCACTGTCGATGTAGACAACGCCACTTGCGTTGCGATTGCCCTCATTGCCGATGCGTACTGTATAGAGCAATCGATCACCAGGTGAGGGTCGATCATTGCCGTCTACATCGACTAACAAAGAATCGACCATAGTTGCAATCAGATGTGGCTCAGCGCTCACAAATGTAATGGTCGTGTCGGCAACAGCTTGTGTATCGGGATCGTCAGTGACCACCGTAGCGAAATTGGCGCCGGTCAGCACTGACTGATTCTTGATTCTGTCTACGCCGGGAGCCAGAGGCGAAGAAACCAGCACGTCAAAGGTGATGACGACGGGTTGATCCGGCGGGAGCACCTCCAAGTCAACTTGCACTGCTGTCTGCCCCGTCTGGTTGCCGGACACCACGTTACCCCAAGTTGTCTGCGTCGTGCCGACCACGAGCGGGGAGTTGGGATCCAAAACGGCAGCGAACAGAACTGACTCAGCCGGCACGGATCCGGTATTGGTGACGGCAATCGTGTAACGAATTTTGTCGCCGGGACTTGGTGCATCATTGTTGTCATTGTCGCTGGCAAGCATATCAACCTGGGTAGCGACCAATGTCACTGCACCTACGACAGGCGTCGAGACCTGGGCCGCGTTGTCGATAGAATGCGCGTCAATGCCGCCTGCGCCATCATCGCCGATGGTGGCTTTGTTGACGACCGCAGCAAGTACCGTTGTAAAAACCTCGGGTGTATCGACCACGAATCTTGCGCTGCCGGATGTGGTTGCTGCCAACGAGCCCGCCCGGAAGTGACAGTCCGTTCCGGCCGGCGCAGCATCGCCACAGTCCCATCCCGCCGTGCTGGCGGCAGCGTTGAAAGATGTGCCGGCCGGCACCGACTCGGTAATGATGACGTTGGATGCGGTGATATTGCCCGCATTGGTGTAGACCAGCGTGTATGATATGGAGTCACCCGGGAAAATTTGCTGCGTACGGGTCGACTTGTCAAGCTGCAGATCCACGCCGCTCACGGTGACGCTGTTCGTACAGCTGTTGTTGCCTTCATCCGCTTCCTGAACCACCCCCTTCGGGTCCGCAGCACACGCGCTGCTCGAATTGGTGAAATCCCCCAGCTGTGTCGGCGTCGCGGTTACATCGACGACAAGTTTGCCGGTCCCGGCGCCGACGAGCACCTCACCCAATGCCTGGCAAGCCAAAATCTTGTTGTGCACCACACAGCTTGGCGTTCCGGTTATGGCAGTCGAACCGGTGATTGCCGGCAGGCCATATTTCGCCGCGACCGGCAGTTCGTCCTCGAACATCCACTCAAAGCTGGAAAAGCGCGCCACGCGGTCTCCCTGGTTGTGCAGCGTCACGCGCCAGACAAAACTCTCGCCGAAGTAGATGGCGCCGGATACGTCATTGACCTTTGAGATCACTAAGTCCGGCGCACCGACCGTCACGGAATCAGTGCAATTGTTGTTGCCCTCGTCACCTTCGAGGACGTTGTCGTCCGGGTCAACGGCGCAAACGCCGGCAGCGACCGGATTGCTCAAGACACCGGTCGCAGTGGGGGTCACCGGTAACGTGATCGTGATGGCGGCGGAGGTACCCGGTAAGGACACACCGGTGTTGCCGGCTGTACAGGCCAAGGCTGCGGAGTCGACTGCACAATTCAGGTTCTCTCCTGCAGTACCGTCGCCGGTAGCGATCGAAGGAGCACCATAGACCGGACCGCTCGCCAAATCGTCTAGAAAGACTCGTTCACCATTGTCGAATTGTGCGGCGGAAGTGCTTGGATTGCGGACGACAATCGACCAGTTGAACTGCTCGCCCAATGTAGCGCTGCCGGCCTTGTCATTGCTCTTTGTCACGATCAGATCGGCGTCCTGTGCACGCGCCGGTCGGAAGGGCAATAGTGCCACTGCCGTGGCGAACAAGAGGGCAGCCAGAGTTGACCGCAAGATGAAATGTGGTGTAGCAGTTTTCATAGCAACCATGTCGTTAACGTTGAACCACGTAGGGCAGGAACAGATCGTTCGCCGACGGATTTTGTACCCCGTTGATGCGCCTGGTCATCAGGGCGCCGGCCTGACTCCAGGTGGCACGTCCCGAGTCGTTGGCGACGACTACACCGTCCGGACTCGACGACAGCGGTTTGTCGCCGACCAGCGTGACAACCGTCGAACGTCCCACGGCTGACGTACCGCCTTCTGCCGAGACTCGATAATCGATGTTTACAATACTGGTCGTGGCCGTGACGGCAAACTCCACCTGTGCCGACGACTCCGACGCCAATGACGGCAGTGTCCAGGAGACCACACCGTTATTGGGCGGCGCGTCGCCGCCGGAAACATAGACAGCATTGGCTGGCATTACGTCTTCCACCAACAAATTGGTAAAGGTCAGCGGCACGAGATTCGTAATGGTCAGAGTATAGATGATGGGGTCGCCGGGATCGACCTGAGCAGGGCCCGCCTTGTCGATTTCCAGCGCGAAGGGCACCGGCGGCGCGTCCAACTCCAATCGCGTCACACGATACGAAACAACACCTTCGCCACCTGCCTGGAGTACGCCAATCTTCCAAGTTACTGCGCTGCCTGCTTCAGTACCTTCGACCGTGTGTGAATCCGCGACGCCGGTCGATACACTGCCAGAAACTAGCTCCGTGTGGTCCGGTACAAGACCGATAATGTCGACATCTGTGACTTCTGTCGAACCGACGTTGCGAAAGCGCAATTCGTAACGGATCTCCTGCCCTGGGGCCACCCATCCGCGTGGTGAGTTGATGAGCGCTACCTGAAGATCAGCAAGTGGTTGTGGTGTTGCAGGTGCGTCCGGCGTGGGAGTCGGCGTGGGTGTTGCGGTCGGCGAGGGCGCACCACCGCGATAGACGGCCGACTGTAGTTCATCGCCGTGGACTCCACCTACCACATAGATGTCATCTGCAGCTGATCGCCCGGCTGTCGCCGCACCAAACCGGTAAATTGCTTGCGGGAGGGACGCTTCAGGTGACCACTCTCCGAGTTCGCCGCTTGCCAGGATTGACGCAGAGATCACGCTTGCCAGTTCGAGATTTTCGTTGCGTCCGCCGAGTACGTAGATGCGGCCATCATGCACGACCGCGCTGTGATAGGAGCGCGGCTCCGGCAGAGCAGTCGTTTCCGTCCACGCGCCGATTTGGCCATCTTCCCCAGGACGCGTCATATAGACAGCAGCTGTATCTTCGCCGGTTCGTCCGCCAAGTACATAGATGACGCCGTTGTGGGCCACGGAGCGATGGCGGTACAGTGGGACTGGTAGTTTGCGCGTCAACTTCCAGGTTGAGATGCCACTTTCCTTGATGGTGCTGTAGTAGACGGTGTCGAACAGTTCAGTATCGCGGTAGCCGCCGACGATGTAAATGCGATCACCAACTAGAACGGCTTGGTTGAAATGCATGGCCTGCGGCATGTCCCGGAGCTTTTCCCACTCACCCAGTGCACCATCGGCGAGGAACTGCGCACGCCAGACTCGTTCGCGGGAATTGCGGCCGGTGTAGCCTCCGAAGACGTAGATGTGATCGGAAGTGACCAAGGTTGCATGTAAGAAACTCGGCTCCTGCAAAGGCGTCGTCGTATTCCACGACTTAACGTTGCCGTTGCCATCCAGCTCTGCAACATAGACACGCGTTGAAACGCCGAAGTCCTGCGCTGAGGTCGATTTACCGCCCACGATATAGAGATAATCGCCGTGCCGAATCGCATTGACACCTGCAAAAGGCTCCGGAAGCGACACATTGGAGGTCCAGTTGCTAATACCGGCACTCGAGCCGGAGTGAGCAAGTCCGATGACGATGAGTATGCCCAAGATGAGACCGGCAACCGGCATCACGATGCTTGTCGGACGGAAGCAATGATCGTTCATGGCAGGCGCCTATTCACCGGGATTCTCGACATACGGTTCACCATCGCCGTAGGTGCGATTAAAGCGAAATTCGTGTTCGTCGCCCAAGAAGGCAATGCGGCGATAGGGAGACACTTCAACCAAAAGCACGCCCCAACGATACTCGCCCGGCTGAAGTAGGTTGCCCAGCGTGTGGTCCAGCGCATTTAGATCAACCGACTCGACAGTGGCAAGCGTAGGAGCCGAAAGACCGAACCCTTCGACCATCGGATCGCGGTTGCGTGGCCAGAAGATCAGCTCGTACGCAGTGCCGGGCGGCGGGGTAAAGTTCGATTCCCAGGTGAAGACGATCCGTCCACTGCCGCCTGTTTCGTCTACAGGGCTAATCAGTTTGACCGAACCGACCTGGGTTCGCGACGGGCGCTGCATCGCCGGCGGTGGCGTTGCACGGGCGACACGTCTAGCACGCGTCCGACGGGACGGCACCAACGTCGGCTGTGTTGTATTTGCCTCCGACACCTTACGTGAAACCGCCGCGGTCGCACTCTGCGTCGCACGCGGCATAGGCGTCGACGTTGTGGTAGGCGTGTCAGCAGGCTCGGTTCGCGGCGTGACGGTGGGCAAGACGGCGATGGTGTCGCTTTCGGACCCACGGTTGGTGGCTGCGCTCGACAGAGAACCGGATCCGCTCTCCTGCGCGCGCTCGGTGTGCGTTGACTGCGTCTCAGCCACTACGGTCGCCGGCGCTGTAGCGTCAAGGAGGTCCGCTGTATTTACCGTGACAGCCTCCGTCTCCGCGGCAATGTCCATGATGGCGACATCCTCTGCAACGGTTATCTCGGCAGGGCCGAATTGTGTCCCGGGAAGTCCGTTGGCGGCTACACTCTGCACCGCAAAGGCATAGCTGCCGGGGGATGTGAAGGGCATAACGACGGTCCAATTTCCATCGGCGTCGGCTACGGAACCTGTTTCGACGCGCCCGTTGATCAGAATGTCAATACGTTCTCCTGCCGGCGCACGTCCGGAAAGAACGACATTGCCGGCGTCAAGCTCCACTGCCAGCTCCGCCAACTCGTTCGGCGGAGTCGGTGCTGGTATTGATGTGCTGGTAGGAGGCGCGGTCGGTACCGGTGTGGCTGTAACGGTCGCCGTCGGTGTCGGCGTGTTGGTCGCCGTAGCCGTCGGTGTGTTTGTGACTGTAGCCGTAGCAGTCGGTGCCGATGTCCTGGTTGACGTGCTGGTCGCCGTCGGTGCCGGCGTATCGGTCGCCGTGACGGTTGGTGTGTTTGTGACTGTAGCCGTAGCAGTCGGTGCCGATGTCCTGGTTGACGTGCTGGTCGCCGTCGGTGCCGGCGTATCGGTCGCCGTGACGGTTGGTGTGTTTGTGACTGTAGCCGTAGCAGTGGGTGCCGGTGTCCTGGTTGACGTGCTGGTCGCCGTGACGGTTGGTGTGTTTGTGACTGTAGCCGTAGCAGTGGGTGCCGGTGTCCTGGTTGACGTGCTGGTCGCCGTGACGGTTGGTGTGTTTGTGACTGTAGCCGTAGCGGTGGGTGCCGATGTCCTGGTTGACGTGCTGGTCGCCGTCGGTGCCGGCGTATCGGTCGCCGTGACGGTTGGTGTGTTTGTGACTGTAGCCGTAGCAGTGGGTGCCGGTGTCATGGTGGCCGTGCTGGTCGCCGTCGGTGCCGGCGTATCGGTCGCCGTGACGGTTGGTGTGTTTGTGACTGTAGCCGTAGCGGTAGGTGCCGGTGTCATGGTGGCCGTGCTGGTTGCCGTCGGCGCCGGCGTTTCGGTCGCGGTCGAGATGTCCGAGTTCTCGGTGGTTGACTCTACCGCGGCTGCGACCGTGGTATCGACCGACGCGGCGGCAGTGGGCTCAATTGTGGCGCCGGCCGCCCCGGCAACAACCGTCTCCTCTGCCACCGTCGCCGAGGCTTTTAGTTCGCTGGTTGCCGTTGCCACACTGGTGGCCGTGGGCACCGGGGTGCTGGTTGGTGCCACTGTGGGCGAATCTGTCGCGATCGGCGTCGCCGTCGGGACGTCCGTAGCAGTTGCCGTTGCCACACTGGTGGCCGTGGGCACCGGGGTGCTGGTTGGTGCCACTGTGGGCGAATCTGTCGCGATCGGCGTCGCCGTCGGGACGTCCGTAGCAGTTGCCGTTGCCACACTGGTGGCCGTGGGTACCGGGGTGCTGGTTGGTGCCGCCGTGGGCGAATCTGTCGCGATCGGCGTCGCCGTCGGGACGTCCGTAGCAGTTGCCGTTGCCATACTGGTGGCTGTGGGCACCGGGGTGCTGGTTGGTGCCGCCGTGGGCGAATCTGTCGTCGTCGGAGCATCCGTAGCCGCTGCTGATTGGCCGGCGCCAACGGCCACCACATTGGGTGATCTTTCTGTCGCAGTCAGCGTACCTGCGGACCGCTCTGACTCTGTCGGTGCACCCGTGGACGTGGGGACCAGAACAAGTTCGACAGACCCATCGATTGCGCCAGTGGTTGCGGAGGTCTGAATCGTCGGGGTTGAAGTGGGCCTGGCGCTCTCTCCATTGTTCGCCTGTTCATTCGGCTGGGCAATTTCCGCAACCTCATCGGCGACTGCTGCCGTGTTTGCGTCTGCGTTGCCCTCAAATCGAGCCAACAACGGGCCGACAAAGGTATCCGTATAGGCTGTATTCGAATAGACAAACCATACACCGGAACAGATAAATACAAACAGCAGAAAGAGCGCAGCCAAAGGCCAGCGACGTCGCCAACCTCTGCTGTTGTCAGAGTTCGAGCGCCCACCAGATTCGAGTTCGATCGCCCGCATGGATTGGCTCGAACCAGGATGCCAGATCACCGATCCTTCGATCAATGATTCAGCCAATTCACGCGCTGTGGTGTAGCGATTCTCAGGTATCTTTGCCATCGCGCCCATCAATACATAACTCAGCGCCGACGGCAGCGCCGGATTGAGCTCTGACGCCAATACAGGTTCTTCCTGAAGTATTTGCGCAGCAAGCATCTCTGAGGACGCTGCGCGAAATGGGGCATGTGTGGTCGTAAGGTGGTAGCACACAGCGCCCAACGCATAAACATCAGTCTGGTTAAACAGAACTGCACCGGCCTTGAGTTGTTCAGGCGCGAGATAGGGCGTCACCGGTTCCAGATGCCGTTCGACCAGATCCCCCGGTTGCGTCGAATCGTGTGCATCGTGATCTCGATCGAGCAACGGCAGTCCGAAATCTGTAATCAGCAACCGATTATGTTCGGTTATGTAAATGCACGCCGGTGAAAGATGCAGGTGGCGCAGACCGTTGAAGTGTGCATAATCGATCGCCGCCGACGATTGTTGCACGATCGATATCAGATTTTCGGTGCTGATGGGTGAACTTCTGGTTTCCAGAATCTTGTCCAGCGGTTTGGCCTTCAGATGCTCATCTAGCCGGTAGGCGAACTCGCCGTTGTCCGCTGAACTGAAGACGCGGGCGATTGAAGGGTGGCTCAGAGCCTCTGCCGCGACGGCGCCGTTGATGAACTGCGCACGGATGGCTGGATCGTGATACAATTCCGGAAGCAGTACCTTGGCAACGGCGAACTCGGTTCCACCCCCATCGTCCAGTCTTTTGACCACATATGCTCGATAGATCGACGTGCGGGCGACTTCACTCACGACTTCATAGTCGCCGATTCGGCTTGGAGGAATGTTCATCTGTTTGGACCGTACTTCTTTTTGCGTGTAGAGTATTTTCGATGTCGGAACCATATGTTCCGCTGCCGGCCGCATGCACGTACATCTCGGTGCTGCAAGTGCATCAAGTGATCTCGTCGCGCCGGAATATTCCGCTCGCAGATCGTCGGCAGGTTACGTGGTTTGTCGCGCTTCATGACGCACGAATGGGGTGAAGGTTACGCCCGGAATCACGGTCCTAACGAAATCGAAAGCACCACTCTATCGTAAACCTCTTGCTGTTCGCCATCTTCCTGCTTCTAATTCTCGCCCTGGGAGCGTTGGCGCTCGCGCGGGCGCAAGCGTCATGCCACCGGACTGCCGGCAGGACGTGTCGTCTATGGTGACACGTCGGCATGGAACCGGGTGGACAGCCCCATTATCAGCCGCCGCTACGGATCGGTCGGGAAGCCCGATTATCTGGTTGAAATACTGGACGGAAAGAGGCGCCTCGTCATTCCTGTCGAGGTCAAGAGCCGCACAAAGCCGTCGACACCGTACGCAAGCCACATTCTACAGTTGGCGACCTATTGTCTCCTGGTGGAAGACCGATATCGTGTGCGGCCTCCATACGGGCTCTTACACTACGCTGATGCCACGCTCGAGATTCCCTTTGACGATGCCATTCGACGAGACGTGCTAGCCGTGGCCGAGAAGATACGCGCAGCGCGCAGCGCCAGGCGTCTAGGGCGCGAGCATAACGACGCCGGCCGTTGCCGTGCGTGCGGCTATCTGCAGGCCTGTGGGAATGAGGCTCTGACCGTAGAAAGTGAACCAAATCCGCCTGCAAGCGCCGCATGAAGATCAGCCGGCCAATCGATGTCGTAGGCAAGGGTTGGTGAGCGAAAGACACGGTATGAGACATTTTGCCCACGTGCCTGTTGGGTGTGCAGGCGGAAGCTGTCATGGCCGAATGCGAAGTCAATGACGGTCGGTGGTGTCAAGAGCAGGGCATTGGTGCCGCCGTCACAACTGGGTGCGATGACGACCTTGTTGCCGGCATGAGCCGCACCGATCAATACGTCGAGATCTCCATAGGTCACAAAGGGCAAATCTGACGGCAGCACGAGAATGGCGCTGGCGCCGCCGGCGACGGCCATGGCCCGTGCTTGCTCAAGCGCACGGTTGAGCCCATTCGATTCCTCGGCCAGGGCAAAAACATGCGCGCACCGTGCTGCTTCGTGGACCGCCGGATCGCGGCTGATCACGACGATCTGCTTGAATCGCGCCGTCGCGTCTGCGATTGTCAGCGTGCGTAACAGAATCCGGCGCGTCAAATCCGCGCGCTGCTCGACGGAGAGCGACGTCGCCAACCGGCTCTTGCCTTCATCGAAAGGTTTGACCGGAATCAGCAGCCACAGCGCATTCATCGCGTCGGCACTTCAGGTTCAACCGGTGAAGTGGGTTCCAGCGTGGGTGATCGTTGAGCATTCGCCAACGATATGCCAAAGTCAAGCAGTTCATGAGCCAGACGCACTTTGTCGACCAAGTCGGTCATGACAGTATCGGTGACGAGAGTCGGGAGCCCGACTGCACGCCGCAATATGCCGTCCTGTTCGTCCAGCACAAAGCCGTCCAGAAGACCATCCAAATGATCGACCACCGTCAACGGGCTGATCATCTGGCCTAGTTCCCGCATCATCTTGGCCGCCGGACCTTTGATGGCTGTGCCTCCGACGATTGGAGAGACGGCGACCTTCGCAGCCGACGCTTTTCGAATCAGACGTCGCAGACCATTTACGCTCAGAATCGGATCGATGCTCAAGTAGGGATTGCTGGGACAGAATACGATTAGATCGGCGCCGTAGATGGCGTCCACAGCCGCCTCAGGTGGCCGTGCTTCGTTTGCGCCTACAAAGGAAAGATCGACCACGATCGGCTCGCAGCGTCTCCGCACGAAATAGTGCTGAAAGGGCAAGTCTCCCTCGTCAGTGTGCACGAGTGTACGTACCGGCTGGTCGGACATGGGTACGATCCGCGAGGGGACAGCCAACGCTCGTCGCAATCGGTCGGTCACGTCACTTAACGAAATTCCTTGTCGCAGCCACTCTGTTCGGCGTAGGTGGAACGCCAAGTCCTTGTCTCCAAGCATAAACCAATCTGCACCGCCGAGCGCGCTCATGGCTGCCAGGGCGTCGAAGGTCTCGTCACGTTGCCCCCATCCGGTTTCGGGATTGTGCCGGTCCGCAAGATTGTAAAGGACGGTGTCCAGATCAGGGCAGATGGACAGACCCCAATGCTCAAAGTCATCACCGGTGTTGACGATGACCGTCAATGTACCCGGCGCCAATGCCCGCTGGAGTCCCGTTGCCAGTTTGGCGCCACCGACGCCACCGGCCAGCGCCACAACCCGAATGTCGTCTCGAACCTCTTGAATCATTCCTCTATCTCCAAATCACACGGCTTGCCAGCGGTACGCGGTCTTTTTCTTTGGTTTCGGCCGGATACCCGAGGGTAATGAGCGCCTGCGGGTTCCATGTCAGCGGCAGTTGCAGGACATCGCAGACCAAGGACGGAACAAAAAGCGGCGCACACATCCAACAGGCGCCCAACCCATGCACATGGGCTGCCAACAGCAGGTTCTGACAGGCCAGCGCCACACTTTGGGTGGCCATCGTCCGTTCAGCATGGCCGCGCACCGCGTCCGGATAGCTATCCATCGACTCCATTGTCATACAGGCGACGACGAGCGCCGCCGCACCCGTCAGCCGCGCGTGGCTAATTTGTACGCGCCGTTCGATGAAAGCCGGGTCAGACGCGTCGGCAGCCAGATCGGCCCGCCAGCGCCGGCCCATCTCTGCACTTAGTTTGCGCTTGGTTGCGTCTTGGGTCACAACGCAAAATCGCCATGGCTGGCGGTTGTGAGCCGACGGTGCCCAGGTTGCCGCCTCCAATAGCTCTTCGATGACGGCAGGTGAGACTTTCTCGTCGGTGTAGCGACGGATAGACCGGCGCGTCCGCATGTACTGAAGCAAGTCCCTGCTGTGTAGGCTCACACCGCCACTGAGATCGTGACCGTTGGACAGTCCGTTCGGCAGCGCTTCGGGCGGGCAGTCTGCTGCGTTGTCTGGCCCATCGTCCACTGGTTTGGCTCCGTCATCAACGATCTCGAGGTGAATCATGGTCTGGGATTATAGCACGTGCACCGATGCGTCCCAACCCGTCTTGACGCTCGTTTGGGCCCAGGTGTACACTGCACATTACGCCCTACCAACACCTAGTCTGCGGGAGGATCAGAGCCTGATGACCGACAACAATTATAGCCGCGTTGCCATGTATCTGCAGGACAAGCACCCGATCCGTGAGGGCATGGCGCACGCACAGTACGCCGAAGAGAAGGGCTTCGAAGCAGTCTGGCAAGCGGAGAGTCGTCTGGTCCGCGACGCCATCGTGCCCATGGCCGCGTTCGCAGCCGTGACGGACCGGATCAAGATCGGTTCAGGCGTGATCAACAATTGGACGCGCAATATTGGGCTATTGGCCGCCACTTTTCTAACTTTGGACGATCTGGCGCCGGGGCGCATTATCTGCGGCATAGGCGCCTGGTGGGACCCACTGGCCAGCAACGTCGGCATCAAACGACGCAAACCACTCACGGCGATGCGCGAGACCGTGGATCTTCTGCGTCGCCTGTTGGCTTTGGAAAATGTCACCTACAGCGGCGAATTTCATACGTTGACCGGTGTTGAATTGGACGTGGTACACGGGCGGCGCGAGCCTCGTGACGTGTCGATCATGATCGGCGCAACCGGGCCCAAAATGATGGAACTCACCGGCGAAATAGCCGACGGAGCGGTCCTCAACTACTGTGTTCCACCCGAATACAACGTTCACGCCATGGACCAGCTCGAACGCGGCGCCAAGCGCGCCGGTCGCTCCATCGATGATTTGGACCGCCCTCAACTAGTGGTCTGCTCGGTCCATGAGGACGAACGCATCGCGATCGACGGAGCCAAAGAATTGCTGACCCAGTATCTGGCGCAACAGCCGCATATTGCCAAGGCAAGCGGCGTCGACCCGGAAGTCGTGGAGCGCATCCAGTCCATCCTCGGCTGGCCGGCTACCATGGAACAGGTGCGCAAGGCCATGCCGCTCGTGCCTGATGACCTGGTGGTTCGCATCAGCGCCAGCGGTACGCCGGATCAGGTTCGGAAAAAGGTGCGCCAATATATGGACAATGGCGCCACCTGCCCGATTTTGTATCCATTGGGCGACGTCAAGTTGATGGTCGACACCTTTGCGGACGGCTATTGATGGGCTTTCTCGGCAGCATGGCGCTGTTGGCAGCATTGGTTCCGTTCTACTTTGACTGGAGTCGCGCCCAGGCCGATGCGCAACTCGACAAAATGCAGGAAGCGGCCTTCAATACACCGGGAGCGGAAGCACCGATTCCGATATCGGTCGCGTTAAGCCTACTGGCGCTGGTGGTGGGCCACTTTGCCATCGGCAAACGCCTTTTCGGTCTGGCCGCGTGGCAGAGTGTCTTCACGCTGATTCTCGGGATAACCGGCGGCATCGTCGCTATCATCCTTCGTTTCAACGGGAAAACCCATGGAGAGAACTACGGATGATTGTCCGTCAGCCGGACAGTGGTCACCTGCAGTGTATCAACTTGGGCAACCATCTGTTACGAGCGTCGAGCCGGTGTGAAATGCCATGATGTATCGATTCTACACAACTCCATCCTCTCTTGATGAAGCATTGGCGCTTAAAGCCAACTATGGTGCTGACGCCCGCTTTATCGCCGGAGCCACCGACCTGCTGATCGAGTTCCAGCGCGGCGCACGAACCAATGCGGACGGTACCCTTCCGGGTGTGATCGACTTGACGCGCATTCCTGGGCTGGCCGACATCAAGGAAGACGTCGATGGCCTTCATCTCGGCGCACTGGTCACCCACAACCAGTGTGTCACCAGTCCGGCAGTTGTCGCGCGTGCATTTCCGCTTGCCCGCGCGTGCTGGGAAGTCGGTGCGCCCCAGATTCGCAACCGGGCCACAGTGGCCGGCAATCTCGTCACGGCAAGTCCGTCCAACGACACCATCACACCGCTGACGGCACTGGATGCGTCCGTTACACTACGCAGCGCAGCCAGAGGTGAACGGACCTTGCGCCTGGCCGATTTCATCATCGGGTTCCGCCGGGTCGACCTGGCGGATGACGAACTGTTGCTGAGAATCAACATACCGGTGCTGACTACACGCAGCCAAGGCACGTTTGTCAAGCTGGGATTGCGCCGGACACAGGCCATCAGTGTCGTTAGCGCGGCGGCGGTGGTCGCGCGCGTCGACGGCACCATCACCGATGCCCGTCTGGCCTATGGCGCAGTCGCTCCGGTTGTGGTGCGGGCAACGGAGGCCGAACGATTCCTCCGCGGTCTGTCTCTGAATGAACGAACAGCCGCCAAAGCAGCCGACCTGGCGGTCAATGCTACCGCACCGATCGATGATCTGCGCGGATCGGCTCTCTACAGGCGCGAGATGGTGCACACGTTGACCATGCGCCTGTTACGGACCATCGAGTTTGGCACGGAACGACAGGGCTGGCCCGAACGCCCGATCACGCTGCGCGGGCATACGGATGGACGCTGGCCCGTTCCTCCCGGCGCAGCAACCACGGATTCGCATTGGTCCCTCGGGTCGTCCACTACGGCGCTGGTAAACGGCCGTCTCGTGGAACTAAAGGGACAGATGACGTTGTTGGACAGCCTGCGTGGGGCGGGGTTTATAGGAAGTAAGGAGGGGTGCGCCGAGGGTGAATGCGGTGCGTGCACCGTGTTCCTGGACGGTATGGCGGTCATGGCCTGTATGGTGCCCTCGGAACGAGCCTGGGGTAGTCGCGTCGAGACGGTCGAAGGGCTTGGCAATCAAGCGCATTTGAATCCCGTTCAGGATGCATTGGTGCAGAGCGGGGGTGTCCAGTGTGGATACTGCACGCCGGGCTTCGTCATGAGCGCGACCAAACTCCTCGAAGAGTGTCCGCACCCATCAGTCGCCCAAGCCCAGGAAGCGTTGACGGGCAATCTATGTCGTTGCACCGGCTATCGGAAAATCTTGGATGCGGTGGTGACGGCGGGTGCATCGAAGAAGTGAACAGCCCTTTGAACGACGGAGATTCTGTAAAGTGACCCTCAAATCGGCGCTTCCGCGCCTGTATCCAACCACCATCTATCAGCGATTTTGGGCTTGGCTATTGGCCATCTTCGGTTGGTCCATCCGTGGCCAAATGCCGACAGACCCGAAGTATGTCATGATCGTTGCACCACACACATCAAATTGGGATTGGCCCATTCTATTTGCCGGTAGTCGGGCAATTGATCTTCCATTTCCGTACTGGGTTGCCAAGCATACAATGTTTTGGGGACCGCTGGGGTGGTTCTTCCGACAATTGGGCGGCATAGCCATCAATCGCGAACGCAGTGCCAACTTTGTCAAACAGGTCGTCGCCGAATTTGACCGCAACGACCAGATGTTGTTGGCCATTACGCCGGAAGGCACGCGCAGCAAATCGCTCTGCTGGAAGAGCGGCTTCTACCTGATTGCCTCAAACGCGCACGTTCCGATCGTCATGGTCTATATCGACTATAAGCATCGAGAAATGGGCGTTGCCACTCCACTTCACCTGAGCGATGACACCCTGGAAGACATGGAGACCATTCGCCGCTTCTATGCCGGTGTGCAGGGTAAACATCCGGAGAATCAGGGCGACGTATGCCTGCGCGTCGAACTCACCCAAACGGAGGAATACCCGGACGTCAACGGGATTGCGCCGGCAAGCGAACAATAGGCGAAAGCATCCTGCGAAGCGTCCTTGCTTCGGCCGATCTGTCCGGAATGTGCTGACGAGTTTTCATTGCCGGTTCGCCATGATGCTGTAACGATCGTGTAACGGTCCTTCCGTATAATCAAGCTCCAGCAGCAACATCATGGACCGTCCAGCGAACGACCACCTATTGTTCGCATCAAGGAAGGCGATGATAGGAGAGGAAGATTCCTATGGCTGAGTTCGTTCTCAACGGCAAGGACGATACAGCAGAAACCCACCACTCGTTTGTGCTTCGTATGTGGCGCAGTGAACGTGACAACGACTGGAGAGTCACATTACAGTCGGTCAATACAGGGGAACATCACACCTTTGTTGACATGGACGAGATGTGGCGCTATCTGCAACAGAATTACGTGGTCACTTTGCCGCAGTAGTCAGGCCAAGAGCAACGAACAGACCGTCCGGCATTGGATGACAGCGAGCTTTACCGATGCGACAAAGGGTCCTCTGTAATTTGAGGGCCCTTTGTTTTTTGTGTCAACCGCGCAGCAGATGCCGACGGCATCCTATGGTGGTATCCGGAATTGTGTGTAAATTCGCAATCTACCAGAGAGAGCAAGCCACTTTCACACAATTCGTGGTATACCACCCCATCCTATGGTGTGCGATCTCGACGTGGCAATCGGGTGTATACCACATTTTAGGGCTTTCTCAAGGGGGTTCGTTTCGTGCTCTCGACTGGCGCCCCGGAAAATGGGATGCACCCAGTGGCAATCGGGAATCCGGATTGCCACGTCGAGAACTTGCCGGTTGCGGTCGTTCGCTTTGACAGGACGAACCTCAGAAAATCGTCTATTCCGCAGACGACGACAGTCGGTCACTATCTATCGCCAACTCAATCATTTGCCCGCAGGCGCGCACCACATCGATCAGAACTTCGAAGCGCGCATCTTGCGTCACTCCGTGCAGAAATCGCGCGTAGATCTGCTGGACAATGACCGCGATCTTGAACACGCCGTAGACGTAGTAGAAAAGTGGCTTTTCCACATACCGTCCACTTGCCTGTTGGTAGCGGGCCAACACTTGGCTGCGGGTCAAGTTGCCGGGCAATGCCGTCAGCCCAAACATGGAGACCATCGCGTTGGGGTCACCCGGTTCGATCCAATATCCGAGAGTCGTCCCGAGATCCATCAGCGGATCGCCCACCGTGCACATCTCCCGATCGAGTACCGCAACGATGCGGCCCAAGTTTTCACGATCCAGCACCACATTGTCATATTTGTAGTCATTATGAATCAACGTGGCTCCAGCTTCGACAGGCCGATTGCCCTCAAGCCAGGGCTGGGCCGAGTCAAGCGCCGGGATGATGTCCGACTGTGCGTTGCGGTAACGTTTTGACCATCCGGCAATCTGGCGCTGCACGTATCCGTCCGGGCGGCCCAAATCGGCAAGTCCAGCGGCATGCACATCAATCTCGTGGATGGTCGCGAGGTTGTTCACGACCGCGTTGGAAAGTAATCGCATGCGTGCTGGAGTCAACGCCGGGTCCGTACCTCTGCCCGGTCGCAAAATGACCCCTGTCACCCTCTCCATGACATAGAACGGCACACCGATCACACTCTCGTCCTGACAATAGAGAAGTGGCTGCGGTGCCTTGTCATATATCGGCGCAAGCCCCGACAGGACGCGGGAACTCGCGACCCATGTCGTGGGCGGACTTGATGGCCGCGCCAAAGGGGGGTCTGCGCAAGACCAGCTCTTTATCGCCCAACGTAAGCAGATAGGTGAGATTCGAATAACCGCTGAGGAATTGCTGAACATGCAGCTGCCCGTACATGCCGGGCAGCACGGAAACCAGATAGGTCTCCAGGGCGTCGATGTCCAGACTTTCCCCCTCACGCACACCGGCCGGCCGATCTACATCGATGAACATATTGAAACCCGTCGTGCAAAGTTGATTCGTCCCTCGCCAAGTTATTCGATCACGTGGACCGGCATACCGAGATACGATGCATCGAACAGAAAGGCGGCGGCGTCATCGGCCAACATGGCGCAGCCGAAGGTCGCCGGTTGGCCGATCAATCCGTCCCAGAGCTTCTCGCCCGTTTCCCATTCCACCGGAATACCGTGGATCCCGTTCTCGAACTCACCTACATCATAGAGACCGAGCCAGTAGGGCATGTCCAGTCGGTATGCACCGCTCTTCGCCATCTCCAACTTGGTCTGGATTTTGAACGTGCCGGTACGGGTGATCCAATCTCCGTAGCCGGTGCTGCACGTCCAGCTCTGCGCAATCTCGCTGCCGTGAAATAGCCAACACTGTTGGCGGCTCAGACTAACCATGAAGCTTGTGCCCGAAATGGGCGCCGGTGGCAAGACTTGGGGCAACGGCGGCGCGCCGAACGGGATGCGTAGCTCAAGCCCCGAGTAGACCGTCTGCTCGTCGGGCAGTCCGTTGTACTCCAGCAGGGCGAGGACAGGGGTGTCGAAATCACGACCGATTTCCGACAACGTGTCGCCCTGCTGGACGGTATAGTAGTCAAAGCCGCTACGCGGCGGACCCACCCGGCGTCGCATCTGTTCCTCCGCCTGCAGCGGTTTGGGCGGGACGATCAGCGACTGACCGATGACAATGGCATCGGGATTGGAGAGTCCATTGGCGCGCATCAGGTCGGGGAGGGCTATCTCATGCTCGACGGCGATGGCGCTCAAGCTGTCGCCGGGCTGGACGATCACGGTCTGCGCCGGTGTCGTCATCTGGAGATCACGCGGTGTGGCCGGCAGCAGCAAGCTCTGCCCGGCGCGCAGCGGAGCGTCGCGTGTTAGCCGGTTCAACTTACTGAGGGCAGCATGACTAACACCGGTGCGCAGCGCAACATCAGCCAGAGTGTCATTGAGCCGGACTGTATATGTGCGATTGCGTGTGGTCGCCAGCATGGGATCGACGATCATGCGAGGGACGCTGTCAATGGTAGCAGGAGACGGCTCGGAAGCCTTTGGCGTCGCGCTTTCCACGGCCTCCTTGGTGGGTTTCGCATCGGCGGATTCGTGCCCGTCAGCGGTTGCTTCACTCTCGTCCACTCGAAGACCGGCGGGACCCGAGCGCTTAGTTTGATCACCTTCGCTCTCCCGATCCGATTCCGTTGTCGCCTGTTCGCCGGGAATAGACGACACAACGCTGCGCGGTAGACGAAGTTGCTGCCCGGCAAAGATTTCATCGGCGTCGGAGATACCGTTCAGAATTGTCAACGTATCCACATCGACGTCGTATTGCTTGGCGATTTCGCTCAAGGTTTCGCCGGGAGCGACGACATGATAGCGTATATCAACATCAACCTGGCCCACGATCGGTGTGGCAGCAACGCCCAAACCCACGGTGATGAAGAGGCCGAGCAGCAACAGCCAGCGCGCCGGGTCGAGAATACGAATATTGTGGTTCATGGAGAATTTGACTCCTCCCAAACCGCCACATGCCCGTTGGTCGACTGGCGTACGCCAGTCTGCACACGCCAGAGTGCAGCATAGACGCCGTCGCCGCCGACCAGTTCATCATGCCGGCCCTTTTCGAGCAAGTGTCCATTTTCCAACACGAAGATGCAATCGGCATTGCGCACCGTTGAGAGCCGATGGGCAATGATAATGGTGGTGCGCCCGACAGTGATACGTTCCAATGATCGCTGGATCGCCGCCTCGGTCTCGTTGTCCACCGCGGATGTCGCTTCGTCCAGGATCAGAACGGGCGGATCTTTCAACACTGCACGCGCAATTGAGATACGTTGGCGTTGACCGCCTGAGAGTTTCTGGCCGCGTTCGCCAACGATCGTGTCATAGCCCTGGTTCAGTTGCAGGATAAAGTCGTGGGCTTCTGCAACTTGGGCAGCGGCGATGATCTCGTCCAAAGGCGCGTTCGGTCTGCCGTAAGCGATGTTCTCGCGCACAGTGCCGTGAAACAGAAATACATCCTGACTCACGAAGCCCACAGCCCTACGCAGGTCGACCGTATCCAGCGTACGCACATCCTGGCCGTCTAGCAGAACCTGGCCGTCGACCACATCGTAGAGGCGCAGTAAAAGCTTGACCACTGTGCTTTTGCCGGCGCCGGTGGCGCCGACCAGGGCAACTGTTTGACCAGGCTCAATTCGGAGCGATAGATCGCGTAGAACCGGAGGTATAAAGGAGAGTTCAGCCTCGCCGGCGGTGCGCGCCTGTCGATAGTCAAAGCTGACACGGTCAAATGTGACCGCGCCCCTGACCTCTTCAAGAGGCAAGGACGTGGAACCACTTACGATGACCGGGGCGGTATCCAACAGTGCAAAGACGCGATTCGTGGACGCCATGGCCCGCTGGTAGAGATCCAGGGTGCTGCCGAGTCGGGTCAACGGCCAAAGCAAGCGTTGCGTCATGAAGACCAGCACGCTGTAGGCGCCGACCTCCAGCGTGCCGTTGAGTACCATGAGGCCACCAAAATAGAGAATGGCAACGAAGCCGACCACAATGGCCATACGAATGACCGGCACAAATGCCGAGCTGAGTCGGATGGCATCACGATTGCGCTGTAGATAGAGCTCCGACGCACGCGCCATCCGTGCACGCTCGAAGGTTTCGGCCGTGAAGCTCTTGATGGTCGCGATGCCGCCCAGGTTGTTGGCAAGCTGGCTGTTGAGCATGCCGACCTGGTTGCGCACCGCCGCGTAGCGCGGCGCCAGCAATTTTTGGAAATGGATGGATCCCCAGATGACGAACGGCATGGGCACGATTGTCATCCAACCGATAGCAGGGGCGATGGACATGTAGACGGCGCCGACCACCACGATGGTCGTGATGAGCTGCAGGATATCGTTGATGCCTTCATCCAGGAAACGCTCGAGCTGATTGATGTCGTCGTTGAGGATCGCCATCAACGTGCCCGTGTTGCGATCCTCAAAGTAGGCTAGTTCAAGATGTTGGACATGGTCATAGGCGTCGACGCGCAGATTATGCTGGAGCTGCTGCGCCAGATTGCGCCAGAGCACACGAAAGAAGTATTCGAACAGCGACTCCATGGCCCAGATAAAGAGGGTCAGCCCTGCGAGGACCAAGAGTTGGGCAGAGACTGTCGCAAACCCCATTTGGGCCAACATAGAATTCTGCTGGCGCACAACCACGTCGACGGCGATGCCGATCAGCACAGGCGGCGCCAGATCGAACAGCTTGTTGAGTATGGAACAAGCAACGGCCAGTGCTAGATTGCCGTGCTGTCCGGCAGAATAGCGCCAAAGACGAACGAGGGGATGAGGTTGCTGATGAGAGGTCACGCGCGACATCCTACGGTTGCTGATAGGCGATCATATTGGTCCGTGTATTCTAACGCAACCGGACTGATGCTGCATGTCTCTGCTGACGACAGGACGCAGTTCCACGTTTTCGGGAACCGGATTCTTGGTCGCCCCACCCTAACCGCAACGGTCTCCTCTCGGCTCACATCGTGCCGTTGGGCAAAAAAGGGGCTGGGAACAGGCGGGACGCGACTGCCTCGGCTCAAGCCCCAGGGCTATCACTGCGCCCGCTGAACCGGGCTTGTCCGGTTGCCGGCATGTCCGCCTGAGCGGACGCAATGGTTGCACGGGGGATTCATCCCCGTGCGGATCCGACCCGTGCGTGCGTTAGCCGTCGAGTATTGGGAGCTTGCCGCCACACCGGTGGCGAGTGAGAGGACGAGGCACTGAAGGCCGAGTCCAGAGCAACGCCCTCAGGTTTGCTGCCCAAAACCTGGAATGCACCCGTGACGACACTACTAAAACTACGGTTGATAGACTTCAGTCTGTGGGAAAAACTCCAGCCAAGCCGCGGGAAAAGCTGGAACATAGGGCACCGGGCGCAAAGCGACCCCTTCAAGCGGCCCGTCGACCGCCAGACCGTTGACCGGCATCCATCTGCTGCCGGTCTGTTGATCGTAGAGCGCATTGTCACGCCAGATGAGATCAAGCACCTGACCATCAATGGTGCGCAGGTACACGGCCACCATATGGGAGTCCGGTTCGACAATGATTGCTAATGGACGATCGCCGATCTGGTCGTTGATGACGCGCGCACGCGCAGCATCCTCATATTCGATCGCGAGCACCAGTTCATCATCGTCCAACTCGGCTTCTAGGACGGACACAAAAACAGGCTCGTAGATGGGCGCAATTCCATCGCGCCGCAAGAGTTGATCATAGCGATAGCGTGGGAGCTCCTCGGCAGCCGGCACTGGGGCAGCGTGATCAGACCGTGTATCCGTTGCCGTGGACGGGGCTCGCTGGCGGCAAGCCGCAAGCACAAACACGGACAAGGCCATGAAAGTTATGACAAATTTGAATTTCCGGTGCATACTGTGTCCAGTTCATCAATCGTCTATCCGTCAGCGGATACACCCTAGGCATCTTGTCGAATTTGCGTCTTCTCCTCAGCTGTAGCGGACGGCCAGCAGCAACTTTGTGCGTACAGTGGTGTTATGCAGTTGTGATATGCGTTGGTGCCATGCGTCAGCATGATACTGAACGGATACCCTCGACTCGTCCCGTATGTCTGTACGGTACATCATTCCACCTTGAGTCGGCGTGGGAGCACTTACAGAGCAAGCAAGTGCTCAACTCCACCGGCTATAGTCCGGCGTAGAACTCACGGCGACAGATAGGGTCAATCCACCCGAGTGGAAGCGGCAAAACAACCGTGGCCCGATTTACGCCGGGATCTCGTGGTAGGTTCCGGTAGCCCCGAAGAATTGTGTTCCAGCCGCGGCGTAGACAGATTCATCTACACCGCGACTAAGATATATTTGTGAGATTTAGGAGAAACAGAGAGATGGCAATACCGAACCAAGATTGGCAGGCCCCCAATGTGTCCCAATGGAGAGACCTTGTCGCCGAGTATCAGAATCCCGACGTCCGACGCAGCATTTGGCAGATCATCAACTCATTCGGTGGCTACCTCAGCCTATGGATTGTCATGCTTCTTGCTCTGCACTACGTGGGATACTGGCTTACCCTGCTGCTTGCACTGCCGACAGCCGGCTTTTTGATGCGTATCTTTATCATCCAGCACGACTGCGGGCACGGTTCGTTTTTCCCCACGCGAAAGTGGAACGACTTGGTCGGCTCCATCTGTGGTGTCTTCACGCTGGTGGCCTACAAATATTGGCGCAAGAGCCACGCGCTCCATCACGCCCACACCAACGACCTAGGTGATCGCGGCCATGGCGACGTCTGGACCATGACGGTGGATGAGTATTTGGCCGCGCCGTTCTGGCAGCGAGCGGCCTATCGTGTCTTTCGCAACCCGGTCTTTCTGTTCGGCATCGCACCCGGCATCCATTTCCTCATTCTCCAGCGACTACCCGTCGCTTCCGGACCCGAATATCAGCCGAGTGACAGAAAATCAGTCTGGTGGAACAACCTGGCTATCGTCCTGCTCTACGGCACGGTCGGGTTTCTTGTGGGCTTCAAGGCGCTATTGCTGATCCAGTTTCCCATCGCGATTTTGTCCGCGACCATTGGCACCTGGCTCTTTTATGTCCAGCATCAATATGAAGATACCTACTGGGAATACAAGCCGGAGTGGGACTATACGCTGGCCGCAATGCACGGCAGTTCCTACTACCGTCTACCAAAGGTACTACAATGGTTCACGGGGAACATCGGCTTCCATCACATTCACCACCTGAGCCCGCGCATCCCCAACTACAATCTGGAGAAGTGCCACAAGAATAATCCGGAACTTCAGCGGGTCATGGAGTTGACCATTTGGAACAGTCTAGGTACGGCGTTCCTGACCCTGTGGGATGAGGATCAGAAGAAACTGGTCCGTTTTCGCGATTTGAAACATCTACGTCCCGGCGGCGCGCTCAAGGCAACTTGATCCGGTAAGGGCGCGCCCTTGGATGGTATCCGGAATTGTGTGTATATTCGCAATCTACCAGAGAGCAAGCCACTTTCACACAAATCGTGGAATACCACCCGCCCTTGTCGTCCGGGCGAACGCGGGCAGATCTTGCACCTGCCCCGAGTGAATCCCGGCAGAAATCCTTGACCAGCTCCTCCCAGAGGTGGCGTAGCCGGATTTCTGTCGGGGGTTTCACGCCCAACTGAGCTAGGCCGCCGGGCCGGCATGACATTTCCCCGTCCTACCGGTCACACCCGCCCTCACCACTCGGGCGCACATGCACGTTGGCTAGATCCTCTATGGGCTTGTAACCGTACGGATCTTGCCCTGCCACCAAGACAATGTCCCGATAGTCCGCAATGGCCATGTGCTCCCCCTCCTTGGGCGGCCTCCAGGGCAGAAGGGATTGTGCGCTCATATAGTGGTTGACCAGCGCGCGGCGGTAGCCGCCGACAGCAGAATTGGGCAAGGATCGATGCAACAGATAGCCGTTGAAGAAGACCACCGCCCCTGCCTTCACCTCGACAGGTATCGCGTCGGCATCTGAGTAGGGAAACCCGAACGACTCGTTGGTGCAGTCGAAGCGTGCGTCTTCCTGAATGTGCATCGGCCAAAGCACACCGCGTTTGTGGGAACCAGGAATGACCCATAAACAGCCGTTTTCCACCGTAGCATCATCCAGCGCAATCCAGCCGCCCGTCAGCGAACGGTCGCGCGTGGGAATAAAGTCTTCGTCCTGATGCCAGGCTTGGCCAGGCTTACCCGCGGCCTTGATAAAAAGCATAGACTGCATGCACTTGACATCGGGACCGATGACATTGGTCAGCACGTCAACGATGGCGGGGTGGGCCAGCGCGGCGCGCATGACGGGCGATAGTTTGTGCGGGAAGTGAATGCAGAGGTAGCGACGCATCACTGCGTCGTCAGAGTCTCCCGGTAGAGCCGGCTCCACGCCGCGAATGTCGCCCAACTCGCCACGACAGACTCGAACTGCCTCCCGGCGCAAATGCTCTACTTCGTCCGTGGAAAATGCGCCGTGCACGACGAGAAAGCCGTTGTCGCGATAGAAACTGACGTCCTCCTGGTTGATCCGAGTGCTTGGGACAGTGGCTGCGAGCATGAGGGTCTCCTTTTTTGATCACATTGTAATGATACAGGCTGCGGCAATTGTCGTTCTCGGCCAGGTTGCTGTCAAGCCCATGCTTTGCTTTGAGAGGGCCTGTCTCCGATTTGATGCTGCTCACGGATCGGTTTCGGTCCGCTTGGCGAGAGTTGGCGTCTCTAGTACACTGACGGCAGTTGACACATCTTTTTTTCTAGTTCTAGTGTTTTCTGTGGTTTGGGTACTTCCTGTCACTACAACGAATTCAGACGGCAACGAATTACATTAACGGTGTCCAGGTTCGGCTACTACTGGACAAAGATCGGCGAAAACGAGAGCAATAATTCGTTCCTGTCTGAATTCGTTGTAGTGATTCATTGCAACCACAGAAAATATTAGAACCAGCTTTTTTTCGATACGGCCGATGGCCATATTTGCGCCTGCACCGCAGTTGCAGGCGCAAACATATAGATACTCTCAACGACGGAGGTTTTGGTGGCGCAACTCCCCCCGACCATCCTCGAGGAACTTGCGTTCGTCTACGGCGATGACCATCTGTCGATCGCCGAGCGCCTCGCCAGCGCGGTCTGAAAACCGCAACCCGGCCGAAAGACGACAGTCGTGCAGAGCGTCTCACCGAGCGTGACGTGCTGCTCATCACCTACGGCGACCAGATCCAGGCGGAGGGAACTCCGCCGCTCTGCGTACTGGACGAGACTCTGCAGGATCCCATCGGTGGCGTGATCAACGGCGTCCACATTTTGCCCTTCTTTCCCTATACCTCGGACGACGGCTTCTCGGTTGTCGACTACAGACAGGTCAACCCGGCCTGGGGCACGTGGGCAGACGTACGACAACTCAGCGCACACTTTCGTCTCATGTTCGATGCCGTCGTCAACCACATCTCACAGGCAAGTAGTTGGTTCCAAGCCTTCAAGCGCAGCGACGATCCGTACTGCGATTACTTCATCGTGGTGGACCCGAAGGCAGATCTGTCCTCAGTGGTGCGCCCACGCACATTGCCCCTGTTGACGCCGGTCGAGACCTCCGGCGGGTCCAAGCATGTCTGGACCACATTCAGCGCCGACCAGATCGACATCAACTACGCCAATCCGAGTGTGTTGTTGGAGGTGCTCGACATCCTGCTCTTCTACGTCGAACAAGGCGCACAGCTCATTCGGCTCGATGCCATCGGATTTATGTGGAAGGAGATGGGCACGACCTGCATCCACTTGCCCCAGACACATGCACTCATTCGGCTCATGCGCGCCGTACTCGACCAGGTCGCGCCCCATGTTCTCCTCGTCACCGAGACCAACGTGCCCCATGCCGAAAACATCAGCTACTTCGGTGACGGCGCCAACGAAGCGCAGATGGTCTACAACTTCACGTTGCCGCCGCTCACCTTGCACGCCTTCTTGACCGGAGACGCCACTCGTCTGACACACTGGGCCGCCTCGCTGAACACGCCATCCGACCAGACGACCTTTTTCAATTTCCTGGCTTCCCACGACGGCATCGGTCTCCGCCCGCTCGAGGGAATTCTATCCATCGGCGAAATCGAGATGATGGCCGAACGTGTGGTGGCACACGGTGGCCGGGTTTCGTACAAAGCCAACAGCGACGGCAGCCGGAGCCCGTATGAGCTCAACATCGTCTACTTCGATGCGCTCAACAATCCGGTGGCCGATGAACCGGCGTCGACCCAGATCGACCGCTTTCTGGCCGGCCAAGCGATCCTGTTGGCTCTTCGTGGCGTGCCCGGCATCTATGTCCACAGTCTATTCGGCAGCCGCAACTGGGAGGAAGGCGTCGCCCAGACGGGCCACAACCGCACCATCAACCGGCGCAAGTTTCAGCGTGACGAATTGTTGTCTCTACTCTCCGAACCAACATCCGTACCCCACGGCGTGTTTACACGCTACAAACATCTGATCGAGTGCCGTATACACGAGGCTGCGTTTCATCCGACCGCACCGCAAGCGGTGCTGGACGTCCATCCGACACTCTTTGTGCTGCTGCGACACCAGGCACGACCGAAGCTGCATCCGTCCTCTGTGTCACAAACGTCACGGCGCGACGTGTCACTGCTAACGATCGACTTGGGCGCAACGGTCTTCATCCCAACACCGTTCTGACCGATCTGTTGTCGCACAACACGAATACCCTGTATGCCGGTGCAAAATTGCAGCTCGAGGTCGCACCGTACCAGGTGCTGTGGCTGTTGGCCCCAAACGAGGAGTGAGCCATGAGCGGGCGCGCCAAGTCCTATCTGCTGGTGACGATCCAGTTCGCCTGTCTGCTGGCCATCGCGCTGACCGGCCCATTGCTGGCGCGCAACCCGTTGCTCCTGCTGTTGGAGGGTGCCGGCATTGCCTTGGGTCTCTGGGCCGTCGTCGTCCAGCGCATCGGCAATTTCAACATCACGCCCGAGATCAGGGCGGCGGGGACCATGGTCAAGTCAGGACCCTACGCGCTCGATTCGCCACCCCATGTACGCGGCGTTGATCGTCGTCTGTGCGGCACTGGTGGCCGACAGCTCTTCGTGGCTCCGCCTGGCGCTACTGCTCCTGCTCGTCGTCGACCTGGTCGTCAAGTTACAGTACGAGGAACGACTGTTGGTCGCCCACTACCCGAACTACACGCTTTACCAGAAAGACACCTGGCGTCTCATTCCCTTCGTCTATTGACCCGACCAACCAAGACTCGTCCATTCATCGTAGGTCGGTGCATCCCTGCCCGACCGGCCCGCCTCCTCGATCGTTTCGTGATGACCGACCATGTCGGGCCGGAGACCCGACCTACCACCCGAGACCTGTCCATTCATCGTAGGTCGGTGCATCCCTGCCCGACCGGGCTCGCATTCCTGGAGCGGTCATGATACACCGACCATGTCGGGCCGGAGACCCGACCTACCAAGACCTGGTCCGATCATCGTAGGTCGGTGCATCCTTGCCCGACCGGCCTCGCATTCCCGAAGCGATCGTGATGACCGAAGTCGCCGGAGACCCGACCTACCAAGACTGGTTCATTCATCGTAGATCGGTACATCCTTGCCCGACCGGGCTCGCATTCGCGAAGCGGTCATGATACACCGACCATGTCGGGCCGGAGACCCGACCTACCAAGACTGGTCCGATCATCGTAGATCGGTGCATCCCTGCCCGACCGGGCTCGCATTCCCGAAGCGGTCGTGACACACCGACCATGTCGGGCCGGAGACCCGACCTACGAAAGGAGATCTGCTTCCCAATATTTGGCCGTCGGGAAAGGCTCAGGAGTGTGCTAAAATGGCGGTACAGTGAACTGACACCATTGTCTACCACCGGTGCATGAACGGCAGCGCCAGCCCAACGCAGCCCACACCATGAGCGACGATCCGAACGAACAGCGCGCCAATCCCTTCGTCGGTCCCCGCCCCTTCGAGCGGACCGATCCTATCTACGGCCGCGACCAGGAGATCCCGGACCTGCTCGATCTTCTCGATCGCGGAGCGCATCGTGTTGCTGCACTCGCCGTCGGGCGCGGGCAAGACGTCGCTGATCCGCGCGGGGCGGGCTGGCCGAGCGGCTGGAAGGCGAGCTCTTCCGGGTGCTGCCCACCATCCGTGTCGGCTCGCTTGCGGCGGCGGGCGCAGCCAACCGCTACCTGCTCAGCGCCATGCTGTCCCTGGAGGAGGCCTTTGCCGAGGACGACCGCCTGCCCCCCACTGCGCTGGAAGATCTGCGCTTCGACGCCTACCTGGAGCGGCGCTTCCCCGTGCGCGCCGCCGCCGACCCCATCGTGCTCATCTTCGACCAGTTCGAGGAGATCATCGCCGTCGAGCCGGCCGACCGGGACGCCAAGGAGGAGTTCTTCACGCAGGTAGGCCAGGCGCTGGGGAACTGGCGGCGCTGGGCGCTCTTCGCCGTGCGCGAGGAGTACGTGGCCCGGCTGGAGCCCTTCCAGCGCGCCGGTGCCCACCCGCTTCGCCAACACCTTCCCCCTGGCCCTGCTCGGTCCCGACGCGGCCACTGCGGCCATTGAAGGACCGGCCGGCGGCGGCTTTTCGCCCGCGGCCGTCAAGGCGCTGGTGGACGACCTGCGCACCGTGGTGGAGGAGGATGCTGCGGGCAGCGCGGCGTGAGGAGAGAGGCCCCTTCGTCGAACCGGTGCAGCTCCAGGTGGTCTGCCGCGATCTCTGGCGGCGCTACCGGCCCACCGACAACCGGCCCGTGGGCGTGCAGGAGGTGACCCGGCTCGGCAACATCGACCAGGCGCTGCGCGGCTACTACGCCGGCGAGGTGGCCGCGAACGAGCGCGTCGACCCGGGTGCCGGAGCGGGCGCTGCGCGACTGGTTCGGCCGCGCGCTGATCCAGGGCGGTATCCGCGCCCAGGTGCGCCACGGCCCGGTCCGGGCTGAAGGTGGCTACCACGACGCGGTGCTCGATCCGCTGGTCGACGCCCACCTGGTGCGCACCGAGACTCGCCGCGGCGCCACCTGGTACGAGCTGGCCCACGACCGGCTCATCGATCCGGTCTTGGCCGACAACGAAGCCTGGCGGCTGAAGAATCTAAGCGAACTACAACGCCAGGCCGAGCTGTGGGACGAGCAAGGACGGAGCAAGGCGCTGCTCTTCGGCGGCGGCGAACTGGAGGCGGCTGAACGGTGGGCCGAAGCGCATACGGGAATCCTCACCCAGACCGAACGCGATTTCCTGGCCGCAGCCCAGGATCAGCGTGCGCTGGCCGAACGCGACGCACGGCGCCAGCGCACCATTCGCGGGCTGGCCATCGGCGCGTTGGTGCTGGCTGCGCTGGCCGTCGTGGCTGCAATCTACGGCTTTGCCCAGGCAGGCCGCGCCGGCCGGCAGTCAACAGTGGCCGCAACAGAAGCCGCACGTGCCAACACCGAGGCGACCCGGGCCATTGCCCAGGCCACGCGGGCTTTCGAGGCCGAACAGACGGCCGTGGCGCAGTCGACGGTGGCTGCCATGGAAGCTGTACGCGCCAACACCGAGGCGACAAGAGCCATTGCCCAGGCCACTCGGGCCTCCGAAGCCGAACAGGACGCCGTCGCCGAAGCTGAGAACGCGCGCAGGGCCCAGCGCCGCGCCCGCTCGGGCGAACTGAGCATCATGGCCAGGGAAGCCGAGGGCGACATCGCGCTCATTCTGGCCCGTGATGCCGTGGCCACGACCTGGTATTCCGATACTTATGTCAGCGAACAGGCGCTGACGACCCTTCTCAACGTCTTGCGCGATCACCGGATTGTGCAGCATCTCAACTGGGGACGCCATCAAGGTGGTGTCAGGTCAGCTGCCTTCAACAACGACGGCAGTGAGGTCGTCACTGCGGGCGAGGACGGGAAGGCCATCATCTGGGAGGTAGGGAGCGGTGACCCCATCACGACGCTGCAAGGTCATGCTGGTTGGGTCGGGTCTGCAGCCTTCAACCACGACGGCAGCCAGGTCGTCACCGCCGGCTTTGATGGGAAGGCCATCATCTGGGAGGTAGAGAGCGGTGCCCCTATCACGACGCTCCAAGGTCATGCTGGTTGGGTCTTGTCTGCAGTTTTCAACCACGACGGCAGTCAGGTCGTCACTGCGGGCGAGGACGGGAAGGCCATCATCTGGGAGGCAGGAAGCGGCGCCCTCATCACGACGCTCCAAGGTCATACCGGTGGGGTCAGGTCTGCAGCCTTCAACCACGGCGGTAGCCAGGTCGTCACTACGGGCTCTGATGGGAAGGCCGTCATCTGGGAGGTAGGGAGCGGCACCCCCATCACGACGCTGCAAGGTCATTCCGGTGGGGTCTTGTCGGCCGCTTTCAACCACGACGGCAGTCAGGTCGTCACTGCGAGCGAGGACGGGAAGGCCATCATCTGGGAGGTAGGGAGCGGCACCCCCATCACGACGCTCCAAGGTCATGCCGGTGAGGTCAGGTCTGCGGTCTTCAACCACGACGGCAGCCAGGTCGTCACTGCGGGCGAGGACGGGACGGCCATCATCTGGGAGGCAGGGAGCGGCGCCCCCATCACGACGCTCCAAGGTCATACCGGTGAGGTCAGGTCTGTCGCCTTCAACCACGGCGGTAGCCAGGTCGTCACTGCGGGCGAGGACGGAAAGGCCATCATCTGGGAGGCAGGGAGCGGCGCCCCCATCACGACGCTGCAAGGTCATGCCGGTGAGGTCAGGTCTGCCGCCTTCAACCACGACGGCAGTGAGGTCGTCACTGCGGGCGAGGACGGGAAGGCCATCATCTGGGAGGTAGGGAGCGGCGCCCCCATCACGACGCTGCAAGGTCATGCCGGTGAGGTCAGGTCTGCCGCCTTCAACCACGACGGCAGCCAGGTCGTCACCGCGGGATCCGATGGGAAGGCCATCATCTGGGAAGTATGGAGTGGTGACCCCATCACGACGCTCCAAGGACATTCCGGTTGGGTCTTGTCGGCCGCCTTCAACCACGACGGCAGTCAAGTCGTTACTGCGGGCTCTGACGGAAAGGCCATCATCTGGGAGGCAGGGAGCGGCGCCCTGATTACGACTTTCCAAGATCATACCGGTTGGGTCAGGTCTGCGGTCTTCAACCACGGCGGTAGCCGGGTCGTCACTGCGGGCTCTGATGGGAAGGCCATCATCTGGGAAGTAGGGAGCGGCGCCCCCATCACGACGCTCCAAGGTCATGCCGGTGGGGTCTTGTCGGCCGCCTTCAACCACGACGGTAGTCAAGTCGTCACTGCGGGCGAGGACGGCAGGGCCATCATCTGGGAGGTAGGGAGCGGTGACCCCATCACGACGCTGCAAGGTCATGCTGGTTGGCTCCTGACTGCTGTCTTCAACCACGACGGCAGTCAGGTCGTTACCGCCGGCTTTGAGGGGAAGGCCATCATCTGGGAGGCAGGGAGCGGCGCCCCTATCACGACGCTCCAAGGTCATACCGGTCATACCGGTGAGGTCAGGTCTGCGGCCTTCAACCACGACGGCAGTCAGGTCGTCACTGCAGGCGAGGACGGGAAGGCCGTCATCTGGGAGGTAGGGAGCGGTGCCCCCATCACGACGCTCCACGGTCATACCGGTGGGGTCAGGTCTGCCGCCTTCAACCACGACGGCAGTCAGGTCGTCACCGCGGGCGAGGACGGGAAGGCCGTCATTTGGGAGGTAGGGAGCGGCGTCCTCATCACGACGCTCCAAGGTCATGCTGGTGGGCTCTTGTCTGCCGCCTTCAACTACGGCGGTCGCCGGGTCGTCACTGCAGGCGAGGACGGGAAGGCCGTCATCTGGGAGGTAGGGAGCGACGCCCCCATCACGACGCTCCGAGGCCATACCGGTTGGGTCGGGTCCGCGGCCTTCAACCACGACGGCTCACAGGTCGTCACTGCGGGCGAGGATGGTACCGCCATCATCTGGGACGTGGACACCGGCGACCCCATCACGACGCTGCAAGGTCATTCCGGTTGGGTCTTGTCTGCGGCCTTCAACCACGACGGCAGTCAGGTCGTCACCGCGGGCGAGGATGGTACCGCCATCATCTGGGACGTGGACACCGGCGACCCCATCACGACGCTGCAAGGTCATTCCGGTTGGGTCTTGTCTGCGGCCTTCAACCACGACGGCAGTCAGGTCGTCACCGTGGGCGAGGACGGTACCGCCATCATCTGGGACGTGGACACCGGCGACCCCATTACGACGCTCCAAGGTCATACCGGTCATACCGGTGAGGTCTTGTCTGCGGCCTTCAACCACGACGGCTCACAGGTCGTCACTGCGGGCGAGGACGGAAAGGCCGTCATCTGGGAGGTAGGGAGCGGTGCCCCGATCACGACGCTCCGAGGTCATACCGGTTGGGTTTTGTCTGCCGCCTTCAACCACGGCGGTAGCCAGGTCGTCACTGCAGGCGAGGACGGGAAGGCCGTCATTTGGGAGGTAGGGAGCGGTGCCCCGATCACGACGCTCCAAGGTCATGCTGGTGAGGTCAGGTCTGCGCTTTTCAACCACGACGGCAGTCAGGTCGTTCAAGCCAGCTTTGAAGGGACCGCCATCATTTGGTGGTGGCCGCCCGACAAGTGGATCGAACTGGCCACAGAGAACATTGCCCGCTACATGAAGTACCCCACCGGCAGCGAACGCCAGGAATACAACTATGACTGAGCACGCCGAACTCGAGCTGAGTATCCACCGCCGTGATGCTGACTCCTACGGCGTCGAACTGCGCTTCAGCCGGCCGGGCGATGAGGCCGATGTGCGCCTGAGCAGGCCCGGTCCAGGCGTCGATGCGCTGGCGGCCGAGGTGCTGACCTCGCTGGAGCCACTCGACCACGGCCGGATGTTGGGCGAGCAGCTCTTTGCCGATCCCGAAGTGCTGGCTGTGCTGCGAACGGCCCGGTCTACAGAGCTGCCGCTGCGCGTCCGCCTCTTTGTCGGCCCCAGCGCACCCGAACTCCACGGCCTGCGCTGGGAGCTGCTCCAGGTGCCCGGCGACACAGGCTACCTCTCCACCAGCGAAAATACGCTCTTCTCCCGCTACCTGAGCAGCACCGACTGGCGACCGGTGCGCCTGCGCCCGGAAGGCACACTCACTGCGCTGGTGGTCGTGGCCAACCCGCCCGGGTTGGAGGAGTACGGCCTGGCCAAGGTGGAGGTCGAGGAGGAGCTGGCCCGCGCCCGGACGGGGCTGGGCGACGCCATCCAGCGTACGGAGCTGAGCGGGGCAGACGAGACCACGCTCAACCACATGGTCGATGCACTGCGCGACGGCGTGGACATCCTCTACCTCGTTGCCCACGGCCTGCTGGTCGACGGCGCGCCCGCGCTCTTCCTCGCCGGCGAGGACGGCCGTGCCGCCCCGGTGCCCGGTGCCGAGCTGGTGGCTCGACTGCGGGACCTGCGCGAGCGGCCGCGCCTGGTGGTGCTCGCCTCCTGCCAAAGCGCGGGCGAAGGCGAACTCCGGTCCACGGCCGACGGCGGCGTGTTGGCTGCACTGGGTCCGCGCCTGGCCGGGATCGGCATCCCCGCCGTGGTGGCCATGCAGGGCAATATCGGCATGGAGACCATGGCGCACTTCATGCCGCCTTCTTCGAGGAGCTGCGCCGGGACGGTCACGTGGACCGGGCCATGGCCGTGGCCCGCGGCGCCATCCGCAACCGGCCGGACTGGTGGGCGCCGGCACTCTTCATGCGCCTCAAGAACGGCCGCATCTGGTACACGCCCGGCTTCGGCGGCGAGCAGGGCGAGCTGGAACAGTGGCGGTCGCTGCTGCGCAACATCGAACGGGGCCGCTGCACGCCGATCCTGGGGCCTGGGCTCAACGAGTCGCTGCTGGGATCGCGCCGCCAGATCGCGCGGACCTGGGCCGACAGCTACCACTTCCCCCTGGCCCCGCACCAGCGCGAGGACCTGCCCCAGGTCACCCAGTTCATGGCGGTCCACCACGGCGACGCCTACACGCGCGACGAGCTGGCCGACTATCTGGCCGAGCGACTGCAGGAAAAGATCCACATCGACGTTACCGATCCCGACGAGGCCGCGCTCTACGACGAAGCGACCGATGCCATTCTCGGCGGCAACAAGCTCAACGATCTCTACAGCGTGGCCTGGAAGCTCCACCGCCTGGCCCATCCCCACGAGCCCCACTGGATCATGGCGCAACTGCCGGTCCCCATCTACATCACCACCGACCCCACCAACGCGCTCTACGATGCGCTGGCAGCCACCGAACTCACCCTCACCGACCCACAAGGCAACGAGACCGCGGTCAGGCGCGCGCCCAGGGTCGAACTCTGCCGCTGGAACAAGGAGTTGAACGACCTGGACCTGCTGGACGGCCGCGATGACCTGCCGCCGCTGGCCGAGGAGGTGGCCGGCTACCGCCCTTCGGTGGCCGAGCCGCTGATCTTCCAGATGTTCGGCAACATCAGCATCCGGGAGTCGATCGTCCTGACCGAGGACGACTACTTCGATTTCCTCATCGGTGTCAGCTTCAACAACGACCTGATTCCCAAGTATGTGCGCAGTTCGCTGGTCAACAGCGGTCTGCTCTTTCTCGGCTTCCGTCTCGACGCCTGGGACTTCCGGGTGCTCTTTCGGGTCATCATGCAGCGCGAGGGGCGTTTTCAACGGACGCGCTTTGCCCACGTCGCCGCGCAGATCAACCCGGAGGAGGACCGCATCCTGGAACCCGAGCGCGCCCAGGAGTACCTGGCCAAGTACTTCGAGAAGGCGGCCGACATCAGCATCTACTGGGGCAGCGTGGCGGATTTTATCGAGGAATTGCGGAAACGTGTGGAACTGTAAGAAGTTGTGAGCCGACCTCCGGGAAGTGGCACCGCCAACGCGAGTCGAGAGGGACCGCAACTACGGTGCCACTTCCCGGAGGTCTGGCGGTCACTCGGACTTGGACCCTTGTTTGTGGAGATACGACGGAACAGCGCATGACTTTTCGGATCCTGACATCGTTTATCCTGGTACTGGCTTCGGCCCTGCTCACGATCTGGGCCGCACACACGGACGCGCGCAGCCGGCTCTATCTCTTCAAGCCGCTGACCACGTCGCTCATCATCCTGACGGCGTTGTGGCTGCCCGACGCGGTGCCACAACCGTACAAGGTGTTGGTGGTTACCGGCCTGGCCTACTCTCTGGCCGGGGACATCTTTCTGATGCTGCCGTCGGATCGATTCATCTTTGGCCTGGGCAGTTTTCTCGTCGCGCATATCCTTTACGCCGGCGCGTTTGTCGGCGGCGGTGGCCCGCGTCTTGACCCTCTGGCTGCTGCTCCTTTATCTGCTCTTTGGCGTCACAATGCTCCTACTGCTCTGGCCATTCATTGCAGAGGTCCGGTTGCCTGTACTGCTCTATATCGTCGTCATCGTGATCATGAGTTGGCAAGCGGCCGAACGCTGGTACGCATTGGGCGGCGCCGGCACCGCCCTCGCCGCGGCCGGAGCGCTGCTCTTCCTCATTTCAGACTCTGCCTTAGCTTTCGATCGCTTTCGCGCGCCGTTTCGCGCGTCACGCCATGTTGTGCTGGGCACCTATTTTGCCGCGCAGTGGCTGATCGCCCTGTCCACAGGTGTAACCTGATCGCTTCCCGAACCATGTAGCGGGACCCTGCAGAAATCCTTGCAGGGTCCCTACCAGAAGCTGCATAGCTGGATTTCTGTCGTGATATTCACGCCGTAATGAACTAGAGGAACCCCTATGAAGTCTAACATGAATTTTGCGCTCTGTTTCCTGCTGACCTGCTTGGTATTGGCCGGCTGCAACCGCAATGGGCGCAGCACGGAGATCGCCATTGCACTGACGCAAACGGCTGCCGTCGCGGCCACTGAGACGGCGATCGTGCCTACGAATACGCCGATCCCCCCCTCTGCTACACCGGTGGCGCCGCTGGAGACCGCCACCCCGACCCCGCCGCCTCAGGAGAGTACGACAGCGCAGCCTGTCGCACTTCCGGCGCCGCTCTACTTTCTGGACGGGCAGAGCAGACAGGTGGCCAAGCTCGACGCCGACGGCAAGAGCGTCACCATCGTCACCCAGGCCGAAGCACCGCTCACCGATTTCGCCCTCTCACCGGACGGCACACGCCTTGCCTACGTGAGCAACAACGCGCTCTACGAAGCCAACGCCGACGGAACCGGCGCGATCCTCAAGGTCGCGGGCGAAGTGCTCAACTCCACGAACCAGGAAGGCCGCATCGTGCGCGATCTGCGCGCGCCGCGCTACTCTCCGGACAGTGCGACCATTGCCTTTGGCCTGGGCGGTGTCAACCTGATCGAAAGCGGACCTGCCACCGAGTCCAGACTGGTTCTGGCCAGCAGTCCCTATCCCACCGCTGCAGACTTTCCGCTCTCCGCGGACAAACCTGTGCGCTTCTACTGGCCCGGCCAGTGGTCCCCTGACGGCAGCAAGCTGCTGGTCGAGTTTGCCTATTACCCGGAATCCGGCGGTCTGGTCATTTTGGACCCGGTCTCCGGTGCGCTGACCGAAGTCACCGGCCAGGACGATGTCACCGTTATCTGTTGCGAGGCTGTCTGGCAGCCCGACGGCCTCGCCATCTACCTGGCCAGCAACTTTTTGGCCTACGGCACACCGGGTGTCGCCATCATTGACGTGCGCACAGGGCTGACGGCCAACCTGGTCGGCGGTCTGCCCTCCGATCAGAGTGCCGCCGGCCCCTTCCGCTTCTTTCGCGCCCCCTTCTGGATCGACGGCCGGCTGCGCGCCATGATGAACGAGACCGCCGACCTGGCCCAGATACCCAGCGCCTACCAACCCGTGACCGTGGCCGATAACGGGATCGTCAGTACCCTCTCTAACGCCACCGCGGAGTTGAGCGGTCAGGTTGCCTGGGCGCCGGACGGCAGTGGGCTGGCCTTCTCCGATATCCCGCCCGGAACGGACACGCGCAACGCGGCGCCCTTCTTCTGGCTGTCGATGGAGGGCAACAGAGCCTCATTGCCGGTCGCAGGCTCGAGACCGGTGTGGGGTCCACTGGTCGCGACGCCTGACTCGGATGCGGATCAGGTTGCCGCGATGGATGGCACGGCTGCCGACCTGGCCCAGTTTGCAGGCCGGCTGTGGTCGGTCGAACCTGCAGCCGATGCATCCGGCCTGGAAGGGATCTACGCCTTCCCCCTCGAGACGACCGGCGATGGGCAGCGTTGGGTCGCCCACACAACCGGCCTGCGCGGGTTCGATCCCGTGCAATTTCACACCATCGGTCTCTTCGATAGCATGGGCGACGCCTGGAAAGAGCTGGCACGCATCGAACTCGGCAAAGACGCCGACATCGACAACGCCGATCCGGTGCCGGACTACCTGAGCAGCGGCAGTGTCTTTCAAGTGGACGTCGAACCCTCGCGCCTCTGGCTCCAGGTAGAAGGGGGCGTCGGCGCGCATAGCGGTACATTCAACCTGCTCAGCTATGACGGTGAGACACTCCAGACCGAGGCCGGCGGCTTCAGCAGCAGCCCGGGAGTCGGCGAGATTGCCGACATCAACGCCGACCGTGTGGGAGAGGTGCTGCTCGACGCCACCGACTACTACGTCTTCTGCTACGCCTGTGGCGTACAGCTGCCCCAGTACGATGTCCTGCGCTGGACCGGCGACCGCTTCGAACCGGTCCCGCTGGCGCTGCTCCCGGCAGACGCACCCGACGAACTGCGCGAGGCCAACGATCGAGCGGTGGAACTGGCCGGCGCCGGTCTTTGGAAGGACGCGCTGGCGCTCATGCTGGAGGCGCTGGAGACAGGCGAAAACCACGCCGATTATGACTGGAATCTGCGTTTGATCCAGCTGAACAGCAGTGTCAAACGGGGCGAGGCTCTCGACACCGAGAGCGGCTACGACATCCTCGACAACATATTCTACGGCGACTATGCCGCAGCGGTGGAGGTCATGCGACCGCTTCCCGTCGACGAGATCTTTTCGCTGGAATCACCGTTGATCGTCGATACGCCGGCCGAAGGATCCACAGAGATCTTGGCGGATCGGGTCGCGCGCACCAGCACCAGCGCATTGGGTGTGATGCCTGACTTGGCGCCGGCGCTCTTCCTGCTTGGCTGGTCGGACTACCTGGCCACCGATGATCTGGAAACGGCCCTGCCCAATGTTGCCCGCGCTGCGGCCGTGGCGCCGGACGATCTCTTCTATCGAGAAGCCGTAGGCTTCCTGGCTGGTGACCCCGCTCCGACTCGCGCACCCGTTCTCCCCACGCCCGCCGCCTCTGACGCGCCGACACCAACACCGGCGTCAGCGAGCGTCGCGACCGAAGAAGCGGCGGGCGAGGTGAAGATCACCGCCACCGTGGCGCCTCCCACACCGGCGACCACCGGCGGCAGGCTCTTCTTCTCCGCGCAGAATCAGGACGGTCAAACGGCCATCTTCCAGCTCTTGCCTGAATAGCTCCATCGAACAGATCGTGGTCGACGCTGCACAGCCGGCCATCCAACCGGGAGGCGACCGGCTGGCCTTCCACAGTCTACGTGATGACATGCTCGGGCTGGGCGGCTTCGACCTGGCAGCACAGGAACGTGTTCGCTTCTCCTTCAACGTCGAAGACAGCATGCCCACATGGGATCCGGGTCCGCAGCAGATCATCTTCAGCAGCACACGCTACGGCGACGGCAAGTCTCGGCTCTACCAAGTCTGGGCTGACGGACGCGGTGACGCCGTCGATCTCGGCTTCGGCCAGGATCCGGATTGGCGTCCCACCGAGGCGCGGGTCGCCTTCCGGGGATGTGACGAAACAGGCGGTCGCTGTGGTCTGTGGACCATGCAACCTGACGGCACGGGGCGCACGCCCCTGACCGACAACCCGGGCGATCCGCGACCCGACTGGTCGCCAAACGGCCGCTATGTGCTCTTCATGAGTAACGAGCGCGACGGCAACTGGGAGATCTACCGCGTCGACGCCGACAGCGGCGCAGTCCTGCGGCTGACCGATAACCCGGCCAACGACGGTCTACCCGCAGTCAGCCCGGATGGCAGCGAAGTCGCTTTCATGAGCAATCGCGGCGGCGTTTGGAGCCTGCAAGTCGTTTCTATAGAAGGAGGACCGGCGCGCACGCTCTACGAGATCGGCGACAATGTGGCGGACTGGCTGGAGCAAGGGATCGAATGGGAACGATAACACGACAGAGGAAAGGCGAACGTGTCGATGACCAAGCACTACATCAACCCGAATGAGCTGTTTCCGAGTCTCCAGTACGGCTTCTCGCAAATCGTGACGACGACGGCCGCCAAGACGGTCTATCTGTCGGGACAGGTCGCCTGGGATGCCGATCAGCAGATCGTGGGACCGGGTGATCTGAAGGCGCAGGTCTGGCAGGTGTTTCGCAATATCGAGCTGGCCATGCATACGGCCGGCGGTTCTCTCGACGATGTCGTCTCGCTGCGCATCTACATCGTCGACGACAAGCTGGATGAGAGTCGCTGTATCACCGAGGCGCTGCAACACTTCTTCCTGCCGGAACAAGCGCCGGCCACCACCTGGATCGGCGTGCGTTCACTGGCCGACGAAGATTTCCTGGTCGAGATCGAAGCCATCGGCACGCTCTAGAGCAGTCAGTTCAGCTTCCTGGAAGGCGCCCGCCGCATCCGACATCGTTGCCGCGATACCTTCCAGGAAGCGGAGGACGGTGCGCTACACCTTCCTGGAAGGCGCCCGCCGCATCCGACATCGTCGCCGCGATACCTTCCAGGAAGCGGCGGACGGTGCGCTACACCTTCCTGGAAGGTGTTGACCAGACAAGGCAGTCGACGTCGCCAATCCTTCCAGGAAGGTCGTTTGCATGTACTTCCACCTTCCTGGAAGGCGCCCGCCGCATCCGACATCGTCGCCGCGATACCTTCCAGGAAGCGGAGGACGGTGCGCTACACCTTCCTGGAAGGCGCCCGCCGCATCCGACATCGTCGCCGCGATACCTTCCAGGAAGCGGCGGACGGTGCGTTACCCTTCCTGGAAGGTGTTGACCAGACAAGGCAGTCGACGTCGCCAATCCTTCCAGGAAGGTCGTTTGCATGTACTTCCAC
>CAVQSG010000040.1:0-77714 GCA_963715415.1 uncultured Chloroflexia bacterium | reverse complement strand
ATGCTGCGGTTTTTTGGCAAACAGGCCTTTCAGGTACTGAATAGCCGTTGCCGGTGACGTCATGAAGCTGCCGAAACGCGCATAGCGGCTGCCAATAAACCCCCATATCACCCGGAATGTGATAAGGCCCAGCACCACTTACCCGGCATAAATATGTACATTGCTTTCTTCTTCACCGCTCAGATAAGCGATGGTGAAAGCCAGCACCAGGCTCCAGTGAAAAATCCTGACCAATGGATCCCAAACACGAATTTCCTTACTCATCATAGTGTCCTCGTTAAACTCATCAACAGGTGAGCGCTGCTTCCCGCTTCTCTAAGAATGGCATGAGGCGAATGCATCAGCGCCTGCTGCAGGGGAATTATGCAGATCCTGCAAAATAAAACATCGGGCCAACGCCCTATACAGTATCGTACGGGACATATGTCCTATAGCATAAGCCACTGTTTTCGAAGAGCTCATTATTATGTACAGCTACCGAATCAAAGAAACCGTATTAATTCTTATCTTTGCCATCGTGGTCATCGCCAGTGGCGCCGACCTTGTGGACGATCTGTCGCATGGTGCAGACACTGAACACATGATCAAGGAAACGATCATTGTCAGTCTTTCCTTACTCGCCATTGCCTGGCTTATGTGGGGACTGCATCGGCAGCGCCAGGAGATCAGGTCGCTAAAGACGGAACTGGAAACAGCAAGCAGCCCGCAAACGCCTCCGGAAAAATATGTGCTTGAAGCACGCAAGACACTGGGTACTGTTGTTGGCCAGCAATTTTCAGAGTGGCAGCTGACGGGCAGCGAGATCGAGGTTGGCTGGTTGCTTTTGAAAGGCCTGAGCCTCAAGGAGATCGTAATTTGTAAGAATACTCGCCATCCACAAAGCCGATGGTGCTGGCAGAGATTGGACCGTTCCACGGGATATCGCTGATCGACAGCGCGGCCGATGCAGCGATCAATGCGAGCGGGTCCATCAGATTCACGCCATCGACGCTCAATGCCGTGATGATGATCTGCACTTCATTGCGCATACCTTTGGGAAAGAGGGGGCGCAGCGGGCGATCCACCAGGCGAGATATCAATATTGCCTGCTCGCTGGGGCGCCCTTCTCGCCGGAAAAAACTGCCGGGAATCCGGCCGGCGGCGTAGAGTTTTTCCTCAAACTCCACCGTAAGGGGAAAGAAGCTCATACCGGGACGAACATCTCTGCTCATCGTAGCCGTGGCCAACAGCACGGTATCTCCATACCGCACTGTGACTGCACCACCCGCTTGTGCGGCCAGCACACCAGTCTCGATACTCATTGGGCGCCCACCGACCTCGGTGGTAAATACACGCGCGCCATCGAAAAGTTGCATGTGTCGTTATCTCCTTATAACAATCTCTACACATGACGATGACGCAACTTGCCCACAGCTAGCTAGATGTGGAATCGAGGTGCGGAACTGGAGACCAGGGCGAAACAATCTTCCTGACATTCCCGCTGCCCTCTGCCGGAATGTGGGCGCAAGCACTTCGCCTTGCTCTCCAATGCCGGACCTCGACTGACAGTTAACGACAAGTCTAGCCGTTCACCACTAGCGTGAGAGTTGCGTCTCGCATCACAACGAAACAACAATAACCATATTGGGCAATACAAAACAGAGGCGATAGTCGCTTGTGACTGACCTGTTCGCCCCTGCCATCGCCCTATCCTATTTTCGTAAGCCCAAACGTTGAATCAATTGTTGGTACCGGCCGCTATCGGTCTTCTTCAAATAGGCCAAATGCCGCCGACGCTGTCCGACCAGTTTGAGCAAGCCACGACGTGAGCTTTCGTCATGCTTGTGCGTATTCAGATGCCCAATAAGCGCATCAATACGCGTGGTCAACAACGCTACCTGAACCTCGGGCGAACCGGTATCCTGCCCATTAATCCGGTATTCGCCAATTAGCTGGGACTTCTTCACCTTGCTAATGCTCATGGTATACTCCTGATTCTAGAGCACTCCAGGGAACCCTGGTGCCAAAACACAGTGCAACCCACTGTGAGGCCTATTGCCAAATCACCGCTGTGCCGGGCGCGTGATTTAGCACAATAGTTCGAAGTAGTATAGCATCGAAGCGCCATGTCCAATTGTCGGATTTACTTCCTAGCGGCACTCTTTATACGGACACCCGATCCAGGGCCGCACCAGGCAACATCTCGGAAATACCTTGCCGAGCGCCCTTCGATCTGCTACTCTTTGGGCCTATGGATTCCCTGCGCGGTGTAATCGAACGCATCACCTTTCACAACGAAGAAAACGGCTACACTGTCGCCAAGTTGGTGCCCGAAGCCGGGCCCACATTTCCAGTTTGGCACGCCAAATGAAGTGGCCATCATCGGCAACATGGCCGGAGTGAACGTCGGCGAGTTTGTCGAACTGTCCGGACAGTGGACGGTACACGCCGAATATGGCAAACAGTTCACCGTCAAGCAGATGCGTACCGTGCTGCCGGCCACGGTTGCCGGAATTCAGAAGTACCTGGGCAGTGGACTGATCAAAGGCGTTGGGCCTGTAACGGCCAAGCGTATCGTAAAACACTTTGGCGCTAGAGACCCTGGATGTCATCGACCATTCGCCCGAACGCCTGCGCGAGGTGCCGGGGATCGGGCGCAAACGCACGCAAATGATTGTCCGAGCCTGGGCCGAACAACGTGCAATCAAAGAGGTCATGCTCTTCCTGCAGAGCCACGGTGTGAGCACAAGCCTGGCCACCAAGATCTACAAACAATATCATGATGATGCCATTGCCGTCGTCCAGGGAAATCCATACCAACTTGCGCAGGATATCTTTGGCGTCGGTTTCCTCACCGCCGACAAGATCGCTCGATCTCTGGGCATTCCTCCAGATTCTCCGCAACGGATAGCTGCCGGTGCGGCCTATGCCCTCAACCAGGCAGCCGAAGAAGGCCACGTCTATCTGCCTACACGGGAATTAGTGGACCAGGCGGCGAAACTGCTCGATGTAGCACCCCGCCAGGTTGCCGCAGGATCTGGTCCATCTATGGGATAGTGATCAGATCAAGATTGCAGCAGAACCCGGTGGAGAGGAGCTGGCGCCTATCCTGCCACACCTCAAGCGACGCCACTCCCACAGCTTGTGGCTGAGCATGGGCAGTTATACGCCACACCGACCATCGAACGGATGGAGTCGCTACTGGCCCAGGAACATGCCATCTACCTGACCCCTCTCTACTACAGCGAGAAGGGAGTAGCCGGTGGCTTGGAACGGTTGCTCCGCGAAGGCGCCAGACCGGCTACCCCGCTTTCGCACAGGCATCCATCGACTGGGAGAAACTGTTTGCGGATGTTGAAACAGTTGGGCGGTGTCCAGCTTGCCCCACAACAGCAGCAGGCAGTGCGCGCGGCGTTGACCCACCGTTTGGTCGTGCTCACGGGTGGACCCGGCACAGGGAAGACAACCACGGTGCGCACGATCCTGCTGCTGTGCCGCCAAGCAGGCTATCGGGTGTCTGCTGGCTGCGCCGACCGGGCGCGCCGCCAAGCGTTTGGCCGAAACAACCGGCCAGGAAGCCAAGACCCTACACCGACTGCTGGAATTCAAACCGGCCGAAGGCATGGCGTTCAAACGCAATGAAGAATCCCCCCTGGAGGGCGATCTTCTTGATTGTCGACGAGGCGTCCATGCTCGATTTGGCGCTGAGCAACCACCTGCTGAAGGCCATTCCACCGGGTATGCACCTGCTGCTTGTCGGTGATGTAGATCAACTGCCCAGCGTAGGCGCAGGCAATGTACTCAACGACATTATCCAGGCCATCGAGATGACCCGCTTGCCTCTAAGCATGGCTGTCGTCCGGCTGCAGACCATCTTTCGGCAGAGCGCCAATAGCTTTATCATCGCCAATGCTCATCGAATCAACCAGGGAGTAATGCCCGAGATTTCCAATGATCCGGTCGGCGACTTCTTTCTGTTCAAGACGGATGATCCAGAGCGCGCCGCTCAGCTCTGTGTGGAACTGGTCCAGACTCGAATCCCCCAGCGTTTTGCCATTTTGCCCCAGGATATCCAGGTTCTGAGCCCCATGCATCGCGGTATAGTTGGGGTCGCTGCTCTCAATCAAGCCCTGCAGGCCTCCCTCAATCCGCCCGCGCCGGGAAGAGCGCAGCGCCAGATGGGCAGCCGTGTCTATCGCCTGGGGGACAGGGTGATGCAGATCCGCAACAACTATGATAAGGACGTCTATAACGGCGATATGGGCACCATCAGCGCCCTGGACTTGGAGATGCAGAAAGTGACGGTTATCATGGATGGTAGAGCCGTCAGCTACGACTTTTTGGAAGCTGGACGAACTGGTGCACGCCTTTGCCATCAGCGTGCACAAGAGTCAGGGATCGGAGTTTCCGGCTGTCGTTATCCCCATGCTTACCAGCCACTACATGATGCTACAGCGCAACTTGCTGTATACCGCTGTAAGCCGGGCGCGACGCCTGGTCGTCCTGGTCGGTCAGCCGAAGGCGATTGCCATGGCCGTGCGCAACAACAAAGTCACCGAGCGTTATACCGGTTTGTGTGAGCGGCTAACACAACACTCATACGTAGCCATCCCTGTTGGATGCGTCCTCTAATCGCATTGCCGGACACATTTCTCTAGAATTAGTCCAACGCATCATAATCTTTAGCCAAACGTTACAAGGACAAAAAGCCTCATGTCGAACCAGAACACCACTCTTCCGATTGCCGTCCAGCTCTATAGCTCTGCGCAACTACCGCAGTCGCTGGACGAGCTGTTGGCCCAAGTTGCCGCCATTGGCTACAGCGGCGTAGAGACCATTGAAAATCATGGCATCTCAGCCGATGAGATGAAGATGCTGCTGAACAAACATCAGCTCAAAGCCGTCATCGACCCATGTCAGATTGCAGACGCTGGAAACGGATCTCGATGTCGATCATCGCCTTCAATCAAGCTATTGGCAATCAACATTCTGACCATTCCCGCCCTACCCCAGGACGAGCGCCCGACAGACGGCGAACGGCTGGCAGCAGATGGGGCGGCGCCTGGATGCGGTGGGACAGCAGTGCGCCGCAGCCGGTATGCTGCTCCTCTATCACAATCACGCCTGGGAAATGGTCAATTACGATGGGAAGCTGGCCATCGACTGGCTGCTGGGAGCGGCCGATGCCGGAGCATCTGCAGTGGGAACCGGATCTGGCCTGGATCGTGCGCGGCGAAGCAGACGCTCTTGCGCTCTTGCAGCGTTATGCCGGACGCTGCCCGTGCATCCATGTCAAGGATCTGGCGCCGGAAGGCCAGAACGAGGACGAAATGGGCTTCGCCGATGTCGGATACGGCACACTGAACTGGGAGACCCTTCTGCCAGCCACTCAGGCGGCCGGCGCAGAGTGGTATATTGTCGAGCACGACCTGCCCAAAGAGCCGATCAAGACGATACAGCGCAGTTACGTGCTTTCTAGAGGAGCAGCTTGACAACTCTGAACCAATACGCTCGGCGCAAGATGAAAGGCCGGTTGGCCGGGACAAGTCGACTGGACTGAACAGTCTCATCTATCCGCCGTGGTTGTACACGCAACGCTATGAATTGTGTGAAGCAGTTGGCCGGGCGCCCGGACCGAACTGGTTCTCCGCCCAGCACAAGGCCGTTCATGCATGCGCTGTGCAGACGTTTCGCCAGTTCGGCAAGATGTCCCGAGATTCAGGAATGGCCATCTTTTCGGATACCTGAGGAGGCTCGATGGCACAATCAGCCATGTTTGCCGGTCTAGTCTTTGACGAGGATGGGAATCCGGCCGACACCGCCTGGGTCGGCGAGAACGCATGCTATATCATCGTGGACGATGATTTTCGGCGTCATATCGACGCCGGCGACGTCGACCGCCAGGTGCTGCGTTTCCTACGCCAACAGGTGGAGGGAAGTCGCGACTTGGCCGTCAAAACCATGTTGGACATGATGGGCCAGGATGACGTCTTCACCAAGGCCGCCGTCGAATCATCGATTGACCGCATGGAAGAGGCTGTTGGTCAGCCCATTCCCAGAGGAAGCACGCCAGTGGCTGGGCATGCTCGGCTTCCGCATCATTGTGGACTTTCACGGCAACATCGTAGACATCGAGATGCCGGCTGGAGCGATCGACGAAGACGAGTAGCAGGCAATCTTTCGATGTACCAACAGTGTCCTTGTGTGCAATGGCGCCTACGGACTAGCGCACGACTTCATATTGATCTGTGCGCACAGCTTCGCTCAGATTTACGACAAAATCGTTGGAGCCATAGCCACTGATCAGATCGTGGCTGCGGATGACAACCTCGTCAATATCAGACTCCGCCAGCACGATATTACTAAGACGAGCGTGTGAACGGCTGTTCGCCCACGTGGGGGTGTAGCAATATTCGTGTGCCCAGGATTTCGCCCTCCGCCGTCTCCACATGCCAGCCATCCACATAATCTTGCCCAACCCGTATCAGGATGGGCAACGGTAACATCAAAGGTCCAGACGTTGTCGCCACTATGCCGTGCGCGCACAAACTGGATATCAACGTCCGAACAGTGCACTTACAGCCTGGATCTCGGGCAGGTGCTGGGCGAGTTGCTGCAGCGAACTGTTCAGGCGGAGACTCGAGACGTAGAGCCCGTATCGCTCCCTCCCTGAACAGCCTGCAAGAACATGACCTGGCGGTCTGAATAGGCGAGCGATTCACCCTGCCAGAGTTGGCCGTGACCGCTTTCTATCTCCACATAGCTGTGGTGGTCCGGCCTGCCCACTTCCTGAACTGCAGAATCAATACCATCCAAGAAGGTGTCACCATCACCGGCAAATGCCAGTGGGCTCACCTGAATATCTGGCGCCGTATCGAGTACATTCTCTGCCTCGGCGTTGTCCGCAGCCATGGTTGGCGTCGCGGATGGAGCGGGCTCACCCACTGTAGGCGCCAATTCTGCACAGCCTGCGAGCAGTATGCCCACTATCGACAGCAAGATCAAAACATTTCTGTGCGTCATGGGTGTGCCTCCAGCAAAGAATAACGGTACAATGTCCTGTACAGCAGGTGCTCATAGCATTATTGCCCTGAACCGCGTCGATTGTACCTGCTCGTTACAATCATGGCAACCGGTGAAGGATAGTACACACGCAAAGAGCTACATCAACGAGCGGGATGTCCGACCCCGAAGGGCTTGTCCTTGCTCATGAGGAAGGAGGGTGAAATTGGCGCAACACAACCAAAGTCTTGTTGCCGTGCGTTATCCGGGCAAACTGCTCGCGCGCGAAGCCTTGTTTTCGCTGGCGCGCCTGCGCCGGGAAGGGTCAATCCAACTGGGTGATGCAGCAGTGATCTACAAGGACAGTCTCGGCAAGACAACAGTCTATCGCAGTGGGGAACTGACAAGCGGGCAACATGCCGCTCTGTCTGGCCTTGCGGGATTGGCGCTGGGTCTTGTTGTGGGCAAGCCGCTCAGAACTCTAGTGGGCGGCTCGATTCTCGGCGGCATCGCCAGCACGGTTTTCAGCCACTTTCGCAACAAGCCGTTGCTTGAACTCGCCCGGGACGTGCCCCCTGACCAATCCGTGCTGTACATGCTAATTATTGATGCTAACTGGTCTGTGGTCGTACAGCGGATGGCGAATCTCTGGGAAAGCAGTAGTGTTCTTCTGAAGCAACCTATTGCCGCGCATGAAAGTGGTTTGGCACGCCTGCTCGGCGGCAAGCCAGATCAGGCGGAAGGCGTGCAAGATGAAGGAAAAGAAGAGCGGACCGTGAAGGACAAGGGCGAACTGCCGGAATCCACGCAGCCGGTAGCCAGTGCAGGGCAGGTCGAAGAAGCTGATTTCACGCAGATACGAGGAATTGGCCCTACCATCGATCAGCGGTTGAAAGAGAACGATGTACACACCTTTGCACAGTTGGCCGCGATGAATACGGAAGAAGTCGCGGCGCTGGCGGGCGTACCGTCTTCGCTACTTATACGCTATGATGTAATCGACCAGGCCAGCCTCCTAGCAGCCGCTGGACAGTAACGATTCTCGGCGACCGGCTCAATTCTCAGCCTTGAGCCGGTCGATTTGCATCAGGGCCAAGGCTACCGCCGTTGCCCAAGGCAGCACGCGGAACTCGCCATCAACCAGCGCTTGCTCTATCTCCCGGCGGTTCAGCATCAGGATCTCCTGCTCCTCGAGGTCGTCGGCATCCACCGGCTGTAGCCACTGTGCCCCCCGGGCCAGAAAGAGATTGGCAAAGCCTGAGCCGCGATTGCCGTCTACAACATATCGCCCCAATGGGATCCACTGCGGCGCCACATAACCGGTCTCCTCCAGCAGCTCCCGGCTTGCGGCCTCCAAAGGTTCCTCACCGTCTTCTAGGTAGCCGCCGGTCACAGCCAGCGAGAACCCCCCTGCTGCGTATTTTGTCTGGCGGAAACAGATAAAATCTCCGGACGCCGTCTCAGCTACGACGTTGACGTAGTCCGGCGTAATCAGCCAGGGCCAGTTCTCAATGACATTTCCATCCGGCAGTTCGACCGTATGGTTTTCCACAATCAGGAATTTGCCATCGCCGGCCCGCCACACTTCCTGGCGCTTCAAGGTATTCCAGTGTTGCAAAGATCCTCCTGATTCAAGCTCTCAGCGCACTTGGATGCGGGCGATCCACTTCACCTGGCGTAGCGCGTCATCTTTTTCGGTAGGCACGACCAACCGTACCAACCCTTGGGAGCGCGACATGGGTCGCCCGTCGATCTTTGTCGCCAAGAGGATGGGACGTGAAGTAGAGGTATCGCGCGCTTCCTCGGCTGACACCCGGTTGCCAAAACCATCGCCACTGAAGACGTCTAAATAGGTCCATACCTCTCCGGCATCAAGGGTTGCGCTCAAGAAATCAGCCAGGCGCACGCCGCCAAAGGTAAACGGTCCCGAAGTTCCGTGCCCAGTACTGACGATGTAGCAGTCTGCCATCTCGACCGCGGGCAGTTGTTCTAGATTGTCTAAAGCAATGACAACTTCGCTGCCGTCGGGTCTGCTTAGCACAAAGGTGGCGTCGTCAGAGGGCGGCGCCGGGTTGGGTTCATGTTCATGGGTATGCAGCCAGACCGGATCGGCGCCGCCATTCTGTTTGCGACGCGTCATTCTACATCCAGCGTAAAAGTGAGCGGATAGCCGACCGCTTTGGCTCGCCCATTGGCAACACTGACCAGCTTTTCGGCCTCAGAGCGGGCGCACCACAACCACCGCCGACCCGTTGTTATGGGCGGTAAAGGCGATATGGTCGGCCAGTTCCTCAGAAAGCATAAAAACAGAGCCCAGCAGATGAATCACATACTCATAGGGTGTGACGTCATCATTGTGGATGACCACAGAGCGCAAACCACCTCTTGATTTCTCGGCGGATTCCCGTGCTCGGTCCTCAACGTCGGGATCAGAAATAGGCTGCAATATATGTTCAGACATCGGTGGTCTTCTCTTCTTTCTAGTGAACCTGAACATCCAGGAGATTCAGAATCCTACGTATTGTCTCAAACGATGGCTTGTCAATCCCTCGTTACCTAATTATAGCCTCCATTCGTTTGATTTCGGCAATATGCGCATGGATTCTGTATGGTCATCTCCAGGAAACTACGCATTGCCCCCGTGTTGGCGGCATCTGTCCGCCTCGCCCAGAACCGGCCATGGGATACCACAGCGATACCGACTCGCTCCATGTTTGACGATGTTCGGCATGACTTCGCTCAGTTGGCGGCTGCAAACATGAGCACGGGCATGCCCTCCGCGTCCACCATCATCATCATGCCGCCCATTTTGAAGTAGTAGGCGACAGAACTGAGCGAGGTGAAGAAGCCTTGTTCTTGGTCCATGATACCTTCGGGTTCCGCGCATTCGGCCATTTGTGCGGCGACGGGACCAAAGGTGAGTGTTGGTAGTTCGGCGTAGGTGTCCGTCGCTTCCATCACCTTTTCGATCTGGAGGTCTCCTTCATAGGTCACCGTGTAGTTGTTGCACCCCCCGGAACCGGATGCTTCACCCCCTTCGACAAACGAAATCGTCGTCGCCACGGTCGGTACGACCGGCGCCCAGTTCTCGCGGTCAGCCTGCCACCAAAACTTCAGTTCCCAGAGCGGTCCCAGCATGGGAACGGGCTTGGCCGGATCATAGGTCAACAGCCGCTGATCGTCGACGGTATTGGCGATGAATTGCTCACCTTCGATGACGTATTCGGTCACATTTAACATGAATGAGGTATAGGTCGCGGACTGCTCGTAGAGTCCGGGCGGGGTGTCACAGATATTGGGTGTCTGTGCAGGCGTCATCATGCGCAGACTGCCTTCGGTGTCGGCCGAGTAGACGCCCAGGAACCAGTTGCAGCCGTCAAACCCGGCGTAACGGTCCCAGAAATAGCCGACGGTGGCGCGTGTATCGGGCAACATCGGCAACGGCTCGTCGGGAGGGCCAAAAAACGCCAGTTCCCACGCTGTGACAGCCAGCGGATAGGCAGCAATGAACTCCTCGACTGCCGCTTCCGACGTTGCCACCGCTTCGGCCGGGCTGGGCGTTGGTTCCGGTTCCGCCATACGGCACGCGGCGGCGACAAAGAGCACGAGTATACATGCGAACGCAAGCTCGATAAAGCGCTTTGACTGTTTCGACATTCTGCATCTCTCCAATAATCTATGGTGTGTTGCGGTTACGATATGTTCAACTATGGCGCGGGAACGAGTAGATCGCAATCGTTATGCCGTTCTCGTTGAGAGAGCATCCCGTGATGCGATGCGCATTCGCAAAGTGGGCGATAGTTGCCCACTTTGCGGCGCCAATCGGTGTGCAGTCCCCGGATTACGGCGGCTGGTGGACATGCCTATTGCGGGGCGAGGTTGTACAGTATATTGCCTACAAGCACCTTGCCATCTGAACCACGGCTGGACCTTGGTGTGGCCACCGTGCTGATCTCGCTCACATAGTCCAGCTCAGGTAGCGCACCGGTTGGCGGCAGTGGCGACACCAGGAGGCCGGTCGAACCGCCAAGGCTCTGCCACATCAACAGCGTGTCGTTGTTCGGAGACATGGATGCCGTCCACGGCGAGTAAACGCGCGGTGGCGCACTGTCTGCAGTCGGGTTGAGCATTGTACGATTCGATGTCGGGCACAGCGCTGAAGTCCACGACGGGGGTCAGGGTACCGTTGGCTACGTCCACATCATACAGGACCACGACCGGCAGTTGCGGGTCGTTGTTCATGGCAATTACAACCAGGCTTTCGCCATTTGCCTGCCAGGATAGGCCGACGGGAACAAGTGGGGTCGCCGACCAGCTTGGAAGTGCTGCCTGCAATTCTTCGGTGGTAGCCACCTGGCGGAGGGGCGTACCGGTCTCTTCAAGATCTACGATCCATAGTCCGTCATTTCCGGGATCTTCTGTATCGTAGTCGACGGTGACGACCAGCATGGCCACGTAACGTCCATCAGGCGAAAGAGCCGACACGCCGTCCATGTACCAGGCCTCATTGTCGAACCAAATGAGATTGCCTGCCGGATTCTCCTGGACTTCGCGCACGAGTTCAGCCTCGCCGCCGTCCGGCGCCACACGCATGACAGACAGCGTGAGAGAGAGAGGGTAGGTGGGATCGGGCACACTTCGCCAGAAGTAGATTTGACCGTCCTGGTGGTTCCACATGGGCAGATAGTCTAGCGAGAAGGTGCCAGCCTCTGCCGAAGCCCAACTGCCCTCTACGCCGTCGTCGGTAAGATTCTTAAACTCATCACTACCGGTGTCGAAGATCCAGATATCGCTTTCATTGCCCAGCTCAATGGGGTTTTCCGTGAAGGCGACATAGTCATCGCCGGGCGACCAGAAGAAGGCATAGGGATAGTCATTGTACGTATCGGGCGCCACAAAGCAATCGGTGGCGGCGGAATCAAAGGTATAGATGCACAGTTCACCCTCGCGGTTCCATAAGCGCCCTACAGCCTGGGCCCACGTCATTTGCGCACCACTAGACGACAACGTAACCAGCGCCGGATCGTTTTCGCTGATCACGTCGCCGATAAAGGTTTCTGACTCCACCTGAATCAGCGGCTCTGTTGCGACTTCCAGGATCGAGTCATCTTCGACTTCCTCAGCTTCGGTTTGCGGTTCCTCTTCTGCCGCTTCTGTCTCCGGCGCCTCGGTCGCAACCTCTTGTTCAGCCTGAGTTGCTGCCTCCGGTGCGGCAGGAACAGGTGTTTCTGTCGCTGTAGCTTGCCTGTCATCACGGCGCCCGCATGCAGCCGGCAGCAACGCCAGCCCGATCACGACCATTACGATAATTAACGTGCGTACTCTTAACATAGTCTCTTTCTCCTCCATGTGCCGGACGCTTTGCGTCCAGCACAGCTACAAATGTACATGAGCGAGTATAAAATTGGGTCATGCTTCAGTCGTTTTGCCGGCCAAAACGACTGAAGTTCCTACTACGATTATCGATCACCTTAGCCTTGACGCAACACTAGAAACTCTCACCGGCTTTAGTAGGTCACAGTTCAATCTCTTACAGCATATCCAGAGGTAGTATAGACGTTCATGTAAAATCCTATACTGTGACCGGCTTAAGTAGGTCACAGTTCAATCTCTTACAGCATATCCAGAGGTAGTATAGACGTTCATGTAAAATCCTATACTGTGACCGGCTTAATTGGAATGCCTCACACACCATCCTGCTACAAATTTGCAGGCGACGAGATCAGTATGCGGGATTAGCGCCGGATGAAGTTCCGCCAGGATAGCCAGGTATCCCTCTACGCTCGTTGTAAATCTGGCCCCACTTCATGACGTCGAGCAGTACACCTAATAGGATCCACATCCAGTCCCAGCTAGCAATACCGGTGGTCGTCCAGACCAGCATGTACATGACGGTGGTGTAGGGCAAGAAGATAATGCCCAGCAGTGGCCAGATTAACGACGTATTGCTCCAGACAATGTCCCACCGTTCGCTGAATATCCAGGCAAGAATAAGAAATAGGCGAGGGGCCAACCCAATGCCCATGGCGAGCAAACAACCACATCATAATCCAATAAACATTTGATCCTCCTTGGTGTTGGAATAATGTTACCTGGTGGAATGGCTCTGACGCGTATGACATCCTTGGGGTTGAATCCATGTCCGAACCCCACCAATACCAATACTATGACGTATACCAATCGTACAAGTTCGGAAAGCTGTGCGAATATCGATTCCATGTTCTCCTTTCTAGGAAATTACACCTTACTCCTGTATTGGCGGCATCCGCCGGCCTCACGCGGTCCTGGCCATCGGATTGCAGGTATCTTCGTGGCGCGGCATCGCAGGCGCTCAGGCTGCTGCCAACACGACGATGGAACGCGGGCCCACTACGGTTGCCGTCTCGGTCAGCAGGGGCGCGTCGTTCCAGTCATAAATGTCATGCGGCGACGGACGGCTGGTGTCAATCCACAGCCGCCAGCCTTCCTTGTCTGGGTCGGGCGGCGGCGCCTGGAACGTCAGCGGTTCCCAGTAGGCGTTGATCATCAGGAAGAAGTGCACCAAGCCACTCGGCGATTTGCGCGACACGGCCAGCGAATGCGATGTTTCTCCCTCGTCGGCCGGGTTGAGGTCGACGTCGTAGAACTGAAAATCCACGCGCCGCAGCAGATCAAGCAAGATGTCATCGTCGGTACGGCCCTGACCCCACGCCAACCGGCCTGCGATCAGTTCCTTGACGAAACGCCGGACATCGCCGTGCTTGTCCACCAGCGTCCAATCGAACCAGCTCAGCTCGTTATCCTGGCAGTAGGTATTATTGTTGCCTAGTTGCGTGCGCCGCACCTCGTCGCCCATGAGGAGCAACGGTGCACCGACAGACGTAAGCAGCAGCGTGAGGAGGTTCTTGACCTGGCGGTTGCGCAGTGACTCCACAGCCGGGTCATCGGTCGGCCCTTCGACGCCGCAGTTCCAACTGTAGTTGTCGTTGGCGCCGTCTCGATTGGCCTCACCGTTGGCCTCGTTGTGCTTGTCGTTGTAAGAGACGAGGTCGTTGAGCGTGAAACCATCGTGGACCGTGACGAAATTGACGCTCTGTTCCGGCTCACGCACATCCTTGCCATACACGTCAGGGCTGCCGGTCAAGCGTTGGGCGAGCGCGGCAACGCGACCGTTGTCGGACTTGACGAAGCTGCGCACGTCATCGCGGAACTTGCCATTCCATTCCTTCCAGGCATCGCCGACGAATGTGCCGACCTGGTAGAGTCCCGCCGCATCCCAGGCTTCAGCGATCAGCTTGACGCCCGCCAGCGCCGGGTCCGACTCGATGTCCCAGATGACCGGCGGGTTGGGTGACGGCTCGCCATGCTCCCCGCGCGCCAGTACACAGGCCAAGTCGAAGCGGAAACCGTCGATGTGCATCTCCTGCACCCAGTAGCGCAGGCTGTCGAGGATCAGCCGGCGTACCACCGTGTGGCCCGCATTGAGCGTATTGCCACAGCCGGTGTAGTCGGCATAACAGGATTTATCGGTGGGATCCAGCACGTAGTACACGTCGTTGGCGAGCCCGCGAAAGCTCAGGGTGGCGCCATCGCCAAAGGCCTCGGCGGTATGGTTGTAGACAACGTCGAGGATCACCTCGATGCCGGCCTTGTGCAGCGCCTTGACCATGTCGCGGAACTCGTCGAGCACGGCGAGTGGCTCCTGGCGGGAGCTGTAGGCGGTGTGCGGTGCAAAGAAGGAGACGGGCTGGTATCCCCAGTAGTTGACCATGCCGGGAGGTGCGGTCTGGGGATCGAACTGGTAGACCGGCAGCAGTTCCACGGCCGTGATACCGAGATCCTGCAGGTAGGGGATCTTCTCGATCAGCCCGGCGTAGGTGCCGCGCTTGGCCGGCGCCACGCCTGAGTTGGGGTGCCGCGTGAAGCCTCCGACGTGCATCTCGTAGATCACGGTTGCTGCGAAGGGGCGGCGCAACGGCTGGTCGCCCTCCCAATCGTAGGCGGCCGGATCAACCACGACATTCTTCATGGCCGAGGCTGCGTTGTCGCCCGGCCGGCCGGCGGCTGCGCGGTCATAGTTGGAAGGCATAGCCACGGCGCGGCCGTAGGGGTCAAGCAGGACCTTGTCCGCATCGTAGCGCAGGCCATGCTGCGGAGTGTTTGGCCCGATCGCGCGGTAGGCGTAGATTTGGCCAGCCTGCACACCGGGTACGAACGCATGCCAATAGTGGTAGGTACGGTGCTGCGGCGGATCGAGCCGGATCGCTTGCGCCGGCTGCGGATCGTCGACGCCGTCAAACAGAAGCAACTCGACGGCCTCGGCCTTGTCGGCGTAGACGCTGAAGTTCACGCCATCAGCCATCGGCGTTGCGCCGATCGGGTAGGCGGAGCCGGGTCGGACCTTTCCTTTGAGGCTCATAGAGTGAAGTCCTTTCCAGACGATGTCGGGTTTGTGTCGGGTTGGTGTCGACAGCGAAGGCGTCTCCGCATCGGGTGATCAACCGGCGATCAAGCCACCCCAGCCTGTCCGGTGTTTGGCGCTGCATTTGATGTCAGACCTTCGGCGGCTCTGTAGGCAGCTTGGGGCCAGGCTCAACATGACGCGCCTGCGGACATATGAGAAACCCTCGTCGGGATCATCTCACTATAGTTGGACCACCGAGTCGTCGCTGCCATACAGGTTCGGCACATAGGCATCGGCCGCCGGGTCGTTTTCCCAGCGCCCGTCGCCGAGCAGATAGCGAAATCGGTAAGCCTGGCCAGGCTTCAGCGAGAGCGCCACGGCGAAACTACCGTCCTCGCCACGTGTCATGGGATTCGCTTCGGCGCAATGCGTTCGATATCCATTAACCTACGTCTACATCTCTGTCATCACCGCCCACGGCTTCACCGCAGACGGACGCTTGCTCCTACTGCGGGACGATCGGCCCGCAGGCGCGCACATGACGGGCAGAGCTCACGATCGAGGAGGGCCGCCATGTGATCCGGCAGGCGATGGCGGATGAACTCCCGGTGCGCTGGCGTCTGCGTCGGCGCACCACATTCGCTGCAGGTCAGCAGCGGCTGTTCGCGCACGACGGTTCCCGTGATGATCGTGCGCCGCACCCCGTCCCGATCCTCGATGTGGATCGCGCCCGTCGGGCAGACCTGCGTACAGGCGCCGCAGCCGATGCACAGCTCCGCAGGCCGCGTGAAGTCGAAGTAAGCGAGCCGGCCGGCCGGCGTGTCGGCCATGCGCAGCGCCTCGACGCCCATCTCGCTGCAGGCGGCCATGCACAGGCCGCAGCCGATGCAGACGTCGCAGCGCAGGCAGCGGCGGGCCTCGTCGTGCGCCATCGCGTCGGTCAGGCCCTCCTCGATCTGGACGTAGTTGCCCTCGCCGAGAACCTCTTCGACGGTCCTTTCGGGCATCACGGCACGGGGCAGGTGAGTGCGATCGTGCGCCACGACATGCAGGGGAATCACCTCGGCGCGACGCACCGGCTGGCCGGCGGCGGCGTCCATGGGCGCCCCGCGCAGCCAGGCATCGATGGAGGCCGCGGCGATCTTTCCGGAGCGGATCGCCTCCACGGCCGTGCGCGGGCCGTGCTCCGCGTCGCCGCCGGCGAAGACGCCCGGCACGTTGGTCATCAGGGTCTTCGGGTCGGCGACGATGAAGCCGCGTGTATTTTCGACTCCGCTGCCATCGAGGATCGTCAGGTCGGTGCCCTGACCGGTGGCGAGGATCACGTGATCGGCTGCGAGCGTCAGCAGGCGGGTGGTCGTCGAACTGCGGATCGAAGCGGCCGTTCTCGTCGTGGGTCCGCTCGCAGAACTGGAAGGTGACCTCGCCATCCTCATCGATGCGCACCGGTCCCCAGCCCGGGTGCAGCTCCACGCCTTCGGCGACTGCGATTTCGATCTCGTGCGGGCTGGCCGGCATGTCGCGGCGTTTCTCAAGCGAGGTCAGGTCGACGTGCTGCGCGCCCTGCCGCAGCGCCGTCAAGGCGACGTCGATGGAGACGTTGCCGCCGCCGATGACGACGACCCGCGGCCCGACCCGCACCGGCTCACCGCTGCGCACGGCGTGCAGGAAGTCGATCCCGCCGAGCACGAAGGACTGATGGACGCCTTCGATCGGGATCAGGCGCGCCCGCTGCGTGCCGAGGCCGAGGAACACGGCGTCGTAGTTCTTGCGGAAGGCCTCGAGGCTGTCGACCGGGGCGCCGGTGTGGATCTGGACGCCCAGCACCCGGATCTGGTCGATTTCCTGATCGAGCAGGTCGGGCGGCAGGCGATAGGCCGGAATGCCGTAGCGCAACTGCCCGCCGGCCTTCTCCAGCGCCTCGAAGATCTCGACCTCGTGACCGTAGGTGCGCAGGTAATAGGCCGCCGTGAGACCGGACGGGCCGGAACCGACGATGCCGATGCGCTTGCCGGTGTCGGGCGCGATCTCGGGCTTCGGGTAGCCGCCCTCGGCCAGGCAGTGTTCGGCCGCCTTGGCCTTCAGCGGCCGGATGAAGACGGCCCCGTTGCTGCCGCCGCGCACGCAGGCGGATTCGCACGGCGCCGGGCAGACCAGGCCGCAGGTCAGCGGCAGCGGGTTGTCGCGCCGGATGACCTCGATGGTGGAACGATAGTCGCCATGACCGAGGTGGGCCATGAAGCTGGGAATGTCGATGTTGGCCGGACAGGTGTGGTGGCAGGGCGCGGCCTTGCGCTCGAGGCAAATCCCTTCCGGGCAGGACTCACGCCGGACATGGCTTTCCCACTGCTCGCGGTAATAGCGCAGGGAACTGCCCAGCGGCCAGGCGGCCGCCAGCCCCTGCGCGGCGAGTTCGAGCGCCACTTCGTCGAGGGCGACGAGATGGCCGGCCTCACCGCGGCCGAGGGTGATCTCGGTCGTCAGGCGCGCGGCGCGCGCCAGCAACCCGCGCACCGGCGCCGCTTCGCCTTCGGCGAGCAGCCAATGGCGATAGAGCGCACGTCGGGTCTGCTTGACGACGCACACGCCCTCGGCCATCACCATCAGGCTGGACGGCGACGGGATGATGCCCGCGGACGCGAAAGAGAGCGGATCGCACGACAGGTCCGCCTCGGAGAGCGGCAGGAAGCCGCCCAGACCGTCGTCGAAGACAAGCACGGCGTCCTGGCCTTCCACCTCGACGCCGCCACCCCAGTCGTCGATCTGGCGGCGCAGGTTGCCGGTCCGTGCAAGCTCGACCAGGCCGCGCTGCTTCATGCCGCGCCGCAGCGTCAAGCAGCGACGCATCAAGATCCGACGCGCCGGCGAACAGCAGGGCGATCCGGCACCAGGTCTCCGGCGTGTGGATCAGCCGTGACCCGTCGCTGGCCTGTCCCTCCCCCCAGCAGCTCGGCCGGCTGTCGCGCAGCACCTCCACCTGCCGGCCGGGGACGGCGATCTGAGCGAGCGAACGGATGGCGTCGACCGCATTCAGGAAGGCCACTTCGTGGCCCGTCAGCTCGGCCGGCAGGCGCAGCTCGATCTTGCGGCTGTCGCGCAGGCCGATCGCGATCAGCACGCCCTCGGCCAGCAGCCAGGGAGCGCCATCGAGAACGGCGGCTGTGCCGCGTGCCCGTACGTCGAGGCCGGTCGCGTCGATCACCAGCGCCGAAGGCCCGTGGCCGCGCAGGAATTGGCGCCAGGCGAGATAGATCGGTTCGCCGGCGCCACCGCACTCGGCCAGGCCCGACGCCTGCACGCGCTGCAGCCGCTGCACGGGCGTCAGGGACTGGGCCTGCGTGTAGCCCGGCAGCGCGGCGGCCAGGGTCTGTGCCGGCGGCACGGCGCCCGACAGGGTCGCCGCGCCCGCGTCGAGCCACGTCGGAAGCATCTGGAGGTCGCTCATGGCGCCTCCTCCCCGCTACCCAGCGGCTCGGCGATGAATATGGCGGGCGTAACGCTCGCGGCGCGGATCCGGCGCTTCGTTGGCGACGCCGAAGGAGAGGCAGCCGGTCACGCACTTGGTGACGCAGGCCGGCTGCAGCCCGGCATCGACGCGATCCATGCAGTAGTCGCACTTGACCACCTTGCGCGTGACCGGGTCCCACTGCGGCGTGCCCCAGGGGCAGGCGGCGATGCAGCTCTTGCAGCCGATGCAGAGACTGGACTGGACGAAGACGATGCCGTCCTTCTCGCGCTTCTGCATGGCGCCGGTCGGACAGGCCCTGACGCACCACGGATCCTCGCAGTGGAAGCAGGGCATGAAGACGATGCGCATGCGCGGCTGTCCGCCGACGTCGATCGGGCCGACGGCTGATGATCTGGCACGGGTTCGGGCCGGGGCCGAGGTCCTTGTTGGTCTTGCAGTGCACTTCGCAGGCCAGGCAGCCGATGCAGTTCGCCTCGTCGTGGTGCAGGATGTATGTGCTCACTGGTTGCCTCCTCCCGTCACCGCGGGCCTGATGCGGACGATGGTCTCGGTCATGGCGCAGCCACCGCCGGCCGGGTCGAAATCGTAGAGCTTGCCGTGCTGCAGGCGCTGGTCGGCCACGCCGCGGCCGCGGGCGCGCGTGGCGAGCGGCACCGTGGCGCCGTAGCCGTGCAGCATGAACACCGCCTCAGGATGGATCCAGGGCGTCACCTTCGCCTTGATCCTGCCGACGTAGCTCCCGCCGCCGTTGACCTCGACGTCATCGCCGTCGCCGATGCCCAGCGGCCGGGCGCGGTCGGGGTGGATCCAGAGCACCTGTTCCGGCGCGATCTCGTTGAGCAGCGGGTTGTTGAGGGACTGGCCGTGCGCCAGCGTCGCCGTCCGTGCGAACAGCAGGTGGAAGCGGTCGTCCGTCGGCGCCGTCTTGGGCTCGTAGGGCGGCAGGCTCGGCAGCCCGGCCTGCTTCAGGATCTCGCTCTCGATCTCGATCTTGCCCGAGGGGGTCGGGAACCGGAGCTCCTCGCGCGTGTCAGCGTCGGCGCGTTGGCCAGACTGACGAACCCCGCCTCGCGCATCTCGGCGACAGTGACGCCGGTGCCGTCGAGCTGGTAGTTCCAGAGCTCCTCGATGGTCTCGAAGTCGAGCGCATCCTTGATGTCCATGCGGTGCAGGATCTCGCGGAAGATCCACCAGGCCGGGCGGCTGTCGAAGCGCGGCGCAATCGCCTGGTCGCGCATGACGAAGACCGGCACCGGGCCGGGCAGCTGCGCCAGGATGTTGGCGCGCTCGAGGTAGGTCGACTCGGGCAGGATGACGTCGGCGAACCAGCCCGTCTCCGAATAGCGCACGTCGATCGAGACGATCAGCTTCAGCTTGTCCAGCGCATGTTTCGTCGGCCTCGGGATCGGGCAGGCCGGTGAACGGGTCGTGGCGGTAGGCGAAGTAGGCGCCGATGCCGTAGGGCTGCCCCGTCTCCATGGCGGCGAACGCCTGGTGCAGCATGCCGATGGCCGGATCCCACTGCGGCCGGGTCGGTGCCGGCGCCGTCCACGCGCGGCTCGCTCGACCTTGGGCACGCGGTCGGTCAGATGCTTCAGGCCCTTGCGGCCGTAGAACTCGGGCGGCTTGCCCAGCACGCATCCGCCAGGGATCTCGATGTTGCCCATCAGGGCGTTCAGGATCAGCGCCGTGCGGCTGACGTAGAACGACTGCTTGTGACGCGCCGTCATCCAGCCCGGATGGAAGATCACGTGCGGCGCATCGGCGGCGATCTCCTTGACGAAGGCGCGCAGCTGGTCGGCAGGAACGCCGGTGTGGGGCTCCTGCCATTCCGGCGTCGTCTCCTTGACCGCCTCGCGCAGGGAGTCCATGCCGGAGACGAAGCGGGCGACGAACTCCTTGTCGTACGCCTCCTGCTCCAGCACTTCGTGGATGATGGCCAGGTTCAGCGCGTAGTCGCTGTTCGGGCGCACCTGCCAGTAGCGGGTGGCCTTGCAGGCCGTGAGGCTGGCGCGCGGATCGATGTAGGTGACGCGCATCCCGCGCGCCACCGCGGCCATGAAGGCCTTGGCCTCCTTGACCATGAGCGACTCGACGATGTTGCGGCCGTAGAGCACGAGGTGCTTGGCGTTGCTCAGGTCGAGGATGAGCCCCTCGTGGCTGAAGCCGTAGATCGAACGCGCGGCGTTGTGGACGTTGCCGCCGCAGCCGGCGTCGTGGTTGAAGTAGTTCGGCGAGCCGAGCGCCTGCACGAAGGTCCGGGTCAGGTCGGTGAAGGGGCCGCCGCGATCGGAGAGCGCGATGCCGCGCCCGCCGAACTCCTCGATCGTCTCCTTCAGCTTGTCGGCGATGTAGTCGAGGGCCTCGTCCCAGGACGCCCGCCGCCACTGGCCGCCGCCGCGCGGACCCATGCGGATCAGCGGCGTCTGCGGCCGCTGGTCGTCGTACTCGAACGCCAGGCCGGCCGAGCCCTTTGCGCAGAGGCTGGCGCCGATGGCCTTGTCGTGCGTGTTGCCCTGCAGCCAGACGATGCGCCCGTCCTCGACCGTCACTTCGATCGGGCAACGCACCGCGCACATGCCGCACATGCTGTAGACCGTGCGTCGGCCCGGAGCGCCCACACCGGGCACGTTTGGTGCCATGGTGGAACTCATTGCACTCTCCTTTCGTCGAATCGGCTCGTCATCTAGACCTCGCTAAACTGAATGATCACTTTGACGTCGTCGGGTTGTCGATCAAGCGCCTGTTGGAAATCTTCCGGCTTCACACGACGGGTGATCACGCGGCTCAGCCACGCCCGGTCCGAGCGGGCCAGATTTTGGCCCGCTTTGTACCAGTGCCGCTTGTTCGCATTCACGCTGCCGACAATCACATTGTTCTTCAAGACCACCGCCGCCGGCGACTATGCGGCTGTGGACCGGCCTCGGCGACGACCGCCGGTCCAATTCCCGTCAGGCAGATGATCCCGCCCGCGCCGATCTTCTGGAGCGAGTCCGCAATCACCGCGCCAACCCCCGTGCACTCGACGATGATGTCGGGCTCAAAATCAAGATCCAGTAACGCCGCCCGGAGTGATACGTCGCCCCCAGGGCGCGCACCAGGTCGGCCTTCGGTCCAGTTTCAGCGCGATCCAGAACATGGACCTCAAGGTCGCGCACGCTCGAGACGGAGCGCCGCCAAGAGACCAATCGGTCCGGCGCCGGTCACCAGCGCAGTTCTTGGCTCCCAGAAGGCGCGCATGCCCGCCAGGTAGACCTGTTCCAGCGCTTTCGTGATCACCGTCATCGGCTCGAGCAGCACGCCGAGGATGCCCAGAGTAGGGTCGACCTTGATGAGGTAATCAGGCTCGCTGCGCCAGTGTTCCGACATGAAACCGTGGATCTCCTTGATCCCACGCTCGGTGTACTGGCCGTTGGTGCACATGTCCCACTCGCCTACCGCACAGTTGGGGCAGGGAACCGGATCCGGACGGCGCACAATGCCGACCACCAGGTCGCCCTTTTTCAGGGAACCGTGCGGCCCCGGATCGATGACGCGGCCGAGGGACTCGTGCCCCAGCACCAGGCGGGCCTTCCCCGGGGCGCCCAGCCGTATTTCCCCGTGACGATTTCGACATCTGTCCCACAGACGCCGACGCAACTGCTTCAACCAGAACCGACCCTCACTCACGTCAGGTTCCGGGAACTCTTCATACCGTGCTGACCCTGGTTTTTAGGTTCTACAGTAATCGCTTTCATCGTGTTATCTCCTGATTTTCAAATCGTGATGGCAGGTTTGCTGTTCCACTACGAGCTATGGGTATCGAGCAGGAATCGCAGATGCTACAGGACGCCTGCGGAGTCGTTGACCAAGACAGTTTCCGGGCACATTTACGCTCGGTTGTCATCGACGACTTAATCAGATGTTAGGGCTTGTCATCCTTCCGAAGCTATCCCACCCACAGTCGCAGGCAAACCGGCGTTGGCATTGGCCACGTCCAGTTGCGGTCAGCATCCCGGACCGGTTAATCCAGAACGTGACCACTGTGTCCGATCCTGGTTTGCCACGAGCAGCTTCGCCAGTTGGATCGATGACGACTCGCGAGGGCCGCACCTGGTCGATTCATGCCCAACATTCACAGTTCGCCGCTCTCCTGGTCGACGCAAGATCGCCAAGCTGTCGTGTCCCCGTTGGAGGCGTAGACGAAGCGGCCGGAGGAGCACTGATCTCCGCGCCCAGATTCGGTCCGGAACCCGTCGGGCACGGTTGAAATCGTCTAGCCGTCAACGCGCACTCCTGCTCAACGAAGCGAAGCAGGGTGACCTTGGACTGGAGTTCGCTGATCATATAGACGAATGGCCTGTGTGGGTGAAAAGCCAAATGTCGCGGGCCCGTGCCGGGCGGCAGATGAGTGGAGAGCGAGTCAACCGGGATCAGGGCGCCCCGCTCTGAATCGAGGTCAAACGCCCTCAGCCTATCCGTGCCCAAGTCAACAACGAGTATGAATCTGCGACTGCGCTGTGCAGGGCCCGTTGGGTCTGCCTTACATGCGGGGCTGGAAACAACCATGTGGGCGTGCGGTCCGTCCTGGCGTCCGGGAGTGGGACCCGATACCGGAAAACTGAACTGTATCGGTTGCCTCTCCCAAACTCCCGTCTTCCTGGACCGGTAGAACGCACACGCTGCCGGTCTCATAGTTGGCCACCAGGCAGTACCGTCCTTCCGGCTCAATGCTGGTATAGCAAGGAGCCAGACCATGGGTCGATTGCTGGTTCAGATAGGTCAGATGCTTGGTCACCGGATCGATGGCAAAGGCGCTCACACTTCCGTGCGTGCTTTCGTCCCCGTAGAGCTCGTTGACCGTGTACAGACAGCGTTCGTCCGGCCCCAGGGCCAGAAACGAAGGGTTGACCGTGCCGGCGCCGGTCACGGTGGCGGCGTAGGTCAACTCACCTGAACTCGGATCCAGGTGATAGATGTAGATGCCTTCGGCTTTTCCATCTACAAATGACTCGCGCCGGGTATACGTACCAATGTAGACGGTGATTCTGTCACTGACTGCCATGTCTTGCCCCCTTGACACTCAAGATACTACACCACCCGGCTCCGGCTGTTCACTTTCTCCGGAACGGCGGGCGGTAACCGTCGCATAGGCCGCCTCGAAATCGGTGACCGAGCCGGACACCCGCATGATCCAGGCCAACACGCCTGTCCAGCCGGTCTGGTGGCTGGCGCCCAGGCCGGCGCCGTTGTCGCCGTGGAAGTATTCGTGAAAGAGGATATAGTCGCTCCAGTGCGGGTCGGTCTGGAACTTCTCCATGCCGCCGTAGACGGGACGCCGCCCATTGGCATCTTGAAGGAAAATGCGCGTGAGCCGCAGCGACAACTCCTGAGCAACCTGCCACAGCGTCATCTGCTGCCCGGAACCGGTGGGACATTCGACGGTGAACTCATCCCCGATAGAAGGCGTGAAGCGTGGCCAGCCCCCGAATCAGCAACAGATTCATGGGGAACCAGATCGGGCCGCGCCAGTTGGAGTTGCCGCCAAACATACCGCTGTTGGATTCGGCCGGCAGGTAATCGACGCGGTATTCGGCGTCGCCCACGTTCAATACGTAGGGATGGTCGCGGTGAATTTGAGAAATGGATCGGATCCCAAACGGGCTCAAGAACTCGGACTCGTCCAGCATCTTCGCCAGCGTTCGGCGCAGCTTGTCCTCGTCCAGCACGGCAAGCAGCCGCCGGTTATTCGGACCCGGATCGCTGAGCGTGGGGATACTGCCGACAAGGTGCGGCCTGTGCTCGTTGAGCCAGTGGACTCGCTCCATGAACTCGGGCAAGCGCTGAATCTGGTCGGGCAGGAGCACTGTGCAAGCGGCCAGCGGGAGTAGGCCTACCAAAGAGCGAACCTTGAGGCGCGTGGCCTGTCCGTCGGGCAGGCGCAGCACATCATAGAAAAAGCCGTCTTCTTCATCCCACAACTATCGCCACGGTCGCCAAGCGGATCCATGGCGTTGTAAATCCACAGGAAATGTTCAAAGAACTTGCTCGCCATCGACTGGTAGGTCGGGTCATGCAAGGCCAGTTCCAGCGCTATCTGCAGCATTGTCAGGGAGTAGAACGCCATCCAGGCCGTGCCGTCCGATTGCTCAATGTGGCCGCCGGTGGGCAGCGGCGCGCTGCGGTCGAAGACGCCAATGTTGTCCAGACCGAGGAAGCCGCCGCCAAACAGGTCCTTGCCGTCCGGGTCCTTGCGATTGATCCACCAGGTGAAGTTCAGCAGCAATTTGTGGAAGGCGTCCTTCAGGAACGCAACGTCGCCCTCGCCACGCAGCCTCCTTTCGAGGGTGTAGACCCGCATCAGCGCCCACGCATGGACGGGCGGATTCACGTCGCTGAAATTCCACTCGTAGGCGGGCATTTGGCCATTAGGGTGGAGGTACCGTTCATTGAGCATCAACTCCAGTTGGGCCTTGGCGAAATCGAGATCGACCATGGCAAGCGCGATCGTGTGAAAGGCCAAGTCCCACGCCGCATACCAGGGATACTCCCATTTGTCCGGCATGGAGATGATATCGGCGTTCACCATGTGAAACCAGTCCTTGTTGCGGATTGAAGAGTTCTGCAGGCTGGCGCGATCGGCGAGACCGTGTCCGTTGAGCCACTCGGTCACGTCGTAGTTGAAATACTGCTTGCTCCAGAGCATGCCGGCCAGCGCCTGGCGCATGACGTTCTTCTCATCATCTGACAGCATGCCTGGTGTGCTATCTGCGTAGAAGGCGTCTGCCTCTTCTCGCCGTGTCCGCATCACTGTGTCGAAGTGACGGCCAAAGGGGTCGCCCTGGGCAGGATAGGATGCGCTCAGCGATTGCGGACTGGTCTCGGTCAGACGCAGCCGGACCACCTGGCTCTGACCCGGCCCAAGCGCAAGCTGAATATGGGGCGCCGCCTTGGTACCGGTCTGGACAGGGTTCACTGCCGTGTGTTCTCCTGCCACCACAGCGTCATTGATGCCGTCTTTGACATAGGGAGCAGCGTTGGGGTGGCCGAACAGCCGCGCCGTATTTGTCTCATTGTCAGTGAAGAGCAGCGGTGCGACGCCAGAGACGTACAGGAACCGCTCACCCAGCGAGGGATGGCTGGCGCCGATTGCGCTGTACCCTTTGCCACCGCCATTTTGCTGCAGGTTGGGTTTGGGGGCGCCGTCAGTCCAGGACCAGGTATTGCGGAACCAGAGCGTCGGTAACACATGCAGCGCAGCCGTCTCCGGCCCGCGATTGTACACCGTGATCTGGATCAGGATGTCATCCGGCGACTCCTTGGCGTATTCAACAAAGAGATCGAAGTAGCGATCTTCAGAAAAAACACCCGTGTCGAGCAATTCATACTCGAAATCATCGGCCGTGCGCTGCTGGTTGGTCTGAATCAGGTCGGCGTACGGAAATTCGGTTTGAGGATACTTGTAAAGGTACTTCATGTAGGAATGAGTCGGCGTGCTGTCCAGGTAGAAGTAGTACTCCTTGACATCTTCGCCGTGGTTGCCTTCGGCATTGGTCAGGCCGAAGAGCCGCTCCTTGAGAATCGGGTCCCTGTCCATTCCACAGGGCCAGGGCAAAGCAGAGCAGTTGCCTATCGTCCGAGAAGCCGGCCAGGCCGTCTTCACCCCAGCGGTAGGCGCGCGACCGCGCTTGATCGTGGGTGAAGTAGGCCCAGGCATCGCCATTGTCGCTGTAGTCCTCGCGCACGACACCCCACTGCCGTTCGCTCAGGTACGGCCCCCACTTTTTCCACGGGATATTCTCTTCCCGCGTCGCTTGTAAGCGTTTTTCTTCTGCATTCATGGTTTTCGTATTGTCTCCTCACGCCTTCTACGGGCGTTCACCCACCATCAACTGCCCGTCATCTGCCGTTGGTGAGGTGCTGCGACTCGCCGCACCTCACCAGCGGCGGCTACGAACTAGTTCAGTTCGGCGTGAATACCACGACAGAAATCCGGCTGCTCTAGCTCCCGTCAGGAACGGTACAAGGATATCTGCCGATTCACTAGTACCCCTCGTAGCCGGGAATGCGTTTGCGGCCGTAACCGCCAGAGTAGGACGCAATGTCCCCCACCAGCATGAGGCCAATCCACAGCCAATCCCATCCGACCACGCCGCCGGGCGAGACGATGATATACATGATTGTCGTCCAGGGAATGAAGACGATGCCAAGCACCGGCCATATCCACCAGAGAGTACCACCCCAGTTGCTAAAAGCCGCTTGCCAGCGCAGCGGCTGGAACAGCCACCAGAAGGCGCCAAAGATACGTGGACCCAACAAGAAAAGCGCCAAGAATGCACAACACATCGTTAGTTCTCCCTTAAAATCTGAAAACAGCTCATTGTTCACCCCTGTTGGTGAACCTGAGTTCATGGAAACTTCTTAATCGCCCGATGGCGAAGCCGGCGGTTTCGCCATCGGGCAGTGTGCGCTCCACCGTTCCCGCTGGAGCGTTACGTTCCGAGCAGCTTGGCTTTCTGGTCGGCGAATTCCTCTTCGGTGAGGATGCCCTGGGCCTTGAGTGCGCCCAGACGCTCGAGCTGCGTAATCACGTCTTCCTCCGGGGCAGGCGCTTCGTAGTACTCCTCCCGGCGGCGCCTGCTGCGGCTGGACCTGTGCTGCAGCCTGTGAATAGGCCGCGGCGTTCTTGTCTGCCTGCCGGCGGTTCACGGCGCCACGTGTAGCCGTTGCTGTGCCGACCACGGCCGCCGTCCGCGCCATTCCTCGTACTAAACCTGGCATCTCAGCCTCCTTTAGCTGTTTGTAGAAAGCGAGGCAAACGCCTCGTCGACGATGGGCGCCGGTACACGGAAGTTCAGAGCCACTTCCACACCGGCGTTGTAGAGAGCGTTCACCAGGTCGACTGCCCAGGTATGCTCGATGGCCAGGGCGAACACAGCCGAGCCGGGCACCATGCCTTCGGACAGAGTGTCAGCGTCTTCGCCATCGAAAAGACCTCGCGTCTCGTCTTCGATGAAGGCCACCGCTGCGGCTTGCTCCGGCGGCAGATCGTCCAGATCGAGACGCCAACTCCGCCCCGACTCATCCTTCAGCAGTACCATTACATCGAGCACCCGGATCGTTCCTTTGGCTGCCTGCTTTTCGAGCTCGGCGAGGACGCTGCCGTCGAAGCGCGGCTCTCCGGCAGCCATCACGACCACATCAACTGGTCCATGTTTCATCATCTGTTGAAGCCTCCTACTGTCATTTTGATATCTCCTGTGCTCTGAACAACTGGATCAATAGTGCGACCTATCGCTGGCGCACGGCGGACGGCTGCCAGGCCACTTGGCGTCGGAAGCGCAACGGTACGAAGCCACATGGCCAAGACAAGACCGGTTAACACACGAATACCAACGTCTACTGGCCATCTTATACTCCTCTCAAGTACTCTATGTAGTCTACGTTCGGTGACTGCCGCTCTCCACGGTCTGTACTATTTGGGTCCCCGACCATCGGCCTGCGCAGGGGCTACGCCTCCGCCTCGACCAACATCCGGTTGGAAGACCGGTGGTCAGAGAATCAGGCCGGCCAAGGCCACGAAGAGCAGAAACGCCACGCCGGCAGCGGAACGCTGTACACGGGCATCCTCATAGATGGCGACCACTTCCTCGATCTCCGCTGGCTCGAGGCCGGCCGCCTCGAGTGCATGTCGCCACCTGGGCATCCGACATAAGCTGCACGCCTTCTTCGACCGCTGCGACCAGTTGTTGCTGCTCCTCCGCTGCGAGCACGTGCTGGCCTCAATGCTCTGCTCCAGCCCGACGCTGAGGGCAACCAGCATGATGGTGCCCACCAACGCCACACCGACGGAGTTACCCAACTGCTCAAAGGTGCCGTTCAGGCCGGCAGTCTCCGGCGTATCCTTGGCCTGAGACCAAGGAGAGGACTCAGGTTCAGTGTCTGTCGGCAGGATCAGGCCCAGCCCGACCCCATAGAGGGCGCCGCTGGCCAGCTCGGCGGCTGAGATGTCCGGCTGAACAGTGAGCCAGAAGGGACAGCAGCCCGGCGATGGCAATCACGAAACCGGTCTGGATCATGCGCTTGCCGCTGATACTTGGCCGTCAGCCTGGCCCCCACCATGGCCGCTATCAACAGGGCAATCGAAAAGGGCATCAAGGCCAGCCCGGTCTCGATCGCCGTGTATTCAAACGAGAGCTGCAGCAGCAGCGGATAGGTGAAGAGAAAGCCGGCAAAGATGGCCATCTGCATAAAACGTACGGAAAAGCCAGAAGTCAGACCCTCAATCTTGAGCAGCGAGGGTTTGAACAGGCCATCGCCTTCTTTTTCCTCCAGGTGGCGTTCCCAGCGCAGCAAGAGCATGATGACTAAGTATGCCGAAACCGATCAATGAAAGGCACCACCGACAGACCAAATGGGGCCAGTTCCAGATCGCCGATAACCAAGGGCTGTTTGGCGTGCCAGAGGCCATAGCTCTGGATCATCAGGAAGCCCAGAACAATGGACGACCAGCCGGTGATGGAGAGCAGCGCGCCCACGTAGTCGAACTTGGGCCGTTTGGCGGCGAGTTGATCTGCGGGCATACGGTTCCTGTAAACCAGGATCGCAATCACAATCAGCAGCTCCAGCCTGAAGGCCCAGCGCCAGCTGGCGTATGTGGTGAGGAATCCGCCCACGATAGGGCCCAGCGCGGCGCCGATCGCGCCCACAGCGCCGATGACGCCGTACCCCTTGGCCCGGTCTTCGCCTTCATACTGGCCGCGCAGCAGGGTCTGAATGTTGGGCATCATCAGCGCCGCGCCCAAGCCTTCGAGAATCGACCAGCCGATGATCAGCATGCCCAGGCCTTGGCTGAACGAGGCGGTGGTAGTCCCCACGCCGTAGATACAGAGGCCGATGACAAACATGCGCTTCTTGCCGCCGATGTCGGCCAGCTTGCCGCCGATGAGCATGAACGAGGCCATGACCAGGGCGTAGATGGAAATGGCCGCCTGGATGCCGCTAACGGTGGTATTCAGGTCTTCCACCAGGGCCGAGATAGAGACGTTCATCATAGTGGTGTCAATCACAATGATGAACATCGCTGCGCTAAGCAGGGCCAGAACTGTCCATTTCTTCATTTCACACACTCCTAACTAGTCCGTTGCGAAATAGTCATTGCTCACGCAAAGCCACCAAGTAGCAAAGAAACTGCTTGTCATAAACCTTGTCACCCAGAGCGCTCCCGTTTGGCGAGAGATTCCTAGAGTTTCGGAAAGCGTACTAAACTGAAGACGTAACGAGAACACAAGTTTCGTAGGTCATGCTTGCAGCGTGACATCTTCGCTATCGCAGGCTTTCCGGCTACATGAAGCCTCGCAAAATAGACCGGTATGGTCGATCATATTTCCATCTCTAATGCAGGCGTCGTCTCATCGACAGACGAATCCCTTAATACCCGAACGGCCTCCGTATACTCCGCTTTCTTGGCTATGGTGGACGACCAGGTTCTCAGCCCGATGAATAAGGCCAGAGCTGCAATCGGCAAGGAAATGGCAGCACCATACCGCACCAGCACTTCCACATCCTGGGTGAAGACGAAGCCTAGGAAGTTAACGGCGAGCACGACGACTATCACGCCGACAAGGTTGGTCTCCAGTTCCTCCGTGCTGTTGATCCGCAGCCAGCCAGGGATCGGTAGTTCATGGATGAAGAGTTGGAAAAAACCGATTCCAGTGATGTATAACACCGTGCCGATTAGGAATTGGTGTACATATTCGAGGATCTCAACTTCGAGCGGAATTGACTCGGCGGAGCGTGCATCCACTGCAGCCAGCCCCAGGGTCCCCAGTATGCTTTCGACGAGCAGCCGGATCAAACCAAAGCCACCGAAAACAAAGAAAACAGCGGATGCCAGGGCGAGGCCAATGATGGGAATGATGATGAGATATCGTGTTGCACCTACCAAGCGAGTCATGGTCGAGGTCTCCAATTCACGGCGGAATCGCCGTGCCTAAATATCATGTGTTACTTGGGCAGCTTTCCACTCTTGCCCCCAAAGAGCTTGCGGTATGCCTTCTGGTTGGCAGGCGAAGCGAATCTGGAAAACGTCTCGGCGAACTGACCTTTCACATCCTGTTGCCTGCGCGCCAACGACTCAACCAGTGCGCCGATGGCAACCAATGCCCTCTTGGTTTGCGGATCGTCTATCGGGAGTTCACCGGCAATATGCAACAGAGATGCCTGTTGGACTGTGAGATCGGTGAATTCGCCAAGGTTGTCCTGCAGTTGCTTGAGCTGCCGGATCAGGCGGTCCACCTTCTTGGGCGGAAAGAGGCTGGCGAAAAATTCCAGTAGGTAGCGCAGTTTTTTGCACTCGATGCGGAGAGCGTGTAGCTTCTCGTCCTCAGTATGTCCAAGAAGCTGATTGCCCTCCTTGACAATACGCCGGTGTGTGCGGTAAATCCGCTGCCGGGCCAGATCGATGACCGGGCACGGCTGCATTGGCTCCGGCAATTGATTCGGCGATAGGCGCCGTCAGAAACGATTCCCATTCCTGCAAAACGAGTACGTACGCCTCCGAATCAAGGCCTTCTGTGACGTCACGGAGCGCATCTGCCCGCTGTGACCTCAGATAGTCGAAGAGGGGCACAATGTCATCTTGCAGGACATCGGGCAACATGGCGCGGTATGCCGGCTCTGCCAATAGGTAGACGTCCAGGTCGCGCAGATGGTTGGTGCGGCTGCCCAACTGGCGAAACTCGCCTTTGAAACGTTCTGTCACCGCTTCGGGAAAGACATTCTGGATCTGGCTCAAGGCGGAACGTGTTCTGCGAATCGCCACACGGTAGTCGTGCAGGAACTCAGTGTCGATGTCTTTCCTGATGCCGTCCTCATTGGCTCTCATGGCTGCCAACAGGTGAAGCATAATCGTTCTTGTCGCCTGCGTCGGAGCGCATGCTGGCTTTCAGCGGCAGATCGAGTTTTCCGGTATAGCTGCCGGGTCTCTGACCCGTTGACTCGAGAACACTCAAGTAGATGTCTGTCCACATGGGATGTAATCGCTTTGCATGCTCCTCGGTTTCAGATCGCTGGCCAATTTCTGTGCGGCTTTGCGATATCCGCGCACCGGTCACAAGACTCAGGTATGCAGCGAGGACCGGCGCCGTGATGTTGGGAGAGAGACGTGTTTCTGTATAGACTAGACGCGCTACCGTTTTTTCGTCTCTGTCCCACATTCGGTACGTTGTGGACTGTATATGGACTTGGACCAACTTCAGAAGCGCACGCTCTTCGATAACTGGCTGCAGTTGTTCTCTGCAACGGACCTTCGGGCAGATCCCGCACGAAGAGCGGTGACGATGAGCCGATGAGAATGTGGCGATCTTCGCCCTTGGCGATGGGGTGCAAAGACGAGCTCCTTGCCGCACTGATAGATGACCTGCGCTTTCTGGAACAGACGCCAGTCAAATGTGTCGTAGAAGGTCCATTCTTCCGCAACGGATCCCTTCTACCACAAATGTGTATTTTTTGGCGAGGAGAGCGTCAATCTGTTCTCGACCTTGCCCGTCTGCCAATCGAAAATGCAGTGCAGAACCCATAGATATTCCTCAGAAATTACGTGGAACCTGGAAACTAGAGTGTGGACTGTTCAGGCGCTTTCCTCTTCCGAATCACCTGCAGGCTTTATCTCCTTCGGCGGCCTCGACCTTCTCCATGGTCTCCTCGGGAACTTGGTAGTTCTCCACCGTACCGTCCTGTGAGACGAGTTGGGCAGACGTAGCGGCGACCTCGTCTTCATCGGCCATGACGACCAATGCCGCACCTCCCGCCTTTACGTGCTCTTCCAGGCGCGCATTGTCCTCATCGCTGAGACCGAGGCTCTTGTGGAAGAACGTGCCGAGCACAGCACCGCCTGCTGCGCCGGCCACAGCGCCACCAATCAGTGTAACGCCGCCGGAGAGGATGCCGGCCACGACGCCGAGGGCAGTGCCCCACTTGGCGCCGGCGCCCGTGGCGCGACCGCCGATCTTGTACGTCTTGATCTTGCCACCGTCCCAGGTCAGGATTTGGATGCCGCCAAGCTTCACGGCGTCATTGGCCTTGTCCCAGTCCTTGAGTCGATGCGCTGCAGAATCGGCGCGTTCGGCGCTATGGAAGTAGGCAATAATCACTTGGTCGTTCTTGTTTGACATGTCGTTGTTTCCTCATTTCATATTTGCCTCTTGGTCAACGGTTGACAATATTGGATTTGCACCGGCATGCGTAGATTCAGAGCTGTATCTTTACGTCGCTCTTCTCGCATCCCTTGCCTACGGCATGACGCTAAGTTCACGATTGAATTCCTCAACAGCGACTTCGAGTGTCGGGTAGAAATGGCGGCGATCGATGGTATCCAGCAGCCCATAGCGTTCGATCTTCTCGCGTACTGGATCCTTGAGTTCGGCAAAAACAAGGTGAATGTCCTCTGGCGTTGAGCTCCTCATCCAGGTCGACGAGCATGTCGGCGGCGGTGCTATCCACATCGGTGATTGGCTCTGCGGCAACGAGTACCCATCGCGGAGTCGGAGTGGCCAACGCCATCTGTTCTCGAATCACCTTGCGGAAGATGTTGGCGTTGGCGAAAAAGAGGGGGGCGTCCCAACGCAGCATGAGCAGGCCCGGGATCTGTTCGCCATCCGGATGGCGTTCCAGATCGTGATAGCCGGCCAATTGCTGTGTTTTGCCCAGGATGGCGTAATGCGGCTGCCAGGCTCGTTTGAAGAATTGAAAGATGGAGAGAAGAACGGCGATAACGATGCCTTGCAAGACCCCAATCAGCGCCACGCCCAGGATGCAGACCAACGCCAGTACAAACTCGCTTCGCTGCTCCGCCGACAAGCGGCGCAGTGCGGCTACATCGAAGAGGCTGAGCGAAGCGGCGATGACAATGGCGGCTAATGCCGACTGGGGCATATTGCGCACCAACCCCGGCACGAAGAGCAACATCGCCAGAACAGCCAGCGCCGCAACCACGCCCGTCAGTTGTGTCTTGGCGCCCGATTGTTCGGCTACGGCCGTACGCGAGCCGCTGGTGCTAATGGGAAAGGCTTGAAAGAGGCCTGCCAGCAGATTTGCCGAGCCAATCCCCACCAGTTCTTGATCGCCATCGACTTCGTAGCCCCGGCGTGCGGCAAATCCAGTCGAGGTGGAGATGGTGTCGCCAATCGCCAGGAGCGACATGCCCAAGGCCGTTGCTGCCAGTAATGGGAAGGTCCGAGAGCGCCACCGAGGGGAAAGAGGGCCGTGGAAAACCCTGGGGCAGCACGCCGATCACGGCCACGCCCTGGGCCGCCAGGTCGAAGAGTACGGTGATGGCAATGGCGCCCAGCACAGCAAAGAGCACGCCCGGCAGCCGCGGCGCCCAGCGCCGCATTCCCAGAATGATCGCCAGTGTCAAGAGGCCAACGGCCAGCGTCCAGGGATTGGTCTGGTCAAGGTTGGTCAAAACGGCCATAAACTCTTGGACCAGTCCATCGGCATCAACCGAAAAGCCGAAGAGCTTGGGCAATTGGCCGACGAAGATGGTGATGGCCAGGCCGGCCAGGTAGCCAATTCGCACCGGCTTGGAGATGAGATCCGCCACAAAGCCAAGCCGGGCGACACCGGCGCCGGCGCAGAGCACGCCCACCATCAGGGCCAGCATACCGGCCAGGGCGACGGCGTATTCGGTGTCGCCCGCAGCCAGGGGCAGGATGGCGGCAGCGATCATCGGCCCCAGGGAAGAATCCGGGCCCAGCACCAGGTAGGGTGACGGGCCGAAGAGGGCGTATGCCAGCAGGCAAACGACGGTGGCGTAGAGCCCGGTAATGGCCGGCAGTCCGGCCAGTTCGGCATAGGCCATACCTTGGGGGACCAGAAGAGCTGACAATACAATACCTGCCATCAGGTCGCGCGGCAGCCAGGCCTTTTGGTAGGTGTGCGCGACGTGGAGGCCGGGCATCCACCTTTTGGCTTTTGCCAGGAAAGTGTGGGATGCGCTTGGTGTTGTGGTAGTCATCATCATTCTAGTCCCGCTCGATTCAGGCGCCGCTTACGCAGCCTGTTTGCGGCTTCTGCGCAGGAAGATCTTGATCACTTCGTCCACCAGCAGCAAGGCGAAGGCAAGGACGATGGCAGTGAGCCACTGGTTGCCGGTCAACGACGTCAAGCCCAGGAGCTGCTGGAGAAAGCCGAGCTCGGTCGGCAGGAAAGTCAACAGCAACGCAAAGCCATAGAGCAGCAACTGGTTGCGATCACTGCAGAATGTCCCGGTTGAAGGCGCTGGCGGTCTCGCTGCGCGCGCTGAGGCCCATGGCGACGCTGAGAAATGCGAAGGCGACAAAGCCCATGGTGGCCGCAGTGGCCACGTCTGTCGCCTCATAGGTCGCCTCCAGATAGACCGTGACGATCGCCATCAGAGACGCCGAGAAAGGCAATGCGCACCCATTGTGAACGTGACAGGATGGGTTGCTTCAACGGCCGGGGCTTGTTTTCCATCAAATTCGATGGCCGGCTTGTCGAAACCCAGCGCCATGGCAACCGGGACCGTGACGAGGAAGTTCACCCACAGGACGACAAACGCCGAAAACGGCACTCCGCCGAGGACGAAAAAGAGTGCAGCCAACAGGTACGAAGCGATGTAGGCCACCAACTGCTCCATCTGGAAGCGAACGAAGTTGAACAGGTTGTTGTAGATGCCCCGCCCAAACTCCACCGCCTTGACGATGGTGGCGAAGTTGTCGTCGGTCAGGATCATCACGGCGGCCCCCTTGGAGACCTCGGTGCCGGTGATGCCCATGGCCACGCCGATGTCGGCCTTCTTGAGGGCCGGCGCATCGTTGACGCCATCGCCGGTCATGGCGACGATGTTGTCCTTCTGCTGAAGCAGCGTCACCAGCCGGATCTTGTCCTCCGGCGACACACGGGCCACCACGCCGATCTCGTCCAGTTGTTGCTTCAACTGGTCGTCAGGAATGGCGGCGAACTGGGCGCCGGTGAGGGCAGTGCCCTCGATGCCTAGCTCGTGGCCGATGGCCGCCGCCGTCACCGCATGGTCGCCGGTGATCATGCGCACCTGGATGCCGGCGCTGTGGCACTTGGCGATGGCGTCCTTGGCCTCGGCGCGCGGCGGGTCAACCTCGGCCACCAATGCCGTCAGCTCCAGGTCATGCATCAGCGCCATCATGTCACCGCTGGGGTCAAACGAGGCCTCGTCGTATTCAAGCTGAGCGAAAGCCAGTACGCGCAGACCTTGCCCGGCGATACGCTCGTTCTCGGCATTCACCCTCTGGCGCATCTCATCATCGAGGGGCTGGCTCGGCGTTGGCGGCGACCCGGGCCGTGCTTGACCGGTCCAAGATCACGTCGGGTGCGCCCTTGATGTAGCCGCGCACGATGGGCCTGCCATCGTTGGCCTTCATCTTGTGGAAGGTAGCCATGAACTTGTAGTCAGAGTCAAAGGGCAATTCGGCAATGCGGGGGTAGTTTTGGCGGAAGGCCTTGACGTCAATGCCGCCCTTCTGCGCCAGTACGTACAACGCGCCTTCGGTCGGGTCGCCGACCACGGCGCCATCCTGAATCTCCGAATCGTTGCAGAGCGCGCAGGCGAACATCACATAGTCGAGGTTGGGTTCGGCATCGCCTTCAGTACGCTGCACCTCGCCATCAAAGCTGTAGCCCTCGCCGGTGACCGTGTAGCGGTGGGCGGCGGTGGTGATCCCGCGCGCCGTCATCTGGTTCATGGTCAAGGTGCCGGTCTTGTCAGAGCAGATGGCCGAGACCGAGCCCAGCGTCTCCACCGACGGCAGCCGCTTGACGATGGCGCCCTGGGCCGCCAGCGCCCGCGTGCCCATGGAGTACATGGTGGTAACGACGGCGGGCAGGCCGGTGGGAATGGCCGAGATGGCCAGCGCCACGCCGGCGATAAAGATGGCGTCCAGCGCCTGCCCATTGCTTATACCCAGGATAATCATGAGAATGAAGGCCAGACCGGCCAATCCGGCGATGATCATCGTCAGCCGGTCGAGCTGCTTTTGCAGCGGTGTCTTGTCCGATCTCGGTTTTGTTGAGCAGGTCGGCGATGTGGCCCATCTCGGTACCCATACCGGTGGTAGTGACCATTATCTCGCCGCGGCCGCGCGTGACCGATGTGTTCATGAAGGCCATGTTGTGGCGGTCGCCCAGGGGCACCTCGGCCTTGTCGATCACCGCGTTGTCCTTGGACGAGGCCACGCTCTCGCCGGTCAGGGCCGCTTCCTCGATCTCCAGCGTGGCGGTGACGAAGAGGCGGCCGTCGGCGGGGACGACATCGCCCGCCTCCATCAACACGACGTCACCCGGCACCACTTGGGCGATATCGACTTGCTGCGCCGCGCCGTCGCGGCGTACAGTGGTGACGCTCTTCATCGTCCCGGCCAGCGCCGCCAGGCTGGCGGCGGCTTTGGATTCACCGCGCAGGGCCAAGACGGCGTTGAAGATGGTCAGGCCGACCAGCACCAAGGTGGTTCCCCATTCACCGGTGAAGATCTGGTTGACGACCGCCGCGACCAGCAGGACGATCTGCATCAGGTCTTGGTACTGGCGCAGGAACGCCTGCCAGCCCGGCTCCTTCTTCTTGTCCGCCAGCTCGTTGGGGCCGTACTGCTGCAGCCGCTGCTGCACCTCAGCCGCGCTCAAGCCCTTGGCCGGATCGACTTTCAGTTGTTGTGCAACGGCCTCCGACGTCAGGGTATACCATTTTGTTTGGCTATCCGTTGGTTCTGCCATGTTCGTTCTCTCCTGATCGTTTAGTAAATTTCGGGAACCAGCGGTACGGATAGTCCGGCTCAACGTAGTCGCCTTTGGCCTGACGCTTCGGGAACTTCACCGGCTCGCGCGGCACTTCTTCATACGGTATCTGGCTGAGCAGGTGCGTGATGCAGTTCAGGCGCGCCCGGCGCTTGTCGTTGCCATCCACCACATACCAGGGGCTCTCGGGGGTATCCGTGGCCGCGAACATGGCATCACGGGCCCGCGAGTAGTCGTACCAGTGGCGTGTAGCTCTTCAGATCCATGGGGCTGAGCTTCCAGATCTTGCGCCCAGTCTTCGTTACGCGCCCTGAAGCGCTCGTCCTGGTTTTCCATGCTCACTTCCAGCCAGTACTTGATCAGGATGATCCCGGAGTGGATGATCGACTGTTCGACGGCTGGCGCGTATTCTCGAGGAAGTACTCCACCTGTTCCTCGGTGGCGAAGCCCATCACCCGTTCCACGCCGGCCCGGTTGTACCAACTGCGGTCGAAGATGCACCACCTCGCCGGCGGCGGGCAGATAGGGCATATAGCGCTGGAAGTACATCTGTGATTTCTCCCGTTCTGTCGGCGCAGGTAAGGCCACCACGCGGAAGACGCGCGGGCTGGTGCGTTCGGTGATGCGTTTGATGACGCCGCCCTTGCCGGCCGTATCACGCCCTTCGAAGACCACGCAGATCTTGGCGCCGCTGGCCTTGACCCACTCCTGCATCTTGACCAGCTCGACCTGGAGCGGTCTCCAGTTCCTTCTCGAACTCCTTGTTGCTCATCTTGGGCTTGGGTTCCGCCGCAGCCACATCAACATGCTCGGCGCTGTGCTGCGTCTCTTCCTTCTTGCCCTTCTTCTTGTTCTTCTTTTTCGCCATCTCACTCTCCTTGATTGAATTCAGAGATGTACCCGATGCCGCTTGGCGGCCGTTTCACAAGCAAATTGACGTACCCTTCCTCCTTATTCCGATCGTTCCTCCCTTCTTCATTCGTTCGGCGTACTTGCGTAGGGTTTGCAGCAGCCAATTGGGCGGGTCCCCTTTGCTCACGAAGGCATCTGCGCCAGCTTGTAGCAGCATTCTGCTGTATTCAAAGCCGCTGCTCATGACAATCACGATCGGTCTCGGTTCGAGTGCATGCAGTCTGGCGATCAGATCCTCGATGAAGGCGCCGGGCAGTTCCCTATCCACCAGGAACAGGTCGGCGGCGCGGTTTTCAGCCAATCAGAGCAAACCCTCTGCATTCGCCGCCTGGCCAATTAGATCGAACTCAGGTTGTTCCTCAAGCATTGTCTCAAGTGCCCAACGAGCTTGTGCATGATGATCTGCCAGAATAACGCGCATTGAGATCAATCCTAAGTTGTGAATAGTAGCACAACAATCCGATCTAAACTTAGGTCAACATAGAACGGGTAGTTTTACGAAGTCAGGGTCTAGGTCGAATCTGGGCCCTAGGCGGGTGACCGTGGCATCAAGGCACCCGACTAGCGTGATTACTGACCGCTCTCGAACAGAGCATTGATTGCCCCCTCCATACGAGCGCCATAGCGCCTGATTGCATCATTGTCCGACAGCATTGCCTGCGCATCCCACCGGCATTTTGCCATAACCGGTCGTGAGATTTTGACGAGATGCTGCGAGGTAAACAAGGTCGCCTGTCGCTTCGCCGCCAACAACAACGTTTGATAAGCAGGTAGCAGGCACAGGAGGCTGGACGTGCGATATCCGCGCGCGCTGACAGGCAGCGCCAGTACATAATCTGTCGCCGTGCGCAAATCGTCCATCACATTGGCAATTAGCCTTGTGCTTCCAGGCCGTCGCTGCGCCCTGTAACGACAGTGGGGCAAAGCCGACTTCTTCCAACCATGTAGCAGGTAGATAGGAGATTCCGCGCTGGAGATCGCTCGGATAATCTTTGATAATATTTGTCTTCTGTAAACTCCGTCCGCAGGCTTCGGCCGATGCCGTCAACGCCAAAGTGACCTCTGATGAGAACCCATAGTGTTGGGCCACAATCTCGGTAGCCATATACCCAACCGTGCCGGCAACGTAGTAACAGTACTGGTTGTAATCAGAGATGTCGGCCAAAATACTCACGGCGTTATGTTTCACAATCCGGGGCGGCGATTCGGGATCGTCGAACTGCACCATGCCCTCGGCCATGGTTGACACCCAGTTTTCTGATACTACGACGGCTGTGGTCGTCGATGGCGGCATAAATCTCCCACAGAGGGAAGCCGCCTTTAATTCCCATCATGCGCATTTCAGGTGCGGTGAGTCCCGGCCACTCTAGGCATTCCCAGGCGGCAAGGGTTGTCGCGGCTGCGGCAGGATCCTCTAGGAGACGCTGGAACTGCGCAAAGCGATGCTGTCGCCAGGTGGACGGTTGGCCACAATCCTCGATGTTGTCGGCCACACGACAGAGCAGGTAGGCAGTTGCCATGTAAGTATGGAGCGGTTCCTCCAGGCTCGCCACAACCAGTGCAAAAGAGCGCGAAACCTCATTCATCCTATCGGCAAGATAGCTTGACTGGCCTTTTGCTACCGGCATTGACTGGTTGTTCCTCATGTGCGCTGCTGTTACACGGTGACAATTGGGGTGGACATATCTGGTGACGACACGGTCAGGACGGAGCATACGGGGCGCCGAAACACGAACCCTCACGCGAGTGCCACGACAGAACAACAACACTACGCAGGAGCAAGCTGGCCAGAGTCCGAGAGTAGCTTAAGGCAAGGGACCAGCCACACTCTTGCCAGAAGGGTAGCATAACAGCTTCCCCTCCGTAACAATCGTAAGGAGAGCGCAAAGGTTGGTTTTTGTCCTATCCGGAAGTTCGCTGCGTACCTATCCTTTCGGATAGGTGCGGGTCTCATGCGAGCTAGGAAAAGAGGCGCCTATACCGATTTACAGGCCGTTTCAATGCCGCCGAGACGGTTGTTCGGCCATAACGCCGCTTGCCATTCACCTACCTTTACTGATGCGCCATCGCGATGCGCCAGTCGTTATTCGTGCTTGATCAGGTTGTCGTGATGCCGGTGGCGGCGGCTTCACCAATGTCGGGTTTGAGCCGAATGATTCCGATTAGCGCGTCGCGGGTGCCGGACCAAGTCCCGCGCGGCAAACTGTCGCCATAGTCAGGGGCAGATGGCGGGTTCCAGGGAAGCGGGTAATCTCCGGCAACGCCGCCCCACGAAATGCGCTCGGTGATCCAGGCTCGCTCTCCCGTACCCCACGGCACATCCGACGGCAGATCAAATAGATGGGATGGTTCTCCGCCTGCGATGGGCACTACCCAGATCGCCCACGAGCCATTCCGATCCGATACAAACGCAATCCACTGACCGTCGAGAGAACTCGTCTCCAGACGATCCCAAGTACTGCAGACTGCGACTCTTCTCTTGGAGCTGGTTCTCATGCAGCGCCTCTCTCACCCATCGTCTCCAAGGGTTGGTCGCGGAGATTTAGGATATAGACACTGACCGCCAGCACCCACGTGGGGAACATCAGGGTCACCCACAAGGAAAAACCGATGCTCACCAGGACCAACGTAAAGAGCACTGCGAACAGAGGCGCTCTTGGAGCGGCGACGAACACCATCAGCTTGATATAGGGCGCCGGTCTAGCCTGTGGATCAATCATTGGTAGTCCTCCTGAAGTGTTCCCGCGGTCGGCTCGTCGGGTACGATGCGCTGGTCATCGTGGAAGCGCAGCAGGAACGCATCCACGCCGGCTGCCAAGGTGGGGAAAGTATTCTCCGGGCCAATCACGTCCATGAGATTGCGCGCGTTCCAGCCGGTCGCGCACGGCGCCGCGCATGTGGGCGAACATGAGTGTCACGCCCCGTTCGCGCAGTTTGATGTCCACATCTGCAAGCAAATCCATGGTGGGGATGTCCAGGTCGCCGCTGGCGCTCAGGTCGATCAACAGCGCACTCGGCGTCGGGTAGGTTTGCGGCCATTTCACGGATCATGGTCTGGGCCACGCCGGCGTTGAGAAAGTACAGCGGGGCATCCAGGCGCACGATCATCAATCCCGGTATCTGCTCGTATTCCGGGTGACGCTGCAGGTCGCCGAACTCGGTTGGGCTGCCCGGCGCCCGCCCGAGCAGCGCAATATGAGGCCGGCTGGCGCGGTAGACGATAAAGATCAACGAGAGCACCACGGCAATCACGAGGCCCGTCAGCACATCGGTCAGGACGACGCCGAACAGGGCAGCCAAGGCGATGACGAAATCGGTGCGCCGCAGGGCGTAGTAGCGGCGCAATTCCTTGACATCCATCAAGCTGATCACCGAGTTCATCACCACGACCGCCAGCACCGCATTGGGCAGGTTCTTGAAGATCCCCGCCAGGAAGACAACGGTGAGGATAATCAGCAACGCAGAAACGAGCGAGGAGAGCTGCGTGCGCCCGCCCGCCTGTTCGGCAGTGGCGGTCTGGGAGAGGCTGGCGTCGATGGTGAAGCCCTGAAACAGGCCGGCGCCGACGTTGGCCGCGCCCAGGGCGACCAGCTCCTGGTTGGCATCGATGGCGTAGTCATATTTCGCGGCATAGGCGCGCGCCGTGCCCAATGATTCGCCCACCGCCAGGAAGATAATGCCGATTGCGCCGATCACGAGATAGATTTCTCTGTTCCCGGCCAAGCCTGGCCACGTGAGCTTGGGCAGCCCGGTCGGCACAACGCCCACGACGCTGACCCCGCGTTGGTCCAGATTGAACAGCGAAACCAGCAAGATGCCAAAGACCAGCACGACCGGAGCTGCAGGGATGCGCCGATAGCGCAGCCTAAGAAATATCACGATCGCCAGGGAACTGGCGCTGACCGCCAGGGTCCAGGGGTTGGTCAGGCTGAGGTTGCCCAGCAACTGGACAAACTGCTGGATAGTGCTCCCGCTCCCACCCGGCACGCCGAAGAGCTTGGGCGCCTGGCTGACGGCGATACTGATGGCCAGGCCAAAGACAAAGCCGACGATCACCGATTTGGATAGAAAGTCCGAGATGAAGCCAAGTTTGAAGATCCCGGCCAGGATCAGCATGACGCCGACGGTCAGGGCCAACGCTGCGGACAGGCTGGCATAGGCCGCCATGTCGCCCGCCGCCAGCGGCGCCACCACGGCAGCCGACATGACCGCCATCGTTGAGCTGGCCAACACCTTCTGGTGGCGACTCGTGCCAAAGAGCGTGTAGGCGATCAGCGACGCGAATCGAAGCGTAGAGTCCGGCCTGCGCCGGCACGCCGGCCATCTGGGCATAGGCCATCGCCACCGGCACCATGACCGCCCAACTGATCGCGCCGGCCACCAGATCCGGCCGCAGATCGGCGCGCCGATAGGCCGGCAGCCAGGCTACGATTGGCAGATAGCGCCGCAGCAACGGGGACGACCTCTCGTGTGTAGCGAGCAATGGTTGACGACATCTTGGTTTGCCCTCCGAGTTTCTGATGTGCCGGGAACGGGGCATTAAATCGCCAACGAAAGAGCTAGTTTGTGCCAGTTCCGGCGTCCATTTTCTCCAGCATTTTGTGCATGACTGCCAGCTCTTCGCTTGATGGCCTTGAGCTCTTCTTGGACAGAGAGAGCAGGCGCGGCAGCCGGAGCCTCCTCCTCGTCAGCAGAAGACGATGACCCAACCAGGAGGCTGGCGAGAATACTGGCGAGGGCGCCGATGATGCCGACACCGGCGATCATGATGAACATGGCGGTGACTCGTCCCCAAAAGGTTACCGGATAGTAGTCGCCATAACCCACGGTGGTGATGGTTACGATCGAATACCAGAACGCGTCCCAACCCGTTGTGATTTTCGCATCCGGCGACCGGCTCTCGAACTGGAGCACGAGCACGCTGGCAACAGTCAGAACCAGGATCGTCAACAAGATGGTAATGAACATCGCGTACTGGCTGCGGTGATCGAGGACATCCTTGACCAGCTGCTTTTTGTTTTCACCGCGCAGCAGGCGAGCTATGCGCGCCAGCCGGCTCAGGCGGGCCAGTCGTAAGAGACCGGCCAATTTACCAACATCTGCTATCAGCCCTAAGGAAGGGATCGAACCGAGCAAGTCGAGCCATCCCCGCTGCCGGATGAAGTAATCAGATTTTTTGGATGCCCCTCTCATGTTGAGATAGAAATCGATGAGGAAGATGACACAGATCACATTGTCATAAAATGACAGCAACTTGAGGGTTGACTCCGATATTGGCAGCAGCAGCACCACCATCACTGCCAGGGAAAGGATGGTGAGGACGAGGATAAAGATGTTGTAGGCATTACTGGGCTGGCGGAGTTTAGCCGGTTCCTGTGCCATGTGAACGTTCCTTGCTTTGAAGGTCTCTAATCAGGAATGTTTTTGCGTAGGTTGATATGGATGATACAAGGCAAAACCCTGTATCATCCATCAACCATTCAATGTTACTGCCGCATCATGGCGATCTTCATGTCCGCCTCTGCTATCCGGGATCAACTCGCCGGACAGATCCACCGTGACACGCTTGAGGGTGCCGGTGAAGTGCAATGTGCTATCGTACTCCCGCGGCGCTACGTTTCCGCGCCGACTAGCGCAGTAGCCCGACGCCATTGCGGCGTCTGCCGACCCCCCAACAGGTCCTGGAGGATTCGGTCCGCGACCCACCCCGCCAACCGGCCCGGGGGGATTTGGCCCACGACCAACCCCGCCAACAGGTCCCGGTGGATTCGGTCCACGGCCAACCCCGCCAACCAGTCCCGGAGGATTACCGGCGCCCACCCCGCCAACAGGTCCCGGTGGATTTGGTCCTCTTCTACGTGCCATAATGTACTCTCCTTTTGTGATGTGACGATTGTGCGCGCTATTCCGCACTCATTCCCTGCAAGAACTCCTCGACGATTTCGGGCGCAATCTGGGCGCGCTCCACCAGTTGTCCGCCGGAATCGAGGACGGCCTGGCGCAGATCGGCGACCCACAGATTCTCCCACAAGATGAGCATTGCTGCTGAAGCATTGGGCAGTTTGTTCGCCGCGATCTCCAGGTCGTCGTTCGTAAAGAGGCTGGAAACGTGCTCGCCCATGGGGACGAACATCTCGTACAATTCGGGATCGAGATCGTTGAGTTCGATGGTGAGCATGCTGCCGTCTTCCTCTTTTTGGATGAAGGCGATGTCCACAAAGCGCACGATGCCACGCTCCGCCAGATCGAGCAGCTCGGGGACGATCTTGCCTGAGAACTTGGCGTCCTCAAAAGCGATCAGGGCATATTCCAGTGGAAGGTCAAGCATTGTCTGACTCCTTTTGGGTTGTCGTGATCGTGTCGTTCGACTCACTATTGCGCGGCGCCGCCATTGACGAAGAGCATACGCTGTTCGCCGCCGGCCGTTTCCAATGCCAGACCTCCGGCGCCGTCAGGCCCGCCCGCCGCGATCGAACCCAGCAGCTGAAGGTATTGCTGGTCAAGTGAGGCATCCCCGCAAGCCGCCATGGTCGTGGCGCCTAGGGTGATGAAGAATCCGCCCTCCTGGGAGTACGTGCCGGTGAAGTTGTTGCAGTCGGCCACACCGCTCAGCGTGCTATCGTCTCGAAAGGTGATGGTGTAGTTCTGCGGGCTGGGGACTTCGGTCGTTTCGTTGGTGGTTCGATTGGTGACGCTCGTCCATTGCCACATGATGTTCGTAATCGCGTTGGAAGGCGCGGCAGCAGCCGGCGCTGGCGCAGTGATCGGTACACACGCCGCAACTGCGAAGAGCGCGATGCTGAGGCATGCCAACAGCAGAGAAGTGATGGAACGCTCGTTCATGGGATCACCTCGTTAAGAACTCTTTCTTCTCGTTTGCCCAACCACTTTGCCGTCGGTATCAAGATCAGCGGCAAGACGATGGATGCCACCAACACAAACGGGAGCGTCATGGTGCCGGAAAAATTCAAGCTGGTGACCAGGATGGCGGCGGCCACGTTGCGCTGCGCCGTGCCCAGCCCCAGCACGCTGCGCACGGCCGGATCGCGGCCGCCCATGACCATGCCGATCAACAGCGACCCGACGACGAAGAGAATCAGCGCCAGGAAGCCCCACGAGCCGATCAGGTCGATGATGTTGGAGATGTTCAACCCCAGCCCGGTCACCAGCATGATGAGCAGCGCCACGCCGGAGACCTTGTTCAGCACCGGCGCCCATTGCTGCGCGCCCTCGGTCGAGTGCGATCGGTACATCAGGCCGAGCACGATGGGGATGAGCATGGTCACAATCAGCGATTTGGCAATCGCCCAGGGATCCACCGCCACGCCCGGCAGCAGAAAGGGCAGGACTATGGGCACATAAAAGATGGTGACGACCATCAGCATAAACATCAGCCCAACGCCCAGGGAGAGATTCCCGTGCGCAGCCTGCACCTCCTTGACCAGGAAGGGCGCGCCCGCCACCGTCGACAGCACGATCAAGCCGATCTGCAGCGCCTCGTCGAGCGGGAGCACCTTGGTAATCCCAAAGGCGAGCAGCGGCACCAGCACGAAGTTCGCCAGCAGCGCCAGGATCACCAGGCGCACGTTCTTCAAGTCTTTGAGTATCTCTGCCACGGTCAGGCTCAGACCCGTCGCCAGCATGCTGCCGACGACAAACAATAAGCCGGACAAAGCGGCAATGGCAGAAAAGAACGTTTCGAGTGTCATAATATTGCCTTTCGCTTGTGCGAACACGCTTCGACCGTAATCGCCTCCGGCGCTCTGAAAGCGAGTAGCGCAGTCATCAGTTCGCTTGTTGACTGCGCGCTGGGCGCCGGCGCATCCCCACCAGTGGGAAGACCAGCAACAAAATAGTTTGGATGAGGTACAGGCTGACTGCGATGAACGGCGCGATAAGAGCCATTGCAAGTGCAATGGAATTGACGCCGATCGAGATCCAACGCTGCTTGGTGATCCGTCGTATGGTTTCATCTGCGATGTCGTCCGCCACCAGGGATGGTTCCCGGGCGATGTAGCGGATGAGAAGACTGAGCGTCAGGGAAGCGAGGAGAACGTTAACGCCGTACAAGAACACAGCGACGCCAACGTCCGGACTGGACAGGTGCGTGACCATGACGCTTGTCGTGAAAGGAAGGAGGGCGACGAACAGCAGTAGTAGCAGGTTCGCGGCGTTGGCGACGGTGTCCCCACGCTTCATAAGCCTGGTCAGTCCGGAGTGGGTCAACCAGATGCCGCCAATGAAGGCGAAACTCATAATGTAGCCAAGGAAGTCGGGCCATGCTTCCAGCAAAGCCGGGAGCAGCGAAACGTTTTCAGGCGGAACGGGAAGCTCCAGCACCAGCAGCGTGATGGCGATGGCGAAGACGCCGTCAGAAAACGCGCTGAAACCGGTCAAGCGTGGGGTAGAAGCCCGCCTCTGCCGGCTCGGCGCCGCCCTCTTGGGGGTTTTTCTGTGTGTCGTTGTTCATGTTCATCGCCTTGTCAGCTGACGACCGTATTTGAGACTGCTACCGCTCGAATTTCGCCAGAGCAGGGCGGCGCTGGCGCAGATCGGACACACCGGCCAGTTCGGCCGGTGGTGGTTGAGCCGCACCCAGGCGGCGTGCATACCAGGACGACAGTGGTGCGGCCGTCAAGCCGTGCAGCATCACGCTCAAGAGGATCGTCCAGGTAGCAGCCAGAATCAGCGTATCCACCGGACGGCCTGCGTTCTGAAAGTCCTCCAGCGCCAGCAGTGTAAAAACCACCGAGGCAAGTCCGCGCGGGCCAAACCAGCCCATGATTGCCACCGAATCAGGACGCAAGCCGGCGCCTATCATAGCCAGCGCAACCGGCGCCATGCGCACCACGGTGAGACTGAGTATGGCGTAGATCAGCGGTCGCCAGTCAAAGGGTTGGGTGAAGAGTGTTGTCACCAGGACGGCTCCAAAGATGCTCCAAACGAGCAGCGAAAGGAACGTGCCAAAGGTTTCGGTGAACTCGGTCGGCTCCATGAGCTGGTCGCGCGTGGCGGCCCGGAAGGCAATACCACCGACAAAGGCGGCAATGAAGCCGTTGCCGCCCAGTGTCACCGAACTGTAGTAAGCAGCCAGCGCCAACCCGAGAATAGCGATCTGCTTTGCCCCGTCAGTGGACCAACCGCGCCGGTCAGCCTGCCGCAGCAGCCAGCCACCGATCAAGCCGATTGCCGCACCCACCAACACCGCCAGCGCAATCTCGCTCAGCGCCATGCGCCACCATCCACCGGACGCCTGCGCTTGTTCTTCCGTTGCGACAGCGAAGGCGAGAAAAAGCAAAACAAACGGCGTTGCAATACCGTCATTCAAACCACTCTCGATGTTGAGCGCGCGCCGGATGCGCACCGGCACGCGAGGGTTATTGAAGATGGGCAAACCGAGCGCTGCGTCAGTTGGCGCAAGCATTGCACCCAGCAAGCAGGCAAAAGCAAGACCCTCGCCGGGCAGCAGTACCAGCGCCGCTCCCGCGCCAAGGGCCATCGTCAACGGCAGCCCAATGGCAAGCAGACGCGCCGACAGGCCCGCATCGTCCAGCACCTGCCCAAATGTCAGCGTCGAGGCGTCGGCGAAAAGCAGCAACGCCAGCGTGATCTCGGTGAACACCTTGACAGATTCGGCTTCCGGCGAAAGCGCCAGCAAACCTGCACCAAGGGGGCCGAGGAGGAAACCAACCGCCACGAAGACCATGGGCATCGTGATCGACCAGCGTCCCAGTTTGCCCGCCAGCGCCGCGTATAGCACGACGCTGATGGTCAAAACAGCGATTCCTGCACTCATGAAGTTTGGCCGCACCAGGATAGAATGATGAAAGCACACGCACATCGATTCATCCAGTTCGTATTCGCGGTGATCGATGGCGTCGATCTTCTCGCCTTTGTTCCCTGGGGCGGACGATGATCGTGGATCCTGCGACTTTGGCATAATCAAAGGCGTGCAGTGGCTGACCGCACTCCATCAGTACGTAGTTCGTTGCGTCGACAACGTTGTTGATGCTCTGGTACTGCCCGATCGATCCATCGGTCTTGCGTTTCCAAAACACAGACTGCAGGGCACTCGATCAAACCAATCGGGGCTCGGTCCGATCTTGACACCCTGGATGATCCGCGCGGTGTACCGAGGACAGGCCTCCACGAATTGATTCTCGACCGTCAACAAAGAATCAATCGAGAGGTTCCCGATGAAGGTAAATGGCAGGCCAGGGATCCCGTGATCGGCAAGTCCGTACAAGCACACCGATTTCGCGGGCCACGCCAATGTGCCCGAGGCAATCGCCACGATCGCCGGTGACTTCCAGATCGACGACGACATCGCCGTTGATCGTTTCAGTCTCTTCGTGATTCAGCCCAGACAAGCTGAGTCGGAGTGCCAGCTCCTGGTGGGTCATCGGCAGGTTGATGTACTTTGACAACCATTTCAAAGAAACAAGCATGGAGCGACGTGTGGGGCGTTGGAGAGGTGGGCTGTGAAAACGCCACCCTATCGGATTGGCGAAAATCACAACAGCGAGGAGGCAGCGGGAACAGGGCAACTCAGTTTTACAAGCTGCGCAGTATTGTTAGCGGTGCGGTGCGAGCCGCCCGGTCTCCGAAATACCGGATGGCTCGCGCCATTCCGCTAAATCGAAACCGCCTATTTTCAAAAACTGAATAACCCTGGCAGCGGGAAATTCGCGAAAAAGTAGCCGTCTCGCTCCGCCGAGACGTAGCCCGACGGGGCCGCCATCCAGTTATTCGATGGAAGATCGCAGAACGAGGCGTCCAGTGGATCGCGAATTTTTCGGTAACCTCTGCTCACGTCGAGGCACGGATTGTCGGGCTTCATCTCGGCGGAGCGAGATGGCTACTTTGTTCCGCTGATCGCGAACCGGCTAAGATATTCATTCCTGACGACAGCATCTCCGCCACCGAGAATGTAACTCATGCGCAAGAATCCGTTGATCTTTCTGCTTCGTTGTCTGCTGGCGTCATTTCTGCTGGCGTCATTTGCGCAGGCAGCCCCAGAAGATTCCAACAACGCGAAACCCAACATCTTGCTGATCATGGCGGATGACGTTGGGATCGAGGGGCTTGGTTGTTACGGCGGAGCCTCGTACAAGACGCCACACTTGGATCGCATGGCGGCCGAGGGAATTCGATTCACCAGAGCCTACTCGCAACCGCTGTGCACGCCGACTCGTGTCCAGATCATGACCGGTAAGTACAACCATCGGAACTGGAAGTCGTTTGGAATCCTGGACCCCCAAGAGAAAACGTTTGGTCACTTCATGAAATCGGCCGGTTACGCGACCGGGATCTTCGGCAAATGGCAACTGCATTCGTACGACCCGCCCGATCTGCCTGGTGCCGCGAATCGACGCGGCACTGGGATGCACCCCAAGGACGCGGGTTTTGACGAGTACGCCTTGTATCATGCCCTGCACACCGAAGACAAAGGATCGCGATACACCGGTCCCACGATGCTGGAGGGCACGGCCGGTTCAGATGGAACGGTCAAGAAATACGACGGCCGTTACGGTGAAGACGTTTGGGTGGAAAAGATCGTCAGGTTTTTTGAGCATCACCGCGACGAGCCGACGTTCGTCTACTATCCGATGGCGCTGCCGCATTGGCCATTTCGAACCGACGCCAAACACTCCGGGCTGGAACCCGAACATCCAGCAGACGGAGGACTACCGCTATATCACCGACATGATCGAGTACATGGATACGGCCGTCGGCAATCTGATGGCCGAACTTCGCAAACGCGAACTCGATCGCAATACGATCGTACTTTTCTACAGCGACAACGGAACGCATGCCCAGGTCGACTCTAAGCTGAAGGACGGCCGAACGATTCGGGGTGGGAAGGCAACACCGAAGCAAACAGGGATCCACGTGCCGTTGATCGCTCGCTGGCCGGACCATTTTTCACCGGGAGTGGATAACGAGATTGTGGATGCCTCCGATTTTCTGCCCACGCTGCTGGAGTTGGCGGGATCGAAATTGCCAAGTGACGTGAAAACCGATGGAATCCAGTTGCGCCCCGACTGCTGGGTAAACCGAGTCCACGACGGACGTCGGCGTTCTTTTGGTACGACCCGCGTCCGGGTTGGGACAAAGAGCGTTTCAGCCGTCACCTGTTCGCGGTCAACAAAAACTACAAACTGTTTCGCAGCGGGCGTTTGTTTCGCTTGACCGATCAACCGCTGGAGGAAATCGAGGTCAACCCGCTACAGATGACAGCAGCCGAGCGGGCGGCGCAGCAGCAGCTTGGCAAAGTGATTTCAGAGGCACTCGCGGGAAGCGACGAGCCACCACTGGTCAATGCCTATGGCGAGCCGGAACAGGACCTGCTGTACTTGCCAAAAGATGCCAAGGAAACATCCGCCATTACCAGCAAGTTGTTGGCCACCGGAAAGCAGATTCCTTACGGGGATCTCGAGCAGCAGCGATTGTGGATTTTCCGTGCCGAACGCAATGCATAGAGATTCACCACCGGCCCCCATGCTTTCCCCTGCGCGAGCGCCGGCGGCTCATAGCAGCGAGCGGGGGCAACGATCAGCGTCATCACCGCGGCGGCCAAGGGTGCCGGCAGCTTCAGTTCGAGCCGGTGATAACCGGGACCGGGCGTGACGGGCAGCGTCAGGCGATAACGGGTGAATCCGGCGCCGCCAATGCGATGCGTCGCCTCAGCCGGCAGCTCGCCCGGCACAAAGGTGCCATCGTGACGCTCGCCGTTTTCCGCGCAAAAGCGCCATGTGCAGGTGGCCGATGCGGCAGCGTCGGGCAGCGCGACGTCCACGGCCATCGCCGCTTCGCCGGCACGGACCACCAGCACCGGCGGCAAAGGCCGCCGCCAGTCGCGCGCCTCGCGCTCCTGCAGCGCAGCCTCGATTTCGGCGTCGTTGGTCACCACGACGCCCATCGCCGAGAGCAGCGCACGGCGCGTTTCCACCGGCACTTCGCATTCCTTGCCCCACGCGTCGCGGTAGGCCGTCGCGATTCCCCACGCCGCACACAAACGGTCGAGCGCCGCGAGATTCATCAGACAGCCCCTTTCCGCAGATCGCAGACAACCGACCATGGCGGCAGTCTCCCGGCGCGTGCCGTTTCCAGCGCGGTCTCCGGCCACGCATAGATCGCCTCGCCGATGTCGCCATCACCCCGTCGCACCGGCACATCGCCCAGATTCGCTGCGAGCGACAGCAGTCCGCCGTCACGCGTCTTCCAGCGCGCAGACACCGCCGCCTCGCTAAGCACGTCATATGCGCCGCCGCCTGCGATCAGACCCGGCAACAGGGGCACGATCCGCAGCGCGCGCACCCGCAGCACCTCGCGCACCCAGTCCCGCAGCATCGCGTGCTCGCCGGATCCGGCCTGCGCCCAGTCGATGCGCGCCATGTCGAAGGTCGCTTCGGCATTCGGATCGGGTATGCGCTCGCGCGCCTCGGGATTCTGAAACTGTGCGAATGCGGCAAATTCGCTGCGCCGGCCTTCGCGAACGGCGCGCGCCAGATCCCCCGAGAAATCGCAGAAAAACGGAAACGGCTGCTCGCAGCCGAACTCGTCGCCCATGAACATCAGTGGAATCCATGGCGCGAGCAGCAGGAGCGCGAGTCCCGCGCGCTGCGCCTGCGGTGACGCGAGCAACGTCAGGCGCTCGCCCAACGCCCGGTTGCCGACCTGGTCGTGGTTTTGCAGAAAAGAGACGAAACTGCTTGCCGGCATATCGCGCGAGGCCTCTCCGCGGTTGCGCCCTCGATGCGCCGAAAAATCACCCTGGTACACGAATCCTTCCGCAAGGCTGCGCCCGAGCCGCTTCACGGGCTCGTCGGCATAATCGGCGTAATAGCCGTCGCGCTCGCCGGTCAGCAGCACATGCAGTGCATGATGGGCGTCATCGTTCCACTGGGCGTCATACCAGAGCGGCTTGCCGTCCGTGCGCGCGAGGTAGCTCGCGCGGTTGTCATCGTTTTCCAGCACGAGATGCACTGCGCGCTCGCGACCGGGCCCGGCGCGCACCGCCTGCGCGAGCTCGACGAGAATATCCGGATCGGAATCGTCGATGATGGCGTGCACCGCGTCGAGGCGCAGGCCGTCGAAGTGAAACTCCTCCAGCCAGTACAGCGCGTTGTGAATGAAGAAATCACGCACCACGCGGCTGCCCGTGCCGTCATAGTTGATTGCGGCGCCCCAAGGCGTATGGTGGCGTTCCGTAAAGAAATCCCGCGCGTAAGCATGCAGGTAATTTCCATCGGGCCCGAAGTGGTTGTAGACGACGTCGAGAAACACCATGAGACCCAGCGCGTGCGCGGCATCCACCAGGCGTTTCAGGTCATCGGGCCTGCCGTAGGCACTGTCCGGGGCGAACGGCAGGACGCCGTCGTAACCCCAGTTGCGCCGGCCCGGAAAGTCGGCAACCGGCATCAACTCAACGGCGGTCACCCCGAGATCACGGAGGTAAGGCAGGCGTTCGGCTGCGGCAGCGAACGTTCCCTCGGGCGTGAATGCACCGACGTGCAGTTCGTAGAGCACCGCCTCGTGCCACGGCCGGCCGCGCCAGCCCGCGTCACGCCATTCGTAGTCTCCGGGATCGACCACTTCGCTCGGGCCGTGCACGTCCTGCGGGTTGCTGCGGGATGCCGGATCGGGCACCTCGATGCCGCCGTCGATACGATAGCGATAGCGTGTGCCCGCGCGCGCGCCGGGCACGGTGTGCTCGAACCAGCCGTCACCCAGCTGCGGCATCGCTACCGCTTCCGGGCCGCCCTCCACGCAGAGGTCAACGGTGCGTGCTGTCGGCGCCCACAGGCGGAAACGAACCCCCGCGTCGCCGGCCAGTTCGGCGCCGAACGGCATGCGATGCATGCGCTTCATGCGCCCTCTGCAAGCTGCACCAGCAGCGCCAGGGAGCGCGCCGTGAGCGGGAACGCCTCCCCGGGTTTGAAGTAACGGTTGGCGCCCTCCTGCTCGCGCGCGGTGTCGAACACGACGCCCCACCTGCGGCTGCCCTCGTTGGCGGGCAGCGTGAAAGCGATGTCCTCGTGGTGGGCGTTGATCAGCAGCAGGAAATCGTCGTCGGTCACCCGCTGCCCGCGCTCGTCCGGCTCGTCGATCGCGTGTCCGGACAGATACATGCCGAGACAACGTGCGTGCTCGTGCTGCCACTGCTCCTCGCTCATTTCGCGTCCGTCGGGGTTGAGCCACACCAGGTCTTTCGCGTTGCGCCCCGGCACGATCAGGCCGTGGAAGAAACGACGCCGGCGGAATACCGGATGACGCCGGCGGAACGACGCCAGTCGCCGCACGAATTCGAGCAGGCCCTCGTCGGTCGCCTCCGGGCTCCAGTCGATCCAGGAAATCTCGCTGTCCTGGCAGTAGGCGTTGTTGTTGCCGTGCTGCGTGCGGCCGCGCTCGTCACCGGCAGTCAGCATCGGCACGCCCTGGGACAGCAGCACCGTCGCGATCAGGTTGCGCTGCTGGCGGCCGCGCAGCGCGTTGATGCCGGCGTCCTCGGTCGCCCCCTCAACGCCGCAATTCCAGGACGCATTGTCGTTCGTGCCGTCCCGGTTGTCCTCGCCATTCGCTTCGTTGTGCTTGTCGTTGTAGCGACACGAGGTCGCGCAGCGTGAAGCCGTCGTGGCACGTGACGAAGTTGATGCTCGACGACGGGCGGCGGCCGTTGTGCTCGTAGAGGTCGCTCGAGCCGGTAAGCCGGTAGGCGAGATCGCCGATCACGCCGCCGTCGCCCTTCCAGTAGCGGCGCACGGAATCGCGGTAGCGGCCGTTCCACTCCGCCCAGCCCACCGGGAAGTTGCCGACCTGGTAGCCGCCTTCGCCCGAGATCCCACGGCTCGGCGATCAGCTTCACCTGCGAGAGCACCGGGTCCTGGTGGATGATGTCGAAGAAGGCGCCGAGCCGGTCGACCTCGTGCAGCTCGCGCGCGAGCGCGGAGGCGAGATCGAAACGGAAGCCGTCGACGTGCATCTCGAGCACCCAGTAGCGCAGGCTGTCCATGATCAGCTGCAGCACGCGCGGGATGCAGCACGTTGAGCGTATTGCCGCAGCCGGTGTAGTCCTTGTAATAGCGCTCGCTGGCCGGGCACGAGACGGTAATAGGCCTTGTTGTCGATGCCGCGAAAGGACAAGCGTCGGGCCGAGGTGGTTGCCTTCGGCGGTGTGGTTGTAGACCACGTCGAGAATGACCTCGATGCCCGCGGCATGCAGCGCTTTCACCATGGTCTTGAACTCGGACAGATGGCCGGCCGCGGAGTAGCGCGGGTCGGGCGCGAAGTAGCCGATGGTGTTGTAGCCCCAGTAATTGCGCAGGCCCATTTCCACGAGCCGCCGGTCGTCGACGAAGAATTGGACGGGCATCAGCTCCACCGCAGTGACCCCGAGGCGTTTCAGGTAATCGATTACCGGCGCGGTGCCAAGCGCGGCATAGGTGCCGCGCAGCGCCGGCGGCACGTCGGGGTGGTTGATGGTGAAGCCCTTCACGTGCAGCTCGTAGATCACCATGTCGCGCCAGCGGTTGCGCGGCGGGCGGTCATCACCCCAGGTGAACGCGGTGTCGACCACCATGCACTTGGGCATGCCCGCGTGGCTGTCACGGCGGTCGAACGAGAGGTCTTCCTTCGGACTGCCGACGCGGTAACCGTAGAGCGCGTCGCTCCAGCGCAGCGATCCGCAAATCCATTTCGCGTACGGATCGAGCAGCAGCTTGTTCGGATTGAAGCGGTGCCCCTCTTCCGGCGCATAGCGTCCATGCACGCGGTAGCCATAGAGCTGGCCGGGCCGCGCCTCGGGCAGATAACAGTGCCACACCTGGTCGGTCTGCTCCGGCATCACGATACGCGCGGTCTCGCGCCGGCCCTGCGCATCGAACAGGCATAGCTCGACTCTCTCGGCGTTTTCGGAAAAGAGTGCGAAATTGACGCCCTGCCCGTCCCATCCTCTACGGCGACGTCACGCCGGGGCCCGGCGCCGAGCTGGACCTAACGGACGGCACCATCACACTCGCGCCGCTGGACCTGCGCGTGTGGTGTGCCAGCCATGCCAGCGCGCGGGATCACCTGGCCGACCTCGGCGGAGGGCGGCTACCGGCGGACGTGGTCCGGGCCGTCGTCGGTGCCGACTACGAGGACCCGTTCGCAATCCGCGGTCTACACCCGGAGGGGCGCAAGGGTCGCTGGGTAATTCGGACCTTCCAGCCGGACGCGGATCGGGTCGCGCTGATTCACGGCGTGACCGGGGAGGTGCTGACCGACCTGGAGCGGCAGCACCCGGCGGGACTGTTCGTCGGCACCGTGGGCGGTCAGCGCGAGCGTTTTCCGTACCGGCTCCGGGTGGCCTGGGGCGAGTACAGCGAAGACCTCGAGGATCCCTATCGGTTTCCCCCGGTGTTGGGCGAGCTCGACACCCATCTGCTGGCCGAGGGCCGGCATCTGCGTCCGTTCGAGAAGCTGGGCGCCCATCCGATGATCCTCGATGGGGTCGCCGGCGTTGCCTTCGCGGTCTGGGCGCCCGGCGCCCGCCGCGTGGCCGTGGTCGGCGACCTCAACGGTTGGGACGGGCGCCGCCATCCCATGCGGCTGCGCCAAGAGTGCGGGGTGTGGGAGATCTTCATCCCCGGCGTGCGCACGGGAGCCGCGTACAAGTACGAGATCAAGGGCGCCAACGGCGAGCTGCTGCCGCTCAAGACCGATCCCTACGCCTTCTGGTGCGAGCGCTCGCCCAAGAACGCCGCCCGGGTCTACGACAACGACGACGGTTTCGAGTGGACCGATCAACAGTGGCTCGCGCGCCGACAGGCCGCGGTCGGTCGCGACGCACCGGTGAGCATCTACGAGGTGCATCTGGGCTCCTGGCGGCGCGTGCCGAGCGAGGGGAACCGCTACCTGACCTATCGGGAGCTGGCGGAGGAGCTGGTTCCGTACGTCCAATCCATGGGTTTCACCCACATCGAGATGCTGCCCATCACGGAGTATCCATTCGACGGCTCCTGGGGCTACCAGCCCATCGGGCTCTATGCCCCGACCAGCCGTTTCGGCACGCCAGCCGACTTCAAGCACTTCGTCGATGCCTGCCACCGCGCCGGCATCGGGGTGCTGCTGGACTGGGTACCGGGGCACTTTCCCACCGACGCCCACGGCCTGGGCTACTTCGACGGCACCCATCTCTACGAGCACGCTGATCCGCGGCAGGGGTTCCATCAGGATTGGAACACCCTGATCTACAACTACGGCCGCAACGAGGTACGCAATTACCTGGTGGGCAACGCCTTGTTCTGGATCGAGCAATATCACCTCGACGGGCTGCGCGTGGACGCGGTGGCCTCGATGCTCTATCTCGACTACAGCCGCAAAGCGGGTGAGTGGATTCCGAATCAATACGGCGGGCGCGAGAACCTGGAGGCCATCGAGCTCCTCAAGGAGGTCAACCAAGAGCTCTACGGCACCCACCCGGGCGTCGTCATGGTGGCGGAAGAGTCCACCGCCTGGCCGGGGCAAACGGAAATTTGGGGTTTTTACGTCTAGAATCCGATCGTACAGTAACCCGAAACGCAAGCGAGGTAGTGCTCGTTTCCTCGCTTGCGCTTTGGGTTACTGTCAAAAGCCAAAGTTGACGCGGAAAGGCCAATCTTCCGTTTGGTGGTCAGCAGCAATGATCCGGGCTAAAGGATGCACTCAGCGTTCCGGCACTCCGGTTTCGATGGGATTGTCCGGATTGTTGCTCCATTCGATCCAGCCGTTGCTGTAAACCGACGTTTGTTCTAAACCGAGTACGCGGGAATACGCAAAGACCTCGGCGGCCCGCCAACCGCTGCCACACATGAACGACATGTGCTTGTTGGTGTCGATTCCCGCAGCTTTCCACATCCCAAGAATCTCTCGTCCATTTCGCATTGTGCGGTCGACGTTCCGATAGTAGTCCAACGCCGGTGAATCGGACGAATGGACCTGGCCAAACACAGTGCCTGGAATACGCCCTTTTCGATGATGGTACGAATAGCCTGACACTTTGCCGACGTGCTCGTCCCAAGTGCGAATGTCGACCAATGTGAACTGGCCGCGATTGGCGAGAAGTGGCACCAGCCGGTCATACGTATCGACAAGTTCGGGACGTGCAGGAATCGCATCGAGGAAACCTCGACGTTCTTCGTTTCTCTCAAGCCGGCCCGGCAGCGCCCTTCTTCTCGTTTCCAACTCGTATCCGGCGTCGACCCATGCCTGATCGCCACCGTCGAGAATCCGTACGTCTTGGACGCCGATATACTCCAGCACGAAAGCAATTCGGTAGGCGGCCGTCGGATCGGCGGAGGAGACGATCACGGTGCTTTGCCGTTCTATTCCATATTTCTCGGCAAACCTCTGCAGGCCTTCTCGATCGGCAAGCATCCATGAAGGCGGCGGTTCCACGTCGTCGGTGTTAATGTGAATACTGGCCGGGAGGTGTCCTTTGTCATAGGACGCGGATTCATCTCCCCAGCTTGCCTCAACCATTTGAATCTTCTTGGCGTCCTCAAATGTTTCAGGCCGCTCGCCATCAAGGATCGCACGGACAATCGTCGCCGGCACAAGACGCTCCCAATCGGGGTATCGCTCGAGGGGCAAATCGGGTTGATTGGCCCACTCGTTGATGTCGAAAAAGTGGATCGATTCGATACCCTGCGATCGAAAGTAATTTCCCACCGCCAGTCGGTCCCGGCCGTTCGCGTCGTACAACAGGACTTGTTTATCCGGCCAAGATTCCCTTCGTTTGCAGCGCGTCACGAAGTTTCGCGTTGCGAACATCGGCGGGCGCACCTCCGGTGCTAAGCCAGTTCGACGAAAAGTCCACGGCTCCCGGCAGGTGTCCTCCGCGAGCGAGTCCGTCCAGTCGCCAGCCGTTGTAGGCATCGGTCAAACGAGCGTCCACCACGACCCACGCCGGTTCGTCAAGGATTGCTTGTACTTGAAACGTGCTCAACGATGTCGTTCGAGTCGTCCTCAGCTTTTGCCGGTATTCGGATCGGCTTCACATGCGAGCATAAGACTTGATACGGCAATCGCGACTAGCACCAAACGGAAACTTGGGTGTTTTCCGTCTGGAATGCGATTTGACAGCAACCCGAAGCGCAAGCGAGGGAAAACGCCAGTTTCCTCGCTTGCGCTTCGGGTTACTGTCAAACGCGAAAGTTGACGCGAGATGGCTTTTCTTCCGTTTGTTGCTAGTTGAAAAGCACGCACGCCTCACTCCCCCGCCAAACCTGCCGCAACCATTTTCTTTTTGGACCAGCGAGGGCGACGGCGAGCCTCCGTCGGCTTGCCCGTTTCCCGATCGAATTCGTCCGCCGTGCGCAGCTCCGGGACTCGATCCCCCGTCGCTTTTTCCCAGTCGATCAATGCCGTGCGTAGTCGCGTGAGAGGTTCGGCGTAACGCCCATCTTTCGCCAGATTCACCAACTCGTGCGGATCGCTTTGCGTGTCGTAAAGCTCTTCCTTGGGGCGCGGTTTCATGAAGCACGCACGCTGGTGCAAGTCGAGCTTTCCCTGTTCGTGCAATTGCTTCATGGCCACAAAAGTGGGACTGCGGACCGCGTCGGCCGGCGGTGTGTTTGGCAGGTCGTCGTAGTAGTTGCGGATGTACTTGTACCGCGTGTCACGAACCGCCCGCGCGTGGTCTTCGAAGTCGTGCCAGTTCTTCTCGGCGTAGATGAATTCGCGAATCGGCCGCGTTGGTTCACGCAGCAACGGGACGAAGCTTTTGCCGTCGAGTCCCTCTAGCAAATCGATACCTGCCAGCTGCAGCACGGTGGGCGCGATGTCCACACTGCTGACCAAACTGCGACACACCGTGCCTGGCGAAACGATGCCGGGATAGCCGCACGATCCAAGGTGTCTTGATTCCGCTATCGTAGAGCGTTGTCTTGTCGCGTGGGAAGGGACGGCCATTGTCGCTGATGAAGAGGACAAACGTGTTGTCGGCCACGCCCTGTCGCTGAAGCTCCGTGAGAACCTCGCCCACGAAACGGTCCAGGCGAGTAATCTCGGCGTAGTAGGCCATGTAGTCGTGTCGGACCTCGGGCACGTCGGGATGATAGGGAGGCACGCGAACATCGCTGGCTTGATAGAACTCACCTCCCAACGATTCGTCATACGGACGGTGCGGGTCGAGTGCGGCGAGCCACAGGAAAAAAGGCTTGTCCATGGGGCGCGCTTGCATCACCGGCACCCAATCCGTACACCCACTGCGCGCGTCGCCTTCGACTCGCTCGACAAACCGGCCCTGCTCCGCATCTGGGCCCGTCGGCAGTTGAAAGCCCGACGTGTCGGCCTCGCGGATCAGGCTGAACCGGTCGCGCACTTCATCTCCCAGATGCCATTTTCCAGCCGCCGCGGTCCAGTAGCCGGCGGACTTCAGCCGCTCGACAAACGTGGTTTGCTCACCAGGCAGCGGCCAATGCAGCTCTTCGGCGTCCGTGCGATGCGGATACCGCCCGGTGATGATGCTGGCTCGGCTGGGACTGCACGAACTGATGGTGAGGAACGCCTGGTCAAATCGCATACCTTCACCGGCCAAACGATCAATGTTGGGAGTCTTGATCGTCGGATGGCCGTAGGCACCGCAATCGTCCCATGCCATGTCGTCCGCGATGATCACCACGAAGTTGGGACGATCGGTGGCGTCGTCGGCTCGAGTAACGGTGACGAAGCGGATCAAAAAGAGGAACATCAAGCAGCATCGAGCCAATGAGGCTTGGCGACACATCATCACGGCACACATGCTAAGGCCTCGAAAAAACTCTTGTTTTGGTGGAACAGCGCCGTTTCGCCTGGGGCAGGTTCCTAACCTGCCAGAACAACGTGGCAAACCGTCGAGAAAGCAGGCTGGGAAATCTGCCCCACGCTGTCGGATTGGTCGGACAGAGCCACTTCTGTTTGTAGTTCCGCCTTTAGGCGGGTTCTGGCGATCATCGCTAACGAACCGCCTGAAGGCGGAACTACAAACGACTGGCCGAGCGATCCCGTAGCAAAGTGGCGATGTCCAATTAGGTGGCTTCGATTGCCTCATGTAACAAAGTGTTGAAATCCTGAAGGCCAGTTACCTCGGCCGCGATGCTCGGCTCCAGAAAGACGCGCACTCGCTTGACGTAGTCATCGAACTGTTTTCGGGCCAATGTGTGAATCACCGGTGACACTTCTGATAGCGGGCGATAGCAGTTTTCCTTGGGAAAGAACACATCGACGCTGATTTCCACCTCGCGTTTCACCGGCGGCGCGTCCAGAAGTACTTGTTCAGGGGATATCGGGCGCCCGCACCGCTTCTCCAGCCGCCGCGCCAGTTGCTGGCCGCAATTCACTAACCAGGTATATGGCCGTCGCGCCAACCGCTGGTACAGGTCGGGCTGTTGGAACAGGCTGTACTGTGCGACTCGTTTGTACAGTTTCCGGCGAGGGCCAAACAGGCCTTGCAACAAAGGGGCGGCTGGGCCGTCTTGGGCAACCTGCATCATCTGTTGGATCATGGCTTGCTCGCCACACCGCAGCAGAGACGGCAGATCGAGCTGCTCGCGCAGCAGACAGAACGCCCGCTGAAACATGGCCGTGGCGGCTCGCACGGCGTGGTGCCAGTAGACCTCACTGAACATCACGTAGCGAGCAAAGACCATCATTTCGGCGGCCGTGCGGCCTTTTTCGGTGATTGCCAGTTCGTCCGCGTTGGCGTTCAGGCATAGGCTGCCCACCAGCCTGGCCTGGTCGAAGTTACGTCCGTAGGGAACGCCGGCGTGCAAGCTGTCCCGGCCCAGGTAATCCATTTTGTCGACGTCGATCGGTCCCGAGAGCATGCTGTCGAGAATCCGAGCCATTGCGCCCGCGCCTCGCCCGCCAGAAGCGAGGTTACCTCCAGCGGTTCGATGTCCCACTGGTCCCGCAGCACCGAGCCGATTTCGCTCGATTCGACGAACTCCCCGGAATACAGCTCATGGGTCGGCATGTGCGGCAATTGGATGTCTTCAATCGTGTGGCAAAATGGCCAATGGCCAATGTCGTGCAACAGCGCGGCAGCGATGAACCGCTCTGCATCATTGGGGGTCACGGCCGCCGTAAAGCGTGCGTCGTGCGAGAGTTGCTTGAGGTACAACAGAGCCAGCCGATACACGCCCAACGAATGCTCGAACCGAGTGTGGTGGGCTGCCGGGTAAACCAGCGAGACCAGACCGAGCTGGCTGATCTGGGCCAGCCGTCGGAACTCGGGAGTGTCAATGATGGCGCGGACGCGCGGTGTGAGAGGCACATCCAGTTCGGGCGGAATCCGTACCAGGCCTCGGCGTGCATCGAGACCGCGGACTTCCGGTATGTCGCCGATATGTGCAGCCATCTGGTCAGTAAATCGGAGCGCCCACAATCCAACACAGAAGTGTGCTGACGATTAGGTAGAAGGCGTAGTGGATCGCACCCGTACCAAGATCAAAATCCAAGCAGCTGAGTGCCGCGACGCCCCCCGCCGCCAGAAACACCGGGCCAATCACGACGAAGTGGAATAGTTCCGGTTGTTGCCCTCCCAAGAAAAACGACTTCACTAGCGCGTAGCCGCCCCAAAGTGCCGCGTAAACCATCGCGCAAATCAGAACACGGATCGCCAAAGCCATGCCGCGATAGGCTTCGAGTTCATCGTTGCGGAGGAAGGAATAGCCAGCCAGTACGACGGGCGGGGCCACCAGGACGGCACCGAGCGACAGGATCAGCCGAGGTACCTCGCTGTCCTTGTAGCCCATGCGGAGCACTAAGGCCAAAATCAGTGTGCCCACGACGCCGCCGATGATACCCACAATCATCACCGGCGTCAGTTGCGTCTCCTCACGCTCGATCGGCTTGAGCACCGACCGTCCCGCCGCGTCTTTGGGGCCGAATTCGGGCGCGTGAATGACGACTTCGTCACCCTTTTCGGGCACTTTGATCGTGGCCTTGCAGCCAGGGCAGGGGCCCGACTTTCCCGCGAACTTGTCGCTGACTTGAAACCGTTTATGACAACTTGCACAGGTGACTTGAATCGGCATGGACAGTAGCCTTGGACAATACGACCTCGGCGTGCCGCATTGCTGAAGGAGCGAAATGTGTCTTGCGAACTGTCTCGCGGAAACGGTGCGGGCGAGACGCCTACACTACGTGGACCTCGCGACTCATGATAACCCGAAGGGTTTTTGTGGGGCAGGGTTAACCCGAAGGGTTTTTGTCACATAGCCCGGGGTTGGACGCGAAAGCGTCCTACCCCGGGAAACCGTGTAAGACCAGTCTTACCCCGATAGGGGTTTTGTCGTTTTGCGAGGCGCTGACAGAATCCTTTCAGGATTCGTGTATTTATTCGCCCCGCAATCCCTGGGTAGGATGCTCTGCATCCAACCCAGGGCTATGAGACAAGAGCCCTTCAGGCTGATGGAACAAAAGCCCTTGGGCTAATCTGCCGCCGTCGGGCATCCGCATTGCGCCGTCGGGCATCCACAATTGTAGCAGGCTCGCCAGAGTTCTGGCGAAACTGAAATCGTTGCCACTCCAGCTACGGGTAGATTAATTCACCGGGCCTGCCCTCAAGGTCGATGACCATCCGCGGAGGCAGGGTCGGCAAAGACGCGCGGTTTTAGTCGGAGCCCGAGAGGTCCTTCTCGGTTACCATGGTAAAACCCTTTGCATCGAGCGTCTCGAGGCCCATGTCGATGTTATCGACCATCAGCGCCACCACGGGTCTGTCGTGGGGCCGAAGCAGAAGCGGGTAGGCTTGCACAATATTCACTTCGGCTTGAAGCAGAGCGGTGCAAACTTGCAGCAGCGGCTGCGGGACCTTCCGGCAATTCGACACCGATCAAGTCGCTTTCGATCAATGCCAAGCCGGCTCGTTCCAGAATCTCCCTGCCGTGTTCGGGATGGCTGAGCAGAAACCTGACGAACGAGCATTCGGTCGAATCGTGGATGGAAAGCGCGACAATATGGACCTTGCTGCCCTCGAAGCGACGAACGACGTCGAGCAGCTGGCCGACCCGATTTTCGAGAAAGACCGTGAACTGACGGATTGTCGGATAGTCGCGGCCACGCATCGTACTCAGTCCGCCACCCGTGCGTTCGCCGACGCTCATGCTCGTGTTGAATCCCTTCGAAAAAGTGGGAATTGGGAGCAGCTCAGAGAAAGTGCTCTACCGGGAGGACTATATTCGATTCCGCTCAGCAGGGTCAACGCGAGTTACTGCGATTAGGACTCGGACGCATCGGCCTTTTATCTGAAGCCGCCCCGCGCCGTACAGCCGTATGGCTTCCGGGTAGGCCACGCACTCGGCCGCGAAGACACGCTGGGCAAGCGATTCCGGCGTGTCGTCGTCCAAAACGTCGACGGTATGCTGCAGCACGATGGGGCCGTGATCGTATTGGTTGTCGACGAAGTGCACGGTGCAGCCACTGATCTTGGCCCCGTAGTCCAGCACGGCTTGATGCACCCGCAGTCCGTAGAAGCCCTTGCCGCAGAAAGCGGGAATCAGGGCCGGATGGATATTCATCACGCGGCCCGCAAAGTCGTCGGGAATCAGCACGTGTTTTAAGAAACCGCCCATCACGACCAGCTCGGCCCGCGCGTCTCGGCATGCGTCGAAGATGGCAAGGCTGAAGTGCTCCGGCGACTGGGAGTGGGAACGCTCGATAATTTGGGTCGGGATGGACGCCTCGCGTGCAAAGTCCAACCCCCCCGCGTTGGGGTTACTCGAGACCACCAAGCGAAAGTCAACGTCCAATTCACCAGCTTGCTGCCTGCAAATCAGATTCTGCAATGTCGTGCCTCCGCCCGAAATCAGAACCGCAATGTTCAGCGTTGACGGTGGGAGACATGGATCATCGCGGCTGAGCCGCCCTGAGGAAGCCGGCAGGAACAATACTACCGGAATTCACACTAACCCGACGCGCGAGCGAGGGAAACCGCGTATTTCCTTCGCTCGCACGTTTTGAAGTTGCGATAGCACGTTTTCCGGGCAAAAACAGCGGGCTCGTGTATGGTGGCACCTCGCTCTGCGAGGTGAATCACGACGCGGAGCGTCGTGCCACTTTACGTTCCGACAACCTTCACAAACAGTTGGACGTTGTGTCCGCCCACTTTTACTTCGACCACGACGACGCTAGCAGGCGTCTCCGCGGCGAGTGACTTGGCCAGCGTCTCGGCCTTGATGTAATCCGCGTTTTCCTCGATTGCCTGGCGCAACTCGTCGGAGTCGGTCCGTACAGCCACCTCGATTCGGTCGGTGTATTGGCAGTCGAGTACCTTCCGTTGTTCCTGAATGAAGCGCACCAAGTCGCGGGCCCAACCTTCCCGGATCAGCTCGTCGGTCAACTCGGTCGAAAGGACCACGACACAGCCTTTGCCCTGCGCCGCCGCCCAGCCTTGTTTAGCCTGCAAGCGAACTTGGACCTGCTCTTCGGTTAGCTCGACGGTGCGGCCCTTGGCAAGCTGTAATGCGATATTGCCCGATTCGGACAGCTGCTTCATCAGTTCGCCCCCGTCCGCGGACATTAGCAGCTTCTTGACCTCGGGCAAGTCCTTGCCCAACAGCGGCCCCAGCAGCTTGAAATTTGGCTGGACTTGGTAGCTGATGTATTGATCCGCTTCCTGCGTGAACTCGACTTGCTTGACATTCAACTCCTCCGCGATCAGCCCCACGTGCGACTCGAGCCAGGCCAGATGGGTGTCGGCAGCCAGAACGACCTCGACTTTGGCCAGAGGTTGCCGGACCTTCAGCTTTTCATTCATTCGGGCGCTGCGGCCCAGCGACGTGATCTCCCTGGCCAATTCCATTTGCTGCGACAGCGTTTCGTCCACGGCGACCGCGTCGGCGGTGGGATAGTCGCAGAGATGCACGCTATCCAGCGCCGCCGCTCCGAAGACGCCGGTCAGATTCCGCCACAGATGCTCGGCCAGAAACGGCACAAAGGGGGCGATCAGCTTGCTGGTCGTGATCAGGCACTCGTACAGCGTCCAGTACGCGTCGAGCTTGTCGGGCGACTGTTTGTCGCTGCTCCAGAAGCGGTCGCGGCTGCGACGCACGTACCAATTGCTGAGTGCGTCGACGAACGCGGTGAGCGTCGAGCAGGCGCCGTAGTTGTCGTAAGCGTCCATCCGTTCGACGACCGCGGCACACGTCCGATTCAGTTCGCTGAGTGATCCAGCGGTCGAGTTCGCCGCGGTCGTTGGCGGGCCGAAAACCTTTGGCACCGGCAAAATCTTCGGGCGTGACATGGCCGCCGCTCGGCAGGCCGGCCGACGGCCCGACGGATTGCCCCGGATCGAAACCGTCGATGTTGGCGTAGATCACGAAGAAGCTGTAAACGTTCCACAGCCGCAGCAGGAACTCCGGAATGCTGTCCTTGATCGGCTCGCTCGCTGTAGCGGATCGACGTCCACGGAGGCTGATTGGCAAAGAAGTACCAGCGCAGAGCATCGGCGCCGTAGCGGTCGAAGATCTCCTGCGGCTCGCGATAGTTGCGTTTGCTCTTGGACATCTTCTGCGCCGTCTTCGCCCAGCATCAGCCCCAGCACGATGCAGTTTCGAAAGGATGCGGAAACGGCCGCGGCTCAATCGATTTGTCCGTGACACGAGACTCGTCCGGCGCATCTTCGCCGAACAACAGCGTGCTGATCGCCAGCAGGCTGTAGAACCAGCCGCGTGTCTGGTCGAGCGCCTCGCTGATGAAGTCGGCGGGGAACTGGTCGCGGAATTGCTCGCGGCTCCGGAATGCGGGTAGCCCCACTGGGCAAAAGGCATCGCCCCGGAGTCGAACCAGCAGTCGATCACTTCCGGCACTCGGCGCATGCGTGCTCCGGCCGCGAACGGCGAGTCGTAGGTGACCGCGTCGATGTACGGCTTGTGGACCTTTAGGTCGTCGGGCAGCTCGGGGTTCTGCTGTCTTGGCCTGCGTCCCAGACCTCGAGCCCTGCGACGCCCGGCTTGGCCAGCAGTTCTGTCGTAGCTGGCGATGGCTTCCTTGTAGCCGGTCTCTTCGCAGACCCAGATCGGCAGCGGCGTGCCCCAGTAGCGCTCCCGCGAGAGCGCCCAGTCGACGTTGGTCTCCAGGAAATTGCCGAAGCGGCCGTCTCGGATGTGATCCGGCAGCCAGTTGATCTGCCGGTTGTTGGCCAGCATCTGCTGCTTGAACTGCGTCGTGCGGATGAACCAGCTCCGACGCGGATACTGGATCAGCGGATCTTCTTCGGCTCGCCAGCAGAACGGATAGTCGTGCAGATACTGATCCTGGTGAAACAGCAGGCCGCGTGATCGCAACTCGCGAGTGATGTCCTTGTCGGCGTCCTTGACCCAGCGCCCTTCGTAGCCGGGCGCTTCGCTCGGTGAATTTTCCGTCCGGGCCGACCGCGCAGATCAGCTGCGGACCTTGGCCCGTCGACAAACCGTGCCTGCTCGTGCTGCAGCACGTCGTAGTCGACCTCGCCGAAGGCCGGTGCCTGATGGACGACGCCGGTGCCGCTGTCGGTGGTGACGAAGTCGGCGGCCACGACCCGCCAGGCAACGTGCTGGTGGCCGCCGCTTTTGAGCTTTCCTTGCTTGTCGCCCCGCCTGCGCGTAGTAGTATGTCGAACGGCGGCTGGTAGCGACGGCCCACCAGCTCGCGACCCGAGACAAGTCGCTTCGACGGTCAGCTCGCGCTTCGCCTTCTGCGGCGATCGTCTCGACGAGCGCCGCGGCCATGATCAGCTTGCGGTCCAGTTCGGCGATCGCGTAACGGTCGCGTACTCCAACTCCGGATGCACGGCCGCAAACTGATTGCTGGGCAGCGTCCACGGCGTCGTGGTCCAGACCAGCAGGTCGGTGTCGGAGTCTTTGCCGCCGTCGTCCAGCAGCGGAAATCGGACGTAGACGCTGGGATCGGCGACTTCGCGGTAGCCCTGGCCGACCTCGCCGCTGCTGAGCGCCGTGCCGCCTTGAGCCCACCACCAGACGATCTTGTGGCCTTGGTACAGCAGCCCGCGGTCGAACAGATTCTTCAGCGACCACCAGACGCTCTCGACATAGCTCTGGTGGTAGGTGACGTAGGCCTCGTCCAGGTCGATCCAAAAGCCGAGCCGCTCCGTCAGCCGCTCCCACTGCCTGCATGTACCGCCAGACGCTTTGCTGGCACTTGTGGATGAACGGCTCGACGCCGTACGCCTCGATCTCCTCCTTGGAGTGGATGCCGAGTTCCTTGCAGACTTCCACCTCGACCGGCAAACCGTGCGTGTCCCAGCCCGCCTTTCGCTGGCAGTAATAGCCGCGCATCGTGCGATAGCGCGGAAACAGGTCCTTGATCGCCCGGGTCAGGCAGTGGCCGGGGTGTGGCATGCCGTTGGCGGTCGGCGGACCTTCGTAAAAGACGAAAGAGGGGCCATCGGCGCGTTGCCGCAACGACCGGTGGTAGATGTCCTTCTGTTTCCAGAACTCCATGATTTCGAGCTCTAGATCAGGAAAACTTACATTGCTTGGTGCGGGTTGAAACATGAACTGAGATGACGGGGCGCTGCCCAACTGGTGAAAAATAAAGCTACGAGTAGAACACGCTTGCTACTCAATTTCAATTGGAAGACACACGCGAGCATCGCTGGGTTCAACTGGCACCCAACGGAAGATTGGCCTTTTCGCGTCAACTTTGACGTTTGACAGTAACCCGAAGCGCAAGCGAGGAAACTGGCGTTTTTCCTCGCTTGCGCTTCGGGTTACTGTAAAATCGCATTCCAGACGTAAACCCTCAAATTTCCGTTTGGTGCTCAGCGGGAGCGGCCAATTCGGGTCTGCCGCGACGTTTGCCGGGGCGTGGGGATGATGCAACAATGCGGTTTTCCTCGAACAGATTATCGCCTGAATTCGCGCGAATCCAGCTACGTCAAACTTGGAACAACTAAATCTGGAGAACGCCCCCATGATCCGCAAGGCCCCCGGAATTCACGCAATTGCCGTTTTGTCTGCCCAATTGGCAATCGCGGCCGTCGCTGATGCGCAGAGTACCAAGCTCGCAGCCTTGGGGCCCGCCGGCCCCATCCAGAAAGTGCAATCGGATTTTGGCTTCACGGAGGGGCCGGCCAGCGACAACGACGGCAATCTGTACTTCACGGACATCCCCCAATCGCGAATCTACAAGCTTACGAGCGATGGAAAGATAACCGTCTTTCAGGAGGGCTCCGGACATGCTAACGGACTGATGTTTGCAGCCAACGGAGAATTGATCAAATGCGAGATGGACGGGCGATTGACAGCGCTAAACGTGCAGACCAAACAGCAACGCGTGCTGGTCGGGGAGTTTGAAAACAAGCGATTCAACGCCCCGAATGACCTGGTAATCGATGCGGCGGGGGGAATCTACTTCACCGATCCGCACTTCCGCGCCCCAGAGCCGCTGCCGCAAGGCAAGACCGCAGTTTACTATTTGTCCGCGGACGGCACGGTAGCGCGGCTGATTGACGGGCTGAACGCACCCAACGGCGTGATCCTTTCCCCCGATGAAAAGACCCTGTATGTAATACCCTCCGGGCAGGCCGAGATGATGGCCTATCCGGTGAAGGCACCTGGTCAGATCGGCGCTGGGCGGGTGTTCTGCACGCTGCGTCAGAAAGCAGGTCAGAACGGTGGTGGCGGCGATGGCCTGACCGTGGACGAACTCGGCAACTTGTACATCACATCGGCACTAGGGCTTCAGGTGTATAGCCCGCAGGGGGAATTGTTGGGCATCCTGGAGTTTCCAGAACAGCCCGCCAACGTCACCTTCGGCGGGCCTGACCGCCGGACGCTGTACGTGACGGCACGGACCTCCCTGTACTCTGTGAAAATGAACGTCAGCGGACACCGCTTCGCCCGCCAAGCGCCTTAAGGCCGGGGAAGCCCGTAGGACGGATTGGCCAATTCGTTGAAAACCGTTCCATTCCCTAGACTATCCAACGAAGTGGCAATCCGTCCTGCCGCTGCGTGACGGGCGACCGGTCGACGGATTACCTAACGGTGGAGAGTTGAAGCGCAATGGTAAGCTGGTTCCGGATAGGCCAATCTGTGCTAGCAACGAAATAACTTCACCAACGCGCAAATCGTGGCCACATGCTGGCAGCATGTGGCTACGGTGGCAGGGGGGGACGGATTCCCATCCGTGGTGAGCTTCATTGCCATGGCAGAGTTGGTTTCGGATGGGCCAATCCGTCCTACTTGTTTCGGGCGGACCCGGTCAGCGTCGTAGCGGTTCGGACATGGCCAACGCTAGGGGCACGAAGATCATCAGCGGACACCAGGCGGCCAGGGCAGGTGTGATCAGGTAGTTCATCCCCATGGCGTGGCAGGCCAACAGCACGATCATGAACATGGTGACCATCAGCAGGCACGACCCAGCCGCCACGAATACATTTCGGCTCTCTCGAGCCAGCACCAGCGGCAAACCAAGGAAGAACAGCGTTACATCCAGAAACGGTTGCAGGATGCGGGAGTGGATGGTGACGCTGACGTCGGCGCCGTAGTCAAGACTTGGATTGCGCAAGCCCGCAACCAGGTGAGGTGTTGAGGCAAACTGGCGCCAGCTGTTACCTCCTTGCAGGTGCGAGAACGGCACCTTGCTACTCACGAAAAGCTGATCGGGCTCGAGCCAGGGCGTGTCGGAAGGACTGAATATCACGGGCTGATCGTTCAAGGTGGCGGTGGGGATCTTTGCCAAATTCCGCGGCTCAGTGACCTTGGTCAGCAAATATCCGGCTGGCCGGTGTGAATCTCCCTGCCGGTAGAAGGCCGATTCGGCCGTTAGCTGCTCGCCGAACGCGGCGAAAGAGCTGGGTAGGCGAAATTTGGGCAGTTCAATCCGCTGATCGCTGTCGAGCGTCCCTTTCCCGTCAAAGAAGATATCGGTGACGTGATCGTAGCGAGGATGCATAGGCATCGACCGTTCGCCGAGCCAGTTTTGGGCACCCCGGCTGAGGCGATCGCGCAGGAGTGGGATCACGATTTCGCGATTTAACGCGGCCAACCCGCTCACCACACCAACGGCGACCACCAGTGGCTTGATGATTCGCCACCGTGAAATTCCTGCCGCCATCAGAGCGGGCATTTCGTTATTGCTTTGCAGCCACGTGACGGCGAAAACGGCAGCGATCAGAGAAACGACTCGGCTAATCAGATCGAAGAACCAGGGAGCTTGTGGGCCATAGTAGGCGACCAGAACCCGAAGCAGGCCGCCCTGTGTTTTGGCATAATCCAATAACTCATTGAGGTTATTCACAAAATCCGCGACGATATACATTCCTAGCAAACTGAGAAAGCAAATCACAAACACGCGAGCGAACAAGAGGATTAAGTATCGATCAAATAGACACATCGAGCGGTTTCTAGCTGCAAGTGCTTGTTTCCGGGGCCACGTGCGGAATCGTACCGGATCGACCATGCCGGGGCGATGCGTTTTCTCGTGCGTTTCGGCGGCACCAAACCGCAAGAAGAGCACACATTCGTTGGTGCTCAGCATCGCGAGAGTGGCGATGTCCATTGAATTTGGCGAGGTGATTCGGCAGGTTTGGCCACGCGGAGAGTAGAACGGAACAAGTACCGTTCTACGGTTTTTTCACAAACTGGGAGCGGCTGTCCGAATGGGCTTTTTCGCCGATGATGCTTCTGGATCACTGCCGACGGATCGCGCGACACAGTTGGGGACTCGGGCTTAACCTGTTGTTTCCGCCGTGCTGTACATTTTGCGATGACGAAACGGACCCGGTGCAAGCCGGGGGTCCAATTCTTTGCTCGCAGTGCATTCAAAGGCTACTCCCGGGGGACTTTGGCCATTGTGCTCGTTGCGGAGCGGTGAACCGCAAGTTGGTCGACGATTCACGCTGCGTCGAGTGTCGCGACAAAAAGCTGTGGTTTGACGCCGTCAAGCCATTCGGGATTTACCGCGGCGACCTACAAAAAGCCGTCATTCGGATGAAGCAGCCGAGCGGGCAGGCGCTGGCCATGTCGGTTGGATTACTGATGGCAGAACGGCTTGACCTTGCGGATCGCCTGGGTCCTCCGGACGCGGTAACCTGCGTTCCCAAATTCTGGCTGAGAAGGATTGTCCGGGGCGCCAATAGTGCCGAAACGTTAATGTCCGCTGTGGCCGACAGGCACCCCGTCACGGCTCTGCCTGGCCTGCTGATTTGTCGACGTAACACCAGCAAGCAAAGCATGTTATCGCAGCGACAGCGGCAACAGAATGTGCGGGGGGCTTTTACAGTAGCCGCAGGCTACGATTTAGCCGATGCGCATATACTAGTCGTGGACGACATAATGACGACAGGCGCGACCGCCAACGAGGTGGCTCGTGTGTTACGGAAAGCCGGTGCGGGCCACGTGACCATCGCGACGGTCGGACGGGCCGTCTCCTCGTACTAGCACCAAACGGAGACTTGGGTGTTTTCCGTCTGGAATGCGATTTGACAGTAACCCGAGGAAGCGAGGGAAAACGGCAATTTGCTCGCTTGCGCTTCGGGTTACTGTCAAACGCCAAAGTTGACGCGAAAAGGACGATCTTCCGTTTGGTGCTAGCGGTAGCGTACCCGGGCCTGGCGAGTTCGAGGGTTTATCGGGGTTGAGGTGAGTTAAGCAGATGAGACGCAAGCAGAGAAAACCAAGAAAGAGGCAACATCCTTTCCGACGAGCCGTGCTGAGCGGCCTGGGCGTGGTGCTTCCGCCGCTACTGACCATCGTGATCCTGCTGTGGATCGGGAATTCGGTGCAACAGTACGTTCTCGAACCCATCGAAGCGGCCTCACGTCACGCGCTCGTCTGGTACATGAACGAAACGCAGAAGGAGATTCCCGCCGGAGCCGACATTCTGATGTCGGACCCGGCCGAGGGAGCGGAGCCGAAGTTTCTGTACGAAGGCGAGGAGTTCGTCCAGCTGGCGAACGGCAGCTGGATTCCTGCGTACATTCGGGACACCGTCGTTAAAGGCCAGGGAACCGCCATTCCCGAAACGGGCAGGGCGTACTACCACCGCTATGTCGAAATGATTTACCTCAAACGGGCGATCGTCATCCCGTTTTTCTTGGCAGGTTTCATTCTGGTTCTGTACTTGCTGGGGAAATTCTTAGCGGCAGGCATCGGCCGCATCCTGTGGAACTCGATGGAGTACATCATCACACGGCTACCGATCATTCGCACGGTCTACTCGTCGGTCAAACAGGTGACCGATTTCTTTTTGAGTGAAAGCGAGATCGAGTTTACCCGCGTGGTCGCCGTGGAATACCCTCGAAAGGGCATCTGGTCGTTGGGCTTTGTCACGGGCGAGAGTATGTTCAGCATCCGTGAGGCCGCCCACGAGCCGGTGATCAGCGTGCTGATGCCGACGTCTCCTATACCAGGTACCGGATTCACGATTACGGTTCGCAAGAGCGAAGCCATCGACCTGGATATCGCGGTCGAAGAAGCCCTGCAGTTCGTCGTCAGCTGTGGTGTGGTGATCCCCGATAGCGAGTTGTCGGAACTCACGGCGGAAGTTTCCGCGGCTATCGAGGAGAGTCGACGGACGCGTGTGAACGATGCGAACGATGGATTATCGCGCCGCCACCTGTCACCATCTCGCAGGCGGAAGAAGCTGTTCACGACTGATTCGTCGCGGAGGCAATCCGACTTGCGTTTTCGTTCAGGGCGGCGATCTGCTAGATGTCCTAAGGCAGCAGTGCCGCTCTCCACGAAAATGGGCTCGCGACCCAAAGGCCCGAGCCCACTTTGGATTCCATCAAGACGTGACCTACGGAAGCCGTCCCGTTTCGATTTGGGGAAAGTCGCTTGTCAGCGATTCCTTCATGAAAGCAACGAGCGCTTTCTTCTCGTCATCGGTCAGGTCGAGCTTCTTCACCTTATCGCTAAGGTAGGGGTTCGGATGTCCGCCCCTGACGTACCAATCCACGACTTCTTCCAACGTCTTTTGGCTTCCATCGTGCATGTATGGAGCTGTCAGGGCCACGTTGCGAACGGTTGGAGTCTTGAAAGCTCCCTTGTCTTTTTCGTCTTTGGTCACTTCGAACCGGCCCAAATCTGGTTTTTCGGCATTCCAGCCAACTCCGAGATTGTAGTACTTCTCGTCCGTGAAGTTGGCACCCGCGTGGCACGCCGTGCAGCCTGATTTGTCGCTGAAGAATAGTTCCCGACCGGCAATCGCCGCGTCCGACAAGTCAGCCGTAGCCTCTTTGGCTGCCTGATATCTGGCGTAGAGATCGGGATCGTCATCCTTGAGTTCTTCAAGTTCCTCTTCCCCATACACGGACTCGATGCGCCGCACCAATTCATGATGATCATAGGGTGCCGTTGACGTGACAATGGTGCGTTCGAACGTAGCGATCGCTTTGCCGATGTTGTCAATCGTCACGCCTTCGCCTGGAAACACTTTGTCGAACTGCAGCTGATATCCCTCGATGCCCTTCACGGTCTCGACCGCCTTCTCGTGGGTGTTTCCCATTTCGATCGGGTTGGCGATGGGGCCGACCGCTTGTTCTTCCAGCGTGGCAGCGCGGCCGTCCCAGAATTGGGCGCTACTCAGGATGCGGTTGTAACTGATCGGTGAGTTCCGGCCGCCTTCTTGGTCCCTTATCCCAACGCCGAACTGAGTGTGCCGCCCAAAGCCCTCGTCGGGATGGTGACAGCTGGCGCAGCTGACCGTATTGTCCGCCGACAGTCGCGTGTCGAAGTAGAGCTGACGGCCAAGTTCGATTTTGGCTCGCGTGATCGGATTGTCTTCCGGAATCGAAATGTTGGCCGCACCGGCGTCGATTCCCGGCGGCAGGACGGGCTCGATTGGTTGATGGTTTTCCGGCTGATCGAGCCACGCCTGTATCTGAGCGATGGTGAGTTTGCCTTCCCCGGGGATGCCGGCGGTAAGTTCCGGCAAGCCCAAGTTAACGGAGATCGGCGTGGTCTTCGCCACGGCACGCGTCGTCGTGGGCTTCGTCGATTCGTCCGAGACTGCGACGTCCAAGGATACATCGTCCGAAAGCACGGCGTCCGTAGCGGGCGTATCAACCTCGATTTCTATGGTCGGCGTTTCTAAGGAATCGGCCGAAGCCGTGGTCGAATTACTATCGCCACCGGCAGGCGTCGCGGCAGGTTGGCAGCCGAGGGCTAGAAATGCCGCGCAAGCGGCAAGTGCATGACAGTAAGATAGTTGGACGGATCGCATTTGGTACCTCCTCAACGCTGACTGAATCGACCTTCTTTCGAGGGATCACGATGTGAGCCGCCGCTTGCGGCGTGGCATCGCGGGTGGGACTTTTAACAAAGTGGATTATAGCAATCCTCAGACGCCTGACGACCCGAAGCCAGACTTGTCCGCGACACCAATTCGCCCGCGCTCAGGCAGCAGGTGTCCTCTTTCAATTCGTCCGTTTTGAGTTATGGTGACTCGGAATCGGAGTGCCCCAGAAACGGCAAGAAGTGACACTCTCGCGACCAGCGGTGTCACTCCGAGATTGTGAAAAATTGTCGAACGGAGCTTGTTCCGTTCCGCACTCCAACGGAACAAGTTCCGTTCGACGCTCCCACGAGGCGAATTGGCCGCCTGGCCTTTTTTTCAAGGGCAAACAGCATTGACCGGTCGTTGCGTTTCCGTCTTCGTGTTGGCCGCGATTTCCGTGTTTCAACCCATTGGATGTTCGCTCCGGCCAACCCGCGACATGGAAGGGCGATGGGTGGGAGCTGTCACCGAGAACGATGTGGCGACAGAGGCCGACTTGGAATCGAACGAAATCGGCGGAGACGGTGTTTTTCGTCTGCAGCTCGACCTGCTAGGCCGCAACCGTTTTGCGATGGAACTGCGAACAGCGTCAGAAACGAACTCTGTAGAAGGCACTTGGAAGGTGGTCAACCGCGAGCAGGATCGCATGCGGGTCTCATTCACCGCCCTCGCGGAGGGGGAGTCTCGTCGTCAAAACCATGGATTTGACCTTTGAATCACCCGATCAATGCGTGGCAACCGAAGTTAACGGTGACGCTCGCGTACGGCCGATTACGTTACGGCGAGTTTCTTCCATTGAAGAACGACATGAAGAGTGACTTCGTCACGCATCAGGAGCAACTGCCTTGAAAGGACCACACGAGCGACTGAAATGGGACCTGCGTCGGATTTGGGAATGCCCGGTCTGCCACCATCGGGAGTACGTCAGCGGCGTGTCGACGAGTCAGTTTTGTCGCTGCCAGTCCCAGGAACCGATCACGCAACAGGTATGCATGAAGCTGCTGGAGGACGGCCCGCGTCGGGCGGTCGCCGTGCAGTCCGGGCAATAGCCTGTAGATGCCGCTCGGGGGTGGATTTCCAGGAAAAAGCCCCGATGCCTGTCAGGTCCTCTCTTTCAGCCAAAATCGGGGCGAATCGCCGGGCGGCGAGGCTGTGAAAAAAATCGCGGAACGAACATGTTCCGTTCCGGACCGGAGGCTCAAACGGAACAAGTTCCGTTTTACGCTCGGCACTCTTTGTGGACGCGCCGGCTCCTGATCTTGTATCATAGGGGAAAGCTGCCACGCTCCTAAGCAAGCATTCGAATAAGATGCAAGGCGCAGGACCGGGGCAAGGCGGGGGATGTGCAGGGGTGCCGGCGCACGTTCTCGATACAAGTCCCAGAGGAGGAATCTACATGTCTAGTCCGCGGAAACTGTCCCGAGGATTCACGCTGGTCGAGCTATTGGTAGTGATTGCCATCATCGGCGTCCTCGTCAGCATCCTGCTGCCGGCTGTGAACGCCGCCCGCGATGCCGCTCGACGTACCCAAAACTCGAACAACTTGCGTCAGATCGGACTGGCCGTAGCCAGCTACACCCAGGGACAGGGCTCTCTGCCCGCCTTGCGCTACATCGACGAGAAAACACCGGCCACTACACTCGGTTTCTTGGGCCTTTCGCCTGCTTGCCGTACATGGAACAGAACAACATTTACAATGCGTTCGACCCCAGCAAGCCTTGCCACGACCCCGCCAACGCAGTGGCCATGCGTTCCGCCGTGACGATCTATTCGAACCCTCTGCAGCGCGAGTCGATTCCGAACTGTCCGTTCGCAACCGATCTGAATACTCCCGGAGCTTGCCTGGATTACGCCGCGAATCGGGGCTTCTACAACACCAAGGGGGAATCAATCCGTTTCGAGCAACCCTTGATTCCGAAATTGTCGGGACCTTTCGTGCACAACCAAGCGATTCCCACGGTGCACGTCCGCGATGGCCTGAGTAATACGATTGCGATTGGCGATCGCTGGATCGGCCCCAAGGACCCCGACAACGCGGGCCTGGCGGGAGCCAGCTCGGCGACGATTATGCGAGGTCCGATTGGCGAAGTGAACGGCAGCAGGATCACGACCCAAGTCGTGTTTCCCGTCGGTAGGATGGATCCCTCGATCGACAAATTCGGTGGCCCCTCGGGTCACCCAATTGTGCTTTCGTGTTTCTCGACGGCCACGTCCAGTGGCTCGACCACAGGATGGATCCCGATGTGTTTCGCGCGGTCTGCACGATTGCCGGCGAAGAAGTGGTTCCGCCCGAACTGTAGAGAGCTGCGAAAATAAGGTGGGATAGGCTTCCAGCGTCTTCAACCTGTGGGCCATGTTGCTTCATGACAGGATCGAAGCCTATCCCACGATTTTTCGCCCCGGACTAGGCGACATGTGGTCCCGCATCTGCGAGTTTCTTGACCGACTTCGCGGGCTGCCGTCCGACGAATCGTTCGGTCGGCGTGGCGAGCGGGCTGCCGCCAACTATTTGCGTCGGCGGGGCTACCGGATTGTTGCCAGAAGTTCACGCAACTTGGCTGGCGAGCTCGACTTGGTGACCGTTGACAAGCGGACGGTCGTTTTCGTCGAGGTGAAGGCCCGTACATCCCATCAGTCGGGGCATCCCGTCGAGGCAATTACGCCGGAAAAAGAGCGTCGCCTGACGCGGGCCGCTCTCGCGTTCTTGCGCCAACACGGATTGCTGGACCATCCGGCACGGTTTGATGTCATTGCCGTGACGTGGCCAGGAGACACGCAGCCCCCGCAGATCGAACACTTCATCAACGCCTTCGAACCGGTGGGGAAATGGCAGATGTTTGCCTAATGCGTGTTTTGATTCTGCTGTCATGATGGTAACCCGACGCGTGAGTTTTCGGTTCTCGGCGTTTGCAAGTTCCGGGAGGTACGACACAACCATCGCCGGTGGTGTAAACCACCGGTTCGGTGGGAAAACAA
>CAVQSG010000039.1:0-85293 GCA_963715415.1 uncultured Chloroflexia bacterium | reverse complement strand
CTACTCCGCTTGTGCATCCGACCTCTACTCGGTGCAAGCCAGCTTCCATCGCATTGCTCAATTTTTTTGCTGCTGCTTCCCATGTCCAATTCTGTGACGCAAAATAAGCCTGCTGTCCAAGGGACGCAAGATCTTGTCGGCGAGCCCAAGCCACGCAGAGCGCAGTGTACATATCGTCAGTTGTTGCGTCTTCTGCCCGAAAAAGCGTATGGGCCACTCGCAATGACATCGACATGGCATGGGTTGCGTGTTGATAGAATTGGCATGCCAGCTGCCATATATTCGAATAGTTTGATGGGACTTGATGCCTGGTATTTTAGGTCATCTTTGAAGGGAAGCGATGTTACACCGATATCCGCCTTACCGAGAATCGTCGGAATATTGCTGTGCACAACAGGACCGTGAACCACAATCTCTGGGTGGCGGCTTGCATACTCCTCGAGTGTATCTTGGTCTGCACCACTACCAACCAGTGACAACTTGAACCTCATACCATCCCCATTGGCGCGCACAACTGCGTCACATAGTTCTCGAAGATGTCTGCGTTTGAGCAGAATACCTACATATACTAGCCGAACCGTTTCATCGGCGGCTGGCCGATCAGGGGCGGTTTTTCACGAGCAACCTTAAATTTCGAAACATCTACACCGGAGGGCCACATTCCTAGGAGCCGATGCGGTGGGACATTGACGAGCTCAGACATTCTAGGCGTAATAACTGTTTGACCATCAACAGTCAGTTTCGCCAACTTAAAAACGATATTGTGAAAAAACCAAAGACGGATTCTAATACGGAGGTTTCCTGGCACGGCATCGACAAGGGTCGCGTGTATCCATTACCAATACTGGACGTCTGCGACGTGTGAAAAAACGCACTAGCCTCAGTGGTGCCAACCACATGGCCGAAATCTGGTGGAACAGAATTACGTCAGTTCGTGACCAACGAGATAAAATAATGCGCAAAACTGCCAGATGAAATAGCAGCTGGCCAAAGAGATAGACGCCAGGTTTGCGGCAGAAGTGTACGTCAACGCCCTTAACTTGCCGAATGCCTGGATCGCCAATCGCAATCAGTGTGATATTCCAACCTGCTTTGCGCAGGTAACGTGTCGTTTCTATCCATGTTGCAACGTCAAGTGTCTTGCCAGGAGTTATCGGCGACACCAGACGGCAGATTTCTCGTGTTTATTTGACAGTGAATTTGACATAGGTCAATCGAATACAAATGACTCGTGGTCCGGTAAACGGCTATCTGGCTCAGCGCGCCTTTCTGGAAATAAAGCATGGTCGATACGAAGTTCACTACGCACATTCGGATTAAATAGATAGCCCGATCTGGCCAATATAGAATCATCACAACGCCAAATGTCCAGGTCCGGTGATACCAAAGCCAAAACGGCAAGAGGATGAAAACAAGATGATGGCAACGCGTAATACCGATATGGCAACCAACGAAGAGCGCCGGACATCTTGAAGCAGGACAAATGAACACCATAGGAAGAAACCTGCCATGACTATGAGTCCAAGAACGCCTAGCTCTTGCATCAACGCCAATAGGCTGGTACCCGCTTCCAAGCCGTAGACGCTATCCTCAAGCCCAGAACCTACTATACGAAGAGCTTTGCTCTCGCCGGAGCACCGATACCCATACCAAAGAACAGTGTCGTTGTATCACGACTAATCAACTGCCAACCATAGCTGAGCGCAAACCCACGACCGAAATTGTACTTGCCAGCTTCGCTGTTGTACTTCGTATTGTTGATGTAGCGATCGATGTTGTCAACCTGCAAATACTCCTGCAATCGCTTCGTATCTCGAGCATCTGCAACCAGCGCATTGTAGAACGTAACAAAACCATATGCAGCTATGGCAAACATGAATGCAGCCACCACGACATGGTGTATGTGTCCTCCTCGAGCCAGGTACATGGTGAGACTCAAAACTGCAAGAATCCCCAACGCAATCGGAAAGACCTTCATTTCGCCCAGTACCGAAGAGGTCGCACCAAGAACAATCACTGAAACAAGCACCCAGTATTTGCCGGTGACTGACCAATGCCCAAACCCGATACACAAAACGAGAATATTAAAAAGCACAAGCGGACCTACCCCGTGCCAACCGAAGGTTCCTGCGAGATCGTCTCCCGGAACCTGGCCTGAGCCGTACTGTGCAAGCTGTACAATTACTTTGAGGCCAAGTATCCCAACACATGCTCTAAGGATTACTTCCGCAATATTGGGCGGCCAATATCGCTGCAAATAGACAAGTAGACCCACCATCGGATATCGAAACATTCGCCACCAACCCCATGCTGTGGCTAGGCCCTCCTGCCCCTCAAAAGTGGCAACCGTTACGCCAACAAATGAGATACCTAGTAAAACCAGGAAACCCTTAGGAATGCGATCATAGGTCAAGAGTTGAATGAAGCCTAACGCCATTGCTCCGGCCAATGCCAAATCCGAAAACCATCGAACGCCCCCGGGTAGCATTCGTTTCCAGATTAAGTACGGCGTGAAGAGGTCAACGGCTAGTGCAGCCAATACTAGACATAATACTAGTAGATAGCCGCGTTCGTTTGTGCGGACTGCGGAATGGCGACTAACTGCCGCCCCAACTGTTGACTTCGGTTCACAAGGGCCAAGCGTACGTTCGACAGCCATGATTACTCAGCCACCGTCAGATCAACTGCGGAACGCTCGACGCCGGATTGACTCTCTATCGGTGCAAAATTCCAAAGTGATAGGCTGCGGCCAACGAGCGCTTCAAGTTCGGGTACCTCGGGTGCGTAGAGGTCCGTCAGTTGCCGGTGGGCAGCCACGACATCGCTGGTGCTTTCCGTAGATTGGATTCAGCAAACTTCGTGAACCGCCGACGAGCACGGGCGGGCAAATAGTTGCGCATCCGCCGATAACCTCTAAGCAAATTCACAGCATATTGAACGTAACGATTCTTGGGAACTCCACGCGATTATGCGTAACAGATACGTCCGGGATAAAGTCGGGATCGACAATGAATCGGTAAATTTCCTGAATTTCTGCAATGGGTTCGCGGATAATATCCTCAAACAGAACAACCTTGATCCGTTCCGGTCCGAATTTTGCGTACCATTTCTTAAGCAAACTGAAATATGTGGTTGATCGTAAGTAATCCCAGTCAGAAGCAATCTTTTCTTCGAACGACCTTTGCTCAAGCCCATTGCGCAGATCCATCAAATAGATCGAGTAAATACGCGTTATAGGGTGGCGCAAGCTAAAGATTAACTTTACTTCCGGAAGCAGAGTTGCGATTTGTTCGCACGCATAATCACTATTGATGTAAACCGGAGAGGCCTCTCCAAACGCACTTGCGGATCCTATATCTGCGAAGAGACCCCGATAGTCATCCCACAAACGCACAGGAAACTTGTGCATATCGGCATTCGCAAAATGGTGATTATGTGGTTCATATGCGAAGAAGTTTGTCTCTTTCAACTCGGTCATGAACACTTTTGGATGCTGCTTCAAGTATTCATACAGTGAGGTCGTTGCGGCCTTCTTGACGCCACAGATAATGAACGATGGAACGTTGTGCTTCGATGCCATGAGAGTTTACTGTTATGACCCGGATAAAGTTACCGATATTGTTGACGCCACCGGTTGAGTTGTCGACCTAGTAGCGACTCAATCAATTTGACGTCGTGTTCTACAAAGCGCCAGACGTGCTGCCGGAGTTCAGGCGGGAACTCCGGCTTCTCATCAACCTTGTTGGAAAAGGTACGCCGGATCGGCTGACGCACGGCGGCGGGAATATCGGGTCGTACTGCACGAAAGACCTTCGATCCGGACATCGATCTCGCCATATCGTTGTTGATATAATATTCTCCGATACTACGGTGAGAATGGACCGTTTCACCAGTGCGAAAGCCATCGGCAGAGATATCCAAAAACTCGGCAATTCTCTCCAATGTAGCATGCTGGTTAGAGATGTACTCTTCAAACGCCAAGAGAAGCACATTCGCCCCGCCAAATAGCTCGATGTACGGAGCAATTTGCACGCCATAGCGGCTGCGATTGATATACCATGGATAACGGAAGACGGCCTCTTGCGGCGGCTCCTTTATCCAGCCGCGAACAAAGTCATGACTGTAGTTTGAAACCACTCGCTCAACTGGTTCACGCATAATATATATCAGTTTTAAGTTAGGATTGTAGTCATATAACCGGCGATGAGTGTCCAAATATTCCGGAAGGAAAGTATACATGGTGGACGCTTCGCCCTGAACCCGACCAACTGATTGGGCATACAGCGCATGATATGAATCGATGTCTAAACGCCGATCATCCACAGTATTGAAGTATCCGGGCTCCTTCGTTTGGCAAAAACCGATGTCGGTGTGCGCTGCAAGCCTGCTCCGCCAGGCTAGTCGTTCCGCGTTTCTGAGCACCTATCAGCATAAAATCAACTGTCATATCAATTCCTCAACGCATCAGACCGGCTGAATGTAATCAGGGTTCGTTTCAGCTAGAAGTCGTTCAGTATCGTAAAGATGATTTGTAGCGAAACCCTTCGCGGACTTTCTGAGCCAATAGGCGAGGTGATCTGTTCGATCAGCCCACGTCGCTTAACGTGTACATACAGAACGTTGGCATAGTCCGCAATTTCCCAAGACTTTAGTTTCCAGCGTGGTGGTGCTATCGAGCCCTTACACCATCGTGTCTCGTAGCCAAGTTTGTTCAGTAGTTCTCCACCAATATGTTCAAGCTGACTGACCATACTGTCGTCAAAATAGCCCATCCATTTGCGGCTATTTTGAACGATAAGGCCGGATTTATCGCTTTTGGATCCACCGAGTGATGACGCCTTCCAAGGCATCGACGACTTAAGTAGGTACGGGCCATATTCAATATTTAGGAACTGAGCAATTGCGGTGATCCAGCTCAGGCTCAGATGTAAATGCCTCATACCCTAATTCCAGATATCTATCTGAATCGAGTCCTTCACCTGCTTGTCGACCTGCTTGAACAACATGAGCCCAGCGGTACATGCTCCACTGCGGATTCTTGTTCCATCTTCTGTGGTTTGATTGAGCGACGTCGCGTCCATCCCTATAAATATGAATGAATTTGGCGTCTGGAATTGCTGCTGACAACTCTTCTATAAACTGAATGTTCATTGGTGACTTTTCCAGCCAGCGAGAAACCCCTTTTGCTCGCGGGCCAGCTTTCCGTAGACGCTGTCGATTACGCCATAAAATGATGGTTCTTTTACATTATCCACTGGTATCGATAGATCCGGAGCGATTCGACGTATCGCATGAAGATTAACAAATTCTTCAAGTAAACGCTCCAGATTGGCCCGATTCTCCAGATCCCCGAAATGATTACTTTGTGTTAGTAACCACGGCACCAGTTCTGGTTTCCCGGAAACACAAATAACTCAGGGGAATTATCCAGACAGTCTGCAAGCATAGTCGTACCGGAACCGTTCATCCCAACGATAAAGACCGGACAGCTGCCCATTGATTCACTAAGCTTCCGCGTTCATAAGATGCTCGACCTAATCGCTTTCATCGTAGGCCTACGCTTCCACTCGATTCACCACCACGCCCACGGACCTGACGTTCATAACCTCAAGTTGTTCGCGCGCCTGGCGCACCGACTCGCGATCGGCCTGGGACTGGGCCACCACCAGCAGTACGTGGTCAACCAGCGGCACAAGGACGGCGGCGTCGGTGACGGTGGAAAGAGCCGGCGTGTCGAGGACGATGATGTCATATTGCTCTTTCAACTGCAGCAGAAGTTCGCGCATTTGACCCGAGCCGAGTAACTCGCTTCCGTGACGCAACCGTTCGGTCAGCGCCGCCGGGCTCAACTGCGGTGCGCCTGGGATACCAGCAGGCTCCAACATGCCGGCGCCGCTGGTCACCACCTGGAGGTTGCTGAGCACTGTCTCTTGCAGGACACCCCCAACTCCCACCTGTTTGGTCAGGAAGTTGGTCAAACCCCGGTCGTTGGGCACGCCAAAGAGCTGATGCACCGCCGGATCATTCATATCACAATCAACCAGGGCAACGCTGCGGCCGGACTTGGCGATGGAGATGGCCAGGTTGGCGGCCACGGTGGACTTCCCCTCGCCTTCGGTGGCGCTGGTCACCGATAGGGCATAAGGCTGACCATCGGGAACAAACGAGAGTAAATTGATGCGCAGGCGGCGAAATGCCTCGACCTGCGGTTGGAAGCCATTACTGATCCCGCTCAGACTCACCAGCCCCGGTTGGCCCTGCGCAGCAGGAATGCGTCCGATGGCAGGTGTCTTGGTGATGGCCTCAATCTGGGTCGGCGTATAGAGCTTGGTGTCCAGATTTTCGCGCAGCAAGGCCAGTGCGACGCCGGAAAAGAGACCAACCAACAGTCCGAGTACAATGTTCAATTCCGTACGCGGTTTGGAAGGCGTCGAAGGCAGAAAGGCCGGTTCCACCACGGAAACGGCATTGGTGCGCACCGCTTCGTCGAGCCGTACCGCTTCGTACTCATCCAGCAGGGTGGTGTAGGTGCGCTCCTTGAGAGCGATGTTTTGGCTGGCCGCATTTAGCTTGGCCGCATCGGAATCTGCGTCGAGCAACATTACTTCGTATTGCGCCCGCAGATCGGCCAACTCACCTTCGGTCTGCTCGAGCTGGCGCGCCAGAATATCGATGGTCGTCTGGTTGTCGCCGGCGTAGAGTTCCCGGCTACGGTCGATCAGAATTTGGGCAGCGTCATTGGCCACCCGTTGGGCAACAGCCGGATCGGAGGCTTCAGCGCTGATTCGCATCAGTTCGGTGTTGGGAATCAACTCCACCGAGATCTGCGGGCGTTCGGTCAAACTCAGGTCCTGTCGAATCTGCCCCGCAGCCGATCCCCCGGTCACAATCCGTGAGTAGGTGTTCATCAGGCGATCGGTGTAGGTAATGTCGGTGCGCCCGCCGGCAATATTGCTGCCGACGGTGGCGACGCGCAGCGTCGTCGACGAGCGATACATGGGCGTCGCCAGGTACGAGAGACCGGCGGCAACCAGCACGCCCAGAATCGTGGCGCCGATAATGAGCCATTTGCGGCGGCGGATGATGGCGATGTATTGGCGTAGTTCCATGATCTTTTTCCAGGTGATAGAGACCAGAGGTCAAATCAGACATTTCCGCTCGAACGTCCGCCGCACAGAACGTCACATGGCGACGCGTTACCGGCCGATAACCAATTTCTTACAGCGGGCAGTTCAAACAGAGATGGATTCGGCTTCGGCCACAAAATCACGAATTGTCTGAACAACCTGCGCAATCTGCTCGTCGGTCAACTCAGCGTAGATCGGCAACGAGACGATTTCATCGGCATAGGACTCGGTGACAGGGAAATCACCTCTCTTATACCCCAATTCAGCATAGGCCGGCAATAGATGTATGGGGATGGGATAGTGCAGACCCGAGGCAATGCCGGCGCTATCCAGGCGCTTCATCAATTCGTCGCGGTTGTGTGTACGGATCACATAGAGATGGTAGACGTGCTCAATTTCCGGCGCCACCACCGGCGTGACGATCGGTAGCTCTGACAACAAGTCATTGTAGGTCGCGGCAGCCCGGCGACGCTCGGCATTCCAATCGTCCAGCCGGGGCAATTTGACCCGCAACACGGCGGCCTGCATGGTATCCAGCCGGTTGTTGAAGCCTTTAATTTCATGGTGGTACTTGACCTTCATCCCCAAGTTACGCAACATGCGCACCCGATCGGCGAGTTCGGGGTCATTGGTGACTACGGCACCGCCGTCTCCATAGGCACCCAGATTCTTGCCCGGGTAGAAGCTGAAGCCGGCTGCGTGGCCCAGAGATCCTGTGCGCTTACCCTTGTATCGACCGCCGTGACCCTGGGCGGCGTCCTCGACTACATAGAGGCGATGGCGTGCGGCCAACTCCAGGATCGGATCCATATCCGCAGACTGACCGTAGAGATGCACCGGCATGATGGCACGTGTGCGCACGGTAATTGCGGCCTCGATCTTGGCCGGGTCGATGTTGTAACTCTCTGGATGACAGTCGACCAGCACCGGTTTGGCACCGGTATTGGAGATGGCAAAGACGGTGGCCACAAACGTGTTGGCCGGGGCAATCACCTCGTCGCCGGGGCCAATATTGTAGGCCCGCAAGATCAGTTCGAGGGCCGAATAGCCCGAGTCAACGCCGATACAATGTTCGACGTCACAATAAGCGGCGAACTCTTGCTCAAATTCACCTACCGCTCCGCCGAGGATAAAATCGCCCCGCTCCATCACGCCCAACACCGCAGCGTCCGCCTCATCCTTGATCGACTGGTACTGGCTCTGTAGATCGACAAACGGAATGTTCATGTTCGTATCTTTCCACTAGTTTTTCAATGTGATTCTCAACGTGTAACTCGATGGGCATGGAGAGCAATACGACGCCCCGTCATAGAACCGAGAATGACATCGTCATCCACATGACGGGGCGGGTCAAAGCTCACGTGATCATGAATCTCAGCCATAGACCTTGCTTCCGTTGAGCACCGGTAGCGCGGGTTGCACCACCTTGGGGTGTGAACCGTTATTGGCAAGGTGAATCATGCGGCTGTCTTGTTTCAGAGATTGTTGCGCCGCCTCGACGATTTGCACGACACGCAATCCGTTGCGGCCGTCGGTCTGCGGCGGGACGCCGGTTAGAATCGATTCAGCGAAATGACTGCACTCGACACGCAACGGTTCGTCAAATCGCAGGTAGGGCGACACCACATCGCCGTAGTGGTAGGCAAAACTGAATTCGCCAAAGGTTTCCGTCAGGCGAATCGCGTTGACCCGCTTGTCGTAGACTTTGATCTTTTCCTGCTGCTCCAGATCGTCGTAAATGACCATTTGCTTGCTACCCACCACGGTAATCCGCCGGGTCTTACAGGGATCGAGCCAACTCAGACGCATATGGGTCATCACTTCGCCGGGAAAGCGCATGGTCATATAGGCAACGTCCTCGATGCCTTCCTGCACACAACGACTTCCCTGAGCCCAGACACTGGTAGGCATAGCGCCGAGCAAGTAGAGCATGATCGAGATATCGTGGGGCGCAAGATCCCAGATGACATTGAGGCGGGAACTGAAGAGACCCAGACTGACGCGTACCGCGTCGATGTAGTGGATATCCCCCAACTCGCCGCTGTCGATCATCTGCTTGAGCGCGCGCACTGCCGGATTATACTCGAAGGTGTGCCCCACCATGAGCGTGAGATTGCGCTCATCAGCAATCTTGACCAGCTCGTAGCCATCGGCGCTACTCAACGTAAGCGGCTTCTCGACCAATACATGCAGATTGTGCATCAGACAATCGCGCACGACTTCGAAGTGCGTGTGAGGCGGTGTCGCCACGACCACAGCGTCGAGGCCCAGGGCAAAGAGATCCTGGTAGTTGCGGGTGATGACGGGAATCTGCGGGTGTCGCTCCCGTACATAGTTCAGACGGTTCTCGTCCAGATCCGACACCGCGACCACGACAGATGTCGGCAATTCGACAAAGTTGCGGATTAGATTGGGTCCCCAATAACCGTACCCAATTGCTCCGACTTTTACAGGCTCCATTACTTGGCACCTCGGCTCAGAAAGACTGCGGGGATCGTTCCAACAAGTATCATCATATCCATCCAGAGCGATTGGCGCTCGATATACTCCACATCCAGCTCAACTTGTCTGGCAAAACCCAACTCGCCACGACCCTCGACTTGCCACAAACCGGTCATTCCAGGAATCGTGTTCAACCGCTTCATACTCTCAGCTGAATACATGTCGACTTCGTAAGGAATCGGCGGGCGAGGCCCAACCAGACTCATGTCGCCACACAATACGTTCCAGAGCTGCGGCAGTTCATCCAGGCTGGTCTTGCGCAGAAAGGCGCCGATCTTGGTCACGCGGGGATCGCCGTTCAGTTTGTTCAGTTGAGCACCGTTCTTGTCAGGTTGAATGTCCAACATCTTATGGCTGTCGCCGGCAATATAGGCTGTCACAAACTCCTTGTGCAGATTGATGTCAGCATTGCGCCGCATGCTGCGAAACTTATAGAATGTAAAATCATGGCGCTGCCAGTACATCCGGTTGCCGTGACGCCGCGGCTTGGCACCGACGCGCGTCTGCTTGAAGACAACATGTCCGGGAGAATCCCAAGCCACCAACAGGGCAATGACGGCCATCACAGGGAGCAGCACAACCAGCGCTGCAGCCGTCACCACCATATCCATCACCCGTTTGGCGGCGAAGTATAGCCGTCGCTCACCGATGATTGGGCCAACCGCCAACGGATCCGACCTGTGTTCCTGTTCAAACCAGACTTCCTCCTGAAGGAAGCGTAGGCGCGCTGTGTCTCCGGTCGTCGGAACATGGGCAGATACTGGGGTAAAGGACCGCGATGAAGACTGCAATGCAACCGAGTCGGCCTGGGCCGACGTAAGTCGAAACTGCTCTGAATGCGCGTAGGGTTGCATAGGATGACTCCCGTTTCGAAACTCTATCTGATGGCGACTATTTTCAACGGACTTGCCGTCGCTGACACTCATATGAATCTACAGCCATATGATTCAACAGCCATATGTTGTTACGACGAAGTAGAGTGGTGAGCGCTGTTTCGATTATTGGTTTGCCGACTAACCGGAGGTGGTGCGTGACAGGCCGACGGTTCTGTAATGTTGCGACGGTAACTGTGTACTTCAGTTTCCGTTTAACCTCAGTTACCGTTCTGATGTATCCGTTGGTCTGTAGCCGTTTGGATTTTGTGACTGCCATCTCCAAGCGTCTCGGCACATACTTTCGATATCTTTATCGGCTACCCACCCCAATTCCTTCGCCGCCTTTGACGAATCTGCGTAACTGATTGCAACATCGCCCGAACGCCGCGCAATGATTTCGTAAGGAATCGTTTTACCGGAGGCCTTCTCGAAGGCATCGATCACTTCCAGCACGCTGTAACCCCGCCCAGTACCGAGATTGTAGGCGTGAATCCCAGGAGTACGTGACAGTTTACCTAACGCCCTCAGGTGGCCTACAGCCAGGTCCACAACATGGATAAAGTCACGCACGCCCGTGCCGTCGGGGGTCGGATAGTCGCCGCCGAATACGTTGAGTTTTTCGCGCTTGCCCACCGCTACTTGCGCAATATAGGGGAACAGGTTGTTGGGAATGCCGTTCGGATCCTCGCCGATGCGACCACTCTCGTGCGCGCCGACCGGATTGAAGTAACGCAGCAATGCGATACGCCATTGCGGTTCGGCAACCGCCAGATCGCGCAGGATCTGCTCCATCATAAATTTCGTCCAGCCGTACGGGTTGGTCGCGCCGAGCGGTGCATCCTCGTCAAGCGGCATGGTTTCCGCGAGACCGTAGACAGTTGCGGAGGAACTGAAGACCAAACGCCGAAGACCGTGATTGCGCATGGCCTCCAGCAGGTAGAGAGTTCCGCTGATGTTATTGTGGTAGTAGGTCAGTGGCTTGGCCACTGACTCTCCCACGGCTTTCAGCGCCGCAAAATGGATGACGGCATCAAACGCATGCATCTCGAAGATGCGTTCCAGCGCCGGTCTATCCAGCAGATCCACAGCGTAAAAGTCCGTTCTCTTTCCCGTCAGTTCCTCGACGCGATGAATCGCTTCCACGCTGGAGTTGGCGAGGTTGTCTACGATCACCACAGCATGCCCGGCGTTTAGCAATTCGACACAGGTGTGGCTGCCAATATAGCCGGCCCCGCCGGTGACAAGAACGTTCATCTCTTCTCTCCTAAATGTGCGCAGCGTTGATAAAGAGAAAGCCGTGGACCACGCTGTTGCAAGCGTGCGCGGTCCACGGCTCTTCTTCAATTATTGCCTACAGCCGGTTCAGACTGTGACGAGTTCCGGCGTCAACCCGCGTTCCTCCAAATCACGCCGAATCTCTTCTTTATAGATCGGGTTCATCACAATGACGAGATCGGGCCGATAGCTGACCAGAAAGTCGGGGCCAACGATCTCCTGGCCTGTGCCGGCCATAAAAGTTCCATGTCGATTGGGGTTGATATCAACCGCATACCCGATCTCATCGATGAGCCCCAACGTGGTCAGGAACGCAACCCCCTTGGATCCGGATCCCCAAATGACGGCGCGCCGTCCACCGGCATGAAGTCTACGCAACTTCTGTCGCCAATAATTCAATTTGGCCTGGATGTTCTGCGCAAAGTAGTCAACCGAGTTGTGGGTTTCCGCATAGAGCACCGGATCGGGCGCGACAGCGGTACTGTGCACCATAGCGACCGGCTTTGCCTCAATCATCAGGTATTGGTCATCGTACTGCGTCGAAGAGCCCAGAACCGCAAAACCGCAGCGTTCAAACAGATACTGGAGCGATACCGGCGTGAAGTAGGAGCAATGTTCGTAGTAGATGTCCCAAAACGCCAGCTCGTCGAGTACATAGCTACCATTGGGAATCTGGAAAAAGACCGTGACATCGGGTCTATCGCCGATAGAACGCCGTACTGTGTGCATGAATTCTTCGGTCTCAGCGATGTGCTCCAAGGTCATCTTACAGCAGACGAACTCGCCGGTGAAATCTGTATATTTTTCGGAGTAGAAATCGTTGATAAATTTGAGATTCGGATCGCCGGCCGCCTCGTCAACACGACCGTCATAGGCGGGATCGAAGCCGACCCCGCGAATGCCTCCGTGCTGACTCAACAGAGCCAGAAATTCGCCCTGACCGCACCCAATTTCCAGCACATCCTTGCCGCGCAGTTCGTACCGCTCGATCATCTGACGGGCCAGATCGCTGTGGAACTTATTGAACGTGGGCGAGTAGGCCTGGGTCGACTCGTACTCACGCGAATATTCATGCATCTCGGACCGAAAGGCAACATTGGAGATAAAGGCGCAATGGGCACAGAAACCCAGTCGTATGTCTCCCCTTGGATAGCTGACGGCGTCGTCCTGCGTGTGCATCTGTAGAACGCTGTGGGCCGGCACGTCTGCGACCTCGTAAAAGACTGCCATCTCATCCTGACCGCAGTTGGGACAGTGCAGATCGGGTACGTCTATTTCGACCTGCACGTCGGGCTGTAGCTCCATGATCGACATTATTACTCCATTCTCGGTCGAAGCAGAATCTGGCCAATCGCGCCATCATCTCGCTTCGGCAGTTTCATCTGACGGCAACCTGTCATGCCTCGACGATCTCCGGGCGGGGAATAGGCACGATGAATTTGCCGCCCAAGTTGCGGTAATCTTCCTGTTGCTGCATGATCTCGCGGGCGAAATTCCAGGCCAGAATCAGCGCATAGTCCGGTTTGTCGGTGACTAACTTATCAGGTGGAAAGATCTCCAGATGGTTGCCACCCATGTAGCGACCGTGTTTATATTTATTCAGATCGACGACGTAGTCGAGCATCGAGGCGTCGATGCCGCAATAGCTCATCAACGTGGTAGCCTTGGCCGCCGCGCCGTAGCCGGCGATGCGACGACCATCGGATTTGAGTTCACCGATGATGTCGATCAACCCTTCCCTGATACTTCGCACCCGATCCGCGAAATTGACGTAAAAGTCAATCCGGTCCACCTTACGCGCCTGTTCATCGTCCAGCAATTCCTTGACGGTTTCCTGCACGTTCTCCTCTTTGCCGACAAACATACGCAAAGATCCGCCGTGGATCGATACGCGTTTGGCGTCGTTGAAGAACAGACCGTGGCGTCGGAAGAGGCGGTCTAACGCGGTGACGGAGTAATAGCACAGGTGTTGGTGATAGATGGTGTCGAATTCGCCGTGGTCGACCAGGTCGACGACATAAGGCGCCTCAATCACTGCAACACCGTCATCCTTCAGGATGGTGGCGATGGCGGCCACAAAGCCGTTGAGGTCCGGCACGTGCGCCAGCACATTGTTGGCCAGAAAGACATCCGCACGTCTGCCCTGGGCAACCAAATCTTGGGCCAGTTCCCGGCCGAAGAAGGTGATCATGGTAGGAATGCCTTCCTCCTGCGCTGCGGTGGCGGGCGCTCTAGAGGGATCGATGCCGAGGACCGGGATGCCCTGTTGTTTGAAATTACGCAGCATGTAGCCGTCATTGCTGGCCGCTTCCACAACCAGACTGTCGGCGGACAGATCTTTGAGATCCATGATGTGCAGCGCGCTCTCTCGAAAGTGTCGCAGCAGAGACGGCGACACAGAGGAAAAATAGGGATACTCGGCGTAAAAGAGAATCTCCGGATCGACCGTTTCGAGAATTTGCGCCAGCCCGCAGACGTTGCAGAAAGCCAGGGTCAACGGCGCCTTGTATTCGAGGTTTGCTAGCTGTTCGGCAGTCAGCAGACGATCGGCTAGCGGGGTCTCGCCAAACTCAATAATCGTTGCCAGATCGCCAGATCCACAAGAACGACAGGTGGATTCAACCTTGTAGAATTTGTCCATTGTCTATTTGTACCGTTCCTACTGTTGGCGGGAATCGTTCAGAATGCCTTCACGCGGACACAGAGTTTCCGCCCCAGGTTCGAAGATGTGGCAGCGCGGCGTGGAGCCGGCTTTAAGTCAATGTCCACAATTAACTTGGCGATTTCAACCTCCGGGAGGTGGTCAGCGCCACTCTGCTTCGCCGCAATTCCGTGACCACCTCCCGGAGGTTATTTACGGACAGTGACTATGCCACCGGCGCCAATTCCTGCCAACGCAACTCGCTACTGATTCGCCCTTCCGCTATCAGGCGTTTGATGTGAAGAATACGGCGATAGCGTTCACCTTCAAACTCATCCAGCTTCAGACCTGTGCGCATGTACGTCTCGTAGAGTTCCTCGGCACCCTTGCGCGCGGTCCAATGCGGCTGATAGCCAGGCAGGATGCGCTCGATCTTGCTGCAATCGACCCGGTAGTTGCGTTTGTCGGGACCTGCATCGGGTGCAAATTCCAGGCGACTGTTGGGAACGACATCGACGACGATTTCGGCGAGTTCGCGAATCCGGTAGTTCTCCGCAGTCCGACCGACATTGATGGCCTGGTTGTGAACGGCATCCTTAGGCGCCTCGAGCGCGGCGACAAAGGCACGTGAGATGTCTTCAATGTGCACGATCGGCCGCCATGGCGTCCCGTCGCTCTTCAGATAGACCAGCCCCGTGGTATAGGCCCAGGCAACAAGGTTGTTCAATACAAGATCAAAACGCAGCAGTGGTGAGACGCCGTAGGCCGTCGCGTTGCGCAGATAGACCGGCGTGAAGTTATCACCGGCCAGCTTGGAGACATCTTGCTCGACCTTGACCTTGGACTCGCCATAGGGGGTGACAGGGTTCAGAGACGCAGTCTCGTCCACCGGAGCGTTACCCTGCGAGCCATAGTTGCTGCAAGACGAAGAAAAGACGAAGCGGGAAACACCGGCTTCCTTGGCCAGTTCGGCGAGACGTACCGAGGCCTTCCAATTGATCTTGTAGGTCAAACCCGGGTTCAGATCGCCCAGGGGATCGTTCGACAGACCGGCGAGATGCAGGATCGCGTCGAAGCCTTCCACATCTTTCGACTCGATGTCCCGGATATCCTTACGGGTCTCCGGAACCGGGGATTTGTACTCACCAAAGGTGCAAGCCTCAAAGAGGTTGCTGTCCAGACCGTGAACGTCGTGACCCGCGTCCAGCAGCATAGGGGTTAAGACGGTGCCAATATAGCCGTTATGGCCGGTAACAAGAACGCGCATAGTGGATTAGTCCTCCCACACTTTCCAGGGTGCATTCCCTGATTCCCACAATTGCTCCAATATATGTCTTTCGCGCAGCGTGTCCATACACTGCCAGAAAGAATCGTGTCGATAGGCCATCAACTGGCCGTCGCGTGCCAGACCTTCGAGCGGCTCATGCTCCCACATGGTGGCGTCGCCAGGAATATAGCCGAAGACTTCCGGCTCGCAGACGAAAAAGGCGCCGTTGATCCAACCTTCGTGAATCTGTGGCTTCTCCTTGAAGTCGACGATCCGATCGCCGTCAAAGTCCATGTAGCCGTAACGCGCCGGTGGACGCACGGCCGTTAGGGTGCAGAGCTTGCCGTGGGACTCGTGAAAGGCGAGCAGCTTGTTCAGGTCTACGTCTGAGACCCCGTCACCCCAAGTCAACATGAAGCGTTCGTTGCCGATATAAGGAGCCAGCCTTTTGATGCGTCCACCGGTCATGGTCTCCATGCCTGTATCGACCAGATCGACGACCCAGTTTGGTTTGTAACCACCGTTCATCGCGATTTCACCGGTCTTAAGATTGACCTTTAGGTTGCTGTTGAGCGACGCGTAGTCAACCATGTACTTCTTGATCACCTCACCCTTGTAGCCCAGCGCAATCACAAAGTCCTTTAACCCGTAATACGCGTAGTGGCGCATGATGTGCCACAGAATCGGGTGCCCCCCGATCTCGACCATTGGCTTCGGTTTGACCACGGTCTCTTCCGCCAGCCGCGAGCCCTTGCCGCCCGCAAGAATTGCAACTTTCATCTGTAGTCCCTTGTGTACCATTGGTATTGCGTGAGTGCAATGGTTTGGTCCGTTCTTCGTTCGCACTCTTTATCGTGGCGTCCAGATTAATCCTTCGTCCTCGGATCACGTGGTCACCGAGAAGCCACGCAGAAAACGGACCTTCAGGCATTGCCTTCACCGGATGGCGACGCACACGGCGTAACTGTTGCGCACATTTGTCGTCACCTAAGACGGAAGCGTACCCGCGACACGAACTCCACCGTATCATGAACACCAAGGCGCCAGATCAAATTGAGGCATGTTGTACTGAAGCGTGTTGAGGCGACGCGTGAACCCGAACTCAACGACAATTCGCGTCAAGTGTGATTTCCGTAGCCGGAAGATTTGATTCACCTGTGAAGTACCGCTATGATCAGCGAACATCCGGCTGCTTGCGTAGACCGGTTCGTGCCTCGCAATCTCCTCGAATAGTGATCTTGTATGCAGGATTCGCCGCTCCGGAACGATTAGGCCATGAAGGGAACATCAACGTACATCGCCAGCAGCAGACCAGTAGACGATAGCTAGCATGGAACAGACCAGCCGACAGATCGGCCCCTACGACTTACGAGATGAGCTAGGCCGGAGTAGTTTCTATACTACGTATCTGGCCTATGACAGTGACGCCGAACGCTTCGCCGCCGTCAAGGTAGCCGGCGCGCGTATCTCGGGTAGTTCGGCCTTGACCGAGCAGTTCATCGTGGCCGGCGAACGAGCCGCGCGTTTGCGCCACCGAGGAATTGTTCCGGTCTATAGCAGCGGTATGGCAGACGGCGTTCCTTATATTGCGATGCAATATGTGGATGGACTCACCTTACGGCGTTGGCTCGACGGATTTAATGGCCTGATCTCATCGGCCGAAGCAGCCGGTATCGCGCGGCAGATTGCCTCAGCGCTCGACTACGCCCACCGTCTCGGCGTGGTCCACCGGGAATTACATGCTGACAATGTCTTTGTCGCCGATGACGGACGAATTCTCGTCGCGGATTTCACGCTTGCCGAGGTAAAGGCCGCAGCCGGCAGCAACCTGCCGGCGAACTACGTCCATACAGCCGATCTGCCGTATCTGGCGCCGGAACAGCTTCAGGCGCCAACAACGGTCAATTCCTATGCCGACATCTATAGTTTGGGTGTGATCACCTATAACATGCTGACCGGCAGTTTGCCCTTTCGCGGTGACGACTCGGACACGCTCCGGCGCGCCATCGTGCACGAGATGCCGATGCCACCGGAATACGCAAATCCGAACGTTCCGCCGGGCATGGCCTATGTTTTGAAATGTGTCCTGGCCAAGGAGCCGGGCATGCGCTACGCCACAGCCGCTGATTTTGCCACCGCGTTACACGAGGGTCAGATGTGGATTCCGGGGGTCTCGTCTGCAGAGGAGGCCGCGGCCACCGGCACTCCACGCTCCGGCGCCGGAGGGACCTGGATCGCACGCAACCGCGTTGCGCTCTTCCTGTTGCTGGCGCTGGCAGCCATTGTCGTCGCGGCGCTGGCGTTGCTGCAAACCAGCCCTCAACTGAACGCACGCGTCGCGCAACTCGCCGGGTTTGCGACGCCGGCGATCTCGATTGCCAATGTCATCGATCGCGCCGAGGATGCCGCCGGCGTGATGGCGAACACTGCAACACCAGTTGCGGCGGGCGACAGCGGCAATGTTGATGCGGTGAGCGGCGACGCCACGGAAAGCGATGGCGGGGTGGCGATCGCACTGGCAGACTCCCCGACGCCCACTCCGGACACTTCTCCAGACGGCCAATCCGCGCCTGAACCAACGAACGGAAATCAACCTACGGGGACAGCAACAACGGTCCTGCCGACCATGACGTCGACTGCGGCATCAACCGTCGGATCGCCGGCGACACCAACGGCGATGCCGTCGGCAAACGCGTCGCCGTCACCGATTGCGACAGCTCCCGCTGAAGTCAATGCAGGCGCCGTCACCCTAGAACCGGCTTCTCAGACGCCGTCACCTGACAGCGCGCCCCGTGGCAAACGATGAGGATACCGAGGTCGCATCTACAACAGAAAGAGCCACGGAGACAACCACAGTCTCCGCCCTCATCCTGCTTCCGACGGCAACAAACACAGCACGACCGAGCAACACGCCTAGTCCCATATCCGCGATCGCGCCGTCACCAACGGCAACGGGAACGCCTCAGCCAACCGCCACCAACACCAGTACACCTCAGCCAACCGCGACAGAGACAAGTGCACCTACGTTCACACCATCGGCGACACTGACGTCGCTTCCCACCAACACCAGTACACCTCAGCCAACCGCGACAGAGACAAGTGCACCTACGTTCACACCGTCGGCGACACTGACGTTGCTTCCCACCAACACCAGTACACCTCAGCCAACCGCGACAGAGACAAGTGCACCTACGTTCACACCGTCGGCGACGCCGACGTCGCTTCCCACCAGCACCAGTACACTGCGGCCGTCAGAGACACCGCAACCGACGATGACCGCTACCCGGACGAACACACCCCGACCGACGTCGACAGCTACGGCACAGCCGACCAGCACGCCACGGTCCACGATGACGGCAACGCTCACGAATACGCCGCGACCAACCGCGACCAATACCGAACAGCCGACCAATACGCCGCGGCCAACTTCGACCATGACTAGAACCCGGACACCACGACCAACCAGCACGTCTACGTCTACGGCTACGCTACGCTACGTCCAAGCCGCCCACCACGGCCACGGAACGCGCCGGCATAGCTGTGGCGCAGGCGATTCTACCGACACCAACGTTTACCAGAACGCCAACCTCAACCGCGACCATTCCCCCGCTGCCAACGTCTACGAATAGACCGGTGCCAACGGCGACAGCGTCACCAAGACCTATCTTGATCCCGACAGGTACGGGTGCATTGCGGCTGATACGACCTGGCAACGGTTCGGCCAGTGGCGGTGAAAATGTATTTGAATGGTCAACGACCATCATACCGGGTGAAAATCAGGCCTTTGAACTGATCTTCTGGCGTGAGGGACAGGATCCGATTGCGTCCGGATTCGGATCGGCGGCGCCGACCACCAATGACCGCGTGACCGTTGACCTGGCACGGCTAGATCAAATCTTGCCGCCCGGGCTTCTGAACCCCGGCGACTACTACTGGGGGCTGCTGCTGGTAAACGTTGATCCATATGAGAGGATCCAATATCTGGGCCAGCGGAATCAGTTCCAATATGTCCGTAACAGTGGTTCGAGCTCATCAGGAGACGGACCGACATCAGGAGAGTAATCCATGCTGCAACTGGGAGGTCGTCGCGCATTCAAGCTGACACTCATCGCATTCGCCATACTCTGTCTCGGACTGCTCACGATCTTAGCCGGAAATGCGCCGGCCCAAATGGCGAGCATCCAGCAATGGACAAAGACAACCGATTATCCGCTCAGTCTGGCTGTCCACAGTGCTATTGTTCATGACAACCATATCTTTGTGATTGGCGGCAGCCCGACGGCTGGCGTCGCAGAGGCCCGAGGATTCTCTGCCAAAATCAATGTCGACGGCAGTCTGGAAGCGTGGATGCCGCTCACCTCACTACCAGGCGGCCTCTATTTGCACGCGGTCGCCAAGTCGGCCACACATCTCTACGTTATTGGAGGCTGGAACGGCAGCGATACTCGCTATGATGTTCTGAGTGCGCCGTTTATGACCGATGGTGCCATCGGCGAATGGAGTAAAGTCGGTGAGTACCCGACATTTCCGGAAGGCGTAACCCTGCACGACGCCGTAGCTGTCGGCAACACTCTGTATGTAACCGGCGGCCGTAACGGATTTGACTCGCTGGATCGCGTCTACTATGCATCGATCGTCAACGGTCAGCTTGGGACGTGGCAGCAGGGACCGCTGCTGCCGGAATCGCGCTACCGCCATAGAGTACTCGCCACCGACACCCACATCTACGTCGTCGGCGGCGCGATTCAAGTGAATAATCAGGCAGTGGCGCGGAATACAGTCTTTTATGCGAAAATACAAAACAACGGCAGCCTCGGTGCTTGGACGGCAACAACGGCATTGCCGAAGAATCTATACTATCACGGTGCCGTGATCCACGATGATCGCATCGTCGTGCTGGGCGGAACCGATGGCTCGTCCATTGTCAATCGCGTGATCGCAGCAAAGATCAATGCCAACGGCACGATCGGTAGCTGGTCGAATGAACCCAACCTTCCGACGTCGCTGGAGCGCTTCGCGGCCGTGTCCGTGCGTAGCTTCGCTTCGGACTACATCTATGTACTTGGCGGCATTGATGGCGGTGGCAAGTATCGGAATACGGTCTACCATTCGGCTGTGCCGCCGACACCCACGCCCACATTTACGCCAACGGTAACACCTGCGGTAATCGCAGTGATGGACAACAACCCCGGCACTTGGGTTGGTCCGGGCGGGCAAGTTGAATACACAATCAACTATCTGGGCAATAATTCCGACGACTTCGATCGGGTCTCTATAGTGAGCACGGTACCGGACAACGCCGAATTGATACCTGACAGTGTCACAGTCAATCAGACGGGTGTTTTCACCATCACCGGCGACGGCGGGCCCGGAACCAAGATTGAATGGCAGTGGACGGGCGAACTACCCAAAGATATCAGCGACAGCGTTTCGTATCGCGTTCCGCCGCCCGATCGCACCGACACCACCGGTGCCGCCGGCAATCTCTATCGACAAAAGTGGGCCATCCGCCGCAACCTCGGGCGAGTTGATCACGTATACACTGACGGTGGTCAATAACTTACCGATTCCCCATGAGGATGTGCGCATTTTGGATCGCGTGCCCACCGGCGCGACCTACGTGAGTGGTGGAGACGCCCCTCCGGAAGACGACATTGTCAGGTGGACGCTGCCGGTACTGGGTCCGGATGCAACGGCTGAGGTTCAGTTCACGGTCAAAGCAGCGACGACCCTCGTGAATAGCGAATACAGTGTACGGTCGAATCTGACGACTGCCTTCAGAGGAACACGTGTGGTCGTGACGGAAATCGACAATTTGCCACCGCCCCCAGGTGGCGACGGCATCGCACTCACCAACCAGGGCGCTCTGGTACATTGGACTCATGAAGGTATCGACTACGAATTGCGCACCAATGGCGTACGTAATCCAAAATACGATATCTTTCTCCCGGTAATCGCAAATCGCTAGTTCATTTCGGCGTGAATACCACGACAGAAATCCGGCTATGCTACCTCTGGTAGGAGCTCTATAAGGATTTCTGCCGGGATTCGCCAGTACATACCAGATATCGCTGACTTATTTCTTGAGCTTAAGTCGGTACTATTTGGTTTGCTATCTCTATTGAGGAGAGTTTTGATGCCCCTGTTAAGCCGCCGCATCCGCCGCATGATCGTTCTGTGGGCCACTGGGCTGTTGATAGGTGCAACAGCGATGTTGACGCCAACCCAGACCCAAGGCACGTTCGCGCAGGGAAACGGAACGACGCCGAATCCCATCGATATCGACATTCTCCCGATCCAAAGTGCGCCGAGTGATATCACTCTATCGCCGTCTAGCGTGGACGAGAATCAACCCTCGGGTACAGTCGTTGGCGCATTGGCCACAGTTGATGGCTCAGGTCCGCCATTCACGTACACTTTGGTCTCGGGGATCGGCTCGGTGGATAACGGACAGTTTCAGATCACAGGCGATCAACTAAAGACTTCTGCATCATTCAATTTTGAAGTTAAAAATTCATATACGATACGCATCCAGAGCGAAGACTCGACGCCGGAAACGGTTGAGAAACAGTTCACGATTTCCATTGTCGATGTCAATGAAGCACCGGCGGATATCGAGTTGAGCAATGCCTCTGTCGACGAAAACAAGCCGACGGGAACGACCGTCGGCACGTTGAGCACCACCGATCCTGACGGCGGCGATATCCACACCTATGGGCTGGTTGCCGGGACAGGCGATGTTGACAATGGCTCCTTCGACATTGTCGGCAACCAACTACAGACCAAGGCCCTCTTCGACTTTGAGACCAAGGACAGCTATTCAGTCCGCGTAGAGACGACAGACGGCGACAATGTTTCCTTCGCGAAATCGTTCACGATTTCTATCGTCAACGTCAATGAAGCACCGACGAATATCGGGTTGAGCAATGCCTCCGTCGACGAAAACATGCCAACAGGGACGGTCGTCGGCACGTTGAGCACCACCGATCCTGACGGTGGCGACGCCCACACCTATTCGTTGGTTGCCGGATCAGGCGACGGCGACAACGGCTCCTTCGACATTGTCGGCAGCCAGCTTCGGACCAATGCCGTTTTTGACTTTGAAACCGCCGGCAGCTACTCAGTTCGTGTTCGAAGCGAAGATGCAGGCGGGTTGGCGTTCGAACGTCAGTTCACGGTAGTCATCACGAATGTCAACGAGCCGCCGATGGCCAACGAGGATCTTGCTCCTGTCAGCGAGGACAGCGGCTATACACGATTGAGCGTGCTCGACAACGACGACGATCCTGAAGACGACCCTTTTGTTGTCTCGTCAGTGACCCAACCATCCCATGGAACCGCCCGCATCGTCGACAATGGTGCAGCTGTCGAATACAAGCCGAGCCGGGACTACTGTAACAATCCACCCGGCTCCAGCCTGGACACATTCAACTATACCATCAGCCCCGGTGGCGATACGGCACCTGTGCGCGTGCGCGTCAATTGCCAAGATGATTTAATCGTGGCCAACGACAATAGTTTTGTCATCGAACCGAATCAACCCTTGATCATCAACACGATCGCCTATGTCGACGATCCTGACGGAGACCTGGATCCGAGGAGCATTTCTGTCGGCAATGGTCCCACCAATGGCAGCACGAGCGTCCAGAAGTCTTCCGCCAAGATCACCTACACGCCCGCTCAGGGATATGTGGGACCGGACGCATTTGACTACACCATCTGCGACGACAATCGAAACTGTGATACAGGCAGGTTCAGTCTCTTCGTCTCGGTGGTCGATCTTAGCCTAAGTAAGAATGATGGCGGTGTGACGGTTCGGCCAGGCGACATCCTGAGCTATACACTGAGATACACAAACACAGGCAACGCCGCAGCAACCGGCGTTGTGATCAGCGAGAAGGTGCCGGCAAATACGAAGTTCAATGCTGCAGCCAGCAGAGGCTCATGGAGCTGTAGCGACGGCGCAACGGCGGGCGTTACCTGCAAACAGACTGTCGTCGGCGTTCCGGTGAATGCCGGTGGCGAAACAGTCTTTGCCGTCCGAGTGGTGGCGCCGCTCCCGGAGCCGGCGACTGAAATCGTGAACCGTGCCGAGATCGCGCACGACAATGTGAACGGTCCGGACCTGACGCCGGCCAACAACATCGCGGTTGACCGCACACCGATCGATGCGGGAATCGAATTTGGCGCAAAGAAAATTGACAAACACCTGGTTGATGCCGATGACGACGGCTTGCCCAGCCCCGGTGACACAATCCGCTATTCCATCGCGATGACAGTCACAGGCAACGCGCCGGCCGCCAATGTCATGTTTGTGGATCCGCTGCATGTCGCGACAGAGTTGGTCGCCAACTCCGTTACTGCGTCAACCGGAGCCATTTTGAGCGGTAATCAGAGTGGCGATAGTTCGGTTGAGATTTCACTAGGAGAGCTGCCTCTGGGCCAAGTAGTGGCCATCGGATACGACGTATTCGTGCGCAACCCCTTGCCGTCCGGCATCTCGGAGATCGACAATCAGGCCGTGATCAGTGGCTCGAATTTTCCATCGGCGCTCACCGATGATCCGGATACAGTCCAACCAAATGATCCGACTATTACTTTCCTCGAAGCGAAGGCATCGTTGACCGCACTTAAGAAAGTCAAGCTTGCGATTGATGCCGATAACAATTCTGTGGCATCTCCCGGGGACACTCTTGCCTACACGATCACGCTGGACAATCGCGGTAACCAGGCACTCGCTGGAATCGTCGTGACCGATGTGGTCGATATCAACACGGAGTTGGTTGCAGGGTCTGTGAATGTGAACCGGGGAACAATCGTCAGTGGTGCATCTGGGTCCGACACCGCCGTGGTCATCGATATCGGATCGTTGGACGGCGATGGCGATGCTGTCCTCCTCACGTTCCAGTCCAGAATTAGGGGATCGATTCCGGGCAACGTAGAAGAGATCGTCAACCAGGCTGTAATCAGTAGTGACAACCTGCCGGATATCCTAACAGATGATCTAACCTTTGGTGGAGCCGAAGATCCGACGCGTATCACGGTCAACGCCAATGCCAAGGTATTTGTCTCAATGCAGGACTTTTTCATCGCCGACGTGGATAATAACAGCGTTCTGAGTTCAGGTGACCTGTTGATTTACCGCTTGGAAATCTTCAACAACGGCAATCGTAACGCAACAAATATCATGCTGGAAAACAGCTTTGACAACACGATGGAACTGCTGGCAGGCACAGTTAATACATCCTCCGGGATCGTGGCAACGGGAAACGCGGATGGCGACAAAAGTGTCGGTGTGTCAGTGGCATCACTTGCGGGTGGGGCAACCATCTTCGTCAGTTATCAAGTCAGAATTGGTGATACTTTCGGCATGAATGTCGTGCGCAATCAAGCAGCGCTACAATATCTCAACAACGGTCTCCTTGTTAAAACAGCCTCGGACGATCCGGCTACATCCTCTCAGTTAGATCCCACTATTTCGCCGGTCGGTGACGCCACGTCGCTTCAAAATCGGCTCTATCTACCATTTATTGCCAAGCGTTAAGAGGCCACCTTCTCCTCAGCCTTTTTGGCCTCGCCGGATGTCGGCGAGGCCAGAGCAGTCTACACTTGATTGCCATTCGCAGTACACACCCCTGTTGTGAATGGCGTTCGAGTGTTTTCGGCCTTGTGCGCGAATGGATGCAAGCGTCAGTTGCCGGCGAACAATCGCAGGCGTTTTGAACGGCTATCCGGACATCTGACACAAAAGAACAAGTCCGGCCGTGCAGTACGCGCTTCTCATCCGCACATCACGCACAACTGACGGGAATTGAACGCTTACGAAGGATTCAATTACTGGAAGCGATAAATTGTGCAGACCGGGGAGGATCTCCTCTCACCATCGTGAGGCTGTACTGTTATGGTGTCACGTTGGTCTCAGTGTTGGTGAAGTGGCATTTGTGTTGGACCGATCGGACAAGGCGACGGAATCCCGATTGGGCCAAGGACGACGAGAGCTTCAAATAGCTCAGGAAAGCGCAAGTAATTAGGAATGGCGAAGAAATTGTCTGAACAGGATCTGTTCGATCTGTTCCAACAGAATCTACCGCCGGTGACAATGCCGACCGGATTGGCTGAAGGGATTCAGCAGCGGGTCATGGCAGAGGTTGACGCGACGCTTAAGCCTGTCCATGGCGACGTCTCCGAAGCCGAACCGATCCACAGCTTAGATGCCGACGGTGTTCTTCCGCGCGCTAAGGTTGGACAGGCGACGGGTCAGCGTCGGTCACGGCACGGTCGCCGCCCAGTCGGTCAAGTCAATCGGCTAGCAGCGTGGTTTTCCAATTTGCGGTTGGGATCTTCACTTCTCTTTACCGCTGCAACCGCTGCAGTTCTGGTGCTGGCGCTAATTTTGCTGCCACAACTGCTGGGCAATGTCACGGACCGGGACACAATACAGACCGGATCCGCGCCGACCGTACTTACGCCGGTCGACGCCGGCAATGGGCCCATACAGGGGACAATCACTGTCAGTGGAGGTTCCGTGACGATCGTTGACGCCGACGGCACAGTCGACCGCTACGCCGGCGCAGCGCGCACGACCTTTACCAGTGGAGATACGATTATTACCGGAAGCGGGAGCGCCTCGCTGCGTTTCTTTGACCAACAGGTGACGACACTCGAGCCGCAAACTGAGGTATCGGTCCTGACCCTAAACAATGCCAACGGTGGAACGCAGGTTGTCCTTCATGTTGCCATGGGCGCTACCCATCACGTCATCGAGCGGGAACTCACCGGCCAAGACAAGTTCGAAGTACGCGCAGACGCGTTGACCGCAACTGTCATCGGCACAGTATTTGATGTCGATGTTTTCTCAGCGGACACAGCGTACGTTGAAACCATGAGTGGCAGAGTTCTGCTACGTACAAGGGATGACCAGTGGGTAGATGTAGAACAAGGACAATCTGTCAATGTCAGCATCGGCACGCGGCTTGTGGTGAACAATGTTGTTGACGGAAACACGAGCGTTGCATCGAACGGCATCGACCAGTTGACGCCCACGGTGACACCCACAGCACCAGCCGCGCCGACACGGACTGCAGACGCAACGGGGCCAATTCCGAAGACAATTGGCACTGCAACGGCGACCAACGGAGCAACTGGAACAATCCAGACACCAAGTGCAACGCCTGCAGCAGTCGTGTTGGCCACTTACCAACCGACGAAGCCTACAGCTAATTCGGGCGTCCAGTCGTCCGAACCAGCCCTGGTTGCATCTACAACGGGTACTGCGACCGCTGCGGGCATTTCTGCAGCCACTATCACACCTACAGCAACAAAGATTGTGCTGCCGACGGTAACAAAGACGCCACAGGCGACGAGTACAGGCACGGTTACATCGACACCCAAACCGACAGCAACGCCTACGGCGACAGCCACATCTCGACCCAGCATCACGCCATCAAGGACAAGAACGCCGCTTCCGGTTGCCGCCAACACGGCGCAACCGAAGGCGACCAGTACGCCAATCCCAGTGGCTACCAGCACACTACGGCCAACGGCCACACGTACGTCGGCTCCAACTTTGACGAGCACGTCTACCAACATGCCGACCGCAACTTCTGTCCCGACTGCGACACCAACGGAAACATCGACGACAACGACGACTGTAACACCGACATTTGTGCCGACAAATACACCGACCCCAGTAAATTTGGCGCCGGAAGTGCAGAATGAAATCGGCATTGCAGTGGTTGAAGACATGCCAAAAACAGTCCCTGTAGCCGTCAATGACCGAGACCCTGAAGGTCAGGCTGTGACAGTGGTCTCCGTCGAAGATGGATTGTTCGGAAAAGTTACGTTGAATACGGACAATTCGGTGACGTACGCTCCGGCGGCAAATTACGTCGGCCCGGATAGTTTCAGCTATGTTGTTTCTGACGGCGTGCAAACGGCGATTGGAACAGTTACAGTCAATGTAACTGCAGTCAACGATCCACCAACTTTTAGCCTAAAATCCGATCGACTTACGCTGGAAGAAGACGCCGGCAAACAGCGTATCGAAGGCTGGGCATACAACATGTCCCCCGGCCCGGCAAACGAGTCCGATCAATCATTGGTGTTTGCGGTTGAGGTAAACGGAGCAATCCCGTTTGCAGAGGCACCGTCCATGGACGCTGAATCTGGTGTGCTAAGCTTTACCGTGGCACCGGACGCAAATGGTTCGGCGACGGTCTCAACGCGATTGCTCGACAGCGTCGGAGGTTCATCCGAGATACAGTCTTTCACGATTGTTGTGGTTCCGGCCAACGACACACCGACATTCGATCTGATCGTCTCCGAAGTGAACGGAGTTGAGGACAGCGGAGAGCAATCGATTGCCGTAATACGCAACATCAATCCAGGAGCAGCGAATGAGAGCGCGCAGACGCTCTCATTCGAAACAACGACCGAGTCGCCTGAACTCTTCAGCATGCAGCCGACAATCGATAGCGCTTCCGGCGTCATGTCGTTTACACCGGCGCCGGAAGCCAGCGGACGCGCCGTTGTCTCGATCACGCTGCGCGACAGTGGTGGAGCGAGTTCGACCAGTCAAGAAATCACCATCGTGATCGCAGCAGTGAACGATCCACCCCAAACCGGTGCTGATGCCTTTACCGTCGACGAAGACAGTGAAGTTTTCGGCAACTTGCTGGTGGAGAATGGATCAAGTGCAGATATAGACCCGGAAGGGTCGGATTTGAAAATTGTCCGCGTCCGCGGAGATGAAGCCAATGTAGGCGCTCCGCTCTCCTTGCCATCCGGAGCACTATTGACTGTCGGCAATAACGGAGATGTGAGATATGAAACCAATCGCCGATTCAATGAACTAGCCGCCGGATCCAGCTTTGAGGACGGGTTCACCTATACGGTCCAGGATGCTGACGGCGGGACTGCGGTTGGCACAGTGACGATCGTTGTCGAAGGAGAAAATGATCCGCCAGAGGCACAGGACGATAGGTTCACCATGTCGGCCAATGCCGTTCTCTCAGGCAATCTTCTCAACGACAATGGCAACAAGGCAGACTTCGATCTCGATACAGGAGACTCTATCGAGATCTCAACAGTCACTGTCACAGAGAATGGCCAGCCAATTGAACTAAACACGGAGTATCTGCTTTCATCCGGATCGCGTTTATCAGTTCGGGCGGATGGCAATTTCATGTATGACGCGCAAGATCAAGTTGTCAGTAGTGAAACCGTACCATTCACGTTTTCGTATATGCTCATCGACGGCAACGGCGCAAACAGCAACGTAGCGACGGTGACAATTGAGGTTAATTGATCCCCAACAGTCGGAACTAGCAAGAATTCCTGCGGGGATTCACTGGATCAATGCCGACAGTTCTTGGAGCAGAACGCGATGGGGTGAATATCCTCGTTGGCGTAGGCTGACTATGGACAATGACCGCCCGTGCTGTTATGATGAAGATATCAAACAGTAAAACCCAATAACACAGAACAATGCTGTCAATTTCTCCTAAGAACGTTCGTATTCTCGTCGTTGACGACGAAGAACCATTTCGAAACTTACTACAACTGTCGCTTGATCGTGTCGGCTATCAGGTCCACACTGCGCGGACTGGGCGCGAAGCTCTTAATAAGTTTCAAGCTGGCGAATATGATTTAATCCTGCTCGATATCATGATGCCGGGCATGAATGGTTTGGAGGCATGTGTCGAGATTCGTCAATTGTCAAACGTTCCGATCGTGATGCTGACAGCATTGAGTCGACCTGACGACATTATTGAAGGATTTAATTCCGGCGCCGATGACTACATCACCAAGCCCTTTACTTTTCGCGAAGTCGAGATGCGCCTTCAGGCGATTCTGCGCCGGATTTCGTGGAATCAGGAACGTCCACGCTTCCAAGTGATCGTCAAGCGCGATATTGAACTCGACCATGACGAACAGACAGTATTGGTCCGCGGCGTAGAGGTTCATCTGACACCGATCGAGTATAGGCTGTTGCGTGAACTCATGGTCAATGCGGATCGTCCGGTCCACAAACGCGCCTTGTTCGAAGAAGTGTGGGGATATTCGGTCGCCGGCGGCACAAATCTGGTCGAGGTTGCCATTCGGCGGCTACGTGAAAAGATCGAACCCGATCCATCACAACCAACGTATCTCATAACTGTGCGTGGCGCGGGCTATAAATTTGCTGCGGAATCAGCACCGGCTACAGAGAACGTATCTGAGAGCGACGTCATGGCAGACAGCGAGCCATCGGGCTAATGATTCGTCAATTACATGGAGTTGTGCGCGGACGTGGCAAAGACCATCTCATAGTCGAACTCGGCCAACATGGAGCTGGAATCGGGTTTAAGGTCCATGTACCCGATCCTACATTGGCAGAGGCTCACGACGGGGCACAAATCTCGCTGCATACATATCTGCAGGTCCGTGAAGATGCCCTGACGCTGTATGGTTTCAGCAGCGAAGACGAATTGGGTCTATTTGAACTGTTACTGGGAGTCAGCGGTGTCGGCCCGAAGGTAGCCCTATCGACACTGAGCACGTTAAGCCCGGACGTGCTGCGGCTTGCACTGGCCCAAGATGAACCGGCTGTGATCTCACGTGTGCCAGGGATAGGTAAACGAACAGCCCAAAAAATCGTCCTGGAATTGAAGGACAAAGTGCATGGACCGAGCGGCGATTTGGCCGGCCTGGCACAGGCAGTGGATGCAGACGGCGAGATTATCGAAGCGCTGGTAGCACTCGGCTACAGTGTAGTCGAAGCGCAGCGTGCCGTGCAAAATCTCCCGCCGGATGCCGATGGCGTCGAAGAACGACTGCGTCTGGCATTGAGTCGCTTCAACGACTGACGGTTGGTGGGCATAGACGCCCAAAGATTTCCGTCATCATCTGCGGAGACGTTTGGTTTTCATGACAGCGATTTGGTCGAAATTCTTTGACAGTGACCTGTCCGCGAACGTATAATCATACGGTCAACCACTAAACACGAACGACTCAGATGGATGATCATATGGCAGAGGTACAGACGTTACGCAGAGGCAATATCTACGAAGAAGAAAATCAGTTGTGGCGCGTGTTAGAGTATCAACACATCAAGATGGCGCGCGGCGGCGCGACGATTCGGGTAAAGGTGCGTAACTTACGCACCGGATCCACCGTCGAAAAGACATATAACAACGGCTCGCGAGTCGACGAAGTCCGACTTGACAAGGCACAAGTCCAGTATCAGTACAATGACGGTGAACTCTATCACTTCATGAATACAGATACGTTTGAGCAAGTCGCACTTACCACAGAGGCACTCGAAGGTCTGATTGAATTTATGACGGACAATCAAATTGTGACCTTAGAGACCTATGAGGGCGAGCCCATCAACATTGAGTTGCCGACGACGGTCGACCTCAAAGTAGTTTGGGCAGAGGCCGCGGTCGCAGGGGATACCGCAAACACGCCGTCGAAGCAGGTCGAGGTAGAGACAGGGTATCGACTACAGGCGCCAATGTTTGTGACAGATGGCGATGTCATTCGTATCGATACACGCAATGGGGAGTACGTAACGCGCGTAAAGCGGTAGGTGCGCAGCAAAAGCCACCGACGGTCTACTTTCGGTGACCTGATTCAAATGAATTGACAATCGTTCTTGGCGTGAGACAGCTCAATTCGATTTGTCCATTCACTTGCGCTACGGTATACTTTTTCACCAGTATTCGCCGTTGTAGCTCAGTTGGTAGAGCGGCTCACTCGTAATGAGCAGGTCATCGGTTCGAGTCCGATCAACGGCTTTGTTGTGGATTGCCAAATGTACCGGCGCCACAATGCGGAAGACCACTGCGTAGCCCACGAAACAGCGCACCAGCAGTCAGTTTTCACGTTCCCTCGGCCTCTCATGATGCCCTCATTGCACGTACGACAGTATCAGCAATACGACACAACAGCGCCACATTGATCACGAGAATTCACGCGATCACTTTATATTCGTCCCTTTGATCAGCTCAACATTCTCTGTTGATGTAGTTTTAACGCCGCGCCGCTACTCTAAGGAGAGCAGAGATCAGGTGCGTACCAAGATATTGGATCTGTGCGCAGGCCGAACAGTCTTCAAAGAGTGTTTGCGCAAAATGCGTGTATTCGACCAATTGCCGAAGATAAATCGAACTCGAATCTCACAATTCGCCAATGATCAGGTGACAACCTAAGTAAATTCCGACAGAAACGGTTGGATGGAAAGAGTCGACATGTATTCGGCTGATGCCTCCAGCTCACTCTATCGTGGTATTTACTCCTAACTCGACTAGCTCGTCCATCTCGATGTTTTTGTTGATGTGCTAGACGCCCCGACCCACGGATATCATGGACAAAAATCGTCAAATTGCCGGTCATCGTATCACGACAAGTCAATATCCCTACAAGCAATTTAGGATCCTCGTGGCAGAAGACGATGAGGTCATCCGTCGCATTATCCAGATGAGCCTTCAGCACGATGGCTATACTGTCGATATGGCGGCGAACGGCGCCGAAGCCTTGGAGAAATTCAACGCGTCGCCTAGCGATCTGGTCATTCTCGACATCAATATGCCGAAGTTGAACGGCTATGCAGCCTGCCAGGAGCTTCGCAAGCGCACTGACGTTCCGATCATCATAGTTACGACCAAGTCTCGTACCGACGACATCGTAACCGGTTATAAACTGGGTGCTGATATCTATATTACGAAGCCCTTCTCGCCGAAAGAACTGCTGGCCCGTATTCGTGCCTTGCTGCGACGAATCGCTGAGCAGCACGAAACCCAATCAGATCTGGTTCTAGTCGCAGGTGAAATCTCCCTGAACGACGACACACACGAAGTGTTCATTGGCGATGAGCCAGTCAATTTATCTCCAAATGAGTATGACCTCCTTCACTTTTTTCTTAGCAATCCGAATGCCCCGGTTACGAAAGAAACGCTGTTGGAAACGATCTGGGGGTATGATGATGAGGAAGATGCCAACCTCGTGCGGGTTACGGTGCGACGGCTTCGCAGCAAGATCGAACCAGATCCTTCGGTGCCGACCTACCTGCAAACTGTACGCGGCGTAGGCTATAAATTTGTGGTGGACAACACTACGTCACCGGAATCGGTCGCCGTCTAGCATCGAATCGGTTGGCGCAAATCCGAAACAGCAGGCAATTGTTCCCAACTAAACAACAGCCTTGTCGTCGAGTAAACAAGGCTGTTGTTTTTATTGGCGACTTCTTTTCATGTCTCCATACGTCCGAAGGAATTCAGCTTGCCTACCAGACCCATCCCTGACGATAAAGCTGAAACAGCCCATATAGAAAGTAGACAACTACCGTCACCACCAATACCCTCAGAATCCGGTTTCGCTGCCCCCAGAGTTGGCGCGATTCATTCCATACACCCCTCGGGCGGGCCAACACAACGATAAGCAGAACCATGAGTAAGATCAGAATACGGCGTATATTCATTTTTCGCTCAAACTTGATACAATAGCGCCAGTGAATCTCCTAATACGACAGTGACACATGATGTTGAGGTGGTATACCACGAATTGTGTGAAAGTAGCTTGCTCTCTCTGGTAGATTGCGAATTTACACACAATTCGGGATACCACCGATGTTGACGATCTGATTACACTGTGTTTCGTTGGTGGTTGTCACAACTGAACCTCTTACAACCCAGCTTCTGGATCATGATTGCCCTCGTCGCGTTTGCTGTGTCTGTACCGGTCGAGCGTCACTTGGCAAGCCGCCATCGCAAAGTACTCACAATCGTGCGTTGGGTGCTCATCCCCTATTGTGCCGTCATGCTGGGCGCTGTGTCGCCTCGTCTCATGGGTCTGAGTCGGATTGACTGGCGTGTCACCCTTGGCTTTGGCGTGACGCTACTGGCGACCCTAACGGCAATTGTCGCAATCTCGCACGGCACCTTGGATTCAGAACGAAGAAAGAGGGACAGCGACGAATCCTCTTTTCTCAACGTGCCCTTTACCATTTTGTTCTGCGGCGCTGAAGAGTTTTATTGGTCCTTCCTGCGCGGAGCAATCACAGAGGCTTTCATTCTATCGTCATCCAGTATTTCGCTACAACTATATTGGGCTAGTTGGATCGCCGCGCTGCTACTGCTACCCGAAGTGCTAACCCAACGCTTAACGCCGACGGGACGACTTGCCAAGTTGTCGATCGTCGTCCTAACGAACGTGCTCTTTATCTACACGCGTAACTTCTGGCTCTGTTGGACTGCACATGCTGCGGTTTGGCTCATTTTCGGCGGACGATTCCTGGAAATCGACGCAGACGAGGGCGCAATTCGCCTATCGGCATCCCAACAATAAACGATACGCAGAGACAGGCTCTGCGCATCGTTTCGTTCATGATATCCTATCATCGAGACAGGTTGTCATACAATGGTTCCACGTGCGCCGGCATTGTATCGGCCAGGACCAATTCTCCCACCTCAATGCTTCACGGGCACCGTAGAAAAACTTCTACTCTGGGCCGGTCTTCCGGCTACAGCAGCAAACCGACACCGATCATGAGTCCAATTACGATCACTGAAACGATCGCCAATGAGCGCAAATCACGCACAACATAACCATACTCCCGGTTCCAATCTTGATCGGTTTGCGCAGACGGAGCCGGCTTTGTCTCCTGCACCGGCGTTACCTGATTGACGCCGCCTCGATCATCTTTGTAGAGCTGGCTATAATTCCGCGGCGTGCCGCTGGCCCCGCTCTTGTTGCGTGACTTCTTCTTGCTAGCCATAAGACAGTTCCTCAAGGAGTCTCTCGAACAACATCGCCGTTGGTGGAAAATTTATCTTGTTTATATCAATGACAACGGTACAATTATACCTGGGCGAGACAGCATTCCCAAACTGGATAGAGTGCCCCACAGTCGTCGTCACGCCTGCTAGAGTGGAATGTATCGGCAGTGACTATACACGCGTAAACATTGCCCTGGATGCGCGACACACTGACATCGCGTGCCTCATCCAATCCTGCCAAGTAGAGGACAAGGCCGTATGTTCCAACGCCCAATAGCATAGCCACAGATGTGTATGCGAGCAATCCCAATCCAGTTTCGGAGAATAGCTGCATATCTGCCAGGCGACTGAACAGCGCCAATACACTCACCATTGCGCCACCACTCAGTACAAGAACCACGCTCGCCCGTCCTATGCCGGCATCCAACCGGCCAACACGCCGCACAAGTAACAGCGCCATGATCACTGCGTGTCCGGCTTGTTTGGCCGTGTCTGCCCAAACCAGCCCCAAATATCCCAGTCGCTCAAGCAGAAAAAATGCCGTAACCATATATATAAGTACACTGACGACGCCGACCAGAGCCGGCAACAGCGTGTTATTTCGTGCATAAAATGCGTAATTCAAGGGGAAGTCGATGGCAGCGAACAGCATACCGATCAGATAGATGTCTAGTGCCTGCACAACTTGTTCGGTGTCCAGTGCAGTAAAATCACCTCGTTCGAACAGGAGGCGTGTGACCGGAGCCCCCAACATCCACAGCCCGACTGCGCCGGGCAAAATCAACACGAATACCATGCGCAATCCCCGTGCCAGGGTCCGTCGGTAGCTTGTTTCATCTCCGACAGCATAATACTGGCTTAAACGGGGAAGAGAGGCCAATGCAATCGCGACGCTGATCAATCCTAATGGCAACTGTTGTAGTGTCGTCGCATTGGCCATCCATGCGATACTCTGCGCACCGGTCGAGCTGGCCAACCGGCGATCTAATCCGACCTGGAAGAGACTAATCAATAGCCCTGCGGCAATCGGTGCATATAGGAGTAGAATCCTGCGCAAGGCTGAATGGCGCACATCCAAGGACAGACGAATCAGCAGGCCGGCCCGGCGCAAGTCCCATGTCAGCACCAAGATCTGGGCAAAACTACCGACGAGAACGCCGATCGCCAAACTCGTAATGCCGATCCGCTCTGCCAAAAACGGAGTCGACAAGACTATGCCCAGGTTGTATATCGCAGTCGCAATGGCGGGAAAAGAAAGCGCTCCCGAGCATAGAGAATCGCAGTAACGACGCCCGCCATACTAAAAAACCAGACGGCAGGTGTCACGATACGGATGAGCTGTGTGGTCAGGGGTAACAACAAGGGGTCAAAGGTTTCAAACCCGCCGGCCAAAAGGCGGGCAACGATCGGCGCTGCCCACTCCAGGCCAACCACCAGCAGAGTCAACAATACGGCAAAGACGCCAAGTATCACGCCGGCCAAACGCAGGAACTCTTCACGTGTACACGTGCGCAGATAGTCGCTCAGCACAGGCACCAACGCCGCACTCAACATGCCGCCGACGAGAAAATCATAGAGCAATGTGGGTACCTGCGCCGCGACCCGAAAGGCACTGACCTGACCGGTGGCGCCAAAATAATAGGCAATGACCATCTCGCGCAGTAGGCCCAGTACGCGGCTGATCATGTTGCCGACAAAGAGCACGCCGGCACTGCGCGCCAACCCGCGCTGATTACTGGCTGGAGGGTTGTCAGACTTAGGGGTAGTTGAAGTCGATTCTACGTCAATTTCCGGTGGATTTGACATAGAGGAGATTGTAGCACAGCGATCAATTTCTCTGGCATACACATCAGGCTATAAGCAGTGAGAACGGACGCATATTGCGTCCGTTCTCACTCTTATAGCCTGATGTTCTGAACAGCCATACCGCTCGCGAACGGCCGACACATATATTGCTAGGCGATTGCCGGTTCCGCTTGAATAAATACCCGAGGATCACCGTGACCCTCCAAGCCGGCTTCCTCTAAGTCGTCCAAAAATCGGGCTGTCTGCATTGCGGCAGCACAGCCCTGCCCCACGCTGGTCGCCACCTGCTTGAAGACCTTATCCATGATTTCGCCGGCAGCAAAAATGCCCTCTACGTCGGTGCGCATCCAGCGATCCGTGATTAGATGTCCATCTTCATCCAGATTAAATTTGCCCTGTAACAGCTGATTGTTGGGCAAGTGGCCGATGAATACGAAGACGCCGTCGGTATCCATAGTGCCCTGCGCACCGGTTCGTGTATTTTCGGTCTTGACGCCGGTTACTTTGCCGTCTTCATCGCCGACGATCTCGGTCACTACCGTATCCCAAACGAACTCGACTTTGTCGTTGGCAAAGGCTCGGTCCTGAAGAATCTTGCTGGCCCGCAGTTCATCGCGGCGATGCACGATGCGAACACGTGTCGCGAACTTGGTGAGAAAAAGACCTTCCTCGACTGCGCTGTCGCCACCACCAACGACAATCACATCCTTGCCCCGGAAGAAAAAACCATCACAGGTTGCGCAATAGCTAACACCCTTGCCCATATATTCCTGCTCGCCCGCCACCTCAAGATAACGAGGTCGTGCGCCCGTGCAGATGATGATCGCTTTGGTCCGAAGCTCCTTCCCGCTTTCGGTACGCACGACAAACGGATGCTGCTCCGTGTCGATATCGGTTACATAGTCGAATTCGACCCGGGTGCCGAATTTTTCGGCCTGTTGCTTCATGCGCTCGACCAAATCCGGGCCGGATAGGCTATCCGGAAATCCGGGATAGTTTTCGATATCATACGTAATGCTGACCTGACCGCCGTAATCGTTGCCGGTGATCAGCAAAGGCGACAAATTCGCCCGTGCAGTGTACAGGCCCGCAGTGAATCCGGCGGGACCACTTCCAATAATAATGACGTTTTCCACGGTCGGCTTGACGCCGTTTCCATTGCTCATCTGTAGTCTCCTCGATTTGAGTAGGATGCCTTCAAATAGTATTGCAAATATCGCGGTCTGCTTCTGTAAGAACAGATGCACCAAACACAACTCTCTTACCTTCGATAGCTGCGACAGATTCCTTCCCGCCCAACAGGACTCAGCCGACCAGCGGTTTTCCCGGCTTGCGATCGGAACAAGTAGCCGATTGATTGACAGGTCTACCAACCAGTTTACCCGAACTCGACCCACGCCACACGAATTGACGCAGGGAATTGACGACCAGATTCAGCGCCTGATTTGCACGTCGTCCAGTGGCAGTCGTAGTGCGTCGGCAAGCGGTGTAAAGTCCGCACCGGTATACATACTGATCAGGATTTCGCCGGGAACAGGGTTACCGACGCCATCGCTCTGAAAGCCGAGCTGATGCATTTCCACCAAGGTCTCCCCAGGCTTCCAGAGAACCGTCGGATAATATGCACCCCCGGCACGAACGTCACTCTGTGCGATCTTGTCACCACTATCATCAAAAATCTGAACAGTGGTCGTATAGTTGCCGGGCACATTGTCGTTCACCTGCCAGTGGAGACGGACCTCAACGCCATCAACTATCGGCGTCCAGTCGTAGCCGACGAGAGTGAGTGGCCCATAGCTAGCGAAGGTTTGAACAGCGGGCAAGCCGTTCGAAGTTGGGCCAACGACCTCCACCAATGGAACGCCGGCCGGCTGAACAGTGTATTTCACCTCAAGCCCCGGCATCTCTTTGATCAGAATGACCGGCTGCGGCACACCCTCATCGAGCGCGGTATCGAGAGTTGCGCCGATATCGGCAAAGCGCGCACCCGGCTCGATCAGCGGAAAAAGGCCGGTCATTTCCGGCGCAAGACCCTCCACCGCCTGGAGATAGAAGAGCGGTACGATTTCGTTGCGGTCGTTGCTGACCAAAACTGCATCATCCGGCGGTTCGGCCGCTAGAATCTCGTTCCATTGAACCCGCGCACTGTGTTCGTCTGATTGATCGAGAGTCTCGCCATAGGCCTTGAAGAGTCGCCAAGGCAGAAGGATGAGCACGAAGACCACGATCAGGCTAAAAATGGAGCTCTGCAGCCGTTCGCGCTCTGTTCGTTCGGCATCGGGCGGAGATGTGCCTTCAACCGGCGCCACCTGGCCCGATTCGGGCGTTGCTGGTGGCGTCTCGAGCACAACTGGTGCGGTCACCGCTTTCGCCGATTCCTGAACCGGCTGTACCGCATCCTGTGGCTCAGCGCCGGTCGGTTCCGCTGGTTTGGGGAGATCGGCCGCTGTCAACCCGGCGTCAACCCCTGTCGCAAGCAGTTCAGCCGCGAACCCGATCCAGATCGAGGCCATTACATACATCGGAATGTAGTAGACGAGGATGTCGTCAATCGCGTAAAAGAGATTGAAAAGTTGCTGCAGAACCACGTAAGTCAGCGTGAGTACCAAGACTGCGCGTCGCTTCTGCCAATAAAGTATCGTCAGACCGGCGACGATCAGGACGAGACCGGGCCAGTAATAATGCAGCTTCCAGAGCACGCCCGCTTGCCCGACTCGCCCGAGTGCATCACTCCATCCATAGAAGCCCACCGATATTGACTGTCCGGTAACATAGGACCAGAACGCCTGTCTTGAACCATCGTAGAGCGTCAGAACGCCGCTGCCGAGGCGTTGATGATACCAGGGCGATGGACCAGGACCGCTGCGCAATGGAATATAGAGATAGATCAAAAGCGGTGCGGCCGCGGCCGCAACCAGCACGAGCAGGTGCCGGAAGGAACGCCACCAGCCACGATAGACCATATTCAAATAGAGCAATAGTCCGGGCAGCAACAGCAGTGTCATGCCATGGTGGGTCAGGGCCAGGCCAACGACAAAGAAGAGCTGTGCATACCGGCTCGTCGGCACGAACCTGTCGCCGGCGCGCAGCAACTCGATGTTTTGCGCTGTCAGCATGATCAGAACGACAAAAACGGCGTGCAATGCGTAGACCTCGGCTATGAGGCTCTGGCTCCAAAAAGTCGGATTGACCGCCAACATTACCGCAGCCAGCAACGCCGATGTACGCGCCAACAAGAGCGGCCCCGTCAACCAGCGCCGCACCAGCAAGAACAGCAACGCCACACTGCCGGCGCCGAATAGTGCACTTAAGAGGTTGAGTGCGCGTGCAGGGCTAACTCCCACCGGCGCGAGCACATGCTGCCATACTCCACCCAACAGCAGGTATAACGGGTAGCCGGTCGGATGGGCCAAACCAAGGGTCCACGCTGCGAACTGGAATTCCCCGGCATCACCAGCCAAAACATCCGGGGCGGCCATGCGCGCGTAGAGTGCCGCTGTAATCGCAAAGAGGAGAAAAGCGATCTGTTTATCTTCTCGGGCTAAAGGGACGAATTTGACCATCGAATCGTGTTGGCCGATAATTGGTAGGTTTTGATACGAGGCATATTGCCCACGCATCCTGGACTTATATGGCGCCCGGCTGGTTTGCACAGGCACTCGTTATAGTGCCGACATACAACGAAATAGAAAACATAGAGCGCTTGGTCGGCGAACTTCGTGGACTGGAGGGCAACATCAACGTGCTGATCGTGGACGATAATTCGCCCGACGGCACCGGGTTGCTGGTTGATGCGCTGGCCGACCGCGATGGTGGCATTCATATTATCCATCGTCCAGGTAAGCTAGGATCGGGTACCGCCTACAAGCGCGGTTTTGCATTCGGTCTCAGTTGTGGCTTCCAGTACGTGTGTACCATGGACGCAGACTTTAGCCACAATCCTCAAAGCGTACCAGCATTGCTGGAACAGGCGGCTCAGGGTGACGATCTCGTGATCGGCAGCCGCTATGTAAAGGGTGGAAAGGTCGTCGGTTCGACGCCAATCCGCAAGTTTGTCAGCTACAGTGCCAACTGGTTGGCGCATTCCATACTTGGCGTTACCACTAAAGATTGCACAGCTGGTTTTCGCTGTTATCGCCGCCACGTGCTCGAGACCATCGATCTGGACGCCATCTTCAGTAGTGGCTACAGCTTCCTGGTGGAGATGGCCTACCGCTGCCAGAAGGCCGGTTTTCGCAGCAGCGAAGTACCCATTACGTTTGTCAATCGCACTGAAGGCTCCAGCAAGATCAGCAAGTCAGAGATCTACAAAGCCTGTTACACCCTCATTCGTCTCCGTACCAGCAGTTTGCCCTGGGAACGCATGGTCGACTACTACCACCGCCAACGGGACGACGTCGGTCTCTAGAGCATGTTGACAATAACAGCACCCTGTCTGGGATGAGGGCAGTATTCACAGGTTCGGAATTGCTTGATGTAATCACCTACTCCACTGCCACCCAATCCACGGCAGCCGACAGCGGACGGCGATCTCGATTCAGACCGATCGTCAAAAATGCCTCCACAGGATCGATGCTCTGCGCAGCTGTCGCCGGCACTGCTCCCTGAACGCCAATGAGCGCAACGTACTGTCCCTTCACTTGCCCCAATGTCAGGTCGGCACCGAGCGAGCCGAAAGCTTCGACGGCAGCTTCGCTCAAGAAAGCCGTGGCATCACCTTGGGTAGCAACCAGAACAATCCGGCCCGGTTCAATGGTTGCCAAGTAATCGACGAGCGCCTGGCTTTCGTAGGCGTTTGCTGCTGTGTCAAAGCCCGTCTTATCCAGGAGTCGACCCGTCTGTTCATCGAGCACGGTCACATTGACACCGCGGCGACCGGCCGATGCATTGATTTGTTGGCCCGTTTCATCGAATAGGGCGATGAAGGCACCGTCGATAAATGCTTTGAGGTCGGCATCGACCGGCAACGCGACTCCGGTCGTACCGATATCGCGACTTCCGCCGACGACGGTACGCGGCGAAGCGGCATTGCCCCAGGTGAACGCGACACGGTTCAGGCCGTCGACCAGTTCTACGCCGGGAAGGCGCCAACTGACCTCCTGCCACTCGTCTGTCAGCGGAATCGTGTTCATTGGAAACCCGTTAACTGTCGCCTGCACACTCTGTCGTGGGCTTCCCGGATAGGCGAACGGACGCGCATGCAACGTCAACGTGTAGTCACGGTTCGGGTCGATATTACGTAGCGGCACAAAGAGGCGCGACTGGTTGCCCAACGCCCAAATAGCAGATGTTTCGTAGGGTGTATCGACCGCGGCATCATCCCACCCTTCACCCCGATAGGGAAAGGTTCCTGCTTTGCCCAGGTCCAGCCTGAAACTGTCAGCGCCGTCGGGTTGGACAACTCGATACGCTTCGATACCGTCTTCGGACCAGAGGGGCTCTCGTTCCAGTGGCAGCGTTGTCTTGACGAAATCCCAGGTCGTCTCCCAGTGATCGGCATAAGGAAAGCGCTGCGGAATCGGTGGATACAGCAGAACATATGCCGTATTGTAGAGATACATGAGCTCTGCGGCCTGCGCTGAGGCTGCGTCCAGCGTTGCCTGCTCAACCGGCAGCCCGAATTCGATCCGGGTCAGCGCATCAAAATAGGGAATCCGCGCGAAGTACTCCATCTTGAAGTCCGGTGCGCGGCTGATGTTGCCGCCGAGCATGGGTTTGCCGTGCGCGGTCTGGTAGTACTGCAGCTGTGTCCGTTCTGATCCCAACACACCAAAGCTGTTGCGCCATCCGAGCGGTACCTGCAGGATACTGACCCTCCCTGGATCGGCCGCGATCTGCGCATAGACGGCCGGCACCCGCGCGTCCGAGAGCGGTGCCGGCACGGCCAGATGCTCGAACAGTATCAACACCGTCAGCCCCAAGGCAACGAGATAACAGAGATTGAATGCCGAAGATCGGACATTCGAAGAAGTGCGCTGGGCACGCCTCACGTTCAGTTTCCGCATAATCCACCACGCACCGTACCCGGCCAACACCGCCACGGCTAACATCAGCAGAACACTGTTGCGGTTGGGGGCACGATTGGCCTTGACGATAGGAATATAGTGGAGCAACGCAAAGGGCAGGGGGACGGTCGCCTCGATGCCGTCCAAGTCAAAGCGATATTCGCCGTTGATCTGCAGAAATGGACCCAGTGTGAAGAGTCCAAAGATGACCGCAGTCCAAATCCAGAGGCGCACACGGCGGCGATAGGTGAAAGCGCCAAGCAGCGCCAGGGCCACTGTGGTCCAGCCGATAAAGACCGTGTTGACGTCACGAAAGCCGGTCACGCCCATCTCTAGGGCGCGGAATTGCACGCGACGCAGTTCCGCGATCAGTTCGCCGCCGAAGAGCGGATGCAACACCGTCGGCGTAAACCACCCAAGCAAGTCCGTACTGAGAGGAATCGCCTCGCCCCAGCCCTTCAATGCAAAGTCATCGGTGAGAAACTGAACCAGGATCGGAACGAGCGCCGGCGCCCAAAGTAGAAACGCCATTACCCCGAGAATGACAAAATTGAAAAGCGATGATCGTAGGTTCGGTGCAGGGAGCCAGACAGACTGTCGTTCCGCACGATTGTCGCCGGTGTCTTGGCTGACGGCCGTCTGCTTCCGCCGTCGCAGCAAATAATCCAGAAGCACGATCAGTGTGAAAATCGCCAGAAAAACAGCCGTGATCATCTCCGCCAGGCCATTGAATGCGAAAAAGACACCGGCCAACAATGCTGCCTTCCGCCGCGTATTTGCCGATAGGCGACCATCCAGCATGCGCAACAGCATCAGCGCGTAGAATGGGATCCACTGCGTCGTGACCATGTCGTAATGGCCGAGCGCGGCATAGATCGCTCGATTGCTGCCAAAGGCATAGATCGCGCCGGCGAGCAGCGCTGCGGCTGCTTGGCTGCGATGAGAAGTTCGAAAACTGGAGCCAAGCCGCGGCTGCGCGGTGATCACCCTATTCCGGGCGCTCACATACTGTGGATGTGCGAGATCTGCCAAAAGGTAGTGCACCAACAAGAACGTCCCGTACGCGCTCAATACAGTGCTCAACAGCAACGCAATGTTGCTGGCCGCAGGCAAATTGGCCGCCAACATGAGCGGTTGGGCAATCAGTGCATGAAAGAAGTTGTAGGTGTAGAGGATGAGGTCGATGCCCAGTGGATACCAGATCAATTCACTGTGCAGCGGGTTGGACAGGTTGTCGATCAGCGCGTGCTTGAAATACCAGATATTCCAGACAAAGGTCGATTCGTCAAAGGCCCATTGCGCAATGCCCGGCACATGGGTTGTGATCTTCGTCACCAACGGCCAGGTCAGGATCAGGGCCAGCAGCGTATAGATCGCAAGCGCCGATAGATGCGTCCTGGCGCGGACATTGCGGAACATCGTCGAGGCAGTTTCCTCTGCCTTTTCGGCATCGTTTGATCGCATTCCGTATCTTCACACAACTTCGACGATTCCAAAAACTTCGGGCGAAGGTAACAACTCACGCGTATTACCACGACATCGCCGGGCGACTTTTGCCGAACCAAGTCGCCGGTCGCCGGGCTCTCCTTGACGCAAGCCACACAGAGACGTACAATACCACTAAATTTATACGTCAATCAATGGTGCTATTGGCACATTAGGAATCGAAAAACATGCAATCAAAGCTAACGCTCCGATTGGACGATCATCTTATAAGTGAGGCCAAAGCATATGCTGCGATAACTGGCAAGTCTCTTTCCCAAATTGTCGCCGATTACTTCGCCTTCCTTGTCGAGGTACAAGAGCAAAAGCCTACACTGTCGCTGCCACCGACGACTGCTTCTCTGGTTGGTCTCTTGGAGGGGACAACGGCCGATGAAGAAACGTATCGCGACTATCTGGCCGAAAAACATCAATGAAGATTCTCTTCGATACCAATGTGATTCTCGACGTACTGATGAATCGGCAACCATTTGTCGGTACGGCGATCCAGCTGATGGCCCACGTCGAGCTGCGTCGCATTGAAGGCTATCTATGCGCAACCACAGTGACAACGCTGCATTATCTGATTGCACGAGCCAGGGGCACGGCGACAGCGAACCGCGCGGTTGAGCAACTGCTCTCACTGTTCGCTATCGCGCCTGTCGACCGTCTGGTGCTGCAGAGTGCGGTCGACCTGGGTTTTGATGACTATGAAGACGCTGTGCTGCATGAAGCGGCGCGGATTGTCGGTAACAACGCCATTGTGACCCGGAATCAGTCCGATTTCCGAAGAGCGTCACTGATTGTCTACAGCCCCAGTGAACTACTTGTTGCGATTCGCCAAGCGTAGACCAAGTAGGTGTCAGAGTACGAGCTCCAGCTCAATTTCATCGCGAATGGAAATGCCGTCAACACCTGTTGCCGGGATTTCCGGTTTGAGCGCCCTCGACCGATCGACTGCGCCCGTACGGATCGTAGCAACGGCAAACCCCATCCGCTGGTAGAGACGCAGTGCCGGAAGGTTGTCGTTGGTCGTAACAACAGTGACACGGGCGCAACCGGTGTCGACGGCTACCTCCACAACGGCGTCGATCAGGCGACGCCCGATCTGCTTTCCAGCTTCCAAGCTGTTGAGCAGCAGGATTTCACATCTATCAGCTTGAATTCGATAGGGTACAAAGCCGACGATCTGCCCGTCACGCTCAGCTACAAATCCGGGAAACTCCTCCGGCCGGTAGATCTCACCGTTGCACACCTGACGTTCGCTGCCCCACTGCGCAACCACAAAGCGATGGATTATGGTTCTATCCGAGGCTCCGACGGCGCGAATGGTGTAGTCGAGCTCGTTGGCCTTGCGTACATTCCGCTCATGGCCGGCGCGGTAGAAAGCAGTCATGTTGCTTGGTATGGCAGGCGTTTCCCTGTCACGCAGGCCGGCCAAGTAGTCGATGTTGCGGCGGACTAGATCCCGCCCGCCGATCTCGCCGTGGCACGGTATCACGGTGGCAACCCGTTCATCAACGGCCCACCCCTGCAGTTGGCGCATCCAATCGCCCAATCCTGCGCCCCCGTTGACGATGGGAAATGGCGTTTCGACCGTATCGCCTGCCAATAGGATGCTCCACTCGGGAATGAAGGCCACCAGGCAATCGAGCGTATGTCCGGGCAAATAGGACAGCTCGACCGTCACATCGCCCAGATCGAACGTGAGCGTTGTGGAAAAAGTCAGCGTCGGCGGGATGAGGAGCACATCATCCCATTGACCCGGCTTCTCGACCTGCATTCTCGCCAGCGTCTCCGGCACTTCGGCCGAAAAGCGGCCGGCACAGGCGTCGTGCGCGACAATAGAACTCGCCGCCGGAAGTCCCGCTGTTCCCCAGACATGGTCCCAGTCAGCGTGGCTGTACGCGATGCTGAAGGGCCGATCGGAAAGCAGCGCATGCACGGGTTCCATATCGCGCGGGTGTGACAGCGTGTCCCAAACAAGCGCGCGTTCGGATCCGACGACGACCGCGCCGCGTACGTCAAACTCGTCGAGCCGGCGCTCGGTCAGCCAGAGACCAGGGTGGTATTCAATCAGTGTTGTCTGTGACATGCTGCCATTATACACAACTGCTGCCGCGCGCTACTGCTGCCATTCGACGAAGCAAGGCACCGCTGCGGCAGGGGCGTCAAAGCAAAACATCGATCAAAACAAAGGCACGACGAGCTACGCCCGCTTTTCTGCCACGCAAATAACGCTGACACCAAATGGCAGATTCACGCGCTGAAGAAGTTCCGCTTCCAGCCAGCCGACCATGTGTAGCGCCCCATTCACCGGCTCGGGAATCGGTTCCATCTCCACCTGATAGACCTCTTCTGCCTCCGTCAGATGGGGGCTTTCCAGATCCGGATTGTACGGGCGCAGCAGCCGAATGCCGGCTACGGCAGGAAACAGGAAAAAATTGTTGTAGCTGATCCGCTTGACGCAGAAGCCCGATAACTCCAGCTTCTGCCGCAGCTCGGGCACCGTATAACGTCGTTCATGATCGTTGATCTCGTCGTTGTAGCTCCACAGCCACATGAAGGCCGGCACGGTCACGATGAGCTTGCCGCCGGGCTTGAGGACGCGTGCACACTCGTTGAAAACGCCCAATTCATCGGCAACATGTTCGACCGTGTCCAGCAACGCCACCAAGTCAAATTCGTCACCGGGAAACGGCAGTTCCGTACCGGACCCCTGCAATGCCTCCAAGGCACGCTGTTGCGCAACGGCCAGTGGTCGCGAATTATAGTCAAGGTTGATCACGTCGCCGTAATGAGCCAGATGATGGGCCATATTGCCTGCGCCGCCGCCAATATCGAGCACCTTGCGCGTCGTGCCCGGACGCGCCGCACCCATCTCCAGATCAAGATATTTTTGAATCGCGCGTGTGCGTCCGGCGAACCAAGCATGCCGGTCTTCTTCCAGAACGGTCAGAACGGGTGTAGACATGGAAACCTCAAATCGTCAGGCCTGTCGAAACATCAACCAATACAAGTTCTTCACTGCCCCGGATGTCGGTGATCCGCACCGCAACGACAGCGGTTTCGTTGGCTGCCGACATGGAGTAACGACCGGTTACCCTTTCCCGTTTGGGCTGAGGCGCATCGACGACTTGCGGTCGAAAGACTTCGCCGTCATAGTCAGGATCGATCTCAATGGCGTCAACGATCGCTCGCCAGTCATCGGTGGTGCCTCGCACATTGGATGCCGGCTGGGGCTGTGCTGCGGGCGACTGAACATCCCGCACGATAACCTCTATTGTAGTCGGTTCACCGGACAGGCGGCCAATTTCTATCTCAACAGCCAAGACCGCCCGGCAAGCAGGAGCAGCGCTCGACTCACATTCTTGTGCTACGGCAAAGAGTGCAAATCGGCCCTTTTTGCTCCCCTGCAGTAGACGTTGTAGCCGGCGTCGCGTGGTCTGGACCGCGCCGTAATTGGCGTCACAGCCGATCCAGCGACGCCCCATCTGCTCGGCGACGGCCACAGTCGTGCCCGAGCCGACAAAACAGTCCAGCACAAGATCGCCGGGATCGGTTGAGGCATCGACGACACGCCGCAACAGCGCTTCGGTCTTCTGTGTGGGGTATCCGACGTCTTCCCCGGGCGTCGTGCCGAGTCCGGGGATGTCATCCCACAAATTGTCCACCCCACGCGCCACCGCGTAACGATTGTTGTCCACTTCAGTCAAATAGTACTTGACGCCAATGTTGCCGCCATTGGAACAGTAGACCCGACGCTGGTCGACGTCGACCAGAATCTCGCCGTCGTAAGGTGCGTACAGACGATCCTGTCTGTTCAACTCCACAAGCCGCTCGAAGCTGTACGTTCCAGGATCCGACGTACGAAAGAAACCGCCCTCGTCCTCCATAAATTGGGCAGCTGCCTGCCGTCTGGTAAAGACCACGTGCTTGCGCTGTGGACGCCAGAGCGTCGGTGCACGGCGGTTTTTGGCGAAGATCTCCAGGTACTGGGTGCTGTAGGGGAAGTAGAAGGCATTGACCTTGGCGCCGCGCGTCACCTGGCTACGCCACGAAATGGTATTGAGGTAATTCTCACTGCCGAAGACCTCTTCCAGCAGAAGATGCAGCCGGTGGACCTGCCGGTAGTCACAGTGAAGCCAGAGGCTACCGTCTTCGGACAGCAGTTCGCGCAGAAGCAAGAGCCGTTCATACATGAACTGCAGGTAGCTGTCTCCGGTCCACGTATCCGAATATTCGACCTTCCGGCCGACCTGGCTCGCGCGCTCATCGCGTAGCCGAACCTTCCGCACATAGTCGGCGCTACTGTCAAATGGCGGGTCGATGTAGATAAGTCGAACCTGGCCGCGCAGCCCGCTGTCGAGCAAATGCGCCAATCGAGCGAGATTGTCGCCGTGGTAGAGACAGTTGCCGTGCGCTGTAGTAGCCGGATCGGCTCCCATCTGCCTGCCTACAACGAATTCTTCGACCAAGTTCACCTTTGGGCAGCTGACGAAAGGCGGCAAATATTTGCCATCCCAAGTCAACAATGCACGTCCGGACGGCTGTGGGGCCGCAATAACGTGCTCGCCGTCCATGCTTTCCGCATTGGTTTTGCAGGACATGGTTCAGCGCCGCTGGAAATAGTAGGCGTAAAATGGTCGCTTGTTCCTGATGCACCAGAATTCACGATGGGTCGGAGCGTACTCTCCGATTGCCTCGCTACAGGCCGGGTCGTGGGGGTGAAAGTCTTCGTGTTGCTCCACCAGATAGCGCACCATCTCGCCATACTCACGGACGTCGCTCTTGAAGTAGAATAGCCCACCGCTGCGTAGTTTGGTCGCCAGCAGATCGACAAAGGGAGGCGAAACAAGACGCTTGACCTTGTGCTGCGGTTTCCACCAGGGGTCCGGAAAGAGGATATGGATCTGTTCGACGCGTCCGTCCGGAATCACACGCGGCAGATTAAAACGACAGTCGTCATCGCTGACCCAGACATTGTGAAGCCGGGTATGGGCCATACGTTGTAGAAAGAGGCGCGTCGCCTTGGTCTTGGTCTCATACCCGATGAGGAGACGATCCGGGTAGCGCAGCGCCCGATCAAGCAGAAAATCGCCGCGCCCGAAACCAATCTCGACTTCCAGACGACGATTGCTGTCCAGTTCAGCACGCAACGCGTCGCCGTTGCCGACGGGGCCCGCACTCCGCACGTCGTCCATGGCCAATACCCGGAAAAACTGTTGGTTCAGCCCCCGATCCGGCAACAGGTGTGCGTTGGGAATGCGCCGTGGGTCGCCGCCGATCAGTCCTTTACCGGCCTCCCAGTCAGCATAGGTTTGGGCAATCTGCTCAGGAGTCAGTTCTTCCCACGCAAAATCCATGCGCCCTTGGGAGAACGAGGTCGCGTGATAATCGAGCGACGTAACAGTCGCCGCAGTTGACTGTGTCATACCATATCCAGCTTCCGCGCAATCATCTCCTGCACAGCGCGGGTGTCTGCAGGCAGATAGACCGGCGGATTCGCAAAACGGGACTCGACTTCATCCAGCGTGCCCTCATGATAGCCGGTCTTGAAGCCGGTGAACTTGAGGCCATGTGCGGTACTGAGAACGATAACCCGGTCGCTCTGATGAATCACGCCGCGCTCGATCAGCTTCATGGTTGCGGCCAAGGCCACGCCGGTGTGCGGGCACGAGTACATGCCGGTCAGATCGGCGAGCGCTGCGGCATTGGCCAATTCGTCCTCGCCGGCTTGCTCAACGATGCCGTCGGTCTCCTGCACAGCCTGTACAGCTTTCAGATAGCTGACCGGGTCGCCGATCTGGATGGCGGTAGCCAGCGTCTTTTGTGCCTGGAGGATCGTTTTTTCCTGAAAGTCGTTTAGGTAACTCTGGTAGAAGGGATTGGCCTTGGCCGCCTGCGCCGCCACCAGACGTGGAAGCCGATCGATGATGCCCAGATCCATCAGCAGCTTCAGTCCTTTGTAGAGAGCGCTAATGTTGCCAAGATTGCCCACTGGAATCACAATCCAGTCCGGGACTTGCCAGTCAAATTGGCGTACAATCTCGACACCGACGGTCTTCTGGCCCTCAATGCGCAAGCTGTTCATGGAATTGGCCAGATAGATGCTTTGGTCCTGAGTCACTTCCTGCACGATACGCATGCAGCCGTCGAAATCTGTGTCCAGCGCCAGGACGTGGGCGCCGTTGGCCACCGGCTGTGCAAGCTGCGCCGTACTCACCTTGCCCGAAGGCAGGAAGATAATGGCAGGGATGCCTGCATAGGCAGCGTACGCGGCCAGTGCGGCGCTGGTGTCACCGGTGCTTGCACAGGCCACTGCGCGCACGGGGCTACCGTCAGCCATCATCTGTTTGACGACACTAACGAGGACCGTCATGCCCAGGTCCTTGAAACTACCGGTGTGGCTGTTGCCGCACAGCTTGATCCAGAGGTCATCCACGCCGAGCAGTTTGCCCAGCCGCTGCGCCCAGAAGAGATTGGTGTTGCCCTCATACATGCTGACTACATTCTCATCGCGCAAGTCGGGGATTACCCACTCACGCATCCCCCAGACGCCGCTGCCGTAGGGCCAATCGGTGGCACCGACGCGGCTGTTGATCAGCGTTTTCCAGTGGGAGGCGCTCCGCTGCTTCAGCGCGTCCATATCGTGCTGAACTTCCAGGAGGCTACCTGTTACCGGCGAACGGTAGATGACATCGTAGATCGAATACACGTTGGGATCATCGCCACCAAAGGCACGGAAGGCAGCAGAATATGGAATATCGGGCGTCAAGGTAGTATCAGGTTGCATTACTCACTTCCTGCAAGCTGGATGACGTCGGCGTTTAGACATAATTCACAATGCCTGTATATCCGGCAACTGCCGGGTCGATCAAGCACCGTGATGCATTATATCAGCTTGCTCGACATGGTTCGAACTGGGACGAATACGAGTTGGCAGGCGCGACCACTCGACAAAAAAGTGCCGGGAACCTGGGTGGTTCCCGGCACATCCAGCTTCTCTTATCGACCGACCAACTTCTCTATCCAAGCCGCTTCTTGAGTTCGTCAGTCAGCGCAGGAAGGACTTCATAGAGATCGCCGACGACGCCGAAATTGGCCTTTTCAAAGATAGGTGCTTCGGCGTCCTTGTTGATGGCGACGATGACCTTGCTGCCGCCCATCCCGGCCAGATGCTGGATCGCGCCGCTGATGCCGGCGGCAATGTACAGGTCGGGCCGCACCGTCTTTCCGGTCTGTCCGACCTGGTGTTTGTAGGGAATGTATCCTGCATCGACTGCGGCGCGGCTGGCGCCTACGGCGGCTCCCAGGGTGGAGGCCAGATCCGCAACCATCTGGAAGCCTTTTTCCGGGTCGACCGCAACGCCGCGACCACCGGAGACGATAATTCCGGCATCGGTCAGACTGACTTCACCACTGTCCGTGCTCTTGGACTCGAGCACCTTCTCGGCCACGCCGTCTTCAGCCACGGCCAGCTCAAGTGCAGTCACCGAACCGCTTGCCGCGCCGGCTTCCGGCATGGGGAAGGAGCGGGGACGCACACTGGCAACCTGTACGTCGCTGCTGAAGGTGATATCTGTCAAGATGTTGTTGGAGTAGATGGAGCGGACGGCCACAAGCTTACCGCCATCGATACTCAAATCCACGGCATCGGGCGCCAGGCCGGCGCCTAGATCGTAGGCAACGGCAGCGCTCAGTTCGCGCCCCCGAGTTGTGGCGCTGGTCAGCACGACGCTTGCACCGGCAGCGTCGGCAGCTTGCTTCAGCCCGACTGCATAGGCACCCAGACGATAGTTGGCCAGCACCGGGCTGGTAATGGTGTAGATCGTGTCTATACCATAGGTCTGTGCAATCGCTGTGCTTGCCGCAGTATCAGCGCCCATAATGACAGCGTTCAATGACGCGCCAAGTGCATTCGCCAGATCGCGCCCTTTGCCCACGACTTCAAAGCAACTGACAACCGGTTTGCCCTGTGATTGTTCTATCCAAACAAGTACGCTCATGATTCTCTCCTAGATCACCTTCTCAGCCAGCAGGGCGTCGGCCAGCTTGGCGGCTTTTTCCTGTGCGGTCGCGCCGTCGATCATCACGACTGCCGTCTTGCGCTCTTCGGGCTTCCGAATGTTGGTCCACTGGGTCTTGCCTCTGCCACCGACGCCAAGATCGGCGGCCGCGATGGTTGGAATCTTGGCCCGGTTGGCCTTGCGGATGCCCATGAAGCTAGGGTAGCGCGGATCGTTGATCTCTTTGCCGACGCTGACGACGGCAGGCAGCGGTGCGGTAACCGTCTCCTGCCCACCATCCACCATCCGTTCGACCGTAATCTTGCCGTCAGCGACATCAACAATCTTGCTGACCCCAACCAATAGCGGATAGCCGAGACTTTTGGCGACGCCTACAAAGACGGCGCCGCTGTTGTCATCAACGCTCTGCTTGCCGGTAAGTACAAGATCGACCTCGCCGTGCGCCTTGACGGCGCCGGCCAGAGCCTCGGCCGTAGTCCACATATCTGCACCGGCAAGACCGTCACTGTCCACTAGTTCAGCGCTTCCTAGCCCCATGGCCAATGCATGTTTGAGCGCGTCGGTCGCGTCGGCGTTCCCCATAGAAATGGCGATCGTGTCGCCACCGAAACGGTCAGCCAGTTGAATGGCTTCCTCGGCGGCGTACTCATCCCACGGGTTGATCACCATGGTGGCCTTGACGGCGCCGCTCTGGACCTCTTCAGCCGATACTTTGGGGAGTTCGGCCGTGTCCGGCGTCTGTTTAATCAGGACAACAATGTTCACATTTGGTCTCCTACTCTTTTGCGAAAGTAAATTCGTTACTGCTCTTTTCGAAAGTAAATTTACTGCTACAAATTGACGTAACACGGCACCCAAGTTGTGTGTAGTTTCGACTTCTGCCAGAACCGGCAAGTCATATTTTCACAATTCATGGGTTGCCTCCCGTCCGCCCGAAGGGGAAGGTCAAGCATCCCACTTACGGCGCAGACAGAATCCCTTTACAGTATAGATTGATGAGTTTCATCCGTGTTGGTGCGTTGTTGTCGCAACGTTTGTGTCATCACGGCTGGCGCCAACACCACTTGTCCGGCCACGATTCGATCATAGCACAAGAAAAGGCGGGAACACCATTGTCCCCGCCCACGAAGAGATTTCACATCTCTCCATTGAGAAAATGGTATCATAGCCGGATGAGTGGCGGCAAATCGCTCGGGTAAAATTCAACGCCACGCCGGCGAGGGCCATATGTTGGGGCGCAACCGGATATCGGTTGACTCTCTGTCAGGTGGTTCCGTCGCGATTTGTCTGTATGCCCAATGTCTTCGAAGACCAACCGTGGTTCGGCAATCTACTTGGGCACCTGTACAATAGTGGGTAAAGTAAAGTCGTAACCAGACCTCCACATGTGACCCATACGCACGATCGTCTTCGCCCATGTCATTACGCTACGCAGCCTTTCTATTTCTCACCTTTGTACTGACCATGTTGATGGCGTGGGGCACCTACAACACAGCAAGATTGTTGCGGACCTGGACGCCCGACCGTAATTTACTGTTGATGCCGGGCGAAAATTTGATCCGTCTTTCGATCATCGGGGCCTGTGTTGGTCTAGGGTTGTTGAGTGGTCTGCCGCCGGAAACATTGGGCTGGACCGTAGCAGATTTCGACCGCCAACTCTTGTGGGGAATCGGTTGGGGGGTGGTGTTGGCAGGTCTCTTTTACATCACAACTCAGTGGCTAACGGAAAGCAGCGGAGAACGCTTCTATTCGCATGCTGTGATCCAGTACATCGTACCGAAGAGCGACGCCGAACTGGTGCTCGTCACCTTGGCCATGGTCCCGGTGGTCGTGCTTGAGGAATTGCTGTTTCGCAGCCTACTACTCGGCGGACTGAGCCCTCTTGCACCACCCCTTGTATTGGCAGTGGCCGTCGGCGTGCTCTTTGGTATTTTGCATAGTCCGCAGGGCGTTTGGGGAATGATCGGCGCCGGTGTGGCCGGCGTACTTTTTGGGCTACTCTTTTTTCAGGCGGGGAGCATAGTCCTCCCGCTTGTCGCTCACTATGTGACCAATATGCTGCAGATTGGCTTGACAATGCGGCATAGACCGTACAATTAGTGGCTCTATTATGAATTGTCGGGAAGTACCAATGCGGTCGCCTGAGCACAGGCGCAAGGATATGCCTCTACAAGAAACCCAACCAAACCTCAGAGAACCTAATTAGTTTGGATAGGGGAATGACCGGAGCCCTATGCAGCGGGGAGTTCGTCCGTCAACGTGGCCGGTGCCGGTCTGTCGTAGAGCCCGCGCCGGCCGTTGGCACGGATACGCATTAATTCGATAAACATGTTGATGGTGTCCTGCACAGGTTGTACACGGCTGTCGTCGCCGTAGTACCAGTTGACCGGGATCTCGACAATCGGCATGCCCTGCCGTCGGGCGATAAAGAGCACTTCGACATCGAAACTCCAGCCATTGATGGTCTGGAGCAAGAAGATGCGCTGGACCGCGTCCCGCGAGAATGACTTGAAACCGCATTGGGTATCTTGAATACCCGGAACGGCCAGCAAACGAACCAACCAGTTGAATACCCGGCCCATCAAATGGCGGTAGGCGGGCTCGTCATGACGCACCGCACCCGCAATCTCACGGCTGGCAATGGCCACGGCATAGTTCTTCGATGACAATGCGGGCGGAAGAAATTTCGTCACTTCCTCGATCGGCACGGCCAGGTCTGTATCGCAGATGACAAGATAGTCTCCCCTACCGGAAAGCATGCCCAATTTTACGGCTGCGCCCTTGCCGGGTTCACTGTTGAGAAGACGCACTGAAAAATTCGCGTTCGGAGGGATGCCGTCGGCAATGAAGCGTTTCACCACGCCTGTGGTATCGTCACTGGAGCCGTTCTCGACCACCAGGACTTCGCTGTTATACGGTTGACCATTCAAGAATTCGGCGATTGTCTCCAGAGCAGACGGCAGACGATTTTCCTCGTCACGCGCCGGTATGATAATGCTCAGGAAAGGTCGCTTCTCCACATCCCTTACCACAATGATTTCCTCAGTAATTCCACGCACTATGCCGTATCGGCGATGTTCAGGGAATCACGCTTAAGAGCGCCAGCAGGGAGCAGATCTGCACGACAATGGCTCCGCCCCACAGCATATAGGCGCCAGTGACCTGCTCCCGTCCAGCCATAAACAAGCCGCCGATTCCATTGACAAACCAAGCGACAAAACCGACAATTGGCAACACAAACAATGCAGACTTGCTACGCACCACGATGGGTATACCGTCGGGATTGTACTGCAGTGTGAGTGCATCCGGTAAACTCGGAAAGTTTACCATAAGCACGCCAACCAGGACCAAAACACCGATCAGCCCGGCGCCAATCAGATAGTAACCGGCCTGCCTTGCGCCGAACGCCTGCTCCATAAATGTCGACTTCGCAGGAGTCGGCTCGACATCCCCCAGCGAACCCATTGCGGCGCGCCTCTGCAACGCCGCAACAAACTCTCTCCCATCCGCCGGCGATAGAGCATAGGCCGAACCGTCGGCCTCCAGGACAAGACACTCCGTCAACGGCCTTGTCGCCACCATGGTCAAGTTGATCAGGCCGAGTCCGCGGCCCGGCCGGACAAAGGGGGCCGGCCAATCCAACCGACTGCCTCCGCTGAGATCGGCCACGCCTCCCTGAATAATCTGCTGGATTGCGGCCATAGGAATCATTCGTCGTTCATTCGCCCAGCGCACAGTGACCATATTCCGCTCCACCCAGTATTCCACCGTAAAGGCCATCCACGTGCGGTAGGCCCAGTAGAGTAACAAGGGGATGCTCAACGCGGCGATGAAGATAAAGGAAAACTTGATCCAATCGATTGGACGGCGTAACGCCCATAGGAAAAGGAGAGCGTCCGCGACCAGAATCCAGGTGCAAATCAGGAGCCCTTCCCAACGCGTCTTATCGGCCGATGCAGTAAAAACCATGATTGTGTTTGCTCGCGTACAGTCTGGTGTAGGTGCCTCTACGGCGATCACCGGGTGAATTGGGGACGCATCTATTGAGTCAATTCGCGTGGAGTTTCTCCCTGCATGTTACGCAGTTCCCATGTGCGCAGTGAATCAAGAAATGCGTAGGCAGTCATGTCCAAGCTGATCGGCGTAACACTGACGAAACCGTTTGTGATCGCGCCGACATCGCTGCCGTCGTCCGGGACGTCAATCGGCATTGAGCCGCCCAACCAATAGTAGGGTCGCCCATACGGATCGTTGCGCTCCAGCACTTCAGCGCTGTCGTAGGTACGACCACCCATTCGCGTCACATGTATGCCTTTGTATTCAGCCGCGGCGATGGCAGGAACGTTGACATTCAGCAATGTAGCGGGAGGCAGGCCATGGACAAGAACTTGAGCCGCAATCTCGGTGCCGATCTCAGCGGTCAGGGCACGTATTCCGGCAATGTCATGGTCACCCTGGCCGGGAACAACGGTGCTGACCGCTACACCTGGAATTCCCTTGATCACGGCCTCCATGGCGCACGCGACTGTACCACTGTAGGTCACATCGACACCTAAGTTATGGCCGGCGTTGATGCCGCTGACAACCAGATCCGGGCGCCTGCCAAGCACACCGGCGGCGGCCAATGCGACACAATCGGTGGGGCTTCCGCTGCTACACTTGGCGGCGCTGCCGTCGGCCAACTTCACATCGTAGATACGCAGTGGCTTGTGCATGGTTTTGGCATGGCTCGAGGCGCTCCAGTTCCGCTCCGGCGCCAGTACGAGAACATCGGCAATGCGAGAGAGGGCTTGTTTCAGCGCCAGCAAGCCCGGAGCATTGACGCCATCATCGTTGGTTACGAGAATCGTTGGCATGGGTACGCTCGACGTTTCATGGTTCGCAGTTCATTTGTGTGTGAATACCCCGGCAGCAATAATCAGCCGATTCGATCGAGGACAATGACTATGTATCTGATTATTCCTGCCGGGGTTTACGAATATGGTGGTGTTCAATCGTCAGATTCGCCGCTATTCCGGATTCTTCGCCTTGTGTCGCACGTAAACCTGAATTTCGTCGCTTTCGGTCTCGTTGCCGGCGAGGTCGAAGACTTTGACTTTGATCCGATGTCCCTCGAAATAGACACCTTCGCTGGTCCGAATAGCAGCGAATCCGTCTTCGTTTTCCAGTATGCGTCCTGGGCGAACATCCGGGTCTTCACTCTCAAACCCGAGCCAGTTCTGCACGCCCGGTACCTCAATCTGCTGCTGATCACGCATGGTGATCTTCCAGCGCTCGTTCCATGGCGCTACGGTACTGGTAATAATATAGGAATCATCAACGGCAAAAGCAACCCGGGCGATGCCCCACTCGTCACCTGGGAGAACATTGACGTTGATCTGCTCGTCATCTTCCATCACGTAAAGCCGATCCGGTTTGGGCTCACTGACGACAACGGTCGGCGGCGTATTGTCGACGATGATCGGCGTGGTAAAGATGCGTTGACCGTCGCCTCGATTGACCGTCAACCGTAGCGTATATTGCCCGTCCCCCAGTCCCTCCGTGTCAAAGACCTGGAGCACGCCGTTTTGCACGTCATCGCCCCGATCGCCGCCGATGAGCGTCCACTCGGCCGGCTCCAGTCCCGGGCCGAATTCAAGACGCCACTGCCCGCCGCGTGCGTTGCCTTTCACCTCGTACTTGCCGCCGATATAGCCGTTGATCAGCGGTTCGACGATGGCTGCGTCAGGGTCGAAGTCACCCAAGCTCACGAATTCAGTCGTTTCGGTCGGCGGTTGCTCGATGCCACTGTCGCGCACCCAGTCATCGGCCTCCGGCGGCAGGATTTGATAGACGCGAGACTCACGCCGTTCCAGTGATGTCGACGCAGACGCAAGACGGCCGGTCTCCCGGTCCAACTCAAAAGGCTGCCAAATGCTGTCCGTTACGGTCGGTTCGGTGCCGGCAACAAAGATTTCAGCGCGTTGGCTGGACGGAGGACAAGAGCCGCTCGGCAGCAGGCCACTGGGTTGACAGACCGTACGGGTGGTCACTGCTGCCGGCCGCTCGTACCACTCAGGCGATAGTCCTTCATGATATTTGCGCATTACTGCGTTCCAAATCGGCGCGGCGCCGGAAAGCCCGGTCACATTCTGCATGGATTCGTTGTCGGTATTGCCCACCCATACACCGACGGTCAATTGGGGCGAAAAGCCCATGGTCCAATTGTCCTTAAAACCGTTGGTTGTGCCGGTCTTGGCAGCTATTTTACGATCCGGCAGTGTCAAGTCCGTATTGGCGCCGAAGGACGGCGCACGGGCAACGTCATCGCTCATGATATCCGACATCACATAGGCAACTTCGGAACTGAAGATGCGTTCGGCTTCCGGCGCCTCATACTGCTTCAGGACATTGCCGTCCGAATCCCGCACTTGCAAGAGTGAGACCGGATTGAGATTGCGGAATCCGCTGCGTTCTTCCACCGGCAATACCGGCTCGCCGATCAGTACGCCTTGGTTGGCGAAGACAGAATAGGCGTAGGTGTGGTCGAGCAGCGAGACCTCGCCGCCGCCCAATACAAGGCTCAATCCATAGAAGTTCAGACCGCGATCGAGACCATTGATGCCCATACGATGAGCCGTCCGCAGCGCATTGGCAACGCCGACCTGATCCATCACTTTGATGGCGGGGATGTTATACGATCGGGCCAGTGCATTGCGCAACGAGACCGGCCCATGATATTGGCGATCGTAGTTCTCAGGGCGGTAGTAGGTGCCGTCGGCCTGAGCGAAGGCGGTCGGGACATCGAGGATCATGGTCGCCGGCGTCAGTCCCTGTTGCAGTGCCGTCAGATAGACGTACGGCTTGAAGCTGGAGCCGGGCTGACGTTCAGACGTAGCCATGTTGACCTGACCGTCGATCTCGTCGTTGTTGTAGTCCAGTGAACCAACCATGGCAAGAATCTCGCCGGTATCATTCTTGATTGCGACGACACCGGCATTGCTGGCATTCTTGTCCTGTACGATCAATTCGGCCACTTAATCGCGCGCGATCTGCTCCGCATACTTCTGCAGGCCCACATCCAAGGTTGTGTAGATCTGCAACCCCTTGCGCCAGATGAAGTAGGGATCGTCAAGCGTGTTGAATTCCTTCTTCACCTGATCGAGTACGTAGAGTGCGTAGTGAGGCGCCGTCAAAACGTCGAAACGTTCGGCCACCGACCTGCGTAGGGAAAGCTCCTGCGCAAAGGCAGCCTCGGCATCGGCTTGGGTGATGTACCCTGCCTCGACCATGGCCTGCAATGTGATGCCCTGACGCCGCTTGGCGTCTTCGGGATTGTCGATGGGGTTTAGCGCCGGAAACTGGGGAATTGCCGCCAGCATTGCAGCTTCGGCCAACCCTAGCTCTTCACTGCTCTTGCCGAAGTAAACCTGGCTGGCTGCCTCCACACCGTAGGCAAGATTGCCGTAAAAATTATAGTTGAGATACCACTCCAACACCTTTTCTTTGGGGTAGCGCCGCGTGACTTCCACCGCTAGAATCACTTCTTTGATCTTGCGTGCATAGCTCTGCTGGGCGCGTTCCTCAGGTGAGATGATCACATTCTTGATGAGTTGCTGGGTGATGGACGAACCACCCTGCACAGCGCCGCCCTGAATATTGGAAACAAACGCGCGCACAAGGCCACGAACATTGATGCCCGGATTGTCCCAAAAGTTACGATCTTCCAGCGCTACGGCTGCCCGCCAGACCTCGGGCGACATGTCCGCGAGCGGGATGTAGGTGCGGTCACCGCGAAACGGACGCGGATCCACACTTTCGTACAGGAGATATTCACCCGTACGGTCGTAGATCCGCACTGTTTGGAAATCGTCCTGCTGTTGCTCGATGATGCTCGCATCCGGAAGCTGACTTGCGTACGAGTTGTAGACGCCGACGGCTAGCGCCATGCCGGTTCCGGCGATCAGAAGTGAGGCAAAGACAACCGCAGCCACTGCGATCAAAAGCAACTGCCCAATCCGCAACCAAGGACGCGGGCGATTTACATGTACGCGTTGACGTTTGCGCCTCGACATCAATATTCGGTCGTGCCGATCCATAGGACTGGGATCTCTCCCCTAAGGTCTACATGGTGACGGGGCGACCGCCAAATCTCCGTCGGTCGCCCCATCTACCAGCTTCCGTACTGAACGCCTTTGCACAACACACACGTTCCGCGTATGGTAGCACAGCCCCATAGTTCCGCGTAATTTTGTGCGGCCGTCGTATTGATCGGACATTGAGAGCCACATGGATGCCGGCCATGGCCGATCTGACGTCCTACGTCCCCTTTTCAATGACCAACAGATGGCTGATTCCGAATCGGGTCAGTGGCGTCCGTTCCAGCATATAGGTGAAGGCGCGCATTGCCCTTCCGAGGGCAGGTTTGCGTGCGACCAAGTTGTCATAGCCGGGGTATATCTGGGCCAGCTGAACTACACGAACCGGCTGACCGTAAAACAACTCGAGCAAGCCGGCCTGTGTATAGACTCGGACATGGGGCGCGAATCGATTGCGCAGAATATTCGGTAAATAGTTGATGAGCGGCGTGTTGCCGAAGTGATAGGCCCCCCGCCAGTAATGGCCGTGGGTTTCAAATGGGTAGAGCCGATTGGGCACAAAGACGATCGCCCGACCGCCCGGCCTCAGCACACGGGCGATCTCGGCCGCCGCCGCGAAATCGTTCTGCACGTGCTCCAAGACCTCGTGGCTCAACAGCAGATCGAAGTAGTCGTCCGGGTAGGGCAGGTTCTCGCAGGCAGCAAGCTGCAACTTTGCGTCCGGCACGACTTCGGCGGCGCGGGCCAAGTGTACCGGCTCGATGTCGAGACCGCAGATGACGTCGGCATATGGGCGCAATGCCTTCACATACATGCCAACGCCGCAGCCGTCCACGAGTACGCGCGGCAGCCTGCCGGCAGGTGGAACATTGCCCCACTGCAGGATCATGTTGAGTCGTCGATCTTGGCCCGCTCGCCAAACAAAACTGGGATTGCCGCGCTGGGCAGCGCGGCCGTCATACAGGTCAAGGCCGTCGGTCGGATCGATATAAGTCGGCATAGGAGAAGCTGAGAATGGCAGATGACAATCGGTAGGTTTCTGGCGACGCGCAACACAGATGTGTCGACGTTACCCAAAGTTGACACAGGCTACTGAATCCCGGCAGAAAGTCTTGGACAGTTCCCAACAGAGGCAACATAGACGGATTTCTGTCGCGGTATTCACGCCGAACTGAACTAAACCGAAATCCTGATGAAAACACGAGTTATGTAGGTCGGGCATCCTTGCCCGACACGGTTGGAGCACGACGATCAGTCAGGTAGGAGAGCGGTCGGGCATCCCTGCCCGACCTACATACTCATGATCTCGTAGCGTTGTCTGTTTAGATAGGAGGCAGCGTTACCCCATCTTGGCGCCAATGTGGATGGCGACGGTGCCCAACATCAGTTCGCGGTAGAAGACGTTGCGCAAGCCGGCCTGCTCCATTCGCCGCTGGAGTACGGCCGGCTCAGGAAAGTCGACTGTACTCTGAGGCAGATAGGCGTAGGCCTCCCGATCGCCGCTGATTAAGCTGCCGATGATGGGCACGATGTTGAAAAAGTAGAGTTGAAAGAGCGGGCCCAACATCGTGTTGGAGGGGGGGGCGGTCTCCAGGCACACAACTTTGCCGCCGGGTTTTGTCACACGCGCCTGCTCACGAAAAGCCGCTTCCCGATCGACGACATTGCGGATCAGAAATCCACTCACGACCGCGTCGAAGCTGTTGTCCGCAAAGGGCAAATGTAGTGTATCGCCCTGGACAAAGGGCAGATGATGACCGGGAACCTTGTCAACGCCCGCGGCCATCATTTCGTAGGTGAAATCGGAAGCGATGGCCTTGACTCCAGGATATTGCTTCATGGCGGTGTAGGCAATGTCGCCCGTACCGGCGCCCACGTCGAGCAAGGATCCGTTGGGCGGCAATTCGCAATACTCCAACATGAGGCGACGCCAACCCTGATCTTGCCCCAGCGCCATCATGCGGTTCATCACATCATAGGTCGGCGCAATGCGCGCAAACATCTGGTTGACGTAAACGGGCTTCTCTTCGATTGAGGGTAGGACCGCTCCGGTCGTATTTGTCATGACAGTTATGCTCTAAAGAAGGTGTGGACCTCGAACGGTCCGCTATGCTCCAGTATCTCCACGCCGGGAAAGCCGGGATTTGCAACGCTTGGTCGCCTGGGTACGTTCATCGGGTTCTCGCCTTCAACGCCGCCAGAACCTTGGCGGGATCGTCAGCCAGCAGCGCGTCCACACCGAGCCACAGATAGGTATCCAACCTGGGCGTCGGATTCGGATCCAGCGGTGCCACAATCGCATCCATCCGGTGAGCCCATGCAACATAGACCGGGTTCAGATACAGCAATGGAAAGACCGGCCCCAGCAAGCGCATACGCGCAGACGGCAGAGGGTTCCACATTGTGATCATGCCGGTCGGAATTTCCGGGTCGACCCGATTCACCGCTCGTACCAGGTCCATATCAAACGATACGATGGCGCTGCTGCGCAAAATGCCATAGGCTTGCAGCGTATCGATCAGCTTCTGCGCATAAGAAGGCTGCAGGAAGAGCCGATCCTTCAGTTCCAGCAATAAGGGCGTGCGTGCCTGGGTGGCGATCAATAATTCGACCAGAGAGGGCACCCGCTCATCACTCCAGCCGGACCCATCGGGACGTCGCGTCCGGAAGCGCTTTAACTCCGACAAGGAATGATCGCGCACCTTGCCCTGACCGTCAGTGGTGCGCTCCAACGTCTCATCGTGAAAGAGGACGATCTCATCGTCACGCGTGAAACGCAGATCCGTCTCCAGTGCGTCCGCACCTTGAGCCAGAGCCAGCGCAAACGAGGCCAGCGTATTTTCCGGTTCAGCCACGGGTGCGCCACGATGGGCCACCACGAACGGACGACCGATCTGTCGCCGTGCCTGCGCGAAGTTGTCCCACGTCAACATGAAGGGAAGTGTATCACAGATAGGGGGTCTTCGGTGGAATCGGTCTATCAATTTGGGCAGAGCGTTCGGTTCTGCAGGTCTAGCCGAAAGTGCACCTCATCTCCTTCTGTGACACGGGCAAAGTCCCAGATACCGGCGGCTTCATCCAGCGCCAGTGTCCGAACAGCGCCACGACTCATGGCCGGGTGCATGCGCCGCAGCGCAACCCACTTCTTGAACCAGGTCAACAAGGCACTGTCCTGCGCATCGCCCCAGAGCATTGGGTGTCGCGACTCTTCCCGATACGGTTCTTTGGCGCGGGGCTGGCTCAGCCCGACTTCGCTGCCGTAGTAGAGAATCGGCGGACCACCCAGCGCAAACATGAGACCGGCAGCCAGCTTGAGTCGCTGTTGGTCGTTTCCGGCGACGTAGAGAAAACGGTTCATGTCATGGTTTTCGATAAAACTGGGCAAGAGGAAATTCTCACCGAAAAAATTGCGGCTATGTATGACTGTATTGACAAACTCAACTAACGAGATCGACGGACGAGTCCCGGCGCATAGCTGGCGCACTCGGCGGCAGAAAGAGAAATCAAGACATCCGTCCAGCCGTCCATCGTACGACCGTAACTCTTCGCCGGCACGTGTCACCTCGCCAAAGAGCCAGCAATCCGGTTTGACAGCCCGGCATGCCGCCCGAAACTCGCTCCAAAATGCATGTCCGGGGCCGGCCGCGTAGTCGAGCCGGTAACCGTCAACGTCGAACTCGCGCAGCCAGTATTGCGCCGCATCACACAGAAATGCGCGGACACCGGGATCGTCTGTGTTGAGTTGGGGCATGGCTGCAACATCGAAAAAGCTGCGATAACCGTGTCTATACGCTGCGTCAAAGCTGAACCACCGGCGAAAGTCGCTTGTCGGATCGGATCGGGCTTCGACAAAGGGGGTGAACTCAAGACTGACATGGTTGGCAACAAAATCCAGGATCACTCGCAGTCCACGTGCGTGGGCCGCTGCCACAAGCGTGTGTACGCCGTCATGAACACCAAAACGGGAATCGACCTGATAGTAGTCGGCTATGTCATATCCATGGTAACTGGTGGTCTTGAAGAATGGGCTAAGCCAGAGCGTTGTCACACCCAGATCGGCGATATAGTCGAGCCTGTCGATGACGCCACGCAAGGTGCCGCCGGCGAAGTGCACAAGCTCATCCGGCTTCAGCCAACGATTTTCGACGCCGGTGAAGCGGTCTACAAAGACATGGTAGAGAACGGCATCGCGCGCCCAGTCGGGTGGTGTCAAGGTATCCACCACATAGCCGTACCGGGCAGGACGCTCGATGGTGCGATCCAGATTCTGCTCCCGACTCCAGTGAGACACGGTATCGTCAACTGATGACCAGCCTTCGATCCGGTACTGAACAAATGTGCCATCCGTCTGGGCCGGCAACTCGCCCTGCCAAAGCGACACAAAATCCCAGATGAGTGGTTCCCAGCGGTTTTTCATGCACGTCAGCGAAATCGCGTGACCCTGCTCTGCCACGCCGCGACGGCCGGCCGGATTGGCGCCGTCAGTCGTCAGATACGCCGTCAGTCGGTCGATATATAGGTCGGGACCGACTGTAACGGTCAGGGTCACCGCTTCGCCGGGTTTGGGATCTAAGGGGTCGATCTGCTGAAAATGGCGCAATCCATGCCAGCGGCTCCGTTCGGTCTCGAGCAACCTGCTTTCGTCGGATTCGATCCCGCCAAAGACAAAATCCGCCATGACGGGAGCATGTGGTTCGCGTGTCATTCTTTAGGCAACTATCCCTTGACCGAGCCCGACGTCAGCCCGCCGACCAAGTAGCGCTGGAAGATCAAGAAGAGCGTCACCGGCGGGATGGAGGCAATCAGTGCGCCGGCGCAGAAGATGCCCCAGCGATTGGCGTACTGGTCGCGGATGAAGAGGCTCAAGCCCGACCGCCAGCGTGTATTGCTCGCTGGTGGTCAGCAAGACCCGTGCCAGCACATACTCGGAGTAGGTGCCGATGAAGATCAGCAGGCCGATGACGACCAGGATCGGCCGCATGAGCGGAATCAGCACGTTCCAGAAGGTCTGCCAATGGCGTGGCGCCGTCCACGATGGCCGCTTCGTCCAGATCGCGTGGGATCGAGTCGAAGTAGCCCTTGGCCAGCCAGGTGTTGACGCCCAGAATGCCGCCCAGATAGATGAGCAGCAGGCCGCCATGGGTGTTGATGTTGAGAAAGGGAATGTAGGTCGCCCAACTGCTGCAGGATGACGAAAGAGCGCCACCATGTTGAGGAAGTTGGGAAAGACCTGCACCAACAGGATCGTCTGCAAGAGGCTGCGCCGTCCCCGAAAACGGAAGCGGGAGAAGGCGTAGGCCGCCATGGCCGTGAAGATCACGCCGATGACCGTGGTCAAGACGGCCAGCTTGAGCGAATTCATCATCCAGAGCGGAAGGGAAAGCGTTCGCTGGTGAAGAGCGCCCGATAATTGTCCAGCGTGGCGTTCTTCGGGATCAGGTTCTGGTTGACCAGCGAGTTGCTGGGGTTGATCGAGGCCGAGAAGATCCAGATCACCGGAAAGAGCGCGAAGAAGAGCATGACGATCGCCAGCAGAATGCGCAAGACCAGCGCGATACGCCGCTGCCGCGTAGATGGAACCGACGTGTTGAGGTGCTGCGTTGCGCTAGACATTTTCCGATTGCTCCTCCAGCATGTTGGTGATAGCGGAACTGGAAGAAGGTGATCACAACCAGGATCAGGAAGATGACCACCGTGATGGCCGAGGCATAGCCGTAATCCGCCCCGCGTCCGCTCGAGAAAGCGATGCGATAGGTATAGGTGACGAGAATATCGGTCCAGCCCACGGGCGACGCCGTGCCGGCCATGGGTGGGCCGCCCTGGTTGTAGAGATCGATGATAGCGAAGTTGTTGAAGTTGAAGGCAAAGGAGGCCACCAGCAGCGGCCCCATCGTGATCATGATCAGCGGAAAGGTCATGGACCAGAACTGCTGCCAGGCGATTGGCCCCGTCGATCTCGGCCGCCTTGTAGATGTCGCGTGGCAGCGCCTGCAGCGCGCCGGTAGAGATGACGAACATGTAGGGAAAGCCGAGCCAGAGCTGTACGAAGAGCACGCCGATGCGCGACCAGGCCGGATCGGTGAACCAGGGCGGCGCAGATACCGAAGATGGTCGCAATCCACTGGCTGACGACGCCGTACTGCGGGTTGAGCAGACCGACCCAGACCGGCACGGCGACAAAGGCCGGCAAGCGTGTAGGGAATCAGCAGCAGCGAGCGCAGCAGGTTGCGCATGGGCATCTCTTCGACGTTAAAGACGATGGCCAGGAAGAGTCCCAATGCAAAGGTAAACACCACGCTGAAGTGCTGCAAAGAAGACGGTCCAGATGAAGACCTGGACAAAGGGTTGACGCAGACTCGGGTCGGTGAAGAGCTTGACATAGTTGTCTATGCCCAGCGGCACCGACCAGCCGGGACGTAATGTGCTGCCGTCCTCCGCGGTGAAGGTGCCTTCGACCGGCACATACTCCATGCCCGTCTGCAGATCGGTCATGACGTCCAGCGCTTCGTCATAGACATACTGGGGCTCGAACTTGGCAGCCTTGCCGATCTGCCGGTCGCTGACACTGAAGACGTCCGGCGACTCGCCGAAGCGTAGCGCCGTCAGGGCGGCCGTGTGCTGCAGGCGTTCGATCTTGTTGAGCTGCCGGTAGCCGTCGATCTCAGCCGGCGGTTCGCCGCCCTCGACCTGTTCGACGGCTGATCCGGTCGGACGATTAAGCGTCTCGCCGGTGTCCGGATCCTGCAGATAGAGAATGTACTGACCGTCTGCGGACACATATGCCGTCCAGTCCAGCACATTGGCGTCTTCCGGCAGGAAGGTAGCCGCTCTCGATCTGCTCGATGACCACCGGTTTGGTCAGGAGATGGCCGTCACCATAGTTGGTGAACGAGATGTAGACGGTGAAGAGGATGGGGTAGATGACGATGAGAATCAACAAGGCCAAGCCAGGCGAAATCCAGCGCAGCGGGTAGAGATTCTCGCGCAGAAAGACGAGATTGATTAGAACTGTGATGAGCGCCAGCACCAGCGCAAGTGCCCAGATGCCGTCGTCAATGAAGTTATAGACAAGATAGATCGTGATAGCGTCGATCAGCGCCAGCGCGCCGAGACGAAAGAACAGCCAAAGAAGATCGGATGATCGAGAAACAGGGGGCGCCTGCGCGCCCCCCGATCCCGCGTTGGACGCGGCTGTCATCGGCTATTCTCCGATGGCAGTCCGGATCTGTTCTGCGGCGCTGGTCATGGCGTCTTCAGGCGTCTCGCGCTGCTGGGTCACCAGGGTCACGGCATTGCCCCAGGAATCCCACACAGCGGACATTTCCGGAATCGCAGGCATGGCCAGGCCATTGGCGCCGGCCTCGGCAAAGGCGGCGATGTCTGCATCCTCGATGGCGTCGCGCACCGGCAGATAGGCGGACGGGCGGGGATCGGCGTCGAAGATGGCCTGCATGGTCTCGTCGGTGGCCACGAATTCCTGGAGGAAGGTCTGGGCCAACAACGGATCGTCGCTGAAGTTGCTGACCATGAAACCCTGGATGCCCAGGAATGGCTGTGCATCCTGCGTCTCGCCGGGAATCGCGGCCACAGCGTACGGAACGCCGCTCTCGCGAATGCGGCTCAACGCCCATGGCCCGGTGATCATCATGGCAGCGTCGCCGGACTCGAACGCAGCGTGCATGATGTCGTAGTCGACCGCTGCATCGGCTGAGAGATGACCGTCCTTGACCATGTTGTCCAGCCATGTAGCCGCGGCGATCGAGCCTTCGCTGTCAATGCCCACGTCGGTGGCATCATAGCCTGCATCGGTCAAACCGAAGACATAGCCGCCAAACGCGGTCTGGATCGGGAAGAAGTGGTAGGGATCGCCTTCCTGGCGGATGTAGCCCTGCTTCACGACACCGTCAGCCTCCAGCTGTGCGGCCAGTTCGGTCACTTCGCTCCAGGTGGCCGGCACCTGTGAGACCATCTCCGGGTTGTAGACGAAGGCCACATTCTCGGTCGCGTACGGCATGCCATAGAGGACGCCGTCATAGGTGAAGCCCTGGACGGCTGCCGACAGGAAATCGTCGGTCTTGTCACCCAGGCTGATCTCGGCCAGCAGACCGTTCTCGACCAACTCTCCCAGCCAGTCATGTGCGCCGATGATGATGTCCGGCCCTTCGCCGGCCGGTCCTGCAACCTTGAAGTCATCACGGATGTCGCCGAAGCCCTTCTCGGTGACGACCACGGGAATGCCGTACTGGTCCTCGAAGGCCTTGCCCAGTTCCTCCAGACACGGGCGCGCGGGTGTCGTCCGCCCAGATGGTGAGGGACGGACCGTCGGCCGCAGGAGCAGCTTCTTCAGCCGGCGCTTCGGTCGGTTCGGCCTCGGCCTCCACGGCGGCAGCCTCCTCCTCTGCAGGGGCAGCTGCCGGCTCGGCGGGTGCAGACGGCGCACTGCAGGCTGCAAAGAGCATGCCCGCAACGACGAGCAATGACAGCAATACAATAGAACGGTTGCGCATGAGAATTCTCCTTCTGTTGCAGCAAAATGAACGAGACTGAAAAAGCCAGTCTGGTGTAGTGATGTATCGCAACTTCCGGTGGAACCGGGAGTGTTGCACGTGGGAACAGTACAGATGAACAGAAATCCAACGGTGGTATACTACCCATCCAACGCCGCATCTATCTTCTTTTCTTTGGCTGTACGTATAACTCCATCCCAGGGCAGAGCTTGCCGCTACAGACATTCGCGTGCGCATACATCTACCCGAAGCCATTGGCGCTATAATCACTTCGCCGGCAACGCGCCGTAGACTCGCGCACAATCAGCTCGGACGCAACAGTGACCCTACCGTACGGCGGCTGTTGCTGCAGAATAGCGTCGATCAGTAGTTCCGCAGCGCCGGCTGCCATCACGGCATATGGAACCCGCAGCGTCGTCAACGCCGGCGTCACATGCTCTGCTTCGGGCGAATCATTGGTACCGACGACCGAAACGTCGTCCGGCACGCGGATACCGCTGTCACGCAAGCCCCGCATGATGCCGATGGCCATGAGATCGTTGGCGGCATAATAGGCCGTTGGCGCGGCTATCGCCCAACTCTTTCATACGCAACGCCGCGTGATAACCGCCGTCTGCAGCAAAATAGCCGTCGTCGATCCAACGCTCGTCGATGGGCAGTCCGGCCTCGGCCATGGCACTTCGATATCCGTTGAGCCGTTCCCCGGTCACCGCAACTTCCGGATCTCCGCCCACATAGGCAACCTGACGATGCCCCAGCCCAATCAGATAACGCACCACTTCGGCCGTGTGCAACGCGTTGTCGGTATCAACCCAACAAAGTCCCATATGGTCGCCAATCGGACGTCCCAACAGGACGAACGGTGTCGGTTGGCGCCGTAACGCACCAACGGTATCGACATCCAGCCGGTTGCTGAGCACAACGATCCCATCTGCCTGACGAGAACCGAGAATCTGGAATGTCTGTGTAATCTCGTCGGAATGGCTATCGCTGCCACCCACCAGCACACGGTAACCGCGTCCATGGGCCACGTCCAACAGACCGGACATGACTTGCGGGAAGAAGGCATCTTCAAAATATCCACGGAAGACGTGAGGGACGACGACGGCGATGGTCTCGGTGCGCTGGACGCTCAAAGACCGCGCAATGGCATTCGGCTGAAAATCGAGCGTATCAGCGGCATCGAGAACGCGTGCACGCGTAGAGGAACTGATCTTGGCATTGCCCGAAAAGACCCGGCTGACCGTACTCGGGTGAACGCCTGCTGCATCAGCGACGTCACGAATCGTCGGCATGAAACCCCAGTGCGATTGGGATGGCTGTCTAAGGCTTTGGGTGAGCTTGGATGTACATGTGAAGACATCAAAAATCGACCTATGATGCCGACAATGCAACCGATTGCAAGTATAGAGGCGTCATAACTGTTTGTCAAACAAAGCGGCCGAGAGGTCAAATGGATACGCGAACGCGTATCCACCCGTAAGAAACTGTTTCATGGATGCGGGGATTCGTTGCCAAACCAGAGAAGTTACTCGCTTGGCGGGGCCGTGATAATTACCCAATAATGGCCATATTTGCTGTTCGGATCGTAGTGATGTCCGATACCGACGACTGTCTGGTTCCGGTAGAACTCGACCTCTCCGAGCAGATGTCGGCGGTGACTGGGGGAATCCATCCAACTTCGCCACACTGCCTGGGGTGAATTTTGCCCTGCCGCGATGGATTCAATATTGTTGCCTTGATCCGACATATCGTACCAATCGGGTAGATCAAAACCTGCCGACTGCACCAATTGGTTTGGTCCGATGCCGTCCGGGTTCACATGATCGAAATATTCTCGACGGGCCATATCCTCCGCGCGTCCGCGTGCCACCGACGACAGTACATAGTTACAGCCGATTTCCACACGGGTCTGATTCGGATCGGAGAGGAAAAGCGCCTCAACTTGAGCTTCGGTTGCCGACAGTTCGCAGATCGGAGCCGTCATGACGACCGGAAGAAACACCACGTAATCGGTTGATTGAGCCGCGGCATTGCCGCCCGAGAAGATGAACCCGATCGCAGCGGCCAATACCCAGAGCGTCAGTCCAACTCGCGTCAACGAGCCACCCAATCTATCAATATAGTGATTTTCTTTCTGCACAACCTACTCTCCCGGCCAATTCGCTGGACGGCTCAGTACATTTAGGCGCTTACAAAATGACATCGACTAAAAAGTGTCGATAGGCGAATAAGCGCTCATCGATACCGCCGAAGGCCCGATTTGCGCCGCCGTCCTGAGCCTCCAGCGAAGGCGCAAATATGTAGGTCCTCGCCCGTGTACAGACAGTTCACATCCACGAAGAAAGTATCTAGGGCTGAGCGTCAATTGAAGAACCACGCGGTATGCGCTGTTGTGCCGTAAAGAGAGGTAAGCCGCGGGCAAAGCGGCTTAAGGATAGCAGGATCGACTCGTTCTGGCTCAACGTAGAGTCTACCAAGCCCGCCTGAGCGATGCACGAAGCGACGACTTGTTCCGGACGCGAAAAGGACGCAGCACAATGCTGCGTCCCTACGAAATCCCTACATTTGACTTACAGGTCAAGCAACTCTAAATGAACAGGCGTGCTCAAGCAGCGTCCGGCAAGTTGAAGGTGCTGCTTACCTACGCACAAATGGAAGATATAGATAATTGTCCAACAATATCTCCGGTTCATCACCACCTTCGATGGCGGTGGGAGAGCTAAAGATCCCGGCGTCCCACGTCCGATCAACCATGTAGGCCGGTAGCGTAATCAGGGCAGTACGGCCGGACTGTGCGTCCGCATCGCTATCCATGGCCCGATCGAGTCCACTGTTCAACGGGCTGACTGAATAGTCACCCGGCAGCACGAAGTCAACAATATAGCTGCCTGGGTTCAACGCTTCGAATAGATAATCCCCGTTTTCGTCGGTCAGCGATTCTCGTTGCAGAACCAGGGACTGATCTTCCTCGACGCTATACAGGCGTACGGTAACCCCGACGAGACCGTATTCCAGCGCAGTATCGCCCTGAATACCGTCTTCATCAATGTCCAGCCAAACGCGATCGCCCAAAGCCGATGAACCTGCAGTGGAAAGACCGACCAGACCACCATCCCAGCTGCGGTCAAACTCCCCTTGCTCAAGCGTGACCAACTCAGTACGCACGGCGTCACCCAGGATCCCTGTTTCGATGGTGAGCTCCAGAAACGGGTCTACGTCGCTGTCGATCTCGTCATTAAGACCGATATTGGCAATGGTCCACAGGCCCTCGCCCAGCGGATTGATGAAGACGACGTAGTAGTCGCCCGGTGGAAGTTCGGTGAATTCGTAGTACCCACCATTCTCGGTGACGGTTTCACCGACCAGGAGGTCTTCGTCGTCATAGAGCTGCACGAAGATGCCGTCGACGCCCTGCTCACCTTCGTCTTGGATGCCGTTGCCGGCCATGATTTCGCTCGGCGTCTCACCATGCGGGTTGCTGTCGCCGAACACACGATCGCCGATAGCGGCTGGAATATAGTACTCCTTGACGACGGGCCGGCTGTTGTTGCCGCGGCCGTTGGTGATGATTTCGGCGACCACGGTGCCCAGATCGATGGTGGCGCGTGCGGTGGCCTCGAATGTTCCAGGCACGTCGCTGTTGATTGTCAATGTGCAGGTGGCAATGGCGCCCCGGATCACAGGTGTATCGCATGTATGGTTCAACGTCAGAGGCGCAGGCTCTACAGTTGGCGTGATGGTCAAGTCCTGAAATCCGATGCTGGACTCGACCGTAATGGTGAAGATGTGGGGCGCATTGACTGGGTTGAGACCATCCGGTGTGATGCCGATATTTGCCAGCGGCGTACGAACGGCCAGATTAATCCATGTTGCGCTGATGCCCTTGCTTTTGCCTGGATTGGGCTGGCTCGGGAGATTCTATCTGGAAACAGGCCCAGGTATCGCCTGCATCGACGATGATCGGCTGTGGATCCTGGATGAAGGTATCATAGTTGTCGAATTCATTGCCCGACAGACCGGCAAGCTGCTCGTCCAGCACTGTCGCGAAGGGCCTATCGACCAGGTCAGCCGGTTTGGCGCCACTTCCCGTCGCGTGCCAGATCGCGTCGGAACGCAACGGATTCTCGATACCGCCGACAAACATCTGGATGTCGATCTCGATCGGTTCCGGCGGCGGAGGCAAGTCGACACAGACCACCTCGCTATTTGGGCCGCTGGTGCCGTTCCATCCTTTGAACAACACGTCGTTCCCAAAGAAGAGGTCGATCTGCTGGTAGGGGCAGGCGGTTTCATCCTCATAGACAACCAGAGCGCCAACACCGTGCCGCTCCGCTGTCTCCAATCCCGCGACCCGCAGGGTGTTGGCGCCCTGCCCGATCAACGGATCCGTGTCAGGCAACGCGTTATAGGAATAAGTAAACCAGCTATAGCCGGCGTCCGAATTGGCAACTGTTCCGATGGTGGCAGTGATCTCCCGCATGGCGCCGCCGTTGACGCCAATAGACAGTGTGTCGTCACCCGGCGCGCCTTGCCTATCGCGTCCGGACCAATAGATGTAGGCAACGACCGGTTTGCCCGGAACTTCCACTACAAATGAACGATCCGGCTCGTCGTGCAGGCTGATCCCTCCAAACGCGCCACAATAGTTGCCGATCAATCGTTGTGGCTCCGGACCGGAGTTGGAACTGCTGGGGCGGTCCAAGTAAAGGAAAGTCACCTTCTTGTGCGCGGACTGCAGTAGGAATCGACAATAACAGACATAACCCGAATAGAACGAGTGCGATTTTTTTCCCAACCCTAACCATCATTTTGGAACTCCCTCCGTTATGAGTATGACCATATACGGGCATGACAACTTCGGTAGAAACTCACTGTCTTGCCTATGTTTTGATGACGGAATCACTACGGACAGGGTGCGCGCCAAATCTGAACAATATCTGAAAAGATTCTGGAAACGTTCAATTCGCGTGACTTGGGGAGTGGAAGTGAAGAGAGGACGGCTCACAATGGAGATAAAAAAGCGGTCATCGCTCTGGCGATGACCGCTTTTTTATCTCCATTGTGAAGCGACTTACTTAGATCTTACCTCATCTGTAGGTAGGGGAGGTAGATGAAAGTGGTGTCTTGGGCAGGCTCATCAGTCTCACCGATGGCTGTCGGCGCCTGATTGCCGAAGTAATGAGAGGGATCGCTATCCGTCACGCGCTGGCCGGACGGTGACGTACCGACCACGCTGCCGAGATCGGTGTATTGTCCCAGCACTGCCGTGCCGATTGCGCTGCACGTCATGGACCCGTCCGGGGCCAGCATATCCTGCGGACAGCTCACACCAACACCCTGGTCGTCGCCGACCTCGATATTGATCAACAGAACGTTGCCGATGTTGACGACTTCATAAGTCCAAGTGACGGACTCGCCAATGATGATGAACGGTCCCCGCGGCTCATCGGCATCTTCGCCATTGGTCGCCTTCTCGATGTCGATGGCCGGTAATTCGCCAAAGTAGTGGCTGGGATCTTGATCGTCGACGCGTACGCCTTCTTCACCGACTCCGGTTACCGAACCGAGATTGCTATATTGGCCCGGTTCCGCCACACCGGTCGCCGTACACGTCATCATTTCGCCTGGGATCAGGGTCTCTTTCGGGCAACTCACCGCCACACCCTGATCGTCGGTAACTGTCACTTCAGTCAGTGTCTCGTTGCCGATGTTGGTCACAACGTATGTCCACTCAACCGGATCGCCAACCGGAATGAACGGTCCGGTCGGATCGTCGGCATCCTCGCCATTGGTTGCTTTTTCGATATCGATGGACGGATTCGACGCCTCCACATATTCCTTCACGGCCGGTCCACTGTTTTCGCGGCAAACCGTTGGTCGTTACGTAGGCCGTGACAGTGGTCAACGGAATTTCAGCCACGGCCGTCGCGGTGTAGACAGCGGCAGAATCACTGTTGATGGTCACCGTACAGGTTGCCACGCTGTTATTGATGATCGGGGTGGCGCAGGTATTGACGATCGAATCGGGTGGTGGCTCAACAGTCGGGGTGATGACCAGGGAATTGGGAAATCCGAAGGAGGAATCGACTGTGATGGTAAAGGTATGGGCAACGCCGACCGGGTTGACGCCGCTGGGATCAATCTCGATATCAGCTACCGGTACACGTGCGGCCAAATTGATCCAGGTACCGCTGATTCCCTGCTGTTGATCCGGAAAGGGTTCCGGCGGCGACTCGATCTGCACGCAGCCCCAGGTGTCACCCGGATCGGCCAGGATTGGCCGCGGGTCCTGCGCGACCGTGTCGTAGTTGTCAAACTCCACGCCATTCAGTCCGCGCAACGGCATGACGAGCTCGCGAGCTGAAGGGCGGTCGATCAGACTAGTCGGTTTACCGCCGGACCCGGTTTCGTACCAAATGGCATTTGAGCGAAACTGGTTCTCCACGCCGCCGACGAACATCTGAATCTCCAATTCCACCGGTTCAGGCGGCGCTGGGAAATCAAAACAGGCCACTTCCGTGTTCGGCCCCGAGGGCGGACTCCAATTGTGAAACAGGACGTCATTGCCGTACATCAGTCCAATAGCCTGGAACGGACAGCGGTCACGATCTTCCGAAATAACAAGCAACCCGGCGCCGTGACGTTCGGGCAGGTCCAAACCCGTAACACGGATTTCGTTTGCGCCGGAGAGAAGCGGATTTATAACGTCGGTAGCCAAGTTGTGGACATACGTGAACCAGCTGAAGTTCACATCAGAGCGGGCTTCCAAGCCCACCGTTGCCGTGACTTCCTCAAAAGACCCGCGGTTAACGCTAATCTGAAGCGTCTCATCGCCGGTCGACGCTCCAGTCTTGGCCCGTCCCGACCAAACCAAGTATGCGGCAATAGGTTTGCCCACGATGTCGACGGAAAAAACCTGGTCGGGATTGTCATGCAGAGATACCCCACCGAAATTACCGCAATAGTTGCCGATAAAGGTGATGGGTTCCGCGGAGCCGCCATCGGCATTCGGTGGTCCGGACAGGGGGTAATCGATTTTCTGAGCATTTGCTGCAGTGGGAATCAGGAACAGAATCAATGCCAGAATGATACCGTCGATACGCCGGATGCCGCGGATCCACCCGTTTTGCTGGTTGGATTGCATTGTTGCCTCCTCTAAGCTGTTGTTACCGGGGGAACTCTTAAAACAAGATCGAACAAAGCTGAATAGCCCCATATGACTACGGGCTGCGAACAGAACTTGCATTCACAATATACTGCTTTGCCAAGTTTCACAAGCAGGATTTTCAGGCAATTTCCCGTTCAATCCTTTGTTTTCCAGGTAAAATCCCGTTCTGAATCGCGGCTGCACAACACCGGCCCAAATGCGGTCGGCACCTATCGGGTACGCACGTAGGGCAAAAAGATCGAGAATGATCCCTCGGTGGCCGGACCGATCGCAACATAGGTAGGGCCGTACTCATGGACTTCGGACTTCGTTGTCACTTCAACCAACCAATATGTATAGCTATTTCCCCGGTTAGCATTGCTATCGACCGCGCTGTAGGCGCCGCCGGAAATGCCGCTCGCCGGTATCAGCGAGACGTTGACAGGTTTGGCGTCGTTCCTGCTACCGGTCAAACTCCGGTACACGTGAAAGCCCAGAGAGTCTAGCTCCAGCGAAGTCGCCCATTCGATCGTCACGATCTCTTGCTCTCGGTCATAGGTGGCGGTGAAGTACGCCAATTCGACGGCGGACGGCTTGCTGGAAATCGTGACGATGTAGTCCTCGACCTCGCCGTCATTGGCCGGGCCGATGGGCGACGACGCAGCGTTGTCGGTGCTGAGCCGGAAACGTGCATAGGTCGTCAACGCGCCGTCGCTCGGTACAAGGCCAAAATCGAGAACGATCGCGCCGTTATTCACGCCGGTGGAAACAACGGACTGCGCTGACTCACTTGGTTCGAAGAGGCCGTTGCCGTTGAAATCGATCCAGCCATAGAGCACAGCACTTTTGGCGGTGAGGTTGGTAACACTGACATTGATTAGTGCATTCCCCACCGAGGACAGATTCAGATCGGCACCGGCGACGCCGTCTTCGTCATCGAGCGCACCGGATGGATTGATGTCGTCACCATCGGCATTGACGGTAGCCTGTCCATTCACTTCACCATCGACAACGTTGCCGATATAGAGGCCGCCGATCACTTTGTGCGTCGGTCCATTGCTGCCGGCCAGTGTGTTGTAGTTGCCGACAGATGTTCCAGGTCCACTATCGGGGGCATCGCCCCAATCATAGATGACCGCAAAAGAGACCGGATAGTCTTCAATTTCGCCGTCCTGGGCAACACCGGTCGGGTTCGCTGCGGCACCACCCGTGCTGAGACGGAAGCGAGCATAGCTCTGGACAACGCCGTTCGACGGGACCGTACCGAAGTCCAACACGACTACGGTACCGGCTGTATTGGCCAGCACCGGCATTTGCGCCCGTTCCTCCAACTCGAAGGCGCCGTTGCCGTTGAAGTCGATCCAGCCGTAAAGGACGGCAACCGAATCGCTCTGATTGGTAACGGTAACGTGTACTTGTGCAGGTTTACCTTCGACCAACGCCAGGTCGGCTTCGTCGACACCGTCTTCATCATCGGGTGCACCGGCCGGATCGGCATCGTCACCACCCGCATCGAGCGTGGGTTGACCATCCTCGTCGGCATCGACAATCGCGCCCATATGTAACATAGTACCCAGCCGGTGAGCAGGTCCTCCACTGGCTGCCAGTGTTCCATAGCTATCCGGTGCATCGCCGCGATCTACCTCTGAGGTCGCACGAATCGAGACCACATGGTCCTCGACCTCGCCGTCTCCTGCCGGCCCGATTGGTGTAGAAGCGGCAGCATCGGTGCTGAGACGGAAGCGCGGCAAAGGTCTGGAGTAAGCCGTTGGCCGGGACCGTGCCAAAGTCGAGTGTGAAGGAGAGATCATTGGTGCCGTTGGGTACTGCGATAGATGCTCTTTCACTTGGCTCAAATAGACCATCGCCGTCAAAATCGATCCAGCCATAGAGCGTTGCCACCGCGCCGGTCAAGTTTGTTGCATTGATGAGCACTGTCGCATTGTTGCCTTCGAGCAAGACGAGATCGGCGATTTGGGCGCCATCTTCGTCGTCCGGCGCGCCGCTGGGTGCCATATCATCGCCGTTGGCATTGGAAGAAGGTTGTCCATCGCCTTCAGGATCGACCAGCGAACCCATGAACAAGCCCGCCACGATACTGTGGCTGGGACCACTGTTGTTCGCCAATGTATTGTAGCTGCCTGGACCAGGGGCGACACCGGCGTCAGGTGCATCCCCCCAATCGAGCCGCTCTGCCGCAGCAATCGCAACCGCATAGTCCTCAACTTCTCCGTCTACGGCCGGGCCGATGGGCAATGTGGCTGCGTCGTCAGTGCTCAACCGGAAACGACTATAGACGAGGCCCAAGCCATTGGCCGGTGCAATACCGAAATCGAGCGTGATTTGTGCTTGATTGCTGCCGTTTGATACGGTTGCGTTGGCTGCTTCGCTCGCCTCGAACAGACCATTGCCATTGAAGTCGATCCAGCCGTAGAGCAACGCCGGCCGGCCGGTCAAATTTGTGGCCATGACGCCTACGAGAACCTGTTCACCTTCCACAATCGCCAGATCGACGGCACTGACGCCCTCTTCGTCGTCAGGTGCGGCAGGCGGATTGGTGTCGTCGCCGTCCGCACTGGTGGTCGGCTGCCCATCAGCTTCGTCGTCAACGATCACGCCGAGATAGAGTTCGTCGACGACCACATGACTTGGTCCATTATCGGCAGCGAGCGTGTTGTAGTTGCCGGGACCGGTGCCGGCGCCAGTGTCCGGCGCGTCACCCCAATCAAGCAGATTCGGCGGTACTGTAATGGCAAACGGTTCGATGGCAATAGACGTGCGATCCGGAGAGCGGGCGCCGCTGAGGGTTGATCCCAGTGTCGCAAAGTGAATCAGCTCAAAGCGTTTGACCGGTGATGTTTGATAGGCCACCGTAAAACGATCGTAGCCGCACGAATTCAGAGGAATCTCGTTGCCACAGTTGGTCGACTGGATGCTCGTTCCGCGCGCATAGTAAACCCCGCTATTGTTGTCGACGATCATTGGGCTATTGGCGCGGGTGACCAACGCGCCCGATGTGTCCCATGTACTGGGTGTGTAGGAGGTCGTCGTGAGCAGATTTCCGTTCCCGTCATACCCACGCAGTTCAGCCCACTCATAGCGTTCGGTGGAGGGTGGCATAAAATGAGACAGACTCACCACGGTGAATTCGTCGATGAGGACAGGCTCTGAAAACTGAATCGACATGGTCGCCGGCCCGGTAACGGAGCCGACAGGGCCGGCGACATCGCGGCGATTATTGGTCCACCGTAGGCTGCCGGCAAGTTGGGCAACCGGCGCACTGCTGCCGTAGATATTGGGCGTGCTGTTGTTGTCCCACATGTTGCCGGAGTAGGTCACAGTCATGTCGACGCCGGTACAGCCTATATTTGTAAATGTTTGGGCAGCAGGACCAGCCGCGCCCAGTGGAGGGTCCGTCCAGCCGGCACCGCCACATTCAACGTTGGTCCAATCAATAGTTGTTTGCGCACGGACACTCTGGCCGGCGACCAACAAGAGGCTTAGAACCGCCAGAAGGGCGGACGACAAAACCAGTCGCAGCGGCCGTCTGTCGACGACCAGCCGTGATTCAAAGCCGTTCTGCATTTATGTTCTCCTTTTGCGCGTTCGCCGAAGGTGAGGAGGTTACTCCAAATGAATAGACGATACTGTTGAAGAATGGTGCTTCGGCAGGCAGATAGGCGAACGGAGGGTAAGACGAAGTACCTGCGACATACTAATCGATGAACGCCGATGATTTCCTTCGTGTGCGAGGGCGATTCAGTCTTCTGCTCGCATGCCAATGGAAAGGCAACAGAGAACGCATCAGGCAGACGCAGGTGACGATGAGGGGCCACGGAGGCTGGATGCCCGGGTATACTGAGCTGATGGTGTGGACAATCGGCCTAGTTTAGCTCGGCGTGAATACCACGACAGAAATCCGGCCGTGCTACCCGTCTTGGGAACTGTACAAGGATTTCTGCCGGGATTCACTAGGGTCTTGGCGGCAGGGTCGGGAGTGCGCGGCTCGGACGCGCGGATAGGTCCGGCGGTTCTATCGGGTTGTCGTCCAGAAGTGCCAATATTTCCTGGATGGCGCGGTCGAGCTGTGGATCTTTACCGGCAGCATAATCCTGCGGCGTGATGTCCACATCAATATCCGGATCGGTGCCGTAGTTCTCAACGTTCCACCCCACATCTTCGAACCAGAAACTGTACTCCGGTTGGGTCGTGATGGTGCCGTCGACCAGCGGATGGCGCGGCGAAATGCCGACCACACCGCCCCAAGTGCGTGTGCCGATCAACGGTCCCAACTTCAGCAGCTTGAAGCTGTGGCAGAAGATATCGCCATCGCTGCCGGCGTGTTCGTTGGTCAGTGCCACCAGCGGACCGGCCACCGATTCCAACGGATAGGGAAATGCACCGCCCCAACGCGTAGATCGTAGCCGATCCGCCGGCGCGTAAGCTTCTCGAGAATCAACTGGCTGACATGGCCGCCGCCGTTGTAGCGCACATCGACGATCAGTCCATCGCGCGCGATCTCGGCCAAATAGCCGCGATGGAATTCGGCATAGCCGCGTGGTCCCATATCCGGAATATGGACATAGCCGACCCGGCCGTCGGTCTGGGCGTGCACACGCGTGCGATTGCGCTCGACCCAGGCCCGGTAGAGAGCGGGTGTAATCGTCGCGGATCGTACGGACGGTCACCTGGCGCAGTGTTCGGCGCCCTTCGATTCAACTTGCTTGTCGTCGATCGTCGTGCTGCCGTCGTCTCCGGTGCGTCCGTCTGCTGATTGTCTGCGTTCTCCGCCCTTCGGCGTGCGCGGAGCCAGCGTGAGCAGGACTTCCTGATCCGCCTGGTTGACCAGTAGTTGAAGTGGTCCCGTCTCGGCGTCCACGCGCTGCCCGTTGACCGCCAGAATGACGTCGCCGGGGCGCACGTCGAGACCGGGATCGGCCAGGGGCGAGGAGTGCTGGGTGTCCCAAGGATCGCCCACAATCAACTCGCCGATCCGATAGCCGCGCCTCGGCATCCCAGGCGAGGTCTGCGCCGAGGTAGCCCTGCGCATAGACCGGTCGCGACCGGTAGTCGCCGCCGAATTCGTAGGCATGACTGGTGCCCAACTCGCCCTGCATCTCCCACATGAGGTCGCTGAACTCGCTGCGCGTACTCACGCGTGCGATCAAGGGGAAGTACCGGTGGTAGACCTGCTCCCAGTCCAACTGATTCATGTCCTCCGACCAGAATTGATCTCGTTGCAGACGCCACGCTTCACGGTACATTTGCTCCCATTCACGCTGGGAACGACCGAGACCTTGACGCGCGACAGGTCGATCCATCCGGTCTTGCGCGGATGGCCGCTGCCGGTCGGAGGCTTCTCGCCGGCGTTGATCACGCGCAAGCGTGGACCGGTGCCGTAGACCAGCTTGCGACCATTGCGGGATATTGCAAACCACCCCACACCATCGACCAGCGTCTCGCTCTTGTACTCTTTCCAGACCCAGGCGCGCAGGCTCCCGTGTTCCGGAATTCATCCTCGTCCCAATCTGTGTCGCTGTCAAGTTGGCCCTGAAACGGAAATTCAGTGAAGAGTACCTTGTCCTTGGTCCCCATTATCGTGCCGTAGCGACCATCAGGGACGGGGAATGCCAACACCCGTTGCTTGATTCCATCCAGATCGATGCGCAACCGGGGTGATTTGTTGCGCGAGACCGGTTCGTCCGCATCATCGGTCGATTTTTCGAGCCGGTTCGATCGCTGTCGCCGCGCCCTCGAAGAAGTTCGCATCGGCCTGTACGCCGCGATCCGAAGCTACCGGACCGATTGCAGCAGCCGGACTGTCGTCGCGTCCGGCTCTCAGCTCGCCTCACCATCGCTTGATCCAATCACCGACGTCCTCGCTGCCATCGACCGCCTCCTTACCGTCATCCCCCGGGCTCTTCGTCGCCGCCGTCACCGCCGTCGACATCATTGTCATCCTCATCCTCGTCATGCTCATCTTCCTCGTCTCGAGTTCCCGGTCGGGCGATGAAGGGTTGGGCAAGTCCGCCTGCAAGGTGAGCAGATAGGGCCGCATGCCCCAGGGGAAACCGAGATCGAAGTGCAGCCCGTCATAGACCGGGTTGAACTCGCGATAGCTCAGGAAATAGAGATAGCGTCCATTGGGGTCGAATGTGGGGAAACGTCAAGGAGCACGGGCGCGTAATTGTATAGAGCTGACCGCTGTTCCAGCTCGCAGCCTCCGAATGCGACGGCTCGCCTCGCGTCTACGTCGTTGGCTCGCTCGCCTCTTGATCTGACCGAATCAGCCTGGCGCTGTTCTCCGCCTCCGCTCCCCCTGTTCCTCCCTCTTCCGGGCAACTGGTAGAGCCGCAGCGCCGTGGTCTGGGGTGAGACCGAACAGCCATAGGCCAGCCAACGGCCATCCGGTGCCCAGTCGAAGCCGCGATGTGGCGGTAGGGGCTGCGGTCGACCCGGGTCAACGTTCTGCGTTCAAGATCGACGACGAGCAGTTCATGGCGATGGTTGGTCAGCGCGACCTTGTCCTCCATGGGTGAGACCTTGAGCGCAACCGGGCGGCCGATATCCAGGCCGTCCAGGCGCACCATCGGCTCCGTCCGGGTCACCGCTGTGGATCTCCAGCACCTCCTCGCCCGGCTGGTCGCTGACCATCACCATGCGCCGGCCGTCGTTGAGCCAATCGGTCAGCCGGTAACGCACTCCATCCCGTTCCCCTTGCTGGAGGACAGGCCCGTCGAAGTTGAAGAAGGCAAAGGACTCGCCGCGCGGCGGTGATGGCCACGCGCCGCCCGGACGGGTGAAGCCGCACGTTGTCCAGGTAGCGACCGGCATGGACGAACTTGCGGTTGCGCTGGACGCCGCGGGCTGCGGATTGGACGTCGACCTGCGTGCTAGTGCCGCCGGCACACGTCATAGACAAAAAGATCGGCTCCCGCGTGATAGACGATGCGCCGGCCGTCGCTGTTGGGATTGCGCACATAATAATCGGCATGGTCGGTGTGCCGCTGCAGGTCGCCGCCGTCGGGCCGGACGCTGTAGAGATTGCCCACACCTTCGTGATCGCTCACGAAGTAGATCCGCGACCCGGACTCCGTGTCGCTCCAGATCGGCGCCGTGATATTGCCCACCAGATCGGGCAACAGCCGGCCGAATTGTCCACTGCCGTCGGGATCAATCCAGAGGTGGCCGGCCGTGCCGCCGCGGTAGCGTTTCCATTGGGCCGGTTCGCCGGTATTGCGGCCGAGCACCACCTGGCCGTCAGGACCGAAGGCGATGGCGCGCGCCGGGCCGTAGGGCAACTGCTCGACCGTCCCGTTGCTGCCGGCCACGTCCACCTGGAAGAGCGTCATGGCCGAGGCCGCGATCGGCCGTGGTCGCTGGCGAACAACACATGGGTGCCGGACCGGTTCCACCCCGCCAGACGGCAATGGCTGCTCAGGAAGGTGAGCCGCGGCCGAGCCCCCCTCGGCTGGCATCACATAGACTTCCGGCGCGCCTCTTCCGCCCGACAAAGGCCAGTTGGGTGCAATCCGGCGAGAGCATGGGATAGGTGGTTGCCCCCAGATTGCTGGTCAGGCGGCGGGCAATGCCGCCCGCTGTCCACATCTCCGAGAGATCGTCTTCCGACACGAAGACGATCGTGGTATCCGAAATTGTGGGAAACCGGTAGTAACCGCTGGTACTCATCCGCTCAATCCTTATCGAAAACCTTTCCTCACAACTCGCTTTGCCGACTTTGAACCGGCGCTGGTCTGCACTGCCGGCCACAACCGCCATTGAAAGGCTATCGTCAACTGCATGAAACAGTACAGTATACCTGTGACGATCCCCGCTCGGCAAAACAGATGGCCGAATAGAACCACAGTTCTGCTTCTCGTTGGCGGGTCAGCGGGTCAATGCTATAATCCGCCCTATGCGAAGATGGATCTTTTGGCACGGCAAGGGGGATTCGTTTAGCACCGCGTGACAAGCTATGCATCGGATTGGTGGGTGCCTTGACAGTGCTTCTGCTGTCGGCGTGTCAACCGACAGCGCAGGGTAACGTCTTGGGATATCTGCTCGCCGAGCGTATGGGGACGCTGCCAGGCGTGTCGACCGGTAAAGTCGGCGCAGTTGAAGGGGTTGTGTTGAGTGAAGCCGGACCAATCGAAGGCGCCGGCGTGGTTCTAGCCGAGCGTACAGGTCGCCCCCACAGAGCATGGACAGATGATCGGGGTCGCTATCGCATCGACGACATTCCGGTCGGGAAATATGTGCCGATTGCTGTCGCCGGCGGCTACGATGAGACGGTGCTCATGGGAGAGCATGGTCCACGCTCATTTCCGTGGTAGAAACGAGGTAGCTACCGTCCCGCCGATCGAGTTAGCACCCCACCATACCAGCCCACTGCCGGACGATCTGGCGAAAACGGTTGCGCTGACGGCAACCGGAAGTACCGCCTCCAGTGCCGTCTTTCCACCGGGATCGACCGCGGATGTCTACTCCTTCCAGTTCGAACGCGACGGTGTGGTCAACGATACGCTACGCGTTTACTTGCCCCAGGACACGAACGGCGTTGCGCAGCAGGATAGACCATTGCCGTTGCTCTTTGCCGTCTATCCCGGCGCCGTGGACAGCTGGGAATCGGTCAGCACGGCGTTTGCCGCACAGGGCTACGCTGTCGTCGCGCTTTCGCCCGTCGCGCCGTGGGGCGTCGCCGTCGACCAGCACGCAACTGATGCCCGCATCGCACTGCAATTGGCGTTTGACGGCACATTGCACCCACGCATTGCGACCGATCCTGCGGTTGCGTTAGGCGGCAGCTTCAGCAGCGCCGTCCTGCATCGTCTCCTGCGTGACGAGCCGGATCGTTTTGCAGGTTGGGTCACCGTCGGCGGTTTCGCCGATGCCTTTGCCGCAGCCGACGACTTCTATCGCGGCCGGCTGAACGTGCCGGACCAATACCGGTTGCTGGTGCCTGCCATGGGCAATCCTGCGATATTCCCGACGCTATTTATGCAATATTCGCCGGTCTACAGCCTGCGAACTGCCGCCGAGCCTAATCATCCACACTGACACCGACCGCATTGCACCGATCGAGCAGGCCTACGCACTGGAAGCGGCACTGCGCGCCGCTGGCGTGCCTGTGGAGACTTTCTACTACGACGATGTCAGTCATTATCTGCAGATTGACGATCAGATGACTGACGAAAGCCGCGCGATGTTCTATCATGTGTTGGATTTCATTGCGCGTTACGGTACAAACGACAAATCTCAGTAAGTATGAGACTCGTTCCACGAAATGGAAGCAGTAGTTGAAGATGACGAGTTCTCTGCCGGAACTGTCCGGCAAAGAGAGCAACGAAAGAATTGTACGTGACGCAGTTGCATACGTAAGGAAGGCAAACCATGAATACTCCAGTCGCTGACAGGACGATCACCGCTGAGTATGCGGCGCTGACGCGTGGCACGGCGTTGCAAGACAGACCCAACGCCGGTTCGATCGTCTTGACCGATGCGGATCGTGCTGATTTTCTGCATCGAATGACCACCAACGACATCAATGCGCTTCAAGCGGGTGAGGTAGCCGTCACCGTTCTTACCAGCCCGACAGCGCGCAACCTCTTTGTCTTTACCGTGGTAAATCGCGGCGATGACTTATTGTTGCTGCCCGCGCCCAATCGGTCGACGGCACTGATTCACCATCTCCGCGGCCATATCTTTTTCATGGACGCTGTCACGGTGACCGATGCCGGCGGCCAATTCCGGCGCATGCGTCTCATGGGTCCCGGTGCCGGAGAAAAACTCG
>CAVQSG010000038.1:0-45357 GCA_963715415.1 uncultured Chloroflexia bacterium | reverse complement strand
CCAAGGCACTTTGCTCGACATAGACCATGGCACCTATCCCTTTGTAACGTCATCGAATACGACGGCTGGTGCAGCATCGACCGGCGCAGGCGTCGGGCCTGCGACTTTCGATGGTGTGCTAGGCATTATCAAGGCGTACACAACGCGGGTTGGTTCCGGGCCGTTTCCCACCGAACTGCTCGACGAGACTGGCGCGCAGCTCGCCAAAACAGGCGCAGAATTTGGCTCTACACGGGTCGGCCCCGTCGCTGTGGTTGGTTTGATGCCGTAATCGCCAGGCGCGCGGTGCTGAACAGTGGGATTAGTGGTTTGTGTGTAACCAAGCTTGATGTCATGGACGACCTCGATACCGTAAAGATTTGCGTTGCCTATCGCTTGAATGGTGAATTGCTCGATGCTCCGCCGGTGAGTGTTGATTATTTCGTTGATTGCGAGCCGGTTTATGAAGAGATGCCCGGCTGGAAGCAAAGCACTGCTGGAATAACTGAGTACAACAAGCTACCGGCGGCTGCCAGAGCCTATCTTGATTGTATCCAGAAGCACCTGGAAGTATCCATTGATCTGATCTCAACGGGCGCGGATCGGGAACACACTATTATAGTGCGGCATCCCTTCGACTAATCGATCTATGAATCCGCTTATCACCCGGCGCACTGGCAGATGGCTGACAGCACGGGTAATGATTGCTATTGGTCGTTTAATTGCGCTGCCTCTGATGCTGCTGCTTTTATTGAGCGCCTGCAGTACCAGTTTCTTCTATGATCGGATAGACACTTTTGTTGTCTGGCAAGTTAATGGCTATGTCAGTCTTGATAAGGAGCAGAAGACTGAGCTTAAGCGCCGCGTAAGTGACTACCTGAATGTCGTCAGGCTGGATGAAGTGCCGAGGTCGGCGCTGCTGCTATCTGCTATTGCAGCCGAAATTGAATCCGGTACCGTAACACCGCAGATGATCGATGCTCGATTCCACGAGATGCTTGCTATGACTGAAGAGCTCGTAACCGGAATCGTGCCGGATTCGGAATGGCTGCTGCAAAGCCTTAGCGATGAGCAGGTTCAGGAGCTGGCGAAGAATCTGGACGAGCTCAACGACGAAATGTATGAGGAGTACTCTGGGACTAATGAGGCAGAGCGCAGAGAACGCCGCAACAAATCATCTATAAGTGCTATACAGCGATTTACCGGGCGTTTGACCGACGCGCAAAAAAAACTGGTGACAAGCGCCCTCGAGCGCATGACTGATTCCAGCGAGCAGTGGATTGAGTATCAGCGAGAATGGCAGCGGCAATTTATTGAATTGGTGGCCAATCCTCCACCAGGTGAGGAGTTTAGAGAGCAATTGACGGTATTGCTGGTGTACCCGCGCAGTTTGCATCCACCGGAGTACAGAGCCGCCGTTGAGGCCAATCGTGCAATCTTCAATGACATGATGGCGGAATTGCTGAATGGCCTGACCGACCAGCAGCGCGGCCGCATGACGAAAACCCTGCGAGACTATGCCGAGACGCTGACCCGCTTGGCGGCAAATTCCGCCAAATGACGGATTCTCGCGCCGCCTGTATCTATTGTTCTCTGCTGTAAGCAGCGACAGGCATTGTTCGGCTGGACCTTCCTTTGTGAGCGTGAGGCTGCCGGGGCTGCCGGACTGTCGTTGAGAGGTGTTATCATGCTTCCCTGATGACCGCTTGCTCGCAGGCGGTTTCTTTTTTGTGAAGCACCATGACCGATAAACCTCACAACTCTCGATTGGCTAAAGAAGTGTCCCTGCGCAGGACTTTTGCCATCATTTCGCATCCGGATGCCGGTAAAACGACTCTGACCGAGAAATTGCTCCTGTTTGGTGGTGCAATTCAGGAGGCTGGCGCTGTGAAAGCCCGTCGAGCTACCCGTCATGCAACCTCGGACTGGCTCGAAATTGAGAAACAGAGAGGCATTTCCGTCAGCAGTTCGGTCATGCAGTTCGAATATGCAGGCCATACCATCAATTTGCTGGATACACCTGGTCACGAGGATTTTTCCGAAGACACCTATCGTGTGCTGACGGCAGTGGATGCTGCGGTGATGGTGATCGATGCTGCCAAAGGCGTCGAGGCGCAGACGATCAAGTTACTCGAAGTATGCCGTCTGCGTAATACGCCCATCATCACCTTCGTCAACAAATTCGACCGCGAAGTGCGCGGGCCGCTGGCGATACTTCAGGAAATTGAGGAAACGCTCAAGATCGATTGTGCGCCCGTCAGCTGGCCTATAGGCATGGGCAAGACTTTTCGGGGTGTCTACGATCTGCAGACCAACCAGTTGTTGCGCTTCCGCGGTGGTGAGGAACGGCAGTCCAAAGATACTGAGATTGTAGGTGGTCATGATAATCCGCGGCTGGACGAATTGTTTCCCGATGAAATCGAAATATTCCGGGATGAGATCGATCTGATCCGCGGCGCGAGCTCGCCATTTGACCTGGAGATGTTTCTGGCAGGTATGCAGACACCAGTATTCTTTGGTTCGGGTATCAACAACTTTGGCGTGCAGGAAGTATTGAAGGCGCTTATCGAGTGGGCTCCGCAACCTCAGCCGCGTCAGGCCGACGAACGAGTTGTTGATCCGGCGGAAGAGTCGCTGACTGGTTTTGTTTTCAAGATTCAGGCCAACATGGATCCCAAGCACCGTGACCGGATTGCCTTTTTCCGGGTTTGCTCAGGTCGCTATGCGCCCGGTATGAAGTTGCAGCATTTGCGGCTGGGCCGCGAGATGCGCATAGCCAATGCGCAGACTTTCATGGCCAATACGCGCAAGTCGAGCGAGGAAGCTTATGCCGGCGATATCATCGGTATTCACAACCACGGCCAGTTGCAGATCGGCGATACTCTGACGGAAGGAGAGCGGCTGACCTTTCGCGGTATTCCTTATTTTGCGCCTGAGTTGTTTGTGTCTGCGCGCCCTGCAGATCCAATGAAAAACAAACAGTTACAGAAAGGTCTTTGCGAGCTGGGCGAAGAGGGTGCGGTCCAGGTGTTCACCAATGAACTCGGGCGGCGCCTCCTGGGAGCGGTTGGCCGTCTGCAATTTGACATTGTCGCTCACCGTCTGAAGGGTGAATACGGGGTTGATGCCATCTATGAGCCGGCCGATATTTACACTGCCCGCTGGTTGAGTTTTCCGGATAATGCCACCCGGCAGAAGTTTGCCCAGCGCGAGGCGGCATCCCTGGCAGAAGATGTCGATGGGAATCCGGTTTATCTCGCGGCCAGCCGCTACAAGCTGCAGATCACCCAGGAGCGCTTCCCCGAGGTTGGCTTCCATGCCACCCGTGAGCACGGCGAAGTGATGCGCCAGGGTTGACGCCGCGCTTTGATTGTCCGGTAAGCATAAAAAAGCCGCCCCAGAGGGCGGCTTTTTCGTATCGACGGTCGGTGACTTTTAATCGAGGCCCAGCAGAAATTCCTTGCGGGTATCCGGGTTGGTTTTAAAGCGCCCTCCCAGCGATGTTGTCGTGGTCTGGCTGTTCGCGTCCATCACGCCGCGTGCCTTAACACAAAAATGCGTGGCCCTGATGCTGACCGCGACATCATCCGTTTCCAGCAGGGTTTGCAATGCCAGCAACACTTGCTCATTCAGCCGTTCCTGCACTTGCGGCCGCTGTGCAAAGAACCTGACGATCCGGTTGATCTTCGACAAACCAATGACCTTTTCGCCAGGAATGTATGCAACCGTAGCGGTTCCATCGATGGTAATGAAGTGATGCTCACAGGTAGAGGACAGGTCTATGTTCTGGACCCGCACCATCTCATCGACTTTCATTTTGTTCTCGATGACTGTGAGCTTGGGGAAATTGCTGTAATCGAGACCCGCGAAAATCTCGTTGACATACATTTTAGCAATTCGTCGAGGGGTGTCATGCAAACTATCATCGGCAAGGTCAAGGCCGAGGATTCGCAATATGTGATCGAAATGAGCCTCAATGTGGGCGCGCTTCTCCTCTTGGGTCAGGGTGTTCTCGACCATCGGTGTTTCCAGGCCACGCGCAATAAGCGCCTCCCTGACCAGCAGCGCTTCCGGCCGCAGTTCTGATCCATCAAACAGGCTGCTGTGTAAATAACCCAGGTTTGAGTCTTTCTCTGTAGCGGCGAGTGCCAGTGCGGCGCGTGGGCTCATAGTCCTTCTCCAGTCAGTTAAAGGCAGTTGATCCGGTCCAGTGTTGGCATCGCTATGCTTTACCTTCCCAGCTGTATTTTCGCCCCCCGGCGAAATTTGGTTTCATGCCAACCAAATCTTTACCGGTAAAGGCTGTGCTGCAGCCTGAATACTCAACATAAAACAGAATATATTCATTAAGTTATGTGGCTATATTCATAAAAGTGTGACGTGGCGATCAGTATGTGTTCGTAACGGATTGAATACTGTATCTGCGGATAGGTGTTTAGCGGTGCCGATGGGCAAGGAGCCGCAGTTGTGAAAGTGCCAGGGTTTTGTCTACTGATTGTTGCGCTTACGGCGCCGGGTGTATTGCTCGCGGCCGATGAGTGGCGCGCCTGGCCCACCGGCGACCGAATGAAGTTTTCAATCGGCGTCTACGCTGCCGATATGGATACGAAGGCCACTGCATCCGAGACCAATGGTCTGGCCGGCACTCCGGTAAATTTTGAGGATGATCTGGGTCTCGACAGTTCTGAAACGGCCCTGTTCGCGTCACTCAACTGGCGACTGTTCAAACGTCACGAACTGGTTTTCAACTACTACAACCTGGATCGAGACGCCGTAGATACAACGTCTGAACCAATTATCTTCGATGGCGTGATTTTCCCTGCCGGTATTGAAACCGATACCAAATTCGATATTTCTGTCTACGAGATGTCGTATTCGTATTCATTGATTTTCGATGCCACCAAGAACTTGTATCTGGGCATCGGAGTGTCAGCGCAGGATCTGGATTTCAGCATCGCGAGCACTGATGTTTCCGCGCTGTCAACCGACGAGAGCTTCCTTGTCCCACTGCCGACGGTGAATATGGGGTTCAAATATGCCGTCACAGATAAGTGGCTGCTTGCGGCCAACGTTGGTTACATGAACGCAGATATTGAAATCAGTGGCGACGATATTGATGCGACTGTTTTTCTCGCTGATGCCGGAGTGCGGTGGAAGCCTTTTAATAATGTCGGCTTTGGGTTGAATTATTCGCTGTTTCAGCTCGATGGTGACTACAGCAACGATTCCATCGATACTGAGCTTGACCTTGATTATATGGGTCCGCGCCTGAGCCTCGATATTGCTTTCTGACTTAGCTCCCTGGACGACTAATCCTACCTTGTAGCGGTGGCGGGTCGTCGCCTTTACCGATCCTGACGCATACCAACCACCTGTGGCAGCATCTCCCGCCTGTTATCAGTATCTTCCTTGCTGTCGTGGGGCCTCGCAGCCATATTAGCTGAAGGCTGCCAGTCCATCGGTCGCTTCATCATCGTTGTTTGCTTCGAGCGCCGCTTCTATTAAGCTAGCGTTCAGCAGGTTATTCCGCAGTTGCCTCGCCTGCTTCATCTCTACATGCAAAAGAGTGAGTTGTCATGCCGGAGCCTGTCGACAATGCCAAAGTATCGCTGCAGCTCGAGCGGCGCGCGGCCGGGGTGCTCCTTGTGCAGCTTGCCGGTGAATGGCTAAAAGCTGGAAACAGGCCCGACTCCGCCGCAGCAATTGCGGAACTTGCCAGCCAACCCTTGCCCACTTCCATAGAGTTCGACACCCGCTCGCTGGGTCAATGGGATACCACCCTGATGACGTTTGTGACGGCTGTGCGGCGGTCTGCAGATGCAGCAAACATACCAATTGATCTGACAGGTTTGCCTGAAGGGGCTCAGAAACTTCTGCAGCTGGCTTTTGCCGTCCCTGAGCGTGCAGGCGCGCGCAAGACGGCGGCGCATGACAACCTGCTTGTGCGTTTAGGCAAGGCAACCCAGGACTTGCTCGCAGCGAGTAAAGAACTTGTCACGTTCCTGGGGGAACTTGCTTTGTCCTTTGGCCGCTTTTTTCGCGGCAAGGCGATTTACGATCGCACGGACTTGCTGACCTTTCTCGATCAGGCGGGTGCGCAGGCGCTTGGCATCGTCAGTCTTATCAGTTTTCTGATCGGCGTAATCTTTGCGTTTGTTGGTGCCTACCAGATGGAGCAATTCGGGGCCGGCATCTACGTGGCAAACCTGGTTGCTGTTGCTATGGTTCGCGAAATGTCAGCCATCATGACGGGTATCATCATGGCCGGACGCACGGGTGCGGCATTTGCGGCGCAACTGGGCACGATGAAAGTTAATGAAGAGACCGACGCGCTGCGTACACTAGGCCTTAACCCGATCGACTTTCTCGTGCTGCCCCGTGCCTTGGCACTAATAGTAATGATGCCATTGCTCACGCTCTATGCGAGCTTGCTCGCCATTGCCGGCGGCATGCTTGCAGCGCTGGGGATGCTGGATATCAGCATGGTCCAGTACCTGGAGCAGACCCGCAGTGCTGTGCAATTAAATGACCTGTTCGGCGGTCTGTTCAAATCACTGATCTACGGCATTGTGGTAACAGTTGCCGGCTGCCAGCAGGGCATGGCGTGCGGGAACAGTGCCCAGGCTGTTGGGCAGGCTACTACCGGCGCAGTTGTAATGGGCATCTTATTAATCGTCATCAGCGCTTCTGTGCTGACGGTAATCTATACAGTGTTGGGCATCTAATGGCAGAAGCTAACCAGTCTGAAAATCATATTGCCGTCGAGAACCTCACGATGGCTTATGGCGACTTCCTGATTCAACGGGATCTCAACTTCGCCGTGCGGCGTGGCGATATATTTATCATTATGGGTGGCAGCGGCTGTGGCAAAAGCACGTTGTTAAAACATTTGATAGGTTTGCAACGGCCGGCAAAGGGGCAGGTATTTTACGATGCGGAGAACTTCTGGCAATGCAGTGATGCCGAGCGCGATTTGCTCAAGCGCAGATTCGGAGTGTTGTTCCAGTCCGGGGCACTGTGGAGCTCTATGACGCTGGCCGAGAATATTGGGCTACCGCTGCGCCAGTTCACGCAACTGCATGATGCAGAGATCCGTGATATTGCTGCATACAAACTTGCCCTGGTAGGGCTGACGGGTTTTGAAGATTACTATCCGAATGAAATTTCCGGAGGCATGCAAGAAGCGCGCTGGTCTGGCGCGCGCAATGGCAATGGATCCTGACATTTTGTTTTTTGATGAACCGTCCGCCGGGCTCGATCCTATTAGTGCAAAGCTGCTGGACGACTTGATACTCGAGCTGCGAGACACTTTGGAAACTACGATTGTCATCGTCACGCACGAGCTTGCCAGCATTTTTGCGATAGGTACAAACTCGATCTTTCTCGACGCCGAAACCAAGACGCAGTTGGCCACAGGCGATCCCCGCGAGTTGCGTGACAACTGCCCAAATGACAAGGTCCGTGCGTTTCTATGGCGCGGTGTTGAACCGGTTGCGACATCGGGCGCATGATGAGTCAAGCCAGCGAGTGAGTAATGTATGAGTAGCAAGAGCAATCCGGCAGTAATAGGGGGCTTCGTACTTGGTGCGATCGTATTGCTGGTAGTTGCTGTCATTCTGTTTGGCGGCGGGGAATTGTTTGCGACCAAGCGTTACCTGGTAACGTATTTCCCGGGATCTGTAAAAGGCCTGCGCGTTGGCTCAGATGTCTTGTTTCGGGGCGTGCGGGTGGGTTATGTCACCAATATTGAAGTAGTCACGGATCCCGACGTCGATCGATTCAATATACCGGTGACTTTCCAGATTTTGCCGGACTCATTTACCGTTGGGTCAGCTGATGGCGAGTTGCGGACTCTCTCGACAGCCGAAAGTAAACAGCGTCTTGACGAGTTGATAAAACGCGGCCTGCGTACCAGGCTTGAAACCGAAAGCTTTGTGACAGGCCAGTTGCTTATACAACTCGATTTTTACCCCGACAATGAACCTGTCTTCCGCGGTAAGAATACACAGTATCAGGAAGTTCCCAGTATCCCGTCTAATATTCAACAGTATATGCAGCAGTTGCAAAAACTTGCGGCGGAGATTAACCAAAAGGTCGACATTGAAAAGCTGGTTGCTGATTTTCAGGGAATAATGTCGGGCCTGAATAAGCTGGCAAATTCTCCGCAACTGCAAAGTGCTGTCGAAGGCATCGATAAACTGGTTAACGCCGATGACACGCAGGCGTTGCCGGGAGATCTGGGCGGCGCAGTCAGAGCTGTTACCAGGACGATGGACGATACCCGGCAAGTTGTTGCAAAGCTGGATGAAGGCGTGGATCCATTGATTAGTGATGCGCGGCGTGTTTTGGATACGCTGAATTATTCGTTGGCAAATGCGACGGGCCTATTGCAGGAAACCCAGCTGCAGCTGGGGCAGTCAGGCGCGATCAATTACGAACTCGTCAAGACGCTGGATGAGGTGCAAAAGGCGGCTCGCAGCTTGCGTTTGCTAACTGATTATCTTGACCAGCACCCCGAGGCCATCATTCGCGGGAAATCCGCACAGAAGGAGAATCCATGATTCGAGCTACGCAAATGATTCTCGTGCGACTTGGCGTTTGCGCTGGTGTTGCGCTGCTTACAGCGTGTGCGACGTCGCCGCCGGCCCGTTTCTATACATTGAGTGCTGCTGCAGTTGCGCCTGAAACTCCGCCGTTAGCGGGCAGAAGCATCATCGTTGGCGCAATTGAATTGCCGGAGTATCTCGATCGTTCGCAAATGGCGGTGCGTGGTGCGCAGGGTGAGATCACTTTCATGGAATTCCAGCGTTGGGCGGAACCGCTCGAAACGTCGTTCCCGCGGGTCTTTGCCGAGGACCTGGCTGTTGCAGCCGGTACGCAACAGGTGCTGGCCGTGCCAATTCCGCAACGACTGGCCACGGATTTTCGCATAATGGCCAGAGTGTCGCGTTTCGATGTCGACCAGACGGGCCAGGCCGTGCTGGCGGTGCAATGGTTTGCATCTGACGATGACGACAAGAGCATTATCCTCCCTCGTCAGGATACCTTTAACCGTGCGGTTCCACTTCCGTTGCGGCCGGAAACGAGCGCTGCAGCGCTCAGTGGAACCATCGCAGATTTTGCCGCGCTCGTAGCACGGACGCTCGCCGAGGTCCGACAATAATCTGCAGTCGAATGGATGCAGGCACTAGTCGGCAGGCAGTTTATTAACTTCCCATTAGCCTTCGCAGCTATATCGGGAGCTGTATTTGCGTATCCCGGCAAGCGCTGGCTTGCGTGACGACATATAGCGCGAATATGCTTGGTGTCCTGCGCGGCACAGCATTGTCGCGACTCATTCAATAAACAGGGATCAATTAATGAAAGCCTTTAACTACTGCGTGCTCCTCGCCAGCACAATTTCGATGTTTGCGTTAAGTGCATGCGACCCGGCGGCCAATTCGCCATCTACAGTCCAGGCGGAAAAGTCCCCTGCGGCGGCAACGGTCAATGGCAAAGCAATTAGTCAGCGCACGGTGGATATGCTCGTTGAGCAGAGCGCGGCATCAGGACGCCCGGATTCTCCGGAGACACGCAAGGGCATCATTGATCAGCTGGCATTGCAAATGCTGTTGGCGGACGAGGCTGTAAAAAAGGGTCTGGACAAGACACCCGACGTGATGGAAGAAATTGAAGTCATGCAGCAGTCTGCGCTGGCCAGCGCCTTTGTCCAAGACTATATCAAGAACAATCCGGTCAGCGACGAAGCAGTCAAGGCTGAATATGAACGCATCAAGGCCACGATCACCGGCGACGAGTACAAGGCCAGTCATATCCTGGTCGAGCAAGAAGCCGAGGCAAAAGAGATTATTGCCAAACTAGACAAAGATCCGGGTGCCTTTGCAAAACTGGCGCAGGAACGATCGCAAGACACCGGATCGAAAGCCAACGGTGGTGATCTCGGCTGGTTCGATCTGACTCGAATGGTGCCGGAATTTAGCGAGGCGGTGAGCAAACTGGAGAAGGGTAAATATACGAAAGCGCCCGTCAAGAGTCAGTTTGGCTATCACGTTATCCTGCTTGAGGATGTCAAACCTATAGAAGCACCTCCGCTGGAGGAAGTGGCCCCGCAGCTCACGCAGCAGATTCAGCAACAGGATCTGGAGAAGTTGCTGGCGGGTCTGCAGTCCAGTGCGACTATCGAGGTTATGGGTGCTCCTGTGGCTGAACCGGCGGAAGCAGCAGAGTCTGCTGCAGAGCCGGCGGCAAAGTAGCTGCGGTTAGGTGCAGGCCCGGTTGGCAGGCCGAAATCGTCGCTATTTGGAAGGCAGGCGTCATGACGGGGTATCTGAATATGTACTCTTGTACATTGCGTCGACGCTGCTGATCGGCCAGGCACACAATTAAAAGGCAGCGACTCAGGAACTCGCATTTATGACTCTCAGTCCCAGCCCAAAGGCGGTCATGGCATTGCTGTTTATAGGCGTGCTGATGGGCGCGCTCGATCTCGCCATTATCGGTCCCGCCTTGCCCGCCATTCAGACTGAATTCAGTCTGAATAATCGTGATCTGTCATGGCTGTTCAATGTGTACGTGCTGGCGCAGCTGATCGGCACGCCCTTGCTGGCAAAGGCATCGGATCGCTACGGGCGACGTAACGTTTACATGTTATGTGTTGCGACTTTTGGTTTGGGTTCGCTGCTGCTCGTTATCGCAACCAACTATGAAACGTTATTAATTCGGTCGTGCCGTGCAGGGGATTGGCGCAAGTGGAATTTTCCCGGTTGCGGCGGCGGTGATCGGCGATACCTTCCCCAAGGAAAAGCAGGGCGGCGCGCTTGGTTTGATCGGTGCCGTGTTCGGGCTCGCATTTCTCATTGGGCCGGTGCTGGGCGGCATCCTGCTGGCTTATTCATGGCAATGGTTATTCCTGATCAACTTGCCAATTGCTGCGGGCCTGCTGGTGGCTGCATGGCGCTTGCTGCCATCCGGGGTGGGCAAGCTGCAGTTGCCATTCGACTGGCTCGGTGGCGGGTTGCTCACTTTGTTGTTGACCGGGGTGGCGGTGGGTATCACTAACCTTGATACAGCCTCACTGGGCGCCAGCCTGCTGAGTTGGCAGGTATGGCCCTTCCTGACGGCGGGCATTCTGCTGGTTCCGGTTTTCTGGAGGCAGGAAAAGCGCGCGCAGGATCCGGTCATACGGCCGGCCTTTTTTGCTTCCCGGCAGATTCAGCTGGTCATGATAATTGCTGCCGGTCTCGGTTCTGTCGAATGTGCGCAGGTGTTTTTTCCGGCACTCGGTGTTGCAGGCCTCGGTGTTAGCGAGAGTGTGGCGGCATGGCTCATGTTGCCTGGCGTCTTCGTGATGATGCTGGTATCGCCACTGGCGGGCAAAGTCGTAGACCGCATAGGGCCAACACGCGTCATTCAGGGTGCGCTGGCTATTGTGCTGCTCGGCCTGCTCATTTACGCGCTCACAGACATTACTTACGTCACGTTCATCGGCGGGGGAATGGTCGTAGGCGTCGGGGTTGCGGCGCTGCTGGGCGCGCCGCTGCGCTACATTATCCTCGAGGAAGCGAAACCCGAAGATCGTGCGTCTACCCAGGGCTTGCTGAATATTTTTCTGGCAATTGGTCAGCTTAGTGGCGCGGCTATCGTAGGGCGCCGTGGCGACATCGGCAGGTGGCGGAACCAACGGCTACCAATTGTCCTTTGCTGTATTGGGCGTTATTACGATTGTAATTCTAAGTTTCGCGCTGCGTTTAAGGCGTCGCGATTCAATTGCTGCTGCGGCAGAGTTATAGTCATCGTCCTGATTATTTATTGTCAATCCAGTCATTCTTTCAGCAATTTTTCTGCCCCGACAACTCCTTTGTATGGGTCAGATATCGGTAACTACCCAGGCCCGGCTGCTTGCTAACTGAGATCCAGCCAGCGGCTGCCTCAGCGGCAGCTCGACGCTGTTCCGGGCCGCGCAACGAAGCGCTGTATTCTACTAAGTGACGCATATTCATGGTGTCTGCCAGCAGTCTTCTGCTAGGTGTTATCACTGATTTCCAAATGCTTCGCGCGGGCCGATATTTATAAGTATCTCTGACTGTTATGTCGCCGTATCGGCAAGGGTTGCTATGGATATCGGGCGTCTTGTATTGCCTGCCGCACTGAGCCTGCTCAGCCTGACTGCGCTTGCGTGGCAACCGCTGGCTGTGGAAGATGACGAACTCGTTCGTATGCCCGGCACCCAGCCGACCGACGGCGTTAGCCTTGAGGCACCCACCCGCTGTTTGAACTGCCATGCCGGCTATGATCCGGACGTCGAACCTGGTTTTAGTGGAAGGGCTCGATGATGGCGCAGTCGGCGCGCGACCCGATTTTCTGGGCAACGATGACGGTTGCGATGCAGGATTCCGTGTGGGCACTCGGTAACCCGAATGCCACCGATATTCTGCGAGCGTTGTCACTTCCCGCAGGGCTGGCTGGAAGGCCGCTCCGACCCCACCAATGCTTCGTTAATGACCGGCAGTGACTTCGACGGCATTCACTGCGATTTTTGTCATACCGCGTACGATCCCTTTTTCGCCGATACCTATGAAGGCATCCGCGAAAGCATCGACTTTGATGGCTACTGGGATGAGGCGGCCAACACCGGGCCGGGCAGCGCTACGATGGCACAACTCGGCGCCGACGAGACGCGCGCTGCGGACAGTAGTCAGGCGTCCGCGCTGACCCAGAAAGATGGCCAGCCACTGTTCGAGAATGAGCGGCCCGCCAACGTCAATTACGACGAGGCTGCCTCGGGGCAGTTTTACAACAGCACCGGGGCGGAAAAGCGCGCCAGCTTTGCCGATGCGGGGGCGAAACACAAAATGCTCTACAGCCGCGTTCATAAATCGCGCTACTTCTGTGGCACCTGTCACGACGTTTCCAATCCGGTGTTTGCCAATCTCGGGGCTTCAGGCCTGCCGGATGTAAAACCGGGCGCACTGATCACTGAGCAGCATCCGGCCTATGCGTATTTTCATGTCGAGCGCACCTTTTCGGAATTTATGCTGTCCGATTTCGGTAGAGGTGCCGGTGCCGCTACCAATGCCGATTTTCAGGCTCAGGGTGGTGGGGCGATCACCTGGGTAAAGAGTTGTCAGGATTGCCATATGTCGGACGGTACCGGCTTTGGCGCGAACAAGACGTCCGCCGTACTGCGTCCTGACGGCAGCACCGAACACCCGAACTCGGGGGTGCCACGGCACGACCTGTCGGGTGGCAACAGCTGGATTACCTGGATACTGGCCAGCCTGGACCCGAATGGCCCGGTGTATGACCCGCGCAACCTGGCACTCCTTAATCAGGGTCCGGCGGTATTGACGTTGGATTTGGCAGCAGGCTTGTCACCACTGTCTAGCGGCGCGGAACTGAAAGCAGCTGCGGACCGCGCGCTGGGTCAACTGGCGATGGCCGGCACGTTGAAAAATGTTTCCTACAACGGGCTCACCGGTCAATTGCAGTTCCGGGTGCAAAACAACACCGGCCACAAACTGATCTCGGGTTTTCCGGAAGGCCGCCGTATGTATGTCAACATTCAGGCCTTCGATGCAGCGAATACACTTATATATGAAGTGAACCCCTACGATTATGCAGCGGGAACGCTCAAGTCGATGCCCGCAAGTCCGACACTTGGCGCCAATGAGGTATATCTGGATGAGCTGGTGTATGAAGTGCATCCGAAGAGCAGCCTGACCGGTGAAGATCACACCTTCCATTTTGTACTCGCCGACGGGCGCGCCAAAGACAATCGCATTCCGCCGCAGGGCTTTGATATAGCGGGTGCAGCCGAACGACATTCGGTGCCGGTAAACCCGCTAACACACCTCGAAGACAGCGCTTACTTCACCGCCGAAGAGTACGCTGGCGGCTACGATGACCAGCGGATTAACATCGTACCGGGTGCCGCTCGCGTGGAGCTCAAGCTTTATTACCAGGGTACCAGCCGCGAATTCATTGAATTTTTGCGCGATGAAATCAACGGTAACGGCGCGACCCTCAGCAGCCCGACGCCCTCAGGCGAACCGACTGCTTATATTATTCAAAGCGATCCGTTTTTTAATCAGCTACGCGCATGGGGCGACACGATCTGGGAGCTGTGGGAACATAACCACGGGCTTGATGGCAGCAATAAATCAGTGCCGGGTATTGTGCCGGTCGAGATGCACGTGGCCAGCGCGACGCCCTTGCCAGTGACTACCGTTGCGGTGAGTGTAAACGGTGGTAACAGTATTAACCCGGATGAAGCTGCTGACTTAGTGCCCGTTGCGGTGCTGACTACCAGTATCGCGAGCGGCGATGCCCAGGACTTTAATGCAGCTGAGGTCAATCCTGTCAGCGTTCGATTCGGGGTTGGTGCTGCACAGGACACAGACCTGGCAGCTACCCCGGTTGATGCGGATGGCGATGGCGACACCGATGCGAACTTTGAATTTCTGATGAGCGCCACCGGCATCACCTGTGACGACGCAACTGCACCGTTAACAGGCGAGACCTACGCAGGCAGTCCTATAATTGCCTCAGCCGAACTTAGTGTCGACTGCGATGGCGGTGGCTGTCACCCCTGAGCCTTTTGCACGAGTGAATTAAAGTCAGGCATATGCAGGCGGTGCCTGACTTCACTTGTGGCGCTCAGGGTCACGAATAGCTGCTTACTTAATTGCAACGCACCAGGTACTTCCGGCCAATCTGTTAACACTGACAGCGAAAAGGCAGTCAGAAACCCCTCGTTAAACTATTCCGACCTGCGAGAAGCAGGCATGCTCTGTTGCATATAGATACTATGCTTAACAAATTTGCTGTTCTGCCATGCAACACCCCCACGGTCTTTGAGGTGCACGAGGGTGAAAAACGATAGAAACATTCTGATTATCATTATGGCGCTAATGCTTTCCGCATGCGTGTCACCGGACAGGCAGCCTGCGCCATTACCGGATATTGATAGCAGCATAGTTCCGAGAAAAAATATTACGATTGCAATGCTGGGCGCTACCGGCATGACGGGTGGCTACATCGTTCAGGAAGCACTCGCACAAGGTTATAAAATCAGAGCGTTGGCACGGACGCCGCAGAAGTTGGATGCCCTCAAAGAACAGGTAACTATTATTGAAGGCGACGCCAGAGATCCTGCTGCGATTGATACCTTACTGCAGGGAAGCGACGTCGTAATCAGCGCATTGGGTCCTACCAAAGCCGATGGCGCCGCTGCGAAAATGCTCAACACGGCTGCCACTGGGCATATTATTCAGCTGATGCCACAGCATAATATCGAGCGTTACATCCTGGTATCAGGCGCGGCTGTCGACATTCCCGGTGATGCACGTAATTTGACCGGTTGGCTGATGCAAAAAATGGTGTCTATAGGAATGCATGATGCCTTGATCGATAAACAGGCGGAATACCATTTGCTTGCTGACAGTTCTGTACAGTGGACCCTGGTTCGTTGCCCATTGATCAAAGAACAGCCGTTTGAACAGCAGCCCAGGGCATCGTTGCTCACACCGTCGGCATTTACGCTGCGGGCAGGCGAGTTAGCGAGCTTTGTGATTCAGCAAATCGAGTCACCCGAGTTTATTAATGAAGGCCCGTTTCTGGAGAGCCGGTAGTTCGGCAGCATAACTTCGTCTTACTCAACAGTCGCTTTTAGCTGTTACCGGAACACTTGCAAGCAGCCGCGACAGATCATGGCTGCTATTTATCGGGCGAGTATCTGACATTATTGACGAGTATAAATAACGATATCGGCCCGGCCCTGGTCGGCATCGAGCAAACGCGCACTTCGCATTGGAACCAAGGAAATAAGCAGCACCCGGCTATCCGGATCGCGGTGGCGTAACTCCTGCAGCAGGCCGCCATTAAAGTCCGCATGCGCATTGCCAACCACATGCAGCACTTTCGCCGAGCCTGTGGCACGCACCTGCACGATAGACTCCGCCATGGTCGCATCCCAAACCCTTTGCGAGCGGAACATCCTGTCGGTTTGCTCCACTCCAAGTGGCTTCAGGCCCTGTGGCTGATTGCGACCAACGGCGGAGGTCAGACTTGCCACAAAACGTGCCTTGTACGCGGAGTCTTCTGCCGCCACGGGACAATCGAACAAAGCCCTCTCCTCTGTTGGCAACGCGGGCAAATTAGCACAGCCGACGTTGCGCACCAGCCTTGAGTATTTTAATGGCGCATTGGATGCCAGCAAAGTTGCTCCCCCTAGGCGGGCTGCTTCGAGCTTCGGAAAATACCAGTCCAGCCAGTTGTTCCGAACCACCGGCATAACGAAAATGCCAATAGCCTGGATATCCGATGCGCCAAGTTCGCCACGTTGAAAAGCATCCAGTGCGACCTGCTGACTGCGATCGAATTCTTCCAGTGACAACGTCACGCGATCCCAGCGCTGCAATGCTGCCCTAATCAATTCAGTCTGGATGGCATGACCGCGGGCGTCGGTATGGGATTCACCGAGAACTATCACGTCCGCATTTTCCATCGCCAAAAATATCTGCTTCCAGTCAATTACCTGACCAGTAGCGCCGGCGAACGCTATGAGCGTGGACAGCGCAGGCGGAATTTCTCCATTCGCTTGCCGGGCTGAACCGCCGAGGGAGTCAGGTGCAGTTTCAATGCTGGTGGCCTGCGATGAATCACTGGTGAGTTGCCCGCAGCTGGTCAAGGCAGCTACTACAACCAGCATTGCTGCAAGATATCGCATGACTCCGGAAAAATCGCCCATTTGCTTAAACCGTATAGTTTACGCTGCAGCGTCTGGCAACAAAGCTCTGGATTAAAGTAGGGCCAGGCCAAACACATCCCATGTTATTGCTAATTGCAAGAGTCCGCAGCCAGGGGCACTAACCGGATTGCTGCCCTGCGGGGGGAAGGTCAGCGCCATCTTCTTCAAACGAAAATAGAAATATCCGCTGGACCAGGTTGACCTCGGACTATACCTTCCAGCTTTCAGACAATCTCATGTTCATCCCCAGACCTCGCTCATGATCCGCAGCCAGTTGCCGCCCCAGATCTTGGCGATATCTTCCTGCTTAGTACGCGCATGGTTCAGTCCAGTCTGCGGAGGGATTTACGCGGGCTCAATTACCGTTTCAACTCGAAAGGGATTATTCAGCACGACAATTTTATCGAGTGGATAAAGCTCACCGCAGCTGAAAACCTGCGTGCCGGCAACCGCTAACCAGCCTAGGGGCTGGTTTTCTGGCCTATACCTTCGGCTGTTATTTTTGCCGTCATCTCCAGTGCGAATTGGTCAAGCAGTCGACCCATTGCGCTAACGACCGCGGATACGTCGCTCACGTTGACCCCTGCTTCCCGGTGCACCGATCTGGTCGGTGTTCCTATGGGCTTTCTATTTCGGTCGGTGACGGTCCAACTCGCATTCAATTTAACCGTTCCATCGCTGTTGGCTTCAAATTTGGTTATCGTCACGAGTAATTGATAGTCCGGCTCGATGCCCATGACACCCGGAACGCTATACACGTAGATTGACGGCAGATTTCCATCGAGCTGACTCACAAGGCGGCGAGAAACTGACAAGTCCAACGGCTCGCCCCAATGATCAAATTTGAGTATTTTGATATCAGCCGGACTGGTGCGAATGACTATCTGTGTTCTGTTCAGGTATTCAGGCAGCTCGAATATTGCGACCGACATTATGCTGTCTTTTTCTGACGTCGTTGATGTATCGCCGTTATCGAGCGCATAGAAACGGGTTGCCTTAGAGGTGCCAAGGCAACCTTGCAACAGTAAGGCCAAGCCAAGTAAAGCAAAGTAGTAAAAATTGCCGCGTATACTTTTCATGAAATTATCCATTTCTACTGCTGCCCTTTTATGATCGACTCAGGTTGCTGCTCGATCTGCTCGGCAAGAACACGTAAGGCTCGGGCAGCACCCTCCAGTTCCTTAAGTGCACGGCTGAATCGTATAGCCAGATTGGAGTCATCCTTTAAGTTTTGTTCGGCAACCGTCAGGAATTTTTGTGCCTCTGCCAGAGTTTCGGTGAGTGATTCGATTGCCGGCCCGATATCATCCTCCGTGCCTGCCAGGATACTGTCGACACGTTTGATGGCCTGGCGTAATGAAACCAGCGTGGCATCCAGTTGTTTGGTGAGATTCTGAGTGCTTTCATCATTGATCAGGTTGTTGGCGCCAGCCAGGCTCGCGCGCAGACCCTTCTCATGCTCAAAAAAGGTGGCTTATACTTCCTATTCGCGGCGTGGTTTTGGGCGAGTGAAATGGAGATGACGAATATGTTCGATGACGACGCGTCCAGCCTCGCGCGGCTGTGCGACAAGGGCCTATCCCTGGACCCGCAGCGAGTCGCCCTCATCCAGGGCAAGCGGTCGATGACGTATGCAGAGCTCGAGCAGCGCATCAATCGGGTCGCCAATGGGCTGATCTCGCTCGGAGTCGAGCGGTTCGAGCGCGTCCTCGTCATCTTCGAGAACGACATCCGCTTCCCCGAAGTCCTGCTCGGTATCGTCAGGGCCGGCGCCGTAGCGGTCCCGGTCAACTTCAAGTTCCCGCCGCCGCAGCACATCGATCTGGCTCGAGACTGTGGGAGTCGCATCGTCTTCGGCAGCGCCGGGATGGCCGAGTCCGTCCTCGCCTGCCTGGCCGACGGAGTTGCCGAGGTCGGTATCGTCGTCGATGCCGACCGGGGTCCGCTTCGAAGCTATGAGGACTGGCTGGCCTCAGCTTCGCCCGAACGCTGCGATCATGGGTCGGCCGGCAGCGACGTCTGCCTCCAGGCGTACACCTCGGGCTCGACCGGACGGCCCAAGGGGGTTCTTCTCGCGCACCGTGGGCTACTGCGTAACGCTCAGCTCCTGGCGGAGTCCAACCGGATCGACGAGAACTCACGGGTCTTGTTGTCGACGCCGCTGTTCCACATGAACGCCATTGGCGCGGGGCTCCTCCCGTGCCTGAGCCAGGGCGGCTCGGCGGTCATTCTCAAGGAGTTCGACGCGGAGCGCGTGCTCGATGCGATTGAGACGTTCGGCTGCACGTACACCACCGGTGTACCGTCCACGTACAAGCTGATTCTGGATGCCGCGCGACAAAGAACGCACGTGGATGTCTCCAGCCTCGAGTTCATCGCAGTGGGGTCTGCTCCCATGACACGCGCGCTTCTCGACGAACTGGTCCAGACCTTGCCGGGTGTCGATGTGATCGAAGGGTACGGGCTAACGGAGTCTGGGCCCATCATCACCATGAACCCACGCGGCCGAAACAAGCTGGGCACGATCGGTCCCGCTCTTCCGGGCTTCGAGTGCAAGGTCATCGACTCCGACGGGAACATTTTGCCACAGGGAGAGGCAGGGCAACTTGTCGTGCGGAGCGAGTGCAATGCCCTCGGCTATTACAACCGGCCAGAAGCCCAGACGGAGCGCTTCCGGGATGGCTGGGTCTATACCGGGGATATCGTGTCGTGCGACCCCGACGGCTGGTACACCTTCAGGGGGCGCGTCGACGACCAGATGCAAGTGGGAGGCGAGAACGTCTTCCCGGCCGAAGTCGAGAACATCCTCGCCACTCATCCGGAAGTGCGGGACGTCTGTGTCGTTCCTGTCCCACACAAGGTGAAGGGCGAGGTTCCGGTGGCCTTCGTCGTTCGAAAAACAGGGTCGAACATCAGCGAGAAAGAACTCATTGACTACTACATGACACTGGGCCCTGCGTATTCTCATCCGCGCCATATTTACTTCATCGACGAGATGCCGCTCTTGGGGACCGGGAAAATCGACCTGCAGGCTCTCGAAAGGCTGGCTCGTGAAAGGCAGGCTGCGAGCCAAGCTCATGAACGCGGCCCTCTTCGCTCGCCCGCTGACTTGCCATCGCGAGTGCTTATTGACTTGAGCCCGGACCGGGTGCCAGAGTCTCGATACCGGACGAAAGGAGTATCGCCGTTTCGGTTACCCGGCCGCACGCGCCGAGTCCGGCACCGGTCGTTTTTTTCCGGCTTCATCCACCGCCACGAAGGTGAAGGTGGCCTCGGTCACCTGGAACCCCGGCTTCTGGGGCTCGCCCGCTGGTGTGGGCCGCCTGACCCAAACCTCCAGCTTCACGGTCACGGACGTGGTTCCAATCCGAACCACCCGCCCAAAGCAACCCACTGCATCCCCAACCTTGACCGGTTTTTGAAACTTGAATGCGTCCACCGCCACGGTGACAACGCGTCCGTGGGTGAGCTCCCGGGCCAGCATGGACCCGGCCAAGTCCATCTGCGACATCAGCCAGCCCCCAAAAATATCACCGCCCGGATTGGTATCCGCCGGCATGGCCAATGTGCGCAGGAACAATTCGCCGTGGGGTCCGGCAGTTCCGGACGCATGCTCTTCGTCATGATTCATTGATTGGTTCATTTCAATCCCAAGACAAGAAGGCCGAGGTCCTCGGCCTTCTTGCGCTATTCGATCGCCAACTCAGGCCTCACTACCTGAGTCGACCCTCGCTTCGTACGGGGCAAGTTTATTTTGGAAACATGCAGCCAACGAATTTTGAGGTGTCCAGCGGGTCTTGAAAATTCGCTTTGCGCTTATTCATGAAGGCGTCGGCTCCCTCGCGGAGGTCCTGCGTACGCTGTAGCACATCGAGCACGTCAAGCAGCTTCGCGATTGCCTGCTCCTCGGGCAAGTAAATGCCATACCGCAACGCCTGCTTGGCGGCACAAATGGCCTGCTTCGGAGCGCTTGCAAGCCTTGCAGCAATTTTTTGCGCGTGTGCGAGCACCTCGCCCTTAGGCTTAACGTGATTGGCGTAGCCCCACGCGAGCGCTTGCTGCGCATCGATCATATCGCCCAGCAAAAACAACTCACTGGCGCGGCCACAACTCCCCCGCGACTGCGGGGCATAGACTCCGGCGATTTCTGACAAGAAGTCTGGCAATAGGTAAACGCGTGACGAAGTATTCTCTGAACCGAATTGAAGAGAGTGGCCGTGTCACAGCCGACACGAATCGCCTCTTCCCCTCGTTTTCGGGACGTCTCGGCCCAGCAATAGCGGCAAGAAAACTGCCTCTTCGCCCAGCGACCGAAAGTGGCGCTCACGGCGGCTTCCGCTAGAAGATTAGCTTTGCTGTAAATGCAGTATCGAATGTTATCCTAGGCTGTAGTTTCCAACCGTAAATTCCAGCAGTTCCGGGGCAACTTGTGAATACTCACGCCTACAGTAGGGTGCGTACGAATCGCGTCCATTCGAGGCTACACGCGCGCGTACGAGAGAGGCACTTGTATACGGCATCGGCACCGACGCTTTCGGGATTCAACAGAAGCACTCGCCTTAAGCACTCACAGCTCAGCGATCCCAATACTGGGTGACCGAAAAATAAGAATTGAACGCCCCGCCCGAAAGCGTTTCCCTGAAATCTCATGGTGGTGAATCAGTCCCTGCAACAAAAGCGAAACCCTCCTTTACTGAATCTCATCGAGTTCCCCGCATAACACACTTTGAAAATCCGCTCGTTCTGTCGAACTGGGAAACAGAAAGCGACGACATTATCCTAGGTCCGTTCAAGGTTGAGCTTCTTTCGCGCCAACGCGTCCGCTACAAGCCGCGCTTACACTTTCAAGCGCCGTGGAATACACTCGGCCAACAGCTAATATTCGCCGCCTACTGTGTCGCGCGGCAACACCAAAAGAGTAGTTCTCATGGGCGTTCTGAAATCGCCAAACTTCGCCATGATTCGACTTGCCCCCCCCTCGACCTCCTCGCTCCCTTTCTAGTTATCTGATGAACGTTCGAGAGCCACTCCGCTTCTTTCTCGCGCGCGGTGCGACACCGATGATTGCCGCCCTCGTGCTTGGATGTGTCCTATGGGGCTCCTGGCTTTACCCGGTGGCGGTCAGCACAACGGGCTACGATTACTACCATCATCTCGCGGCGGCCTGGTCGTTACTAGAAAGCGTTAAGTCTCCGTCAAATCCCCATGTCGCCGCCGATTACTCATCTAGAAGCTTTACACCTTTATATATAGCGGCAACGATCGTCGCTCGAGTTCTGCACCTTGGCCCTCGCGACGTGCTGGGATTGGTCGCCGTCTGGACGGGCGTTTTGTTTCTGGTTGGCGCCCACCTGTTTTCCCCGTCAGTACTTTCGATCACACTTCGCCTCACCTATCACCATTGGAGCCTTACTGTTCCTTTGGGGGGTTCCACTTGTGTGGTCAGGACCCATCAATCTCCTGAATCTCACGATCACAGCCAGCTATCCGTCCTCGACAGCAACTGCATTATCATTGTTTGCTTGGTGGGTTGCGGTTCGCGCACTCGACGAGGGCAAATCCGAAAGCCCCGGCACGGTACTTGGCTTGATTGTGCTCACGGCACTCCTCGTCACCACCCATCAGCTTTCGGGGCTATTTGGCGTTGGCGGCATAGTCGCTTTCACCATATTGCATCCAGACGCCAAATCAAGGTCGATTCTCATAACGTCTGGCATTGTGATTTGCGGGTTGCTATTGGGCATGGCGTGGCCCTACTACAATTATCTGTCGATCTTCACTTCCTCAGCGACAGAAACCGGTGACTGGGCAAAGAACCCAACCTATTTTCAATCTTTAAGTTCAATCGTAGAAATCCTAGGGCCCGCGACCCTAGGGCTGATCTGGGTGATCTTATTAATCCCGGACAAACGGTATCGTGCACTCTCCATCTCAGCTGTTGTCATTATCTCCGGAACTCTGGTGATGGCTAATTTGGATATGTGGTATGCGCATCGAATGTTGCCCTTCATCGCAATATTCTTACAACTCTCTCTGGTCGTTCCGATGGTGCGCCTATGCGAGTCGACACTACGGCCTGGCGTGTCCGAAATTTCCTCGCGCGCGGGACATTGGCTGGCTCTCGTCGCCATCCTCACACTTTCGGCCATTTTGGTGACCCATCAGCTTCGCCTCGTTTATTGGAAACTTTCGGAGAGCTATGCAGCCGTCGCCAACAGTTCACCTGCCGACCCTCATAACTATCTGGATTCGGCGCTGGCGATTCGCCAGCAATTACCGATGGGAACCGTTGTTTTCGCGACAGAGGCTTCAGTATTTCCAATTCAAGGCGCGGGCATTAAGGTCGTCTCGCTACCTCGCCCTGCGGCGCTGATCCTCGATCACAATCTTCGACAACGAGCGACGGAAGCTTTCTTCGCCGAGAAGTCGACGGAGCAAGAGAGACTTACCCTGGCGCGCGAATTCAACGCCCCCTTTGCGGTGCTCAACTTGAAAGAAGATTCTGAGTTTCTTCAGGAGAGTTTGAGTCACATCGGCCTTCCCACCATCTACGGCGATCGTCTTCTCCTAATCGATATGCGTGCCCCTCTCTCCCTCAAACATTAGCGTCAACCGTTGGTTTCCGTAGGTCGGGCTCGTCAAAGCTCGGTTGTGCCCGGAGCTCCTGGTCATGGGCGGTCATCAATGCGATATATCTGGCAAGCAAGGTGGTTTTGTGCGCCTCTCTGGATAGTTTGACATGGACATTGAAGCCGATGACGATGCTGATGAGCAGCCAGAGATACAGCACCAAGTCGGTTCCTCGCCCCACACCCAACGTCTGAGCGATTGTCGTCGTATGCTCCGGCAACCAGACAAAGTATGTGCCTACAATACTCGCTCCATAAATCACCAAGTTCAGATACCTTGAGTCCTTTTTCTGCAAGAATGCATAAACGGCACATAGCGTCAGTCCGGCCGTCAGGATCACCTGAATAATCATCTCTGCATTCTCCCGGAAAACAACTCGCCAAGTATGTTGAAAAGATTTGAAATTTTCTGGCCTTTACTTAGCGAGTACTCCGTGTAAATGATGGTCATCGGAACTTCCACGTAACGCAATCTAAGATGGGCGATGTTGCGAATGATCTCGGAAGCGTGGGCCATTCCGTTCTGGCGAATCTCGAGCATTTGGGCGGCGCGGCGAGTTAGCACTCGGAGACCATTGTGGGCATCGGTGAGTTTGAGCCCAGTGGTAAGCCAAGTGAAGATTACAGCGCCCTTGAGCATGATGCGTCGTTTCCAAGGTAGTCCGACGGTACTGCCGAGAAACCGACTACCAAGCGCCACGTCCGAACCTGTCCGGAGAAGTGTATCGATCATGTCATCGACATCTTCTACCTGGTGCTGCCCATCACCATCAAACGTTACTATGAGTTCTGCGCCACACTTAAGCGCGTACACGATACCGGTCTGAAGGGCCGCGCCCTGCCCCAGGTTGATTGGATGCCTCAAAACTGCTGCGCCCGCCTCCTGGGCTAAAAGCCAGGTGTCGTCGCTCGACCCATCATCAACAACTACGATTCGCGGGTAGCGCGTAACAACCGCTCGGACGGTGTCGCCAATTACGCTACCCTCGTTGAAGGCGGGAATGACAATCCAAGTGTCCGGTGCGCCACTGTCACACTCGCGTTCAACCTCCACCCCCGTCTGCTGGTTGCTTCCCGAAGATCCCGTCACCGCGGCGCACTCGCAAGATATATTCCAATCAGTATGAGCGCCATTCCCATAAAATACCGAAGGTCCAGAGATTCCTTGAAAACAAGTGCGGCGGCTAGCGGGGTCAGGACAAATCCCAAGGCCATGAAGGGATACGCCATTGTCAACGGGACGTGCTGGAGAGTAACCACCCAGACCCCCACGCTCAGGGCATAAAGCACCAACGCAAGGATGATGACCGGTTGAAGAAACAGCCGCACGACTCCGAGAACACTATCCCCTGGCGGCCCCATTGCAGCCCCGTATTTGAAGAGCACTTGCCCTATTGCAACGGTGAACGCAACCACGATTAATTGGCAAAGGTGCGCCAAGGTCATGCTTTGCATGGCTCTACGCGCCAAATGATTTGAAGACATGTTCGAGACGCCGGAGAGGAACGCTGTAAAGGGATCGTCGTGTCATCAGTCCAGCCCATCGTTGTCTCGCAACGACAATCTAGGCAAGCCACGCCTGCTGCAGACACTCACGGCCGCTTCTGCCATACACTCGTCAGATAGCGATTGCTGAAACCGTAGCGAACGGTCGACCAAACGCGTTTAGAAAGACCCGCTGGATTCTTCCAATAATAAAGTAGGAGATTGCTACGGAGATCTCGAGTCCGTGCCTCTGATCGACTTAGAATTGGCAACGGATTGAACCACTGAACCTGTTGGAAAGAGGCAAGTTCTGTTAGCCCAAGATTGAGAAACAGGCGCCTGAAAGACGATTGCGTGAAGTCATGGAGGTGATGTGGATTCACGTCAACAGAGGGAGTAATCGGCACGGAACCGACCAGCACCCCTCCAGGTTTCAACAGGTCAAACAAATGCCGAATCAGGCCTGGCGGATCTGGTACATGCTCAATAGTTTCAAGGGACACAATCGTATCGAACCCATCTGGGTCGGCATACTGCATCGCATCGTGAACGGCAAAGGCAACTCGTTCCGCTCGATAATGCTCATTGGCGTAGCCAACCGCGTGCTCCGAGATGTCGACACCGGTGGCAGTAATTCTTGGACATTCGTCCACGAGCAGCCGCGTCCCATAGCCGACACCGCAGGCCATGTCCAACAGTCGCCCAGGCCGCGCATATCGCGCCGCGAATCGATAGCGTTCTATGTGCAACCGCAAGGTATCTGTGCCAGTGGCATCGTTCTCGCTGAGTCGGTCCGGAACCAGACGCTCTAGCGTGTCGAATTCTATATTCATCAATTGTGTCCGTCCTAAACCAACGGCGCATTCAAAGACTATGCGCCTGACCCTTTTAACCTAACGCGTCAACCTGGCACGAGTATTCAGTCAACGAACTTTGTCGAGTTCGACCATCTCCTCAGGCCTCCCCCCTCGCCAGTGTCTACGCAAGTCTCACCTACGCTACTCGGCTCTAAGAACGAAGATCGTAACCAGTGAAAGCCTGCCACGCTACTACCGCTCACGGTGGGCCGCGCCCCGAAGTGCTGTCAACTTGGCGCCGCCAATCCTCAGACTCTCGTCACAACAATGGATGAAACGGTCCGCACAAGTACTAAAATCACCAACGTTGCTACGTCCATTTGTCCGTAACCCGCGGTTCCAACTGGCTCCGGACAATCGACCAGGTGTCCCGCAGAACCCGGAAGCTTCCTCCAATCACCGCCCCCACCGATTCCATAGACATCCAGTCAGCTCCGCGTCCCCCACGCAGCAATCCACCAACCTAGCCTCGCGGCGGCACGGTCTCCTGTACCAAAGCCTTCAGCTTGCGCAGGTCTACTGAGTACACAGCCGCGGCGGGGCCGCGCCCGTTGGGATCGACCTGCAATTGAAGAGAAAACGGCTCCGGAAATCGTTCGACCATTTTTCTGGCCGTGCGGGGAAATCTAGCCAGATCATCAAGAATCACAAGATAGGTCGTTTGATATTGAAGCATCCGTTCAAGTGATTTCCGCTCGTCATCCAGCAGTTGATAACACGACCGGTCAACCGCTCGAGGCATGACGCCCCAGTCCGTAGTAGCCACTCTGGCGTCAGGCGGCGTCGTCTCATTGATGTAAGCCGCGACGCTGTCGACGACTTTCCCTGCATTCTCAAAATACGGCCCGGCATCAATGTGCTCTCTGACGACGTGAACGCCGTTCGCAAGCAACAGTCCACTGAGACCCATCACAATCAAATACCCGACTGCACTAAGTCGAATTCGCGCTAGGCCCTGGCATATCGACTGCACGCCATACGACATCATCAAAATCAAGAACGGCAAGACAGGCAGCCAGTAACGCGAAACGACGTAAATGGTTCGTCCGCCCCCTCCGAACACTGAATGAGCAAGAAAGGCGACGCTGATTACCACAAATGCGATCTCGACGCTCGTCGCGCGGCGAAACCACGGTGCGATCCCTAGGGCAATCAAACTTGATAGGAGGATAAAGACACCCTCGGCTGGCAACAGCCGTAGCGTCCAGTTGCCAACTATGCTCTCACCGAGCCCGTTCACAAAATAGAGCGACCGATACAACGGATACTTCCACTCGGCGTCAATCCACTCCACAGAAGCTGCCCCGGGCGCGTACAGTGCTAAGCCTTTAAGGCCAAAGAAGAACGTGCTCGCCATATTAAATGTGTCAGGCGTATGAAGACTCGCATTGCGAGCCGTCCAGAATACGAAAGGCAGCGAAACTAACACGACCAGCAAGAACGCCCGAATAAAGATCTGCGACACCGAAGAGCGTCGCAACAATCCATCAACAATTAATCCAAACCCAAAGGCCCCAACCAGGAAAAGCCCCTGAAATCTCACCAGCGGCGCAACTGCGACAAGGACTACGCACAGACAGAGCGCTCGAGTCGTCCGGCCTCCCGTGTAAGCTCGCCACGACAGTAACGCCCCAAGGATGACGGCGAGGAAGGTTGCGTCTGAAAGTAGCCGAAAGCTTTGATCCAGTAATATTCCGGTACAAGAAAGCACCAAAGGCAGGGCGAGACCGACTAATCCATACTGAGATGGACTGAAATAAGCCCGTGAGAGCCACAGACACCCGACAACGGTCCCCGCCGCATAAAGATTCAGAGCGTGGGTTCCAGCGCCAAGCGACAAAAGCAAGGCGAGAAGAGAGGAAACTCCAGGGTAGTAGAGAAGATTCGGATGACCGTTAAAGTAATATCGCCCTTCCCGCACGATACTTTCAGCCGTGCCAAGGTAAATCCCGGAGTCGGGCGAGAAATGCCAAACAGATGGCGCAGCTAGCAGCAACCCGAGCGACACAACAAAAAGCGCCCACCACTGAGCTTTGAGAGACCAAAAGGAAACTGACTCCTGACTAGAGCTTCTTGATTTTCGCATCAATGTGCACCGATAGGTCAAAGAGGTTAGCGCGATACTCGACCGCAGGCGGCTACTCGGGATTGCGAAGTCACGATAAAAAACTTTTTGACAGATGCGTGTGGCATGAATTCATCGGCTTTCAATCGTTCGGCGGCGAGAGAGGTTTCTTATAGCCGACTCGACGCGTCTTAACTCCTCGACATACGGATGATTTGTCATCCGTACGCCAATTAGCCAACCAATTACTGCGCCGAAAGACCCGCACATCAAAACGACCGCTGGCACCTGTGTTCCCACGATCTGACACACTCCAATCCCCGCAAAGGTGATAGCCATCGAGGCCCCCGAAACAGCCAAGGTGATCAGCAGCAATTTGTTGAAATCAGTTGTAACGATATTTGCGAGATCACGCAGGTGCTTTCTCAACAACAAGAATCGGATTAGGTACGCTACGGTCACCATCAAAGCGATTGCCTCTACGCTAATAAAAGCACCGATCACGAGACAGCCGATCCGGACACCATTGTAGATTACGCTGAACTTGAACAGGCAGTTCACCTCGCCGGAGGCGAGCATCATCCGTTCTGCCAGGGAGGCGAGATAGTAGACCGCCAATCCGACGCAGAGAATCCGCACCACAGGAATTGCTTCGGCCCACTTCTCCCCGTATAGGGCAAGAACGAACTCGGGCGCGAGAATGAAAAGAACTCCGAGAAACGGCCACGAAGCTGCCAACAAATAATCCGTCGCCTTTAGGTACGTGTCCCTAAGACTACCTGTCTCCCTGATTGTCTTCGCAAACAAGGGGGTGATTACAGGTGTAATTCCCTGCGAAATCAGCCTTGAGAATAGCTGCGACACACCCTGCGCACGAGAAAAAATTCCAACCGAGTGCAACCCCAAAGTCCTTCCGATAACCAACTCTGAGACAGTGAATGAGACGTCGTTGAGAATCTCGACGAAGCTAATCTTGCTGCCGAACGTAACTACACGCCGTATTTCTCGAAATCCCGGAAGCAGCGGGACTTCAGGCGGACGCACCGCGAACATGATGAGGATCGTTGTGACAGTTCCGGCGAGTGAGCCCCACGCCATGCTCATGTAACTCAGTCCGTACCAAGCACACCCAACCGACGTCAAAGATTGCACTACGGCTGTAGCGACTCCGGCCACGGTTATGGGCATGAAATTCAGCTGTCGCGCGTAATAAGCAGAAGTGACTGTGCCGAATGGAAGGAGAAAAAGATACGGAGACGAGCAGGATTACGTGCTCTACGCCTTCATGCTCATAGAATCGCCCCGCGGCAGATGCTACCAATATCAGCGATACGCCAATGGTCCATCCAAGCAGCAAGGTCACCGAAAATGCTGCTCGTATACGGTCACGCGTTAATTCTTTTTCCTGGACGATATATTGGGCCGTGCCAAAGTCGCGCATCGTCTGCGCCAGGAAAACGAGCGCCGCTGCTATAGAAAAGACCCCCACTTCCTCGGGCGTGAGCAATCTCGCGATAGCGACACTAGCGAGAAATTGGGTGATCAGTGAGATGTAGCGGGTCAGAAAGGACAGGGCGAATGCCTGCCTCACCGAGCTCATCGGGAGAAATCCAGAATCTTTTTCCAGGCACCGAATCCTTTAGGTGATCGAGGGCGGCAACAAGGAGAAACTCGGTTCAACTGCGAGGCTCTCATACTCCTGGCAAACGCGATCCCATGGCCGTACTCGATGAGGTTGGCCTGCTTATTCCTAGGAGGACTACTCTGACGGGCGTCATTAACGTCTGGCGAATATCTGCGCCGCCACATAGAAAGTGAGAGTAGCCATTGTCGGGTCACGGCCCGAAGTCGAACTCAAAGGATCGCTTTTCTTCGCCGACGACGGCCGCCTCGAGGATGGCCGCGACGCGCCCCGCGATTTTGGTTCTGGAGAATTCCTCGAGGAACGTTTGGTTTCTTTCTACTTTTAGCGTGTTCTCAAGTCGGTCGATCACCAGCTTCTCGACCGCCGGCTCCAGGTCCTGCGGGGCAGATTGATCGACGAAGACACCTCCACCAGCATTTGAGATAAGGCGCTGCACGGCGGTCCCATAGGTTCCGCCAAGCGAGAGGATGGTTCGACCAAATGCCAGATAGTCGTAGAGTTTCTGCGGGATGGGATACTGGCCACCCTTTGCCTGATGTTGGATCAGGACACAGACATCGGCGGCGGCCACCTCTTTCTGCGCCTCGGTTCGGCTAACCCACCCTGTGCAGACCAAATCCAGGGGACCCACGTATGGCACGGCGTTGTTGATCTCCCCCACAAGTCGGAGTTGGACCCGACCGGCGAGATCCGGGCGCTTCCGCAGAAGCGCGTCCAGCGCCGCAATGAGTCCGCCTGCAGAACGACTCGAATAGAGGGTCCCCACATGTACAAAGACCACCGGATCGCCGCTTTTGTGTTTTGACAAATTCTCCCCAGGGGTGTCGGCGGGGTCGAAGCCATTTGGGACAGTAATAATCTTTGCGGAGGCCTCTGGGTAGACGCGGCGCATCACCGCCGTGGATTCGGGCGCAGTTGTCAACGTGTAGCTTGCCGCGTGCAGCATTGCGCGCTCGAGGCGCGCATCGAAAATGCGGTGCAGTACGCCTACCGGCTTGTATTCGAACTCCTGCACCCATAAGTCTCGATAGTCGGCTACCCAGGGGATCGAGAAGAGTCTCGAAAGTAGCCAGCCGACGACGTTATTGGACACGGGATATGCCGTGGAAAAGATTGCGTCGGGTCGATGACGAATGCACGCGCGAATTCCCTGAAACAGTGCTCCCGGCTGCCACAAGCCAGACGCGTCTGGAAGCACGAGGGATCTCATCAACGTTTCGAGACGCCAGGCTACTGCGACCCCGAACCGGCCGAACCAGCGTTGCAGGTTCTCAGAAATTTGCGCGGCCTCGAGGCGTGGGGCACGGTATATGGCAAGCTCATCGGGAAGTTCGCCAAGAACTTGGTCATCGCACCAGTCTCGCCGGGGATTACTCACTGTTAGAACAATCGGTTCCCAGCCGTGCTGCCGGAGGTACTTGACGAGCTTGTATGCGCGGATGCTCCCGGCCCGTGCCTCCGGGGGGAAACGATACGAAACGATCAGCACCTTGCGTCGCTTGCTCGCGGTGGTCTCATTTTCCGCGAGCACTTGCTGTTCTGAACGCTGCTTCACACTGCCCATCCGCTAGTGGCTGGGGATACCGGGACACCGAACATCACAGGTTGAATTATTCATCATCAGGGCGAGGCTGACTAAAAAGTCTCCTTTGAGGCCGGTGGTCGAATGGACCTCTTTTGATGGTGCTTTCGAAACGCTGCGCAAGCTACGCGCAAGGCGCCTCAGGCGGTGCGCTGGCAGGCGGAGTTGGAATACTATTGCGCATGAGTCGACGAGAGCGAAGCTTGATCGGGTATGGATAACGTCAAGACGATCGCAAAACGATATCTCGTGCGGATGCTCTTCAGGTACGATGCACCAGCCTTCATCGGTGCACTGCGCGCACTGGGTGTAGAGACGGGTACCACGCTGATGGTGCATGCGTCCTGGCCACCCCTCAACGGCTTTATCGGGCGCCCGGTCGACGCGCTCGGGGCGCTGAAGAGCGCCGTGGGCAAATCCGGGCTCCTCGTGATGCCGTCCCTCACCTATCAGAATGAGAGCGCGAGGGAATTCCTGGCCCGAGGAATACCTATGAACGTTCGCCGCAGTCCTTCTCGGATGGGTCTCTTGAGCGAGGTGTTTCGTCGAGGGCGGGACGTACAACGCAGCCTCAGTCCGACGCATCCAATCCTGGCCTGGGGGCGAGACGCGGAGTCGTTTCTCCAGGGACACGAGCGGTGCCTGGTCCCGTTCGGCGAAGGCAGTCCGTTTCATCGACTTCTCGAGCGGGACGGGAAAATACTGTGCATCGATGCGCCCTTCGCCACGGTCACCTTTACCCACTACCTGGAGGATCGAATTTCGCCCCATCTTCCAGTTGCGCTCTACGAACCGGAGCCGATGACGGGCACCGTGATCGACCGTGAAAGGCGGGAAATCCAGGTGCCCGTGAAGGTCATTTCCTCGCAAGCCAACGCGCTTCGCCGCGAGACCCGTCTTTTGGCTGCCCTGGAAAGCGCCGGCATCATGTACCGCAAGCGCATCGGGAACACCCGCCTGCTTGTGATGTCGTGCCGGGAGCTGACCGAGTGCGTTGATCATATAACGGCTCGGGGAGAGCTTTTTCTTTGATTCGCCGGATCCGTGACGGGCTTCACAGCCAGAAATTGACCTCTAGAGTCTCTAGCGGCTACCGTTCGAAGCGGGTACCCGCCAAGCGCAGGGACCGCCTCGCCTAACGCTTTATCGGCTCTCGAGACTCGGCCCCAACACGTACTTCGCAGAATGATTAACGTATCCAACTCGCTGCGCGTCCTGTCTGAGCGGACTGGCTTCGATCGGACGCGCCCCGAAGCCACGCGCATCCATCTTGACGCCGCGATTGCGTGGCTGAAACGCGCCCACGACGTAACAGCCGATGACGGAGTGGCGCAGACCTTCCTGGTCCGCAGCCGTCGCTGGGCGCCCTCGTATCCCGAGACGACCGGATACATCATCCCGACACTTTACCGATACTGGCATCTTGCGGGCGATGAGGATGCCAGGCAACGCGCGGTGCGCATGGCCCACTGGGAATGTGACATCCAACACGAGAGCGGAGGGGTGCTCGCCGGCGCGCTGGGTGACTCGGACCAGCCTACCATCTTCAACACCGGGCAGGTTCTGTTCGGGTGGGTACGAGCATTCGAGGAAGAACGCGAGGCTCGTTTCCTCGACAGCGCGGTTCGCGCTGCCCGGTGGCTTTGTCAGGTACAGGACAACGATGGCTGCTGGCGTCAGTTTGCGTCCCCCATGACCGGCAAGCAGCCAAACGTCTATAACACTCGCTCTGCCTGGGGTCTCGCGCGTGTCCACGAGGCCACCGGAGAGAAGATGTTCCTTGACGCGGCAGTGCGCAATTGCGAATGGGCGCTCACGGAGCGTCAGCCCAATGGCTGGCTTGCGCATAACTGCCTACAGGATGACAGCCAGCCCTTCGTGCACACCATCGCCTATGCGATGCGGGGACTGCTGGAGGTGGGTATCTACGCTGACCGCGCGGACTTTCTCGAGGCGGCGGTACAGATCGGTGATGCAATGCTCGAAAAATTGCCCCAAAACGGCATGCTGCCCGGGCGTTTCGACGAGAAATGGCAGGCGACGGTCCGCTGGTCCTGCCTTACCGGCGACGCGCAGATCGCCATCAACTGGGGCCGGCTCGCTCAAGTAACCGGCGAAGCGCGGTTTCGAGAAGCGGTGCCGCGGATCAACCGGTTCGTCAAGTCCACGCAGAACCTCCACGGGGACCCCGATGAGCGTGGTGGAATCAAAGGGTCGCACCCTATCAATGGTGAATATCATCCGTGGCAATATCCGAACTGGGCCACGAAATTCTTCGCCGACGCCCTCATGATGGAGGAATCCCTGGCGGGAGCGCATCAGACGGGCTAGACGCACCATTGCTCACGGACTCGAACAGAGTCTCAAAACGTTCATTGATGCGAACACGCTCGAACTGCCCGAGATAAGCCTCATCGCGCTCCAACCGCTCCGGCACGGGTCGCGAAAGCCACCGCGCCAGGGCCTCCCGGCAGCGCTCCACCGACTCCGCCGGCACCACGGTGCCGATACGCCCGCGCTCGATGATCTCCTGGGTGGCACCGGGATCGCAGAGCGCGAAGATGGGCCGCCGGGCCGCCACGTACTCGAAGAGCTTTCCGGGAATGACGCCATCGGAGGTCGCGCCCGTGTCGACGATGAGCAGCAGGTAGTCCGTGGCCACCTGGGCGCGGCGCGCGGTGTCGGTGGGCACGTCGCCGAGGAACTCGAACATGGAGGTCATGCCGTAACGCGCGAGGATCGTGTCGTAGCGCTCCTGGATCTCCGGGGTGACGCCGCCGAAGAAACGCACCCTCACGCGGTCGCGCAAGCGGGGATCCGCTTCCACCAGCTGCCCCAGGGCCTCGGCGAAGGCATAGCCGCGCCGGTTCTTGAACAAGCGCCCGGTGAACGTGAAGTCGATGAGGTCGTCCACGGGCCGCGGCTCGGCCAGCAGCGGGTCGTACACCTCGGGGTCGTAGCCGTTGGTCAGGGTTTCGAAGCGCGCAGCCGCCTTCGGGTGCAACGCTCGCAGGAAGGCCGTCTTCTGCTCGGAGACCGCCACCACCGCATCCGCGGCCGACACCACGCGCCGTTCCATGCGCCGTTCGAGCCAGCCGCGGATGGGCCCCACCCATTCCCGCAGCACGTCTCCGGTCCACAGATCCCGGTAGTCCAGCACCCAGGGTATGCCGTGGCGGCGCTTCAGGCGGTAACCGATGAGAGCCGCGCTGAACGGGGGAATACTCGTGAACAGGACGTCGGGCCGATGCGCCTCGATGGCCGCCTCCGCCTCGCGCAGGGCGCCACGGATCCAGGTCACGTAAGGGTCTGGGATATACACGAAGTTGCGAAGCACGCTCTTTGCGGCCGTTGCCAGCAGGCTCCCCATGGCGCCCCCGCTACCTGAGGCCGCACTATCCGCCGGCATCGCCGATGCCAACGGCGCACCGTGTCCTGGCACGCTCGCCCCTGGAGACTCCGCGTCCATTCCGAGCAGCCGCTTGACCCGATTCGCGAGCATGAGCTCCAGGTCGGGCATGGGCGCGCGCCGAAGCTCCGCGCCCATGGGGATCTCCTGCTCCAGGGCTGGATCCGCAGGAAGCCCGTCCGGCCCCAGTGCAATCCCGACGACGACGCAATGCCAGCCGCGGGCCTGCAGGTATTCCACAAGCTTCGCAGAGCGGAAGCGGCCGATGGTCTTGATGGGTGGAAACTCGCCCGCGATGATCAACGCGGTCCGGCGGTGTACGGCCTGGCTCATGGACTCGGACGGGTGCAGATCCGCTGGCATAGTGCGTGGAACTGCTGGGCCCGGGACTCCCAGCCCGATTCTCGTGCGATCTCCAGCCCGCGGCTCGCGAGTCGCTCGGCCAGCGCGTCATCCGACAGCACCGATGAGACGGTCGGTGACGTCGTCCACGTCGCGCCATCCACCAGCAGGCCGTTCTCACCGTCGCGCACGGCCTCAACCACCCCCCCTGCGCGGCCGCCAACGACCGGCTTGCGGCACGCGTTGGCCTCGAGAAACACGAGCCCGAAGCCTTCCGTATCGCCGGTCGGGCATCTCGCGGTTGGGCATCACGAACAGATCACAGAGCCGGTAGTGCGCGACCAGCTCGTCATCCGGGATCCTGCCGATGAAGGTCACGTGGTCGCTGACGCCGAGCTCGGCCGCTAGCGCCACCAGAGTTTCCTCCTGCTCCCCGCGCCCCACCACCAGGTAATGAAGGTCCGGGAAGGCCTTCAGCAGCGACGGCAGGGCGCGAATGGTGGTATCGAAGCCCTTACGCGCTACCAGCCGCCCCACCGTGAGCAGCACCCGCTTGCCCTCGAGCCCGTAGCGCTTCACGAGCGCCTCATCGCGTGGGCCGGGGGAGAAGCGGGCCAGGTCAACGCCGTTGTAGATGAGCTCGATCTTTGGCTCGGGGACTCCCATCAGATCCATGAGGGCCCGGGTCGTGAACCGACTCACCGCCACGACGGCATCGGCACGGGCCAGGTTCTGCCGGCGGCGGCGGCCGTAGAAGCGATACGGCGTGACGGTGGTCACCTCTTCGCCATGAATGTAGAAGACGAGACGGGTGCCCAGCAGGCGCTTGAGGGCCAGCCCCAACCAGGCCCCGGACACCAGCTCGCCGATGCACACCACATCGATGCGCTCCCGGCGCACGATGCGCATCGCCTGCCACAGCACCCGCGCCCGCAGCGGCAAGTCCGTGAAAAGCCACAGGAACACCTTCTCGAACTTGTTACTCGGCCAAGTGGCCCGGGGGCGCAGCAATTCGATACGGTGGATGGTGAAAGCCGCGTCTGCATCGTGCTCGCGCCAGCCCTCCAGCGCCTGTCCGTTCTCGTAGTGCCGCGTCGGGGCGAGGACCTGCATGGACCCGGCCGGCGCGTAGCGGCACAGGTTCTCGTAGACCACCGCCGAGCCGCCGTTGATGGGCGCGAAGATGCTCGTGACGAGCAGACACCTCATCCGAGCGACACTCGCGCAGGCAGCGATTGCGCGGCTGCCCGGGGCGCCGCCCCTGGACTCGTGCATTCCATGCTCAGTCCGTATCCCGGTCCGAATGTCCTATCCGTCGCCAAAGCGCCTGCCCCCAGTGGCTTGCCAGATTTCCGGCACCCGCCACCACACCACGCGCCCATCGTGGGTTGAATGCGGCGAGGCGCCGGCGCTCACACCGGTGGCGCATCCAGTCACGCGTGTAGGAGTCGTCACCCGTCAGGTAATCGACCTCCTGGACGTGATCCTCGTCGAGCGCGTGGCGCAGCAGCATACCGGTCAGGAGGCTTCCCGCAGAAAGCGTTTCGAACTCGGAATCGTAAGCTAGCTTGTAGTATGGAGGCCACACCGTGACAGGAGGCCCAGATCTGGGCAGCGACGGGACGCTCGCCCATTCAGGCCATGCCCAGCCGCAGCCCGCACTGCCCGGCAAGGGCATACGAACCCGGTGAGACCGTCCGGGAAAGGCTCTGGCTGCTTCCAGCGGCGGGCCGCCTGGGCGAAGGCACAGTCATCGCTCGCACCGAGCGGAAGCCTTGGGCCTGCAACGGCGCTCTTCTTGTAACGCCAGGGCTCGAGAGACTAGCCCGGATCCTGCCTCGGATCACGGCCTGTACTCTGTCCCGAAGCGGACCGAGCCGCCAGAAATTGATACGAACGCAGAGCAGTTACCATGCCCCGGGTCACAACACGGGCCTCTCGACCCATGACTCACGTCGTCGTTGCAATATCTCGGTTTGCACAAGCGCCAGCCCAGTCTGCATATTCCGGGCGGCGTTTTCGGTGAGATTCTCGGGCAAGAAGGTGTTCTGATGGACATGAGGGAGACCGAATTTCCCGGGGTCGTCGTCTTCGCACCGCGTGTCTTCGAGGACGACCGTGGCTACTTCTTCGAGACCTGGTCGCAGGAGCGCTATGCCGCAGCCGGCATCATGGAGCCCTTCGTACAGGACAACATGTCGCACTCGCGCAGGGGCACGCTCCGCGGTCTTCACCTGCAACATCCGTTCGGCCAGGGCAAGCTGGTTTCCGTGCTCGCGGGCGAGGTGTTCGACGTGGCGGTGGATGTTCGGGCGGACTCCCCCACGTTCGGCCACTGGACGAGCCAGGTACTCTCGGAGTCGAACCACCTGCAGATGTATATCCCCGCCGGCTTCGCGCACGGTTTCTGCGTGACCAGCGAGACCGCGGTGTTCGTCTACAAGTGTACCGAGAAGTATCACCCCGAAAGCGAGATGGGTGTCGTCTACGACGATCCCGACCTGGCAATTCCCTGGCCGATCGAGGCGGCGAGCGTGTCGCAAAAGGATCGCGCACTGCCGCGCCTCCGAGACATCGACCGGGCGCGCCTGCCACGCATGGAGACATCGGCTTGACCCAGGCTCCCGACTGGCACCTCGTCGGCGCCTCTGGAATGCTCGGTCGAGCGTTTACCGCCGCCCTTCAGCAGCGCGACCGCGCGTACACGGCGGCAACATCCAGCGAACTGAACCTGACCGACTCCGACAGCATTCGACTGGGCGTTCAAGAGTCGGCGCGCATGGTGATCAACTGCGCCGCCTGGACCGACGTGGACGGCGCCGAGGCCCACGAGCAGCAGGCCACCCAGATCAACGGCACGGGCGTGGGAATTCTCGCGGAGCGGTGCCGGGAGGTGGGTGCAACGCTGGTGCATTTCAGCACCGACTACGTCTTCTCAGGAGACGCGCGACACCCCTACCTGCCCGACGGGCCACACAATCCGGTCAACGCCTACGGGCGCAGCAAGGCGGTGGGCGAACGCCTGCTGTGGGAGTCCGGCTGCGACCATCTGCTGGTCCGGACCAGCTGGGTCTACGCCCCGTGGGGCAACAACTTTCCCCGCACCATCGCGAGGCTCTCCGCGCAGCGCGACCACCTGAGGGTGGTGGACGACCAGCGCGGCCGGCCGTCCAGCGCGGAACACCTGGCCCGCACCACGCTCGCACTGCTCGACGCCGGCGCCAGGGGCACGTTTCACGCCACCGACGGCGGTGAGTGCACCTGGTTCGAGCTCGCCCGCGCCGTCGCGGCCCACGTGAATCCCGGCTGCCGGGTCGAGCCGTGCACCAGCGACGAGTTTCCCCGCCCTGCCCGGCGCCCGGCCTACAGCGTGCTCTCCCTGGACAAGACCGAATCGCTCATCGGCCCGATGACGCCCTGGCAAGAAAACCTGGAACAGGTCCTTGCGCGGCTCGAGCCCTGAAGCGCGGCGTCGACGTCAAGCACGCAGCCGTTCATTGTCCGGGTCGTAGGGGCTCTCGGCGATCACCGTGACCCGGTGGCGGGTGCCGAGGATGTCCATGTCCAGCTCGGTGCCCGGCGTCGGCAAGTCGGGGTGGACCATGGCCAGGGCCAGGGACTTGCCGACGCGGAAGCCGTAGTTGCCGCCGGTGGCGCGGCCGACCAGCCGGCCATCCATGGGTGATCGGGTTGTTGCCGAGGGCGTCGGCGTCGGTGACGTCATGCACCTCCAGGGTGACGAACGCGTTGGCGAAGCCGCGCTCGCGCCAGCGGACCAGAGCGTCGCGGCCGATGAAATCGCCCTTGTTGGGGTGGACGAAGCGGTCGAGCCCGGATTCGTAGGCGGCATACTCGATCGACAGCTCGGTGCCGACCATGCGGTAGCTCTTCTCGATGCGCAGCGAGTCCATGGCGCGGATGCCGAACGGCTTCAGGCCGAGGTCGCTGACCCGCCGCCATCAAGGCATCGAAAATATGGTTCTGGTACTCGATGCGGGTGGTGCAGCTCCCAGCCCAGCTCGCCGACGAAGTTGACCCGGAGCGCCTTGGCGCGGTGCGAGGCCGACCTCGATCGCCTGGCCGGTCAGCCAGGGGAAGGCGGCGTTGGAGAAGTCGGCCGTGCTGACCCGCTGCATCAGCGTCCGCGCCTTGGGGCCGGCCACCACCAGCACGCCCATCTGGTTGGTCAGATCGTCGAAGCGGACCGAGCCGTCGGCCGGCATGTGGCGCCGGATCCAGTCGTGGTCGAGGCGCTGGTACAGGCCGGCCGAGACCAGATAGAAGCTTTCGGCACCCTCGCGCATGATGGTGAACTCGGAATGCACCCCGCCCCTCGTGTTGAGCGCGTGGCAGAGATGGACCCGGCCGATCTTCTTGGGCACCCGGTTGGCGACCAGACGGTCGAGAAAGGCCTCGGCGCCCGGTCCCGAAAGACGCGCCTTGGCGAAGGCGGTCATGTCGAGCAGGCCAACGTTCTCAGCGACGTTGCGGCATTCGTTGCCGATGTGCTCGAACCAGCGTGAGCGCCGGAACGACCAGTGGTCCTCCTGCGGCGTGCCTTCGGGCGCGAACCAGTTGGGCCGCTCCCAGCCGAACTTCTGGCCGAACACCGCGCCCAGCGCCTTCATCCGGTCGTAGCAGGGCGCCGTCCGGAGCGGCCGGCCGGCGGGGCGCTCCTCGTCGGGGTAGTGGATGACGAAGACGTTGGCGTAGGCCTCCTCGTTCTTCTGCGCGGAGATAGGCCTTGGAGGCGTAGCTCGCCGAAGCGGCGCGGGTCGACGCCGAGCATGTCGACGGTGGGCTCGCCCTCGGTGATCCACTCGGCCAGCTGCCAGCCGGCGCCGCCGGCGGCGGTGATGCCGAAGCTGTGGCCCTCGTTGAGCCAGAAGTTCCGTAAGACCCCAGGCCGGGCCGACGATCGGGCTGCCGTCGGGGGTGTAGCAGATGGCGCCGTTGTAGACCCGCTTGACGCCCGACCTCGCCGAACGCCGGCACCCGGTTGATCGCCGCCTCGATGTGCGGCTGCCAGGCGGTCCAGGTCCTCGGGAACAGCTCGTACTCGGCGCCGGCGTCGGGCCCGTCGACGTAGCAGCAGGGCGCGCCCACCTCGTAGGGGCCGAGGAGCAGGCCACCGCGCCTCCTCGCGCAGGTACCAGGAGCCGTCGCATCTCGCGCAGCACCCCCATCTCGGGCAGGCCCTGCCGGTGGCGCTCGACGATCGCCGGATGCGGCTCGGTGACGATGTACTGGTGCTCGACCGGCATCACCGGGATGTCGAGCCCGACCATGGCGCCGGTCTGACGGACGAAGTTGCCGGTGGCGCTGACCACGTGCTCGCAGGTGATCTCGCCCTTGTCGGTGGTGACCAGCCACTCGCCGGAAGGCTTCTGGGTGATCGCGGTGACGGTGGTGTTGCGGTGGATCTCGGCGCCGCGGCGCGCGGGCACCGCGTGGCCAGCGCCTGGGTCAGGTCGGCGGGCTGGATGTAGCCATCCTCGGGATGCCGGATCGCGCCGACCAGGCCGTCGATGTTGCACAGCGGCCAGATCTCCTTGACCTGCTCCGGCGTCAGGAACTCGACCTGGACGCCGATGGTCTCGCGCGACGCCCGGCGTACTGGTGATACTCGTCCATGCGGTCGCGGTTCATGGCCAGGCGGATGTTGGACACCTGCCGGAGCCCGACGTCCTGCCCGGTCTCGGCCTCCAGCCCCTGGTAGAGCGCCACCGAGTACTTGTGCAGCTGACCGACCGAGTAGCTCATGTTGAACAGCGGCAGCAGGCCGGCGGCATGCCAGGTCGAGCCCGAGGTCAGCTCCCGCCGCTCCACCAGCACCACGTCCGACCAGCCCTTCTTGGCCAGATGGTAGAGCGTCGCCACGCCCGACCGCGCCGCCGCCGATCACCACCACCCGCGCATGCGTCTTCATCCGAAATCCCCTTCGTCCTGGTCAGCGCTGGCCCACCCGGGCAGCGAACCGGCGCAGTGTAGCGGCGCGGCACCACTGGATGCCTTCCTGCTGCGACCCACGGTTTGCCGTCTGCGCCTCTGAGCAGGTGCGGCCACGCCTGTAGGAACGTGCTCTGCTCGCGATGATTGCCCCGATACAGGCACATACGCGGGCAGAGTCAGGTCCTACAATCGTTCGAGCAGTCATCGTCAATGCTGCAAAACGCAACATGTCCCCCTTTTCCGCCCCGCTGCAGCATGGCGCAGGCGGGAAACCGAAGGTCGCCGGCTGGTCAACGACGCCCCCGGCCGGCCAGATACTCTGCGCAACCGGCTTCCGGTTCGGTTTCCATGAGACGCCTCACATGAGCACTCGACGCGGCCGCGCCGCACGCCAGGCAGCCCGCTCCGTGGGCGGCAGGGCCCCCGCCTACATCACCCGCCGCGTGCCCGTCTACCAGAGCGTGACCGACGAGACGCTGGAGCTGGTGGAGCACAATGCCGACACAGTGCTCCAGGAGATCGGCATCGACTTTCGCGACGATCCCGGAGGCCCTCGCGATGTGGCGGGACGCCGGCGCCGACGTGGACGGCGAACGGGTGCGCTTTCCCGCGGGGCTGTGCCGGTCGCTGATCCAGGCTCAGCGCCCCGCGGAATTCACCCAGCACGCGCGCAACCCCGCCAGCGCAGCGTCGCATCGGCGGCGACCACACGGTGCTGGTGCCGGCCTACGGTTCGCCGTTCGTCCGCGACCTGGACGAAGGACGGCGCTACGCCACCCTCGAGGACTTCCGGAATTTCGTGAAGCTGACCTACATGTCGCCCGGGCTGCATCACTCCGGCGGCACGCGTGTGCGAGCCGGTGGATCTACCGGTCAACAAGCGCCACCTCGACATGGTCTACAGCCACATCCGCTACAGCGACAAGCCCTTCATGGGCTCGGTGACCGCGCCGGAGCGCGCCGCAGGACTCGGTGGACGATGGCGAAGCTCGTGTTCGGCGACGACTTCGTCGAGAACAACACGGTCGCTGACCAGCCTGATCAACGCCAACTCCCCGATGACCTACGACGCGCACCATGCTGGGCGCGGCCAAGGTCTACGCGCGGCACAACCAGGCGACGGTCATTTCGCCGTTCATCCTGGCCGGCGCCATGTCGCCGGTGACGGTGGCCGGCACCTCCGCGCAGATCCTGGCCGAGGCGCTGGCCGGCATGGCCTTCGTGCAACTGGTGCGGCCCGGCGCGCCGGTGGTGTTCGGCACCTTTGCGCAGCTCGATATCGATGCAATCCGGCGCACCCACCTTCGGCACCCCGGAACCTCGCTCACTGCTGTACGTGACCGCGCCGCACTGGCGCGGCGGCTGGGCGTGCCGTTCCGCAGCGGCGGCGGGCTTGTGCGCATCCAAGATTCCCGATGCCCAGGCCGCCTACGAGTCGGCCAATACCCTGCAGACGCCGCGATGCTGGCGGGCGTCAATTTCATGCTGCACACAGCCGGGCTGGCTGGAAGGCGGCCTGGCCATGGGCTATGAGAAATTCATCCTGGACGCCGACCAGGCCGGCATGATGCGGCGTATTTCTGCGAGGGCGTGGACACTCTCCGAGAACGGCCAGGCGATGGATGCGCTTCGCGAGGTGGGCCCCGGCGCGCATTTTCTCGGCTGCGCGCACACGCAGGCGAACTTCGAGACCGCCTTCTACCGCTCCAGCATCGCGGACAACAACAGCTTCGAGCAGTGGGAAGCGGAAGGCAGCCAAGGACGCCGCGCAGCGCGCCAACGCGATCTGGAAGCGCATGCTGCAGGAGTACGAGGCGCCGGCCATCGACGCGGGCGTGGACGAGGCGCTGCGGGCGTTCGTGGAGCAGCGCAAGGCGGAGATGCCCGACGCCAGCTACTGAGGGATGTAGGGGCGAGCGCTGCTCGCAAGAACAGCGTCACCAGGCCCGCACCCGCGGGCAGGACCCTCGCTCATGGCCAGGCTCGCCTGACATGAGGCGCGCGCCACAGCGTTCACCGTTGCGACGCGCTATTCTCCGCTGGCCGTGTCGGTGCCGGCGCGGCGGCCCATGGACGCGAAGCCCCGGCGCCCGGATGTCCGACCCACCCACCAGATGACCAGCGTACGGCGCTCCCTCGCCTTCTCCTTTGCCACCAGCTACGCGGCGCTGGCCGTCGCGGTGGTATCGAGCTTCGTCCTCGCGAGACTGCTCACCCCATCCCAGATCGGCGTCTACTCGGTGGTGGCGGTGTTCGTCTCCATCGCCCACATCCTGCGCGATTTCGGCGTTGCCCAGTACATCATCCAGGCGCCGGAGCTGGATACGCCCCGGATCCGCGCCGCCTTCACCCTCACCGTGCTGCTCGCCTGGTGCGGCGCCCTCGCCCTGCTTGCAGCCAGCGCACCGCTGGCGGTCTTCTTCGCCGAACCCGGCGTCAGCGAGGTCATGCGGGTGCTGGCTTTGAACTTCGCCATCGTCCCCTTCGGCTCCATCACCCTGGACCTGCTCAACCGCGACATGCGCTTCGATACGCTGATGCGCATCAAGGTGGTGGCCGCCGTGGTCCACGCGGCAACGGCCATCGCGCTTGCGCTGCTCGGCTTCGGCACCCTGTCGCTGGCATGGGCCGCCGTGGCCAACGTCACGGCCACCGCAGGCATGGCCGCCCTGCATCGCCCGCAGACGCTGTCCTACCTGCCCGGCCTGCGCCATCTGCGCGAGGTGCTGCGCTTCGGTTCGTTTGCCAGCGTCGCCAGCCTCAGCCGGGCGGCCGGCGAGGCCGCGCCGGACGTGGTCATCGGCAAGCTCATGGGCATGGAGGCGGTGGGTCTGTTCAGCCGCGCCATGGGCACGGTGCGCCTGTTCACCCATGGCGTGCTCATCGGCATCCGCCCGGTGGTGCTGCCCCACCTGTCCCGCGCCCGGCGCGACGGTGGTGAGCCCGCGGCCCTGTACGTGGAGCACCTGGCCGCCCTGGTGGCCCTGGGCTGGCCGTTCTTCGCCCTGCTCGCCCTGCTCGCCCAGCCGGTGCTGCGCACCCTCTACGGTGAGCAGTGGGACGCGGCCGCCCCGCTGGTGCGGCTGCTGTGCGCTGCCGGCGCCATTCAGCTGCTGCAGGCGTTCTCCGGCGAGACGCTGGTGGCCAGCGGCCGGGTGGCGCTGGAGATGCGCACCCAGGTGCTGATCCAGGGCTTCACCGTGGCGGCCGTCGTCGTCGGCGCCCTGTTCGGTCTCACCGGCGCGGCCGTGGCACTGATTCTGGCCGCCCTGGCGGGCCAGCTGGCGCTGACGCTCTCCGTCTACCCGGCCCTGGGCATCAGCAACCGCGCGGTGCACCGCACGCTGGCACGCGGCCTGCTGACGACGCTGATCACCGGGCTGCCTGCCGCCGGGCTGCTGATGACCGGGCTGATCCCCGCGACCGTGGGCAGCAGTGTCGAGGGCCTGCGGGTGCTCGCGCTGGTGGCGCCGCTGACGCTGGCGGCCTGGCTGCTGGGTCTTCGCGTCACCGCAAATCCCCTTGCTCACAGAGCTGAAGGGCCTGCTCGGCCGGATCCGCCCTCAGCGCGGCTGAGGGTCGCCAGGCGCCGCCGCCCGGCGCCGACCTGTGAACATCCGCCGCAGTGTCACCGCGCAGGTCGAGTTCGAGTGCTGGCACGACCAGCTCGGTGGCCGCCAGCGCCCGAACCTCTACCGGGCCGGCAGCGGTCTCTCGCAGGAACAGAACCTGCCCGGAGAACCTGACGGCTGGCTCCGCCACGCGCATGTCCCCTTCCTCGGCCACCCATACGGTCCATCGCTCATGGGCGAGGGCGAGGCTCAGGCGAACGCCCCCCGGCACCGCGCTGATCTCCAGCGCGGCCGTGCCCGACGTCTCCGGCAGCAGGGCGAACGCGACCGCGGCCGCCGAGGGGGAGGAGACGGGATGCCTGAGCTGAGGCGCCGGCTCGATGGTGCCGTAGTGCGCCGAAATCCAGCCCCCCATGGGCTCCCGGTCGCCGTTGAACAGCACGGCCGGCTGCGTGCCGGCGGCCACCAGCAAGGCGCTGCCCCCGGCGTTTTCGAGCCGGTGACAGGCCCCATCCAGAGACACGGCCCCAGCCGCGGGCGGAAGCTGCCAGCCCATGCTCGCCGACACGTCACCGGACACCTCCGGCAGCCGGTCCCACACCAGCCAGCCATGGCCGTGGACGTGCAGCACGCCGCGACGATGCCCCCGGTACGCCGAGCTGCCCTCGTTGCGCGCGACGACCAGCCCCAGCCCCGCGGCGGCACGACTTGCCTCGACCACCGTCCAGGACTGCACGGGGATCGGGGCGTGGATGCTGCCGGGAAAATCGCCGGGGCCGCGAAGCAGCGGATCGAGACCATCCAGATCGAGGCCGTTGTGCGCCCGCGCCGACATGAAGTACTCGCGCCACGGCGGCGGGCCGCCGGGCGTCTCACGCAACCGAGACCGGTAGCTGCCGGTTCCGGCATCCACCAGCAGCGGCTGACCTCGCAGCGCGAAGGTGACGCTCAGCAGATCGGCGTGCATGTGCCCCGGGTTCAGCCGCAGCCCCGGGGCGGGCCCGGTGCGAAACACCAGCCGGGCGTCCAGAGCCGAGTCGTTGAACACGAACACCCCGCCCTCCGGGAATGCGTCCAGCGCCGCCCTCTGGCA
>CAVQSG010000037.1:0-49845 GCA_963715415.1 uncultured Chloroflexia bacterium | reverse complement strand
GAATGAGCCCCTTTCCAAGGGGCGTGGTTGAATAGCCCATGGTTTCAGGGGAGCGGACAAGCATCTACCGGTATTACATCAGCTCGAATTTGAGGCAGTAAAAGAGACCAAACCGTGCAACCTGCTCCGCTTCGGTGATCAGAGGAGAGGCCCCCGACGGCAACACCGATGAGAGCGTCAGCCGCAGGCGTGTGCCCGCTGTAAATGGTTCACCGGCCTGCCGCGCGGCGAAGAGCACCGTCGGCTCATAGTCGCCTCTTACGACATGCAGCACGCGGTAGCGATCGACCTGCAGCGCATAGAGTACCCCAGGCGGTGGAACAGCAGACGCAGGCGCGACAACCTCAACCTCGACTACGATCGTCACAGGTACCTCAGTAGTGGTGCACCCCGGAATAAGGCGATTCCAGAGACATAGACACCCCGATCTTCCTGGAAGTTGCCTGCGAGACAACCTGTTTGGCCGAAAGCTTCCAGGAAGGTGCGAAGGGTAGCTATTTTCTTGGATAGGCCTAATGCGATAAAGAGAGCCATGGGTTACGGCCGCACCACGGTGAAGACAATGCGGCGATTGCGTCGCGCGGTTCGCAGCGTTCGTATTGGGGACCACAAAGTCTGTCTCACCGCGGCCGATGGCAGCAACCCGATTGGCGAAACCGGCACCAAGCAGTGCGCGGCCGCTGTCGGCACGCTGCTGGCCAAGGGCCAGGTTGGCGCCTGCCGATCCCACCTCGTCGGTGAAACCTTCCACATGCACCGCGGCCGTCGGGTTCGCCACAAGCAACGCCGTCACAGCGGCGACGGTCGCCGGTGCAGCCGGCACCACCGTCGAACCCGTCGCAAAATTGTCAACCGTAAAGGTGGCGAGGGTCGTCTGCGGCACATGGCGCGCACCGGTAACCACATTGTCGGGCAGTGCGCTAGTCAGGGGTGGTACGGGCGCGGGCGCGAAGTCAACTACAACGAAATAGGTACCGTAGTCCTCGATAAAGCTGGTCCCCCCGGCCGGATCGGCCACCAAATACTCGAGCAGCTCACTGCCCGGCCCGACCAGATCGGCGGCAACGGCCTCTTCGGCCACATTGCCGGCGGCATGGGCGGCGCCAAAGCTGCCCAATCCCGCCGGGAGCGCATGGGCGGTGAAGTTCTCCTGCAATTCATGGGCCAAGAACGCCACGCCCCGCCCCGGCGCGCCTGCCTCGACCGCTTCTACATCGTCGAGGTCGATGATCTGCACCGTCGGCGCCGCGATGGGGAAGGCGCCGACGAAGACACCGCCGACACCGCCACCGGGCAACGGCGCGACCTGATGCTCGCCGAGTTGCACCTCTGCGTCCTGCGTCGGATGGTTGATGATGCCGGTCAACACCCCCGTGAAGGCGGGCGAGGTGGCAGGGATGACGGACGATCCGACGGCAGTCACGACATCGGTCGTAGGATCGCGCAGCAAGAGGATGCCGGCGGCCGGCTCCACGATCGCGCGAAAACGTGCGAAGTCAGCCGGGCTGCTGTGGGCGATAAGCCGCCGCTGGACAGGCACGTCCGCGCCGCGGCACGGGGGGCGCAGGCGGACCGAGCAGATCGGCGACCGCTTCACCGCGGGCTACCCGGACGGCGACAGCATCGGCTTTGTGCTCCCATATATCCCCTGCCCGCGACAATCCACCTGATGGACCAACGCCCTGACGCTGTTGTACAACGTGCGCCGCCTCATGTGCGGCTTCGCCGAGCGAGGGCTGTCTGCTGAACGCAACTTGTTCGCCTTGCGTGGAGGCCGATGCACCGAGGAATGTATTCCGGATGAGAGCGGATCCTCCGACTTCGGCACGCACCGACGAAAGTTCGTGCTCGGAGCCGAACGAGCGCTCGATCGTGCGCAGATGGGGCAGTGGCCGTTTTGCACTCGGCGAAAGTTGATGCAGCGGAAGCCGGCTGACCGGATCTCCAAAACGAGGCACTATCGTCATCGCGGTGTCGCGGGCATTCGTATTTGCGATTTGCCATTGCTGCTGTGCCCGTTGCGCCGTTGGGCGCACAGAGAGCGTATTTGTCCCGCGACTTTTCCCTTGGTCCGCCTGGTCCGGTGATCTGGAGGTGGACGGAGAGTTCCGGTGAGATCTTCGGGATTGATGAGCGGTTGCACGCATGATTGACCTTTCAGCGGTGGGTGACTCGCGTCCGCCGGACGATGGAACAAGGCGATGCTTAACTATAGGGCGGGAAATCGTCCGGGTCAACATTGTGCCTGAAATCACAAAAGCGGCGTTGAATGATGGCCACCGTTCTCGATCCATCTCCGAACCCCGATCTGAAAAGTTCGCAGGACGCAAGCTGTCTGGTTCAATCCGGCGTAGACGCCACGACGGTAAATACCGTGGACCTATTTCCGTCGGGATCTACTGATCGAGGTCTTCCGTCCGACGGCCACATGCACCGACTTGCCCAGCAAAAAAGCGGGCAGTGGACTCTGACTTCCACTGCCTGCTTTTTGATTCTATCCGGAAAGGTCGGTGCGGTTGGAGGTGCTACTCAACCATGGGCTACTCGCCCCAGAACACCGAGTCCCAATTGACACTGTCCCAATTCACGCTATCCCAGTTGACGGAATCCCAGTTCACGCTGTCCCAGTTGACCGAGTCCCAATTGACGCTGTCCCAGTTCAGCGGCCCGCTGCCCGACCACAACAGTTGGCTCGCCTGGAGTCCGGTATTGGCCGATTCCGTGGTCGTGCCCGTCACCGCGGCGTAGACGTCCAGGTACGGTGCCTTGCCGACCCGGCCGGCAGTGGCGAGCAGGCGGTATTTCACCTGGTCCGGCGTGAGGTTCGGCTCATCCTGCAATAGGAGTGCGACCGCGCCGGCGACCATGGGCGCGGCCATGGACGTACCGCTGGCCCGGAAGTACTTGCCATCCACGACTCGGTCAGCATGGTCTTTTGACCAATCAGAGTTGGACGCGAGGACACTGATGATGTCCTTACCTGGTGCAATGATATCGGGTTTCAGAACAAGGTCGATCGTTTCGTCGTAGCTGGAGAACATAGCAATGACATCGTCTTTGGTCTTGCTCGTGCCCTTCTCGTCACTGGAACCCACGGTAATCACAAAGGGATCGTTGGCCGGTGCCGTGATGACTGGGTCATAGCCGGTGGATGCATCCATATTCCCGGCTGCAGTCACCACCACCACGCCGTTGAACCACAACATCTCGGCCGCCGCATCCATGGCGCTGGCGTGATAGGAAACCTCGTGGGCGGCGTTGATGGAGAGGTTGACGATCCGAATGTTGTAGGCATCCTTGTTGTCCAGCGCCCACTGCATGGCCGCCACTGTATCGGACTCGTAGGCCATGCCTTCGCTGTTGCTGACATTGAGACTGATCAAGTTGGCATTGGGCGCGATCCCGGTGTAGAGGCCGTTCGACTGTGAGCCGTTGCCGGCGGCAATGCCCGCTACATGGGAACCGTGGCCATTGTTGTCCATGGGTTGGAGGTCCTTGTTGAAGGCCTCTCGTTCAACGACGCAGCAGAAGTCCGCTGATGACGAAATACCACTGTCGATTACCGCAATGGTGACACCGTTGCCCCGCAGCCCCATATCCCAGACTGGGCGCACATTCAAAGTATCCAGGAAGTAGTTGGCGGGGGCTTGTCCACCCGGTCCACCCGGTCCACCCGGTTTGGCCGCATTCCCGCTGCTCTGCACCGGTGCGTCCAGTGTGAGGCCCCGTACACCGCGTTCGTCGGCCAGGGTGAGCGCGGCCCGGGCAGGCATTTCCACGGCCAGGGCGTTGATGATGTGCAGATCGCGAACCACGCGGCCCCCCGAACCGGCCACCAACTCCTCAATACCTACACTCTGATCTCGCTTCAGTACGATGACCCGCACGGTCTCGTCCGGCTGCTCCACCGCCATACGCGCCAGTTGCGGCTGCACAGATACCTGCGCCGGCCGCGAGGCAACCGTTGTCGCCAGGGTTGCCAGCAGAGCCACTATCAGCGCGAGACTGAGCCATCGTTGCCACTTCATCGTGGCCGAACGATTGTTGTCCGGCCCCCACTTGTCCTGTACCTGCATCAGTAAAAACCTCCATGCGTTGGAAAGGGATACGCCGACCGAACCGACTAGTAGATCCCGGTGTAAATAGGACCACGGTTATTTCGGCGTGTCCACTCGAGTGAAACAGTCGGAGTATCATCTTTCGATTGGTAAATTTCGGCAGAAATAGCCGAACATCCAAAATCTGTCGGTACTCGACTTTTGTAACCAGAAATTTCTGTCGTCGAACCTGCGCTGGACCGTGCCGGCTGTTCTTGCTTACTGCGTAGTGTAACGCGAAAAACACAGTCTGAAGCTTTCAGTATGCTTACAATCTTTCGTCAATCCTCAATAAACCTTTTGAAAATGACAGGTTAGGAGCGGCCAGCTGGGCGAGGTGTCCGCACCCTGGCCACGGAGTTGCCCAGATTGAGCCTGCAAACAAAGCTTGACCTATAACCATACACCTGAACAGCCATCCCATGCCGTCAACACCTTACGAAGCTGCAACACAACCGATGTTTTACTGATGCACCACCCTCAGAGAAGTACTCGCACCCGCCGCCGTTGGGCCAGGCATCGAACGGACCCATCGGGCTGGTTTACCACGCCAGCACCTCATGACATTTGCCGACTTGCGCAGTTTGGTCCTTCCGCACGCAGCTGCTTTTGCCCACCGTCCCAACTCTCCGACCAGAGGCTTCATCAGGACCGTCTTGAATTCGGCATGACCAGGTCACATCACTCACACAACCGTGCCGAAGAGGGCTCCAACTGCCGCGGTCAAGCCCATGGCCAGCGCGCCCCAGAAGGTCACACGCAATGCGGACTTCATGATCGGCGCGCCGCCGACCCGAGCCGCCATGACCCCTAACGCGGCCAGAAAAATTAACGAGAGCGCTGAGACCAGCATGACCATCTGCGCTTCCGGGACGAGCAAAGCGGTGAGAAGCGGCAGCGCTGCGCCGATGGCAAATGTGGCCGCGGAGGCAAAGGCAGCCTGAACGGGCCGGGCACTCAGGCTTTCCGAGATGCCTAGTTCATCGCGTGCGTGGGCGCCCAACGTGTCATGAGCCATCAACTGCACGGCAACCTGCCTCGCCAACTCCGGTTCGAGTCCCCGCTCACGGTAGATTGATGTCAATTCGTCCTGTTCGAATTCCGCGTCCTCGGCCAGTTCTCTCCGCTCACGCACCAGGTCGGCGTTCTCCGTATCGGCTTGGGAACTCACAGATACATATTCACCAGCGGCCATGGACATCGCCCCGGCGACCAGCCCGGCGACGCCGGCAATCAACACCTCGTTGCGCGCGGCGTGGGCCGCGGCCACGCCGACGACGAGACTTGCGGTTGACACGATGCCGTCGTTCGCGCCCAAGACAGCTGCGCGCAGCCAGCCGATGCGGTCGGTCCGGTGCTGTTCTTTATGGCTTGTTGGCATACTGCCCCTCTTCTGTTGTTTGGTGTGGATTTGAGTTTGTACACTACAGTACCAATCTTACCGCAGTGCGCCTCGCATGGAAACGTGGTGGAAATCCTCCGGCGGTTGAGCAGATGGTTGAGCACCAGCTTATCCCCCTTCGCACAAACCATCCTCACTCCTAGAGGCATTTGCCGGCGACGCTGCTTAGTAGTACAGTTGGCTTACGGCAGGCTCACGCTCATCGACGAACCCAGCGCAACGGTGAGTCGTGACCCGGTGCAAGGTTACGGTCTGTGGACAGCGGCCTTCCGGTACTCTGCCGATGACCCGATCCGACACTCTACTTCCTGCCGAAACGAACCGAAATCGATGACCGAATTCACTACAGGTATTCTGCAGCTCCACTCCCGCGGCGGCGGCTTTCTGCGCGACCCGGAACTCTCCTTCCAACCCGGACCCGAAGACGTATGGGTCTCCGCCAAGCTGATCGGCAAACACACCCTACCCCAGGGCGTCGAGGTCACCGGCCCCACTCGCGCGGGCAAGAAGGGGCGGCAACTAGTGACTGTCGAAACGATCTGCGGCCTGGCGCCGGATGTCTTCGCAGCGCGTACACCTTTCGAAAGGCTCACGGCCATCAATCCGGCGCCCCGTTTCCGCGTCGGCGATTCGGGTCCTATCTCCATGCGCATCGTCGAGTTGATCGCACCCATGGCCAGGGGCACACGCGGATTGATCGTCGCGCCGCCCAAGACCGGCAAGACACGGCTGCTAGAGGAGATCGCCAACGCAATTACGGCTGAGGATCCGGAGACGCGCATCATCGTGCTGTTGATCGACGAGCGGCCCGAAGAGGTGACCCACTTTCGGCGCAATGTCAAGGCGGAGGTACTGGCCAGTTCCAGCGACCAGGAAATCCAGTCCCACGTCAACTTGGCCGAACTGACTATGGGCCATATCCGTTGCGAGCTGGAATGCGGACGCAACATCGTGGTGCTCATCGACAGCATCACCCGGCTGGCGCGCGCGTTCAATCTGCATAGCCGGGGGACGGCGCGCACGATGTCGGGCGGCATGGACGCCAAGGCACTGGAGATCCCGCGCCGTTTTTTCGGGCTTGCGCGCAACATTGAGCACGGCGGTTCGGTGACGGTCATCGCCACCGCGCTGGTCGACACCGGCTCGCGCATGGACGACTTGATCTTCGAAGAATTCAAGAGCACGGGCAACAGCGAACTCGTCCTCGACCGTGGTCTGGCCGAGGAGCGGATCTTTCCCGCCATCAATGTGCTGTCCAGCGGCACGCGTAATGAAGAGTTGCTCTACAGTGACGAAGAGATGCAGCGCATTGTCACCCTGCGCCGCTGGCTTACCAAAGGATCGCCCAAGGGCGCGTTGCGTGGCCTGCTCAAACTGATGGATGCCACCAAGACCAACGAAGAACTGCTCCTAAGACTCAAACCTGCCGCATGAATTCAGGAGATATCGCCATGGCAACAACAATTCGCTACGACAACGACGGTGCCATTCAGCTCGTCAACATTCCTGTGCAAGATCCCGGCCCTGGGGAAGTCCAACTCAGCGGCGGTGTCTGCGGCATCTGCTCGTGGGACATCGTCACGTGCAAGCTCGGCGACAAGATGCACCCCATGGCGCCTCCAGGCCATGAGGGCATGGGCTACGTCACCAAAGTCGGACCCGGCGTGACCGGCTTTCGGGAGGGCGACAGGGTCGTGGGCGGAGGTTTCGCCACCCAGCGCAACATCCAGGCCGACCGTGTCTACCACATTCCTGACTCGGACCTGGATGACCGGCACTGGATTGTGGAGCCGGTGTCCTGCGCCGTGACAGGGCTGGACCACTGCCGTCTGAATCCGGGTGACCGGGTGGTGCTGATCGGCTGTGGTTTCATGGGACAGCTGATCCTGCAGGGGCTTGCCCGTTCATTTGCCGAAGAGGTGACCGTGGTGGATATTGTGCCGTCACGGCTGGAACTGGCCCAGTCCCTGGGCGCGACAGAGACGGTCAACTCGCTGGACGCCGATGCCGCCGAACTGGCGGCCAAGTTGCACGATCGGAACATCGACGTGGTCATCGACACGTCGGGCAGCCAGGCGGGTCTGCACCTGGCCACTGATATCGTGCGCAGGGGCGGCATCTTGAACCTGTTCGGGTGGGTCAAGGGACAAGCGGCTACATTTGACCCCACCAAGTGGCACCTCAAAGGCATCACAGTGGTCAACTCCTCACCGTCGTCCAAAGTGCGCGACACCTTTCCTGTGGCCATTCGCATGATCCACGCCGGCATCTTCGATCTGCGGCCCCTGGTGACGCATGTGGCGCCGTTGCCGGAATACCCGTCATTGATGCAGCAGATCCTGGCCGGTGACGAGAACTACATGAAGGGTGTCGTTACGCTGGACTGACGGTGTCTGCTACCGTCATGGGTTTGCACTGGACAGCGCGCCCATGGAGAAAACCAGCATGCACCAACACGGGTATGCGCCGGTCAACGGCGCCAACCTCTACTACGAACTCAGCGGCGACGGCCCGCCCCTTCTACTCATCCACGCCGGCATCGCGGACAGCGATATGTGGACGCCGCAGTTGCGCGCCTTGACCGCCCATTTCCAGGTACTGCGCTTCGACCTGCGCGGCTTCGGCCGTTCATTGCTGCCACCCGGCTCCTTTCGCAACGTGGACGACGTGGCCGCTCTGCTCGACTACCTCGGCATCCGTCATACGCACGTGGTGGGATGTTCCTACGGCGGGCTGACCGCCATCGACTTTGCCCTCACCTATCCCCAACGCGTCGAGCGGATGGTGCTCAGCGCGCCCAGCATCGGCGGGGTGGCGCCGGCGCCCGACATGGCCGCGTACTGGGAGCAAGAGGAGGCCCTGATCGAGGTCGGCAAACTGGACGAAGCCACCGAACTCAATCTCGTGTTGTGGGTGGACGGGCCATCGCGTACGCCTGCCCAGGTCGATGCGGCCGTGCGCACGGAAGTCGGTCGCATGCAGATGCGGACATTCGAGCTCGACGCACCCGATGACGCCGAGCCCCTCGCACTTGACCCACCAGCAGTCGAGCGTCTTGACGAGTTGACCATGCCAGTCCTGGTGCTGGTCGGCGCGGCAGGACCGGCCGGACCAGGTGGAGCAGGCCCGGCAGTTGGCGCTGGACCTGCCGGACGCGCGCACGGTCGTTATCGACGGCGCAGCCCATATGCTCAACATGGAGAAGCCCGGTGAGTTCAACGCGCATGTACTCGCATTCCTGACCGATACACCTCTCTGAATATGACGACACCCAGCATGCCGATCACCGGCCGCGGCCTTACCCTGTGTGGTGACTTCTATAGGCAGGCCGTCCAACCGATTCTCCAACGCCATTTTCCCGCTCTGCGCCATGCCGCGGCGCTGATCGGCAGCGGATCGGAAGTACTGGGCTTCGACGATGAGATGTCGACGGACCATCACTGGGGTCCGCGTGTCATGCTTTTCGTGGAGGAGGCGACGCACGAAAAGGTAGCCGCACCGATCCACCAGGCGCTGGCCGCCGAATTGCCCTACCATTTCGGCGGCTACTCGACCAGTTTTAGCCCACCCAATCCGAATGACAACGGCACCCAACTTCTGCAGAATGTCGAATCCGGCCCGGTGAACCACCGTGTGACGGTGCAGACGCTCTCTCTGTTTTCGCTCGAGCACCTCGGTTTCGACCTGCTGACCACACCGAGCGCTGCGGACTGGCTCAGCTTTCCCCAGCAAAAATTGCGCACCATGACAGCCGGCGCGGTCTTTCACGATGACATTGGGCTGGAGGACGTACGTGCCCGCTTTGCCTACTATCCCCACGACGTCTGGCTCTATCAACTCGCCTCGGTCTGGGAGCGCATTGGCGAGGAGGAGCATCTCATGGGTCGCGCCGGCCATGCGGGTGACGACCTGGGCTCGCGGTTGATCGCCGGCCGCCTGGTGCGAGATGCCATGATGGCGGCCTTTTTGATGGAGCGGACCTATGCGCCCTATGCCAAGTGGTGGGGAACAGCTTTCGCACTGCTGCAGAGCGCGCCGCTCTTGTCACCCTACTTGGCGGCGGTGCTTGCGGCTGAAAGCTGGCAAGAACGAGGAGACGCGCTGGCTGCGACCTACGAGATGCTGGCATCAATGCATAATACTCTTGGAGTCACAGAGGACCTGCCGACCGACAGCCACGCCTTCTTCGGCCGCCCGTTCACGGTCATCGGCGGCCAGCGTTTTGCCGACGCCCTCCTGCGCCAGATCGTCGATCCGGCGGTCAGACGCATTGCAGCTCGCCGGAGAATCGGCGGCATCGACATCTTTAGTGATAGCACGTCGTTGCGTGAAGAACCTGCGCGCCGTCGCGCAGTGGCCGCGCTATATGGCTCTGCGGAACTGTAGATAATTGATATTCCGAGGGTTGCAGATGATCTTTACGGCAGCATCGGGCAGGGATGCCCGAGCCACAGTTTTCGAAGCGAGTGTCCCTGTATGAGTCGGGTTATCACTCGAAAGCGCAGCGCTGATCGAACGTTACCCGGGCGGACCGTCGCGCCTGGCTGCGTTGGTGAAGCCTCTCAGTGAGACCGTCCTCGATATGGCTTCTCCTGATGACGGCTGGACGATCCGCGCCACGGTACACCATATTGCGGACGGAGATCAGTTCTGGACTACAGCAATCAAAATGGCGCTGGGCCCGGAAGAACACCTCTTCGAGTTGCCCTGGTACTGGCGGGCCGACCAGACGCTGTGGGCTGACCGCTGGTGTTACACAGAGCGCGACGTGACGCCGGCACTCGACCTGTTGATCGCCAATCGACGAATCGTGGTCGACATCTTGCAGAACTTCCCCTATTCACTCGATCGTTCGGTCCATGTGCGCTGGCCCAACGGAACACTGGAGAGCGGTACCATTCGCGTGGTCCTACAGATGCAGAACGACCATTTGCTTGGCCATGCCTCCGACATCGAGGCGATCTTGGCGCAGCGTAGCGCCGGCCCGTAGGGCGCGGCCCTTGCGGCCGCCCTACAGCGTTCGTTGCCGCATAGCGGAACTGAGATAGTCCATCAGCGAGACGACGATGGCGATGGCGATGATCTGTGCGCTGGCGGCCCGGTAGTTGAGGAGGTTGATGTTCTGCTGCAAGCAGGAAGCCGATGCCCCCGCCGCCGGCAAAACCGATGATCGTGGACATGCGCACGTTGATATCCCAGCGGTACATGGTAAACGAGATGTAGGGCGGCACGATCTGGGGAATGACGGCGTAGACGATCATCTGCAGGCGGTTGGCGCCGGTGGCCAGCACTGCTTCCAGCGGACCGGCGCCGATGCTTTCCACCTGCTCCGAGTAGAGCTTGGCCAGCGCCGCCACCGTGTGCAGCCCCAACGCCAACACACCGGCAAAGGGCCCGATGCCCACCCATACCGCAAAGACGATGACCATGATCAACGCTTCGACCGAGCGCAGCGCGTTGAGCACCGTGCGTGTGACCGTATAGATGGCCATGCCGATGGGCAGTGAAGCGTCGTACGACGTGCGCGCGGCCACCAACAAGCCCGACCACCGCGCCGACGATCGCCGGCCAGACGACCACGTAGCGCACCGCGGTCAGATTGGTAGAGCCAGGCCAGACCCAGCCCAATCAGCACGAAGAGCATCGGCACCCGCCAGAGCGGCCAGCACGAAATTGAGCAGCTTGCCGGTCGCCGGGGCCAACCCGTTCCACCAGCCCCTGGCCCAGACGGCCCGCGACGACTCCACAAGATGCCGCCGCCAATCAACGCACACGCCGGCGTCAGGATCAGCCGGAAAATCTGCGCCGATGTCGGACACAAATTCGCCGATGAAGGCAAACGCACCCATCTGCGGGGCGATGTGCCAGACCGAGCGCTACCAGCAGGTCGCTCAAGAAGTAGAGCGCCAGCACCAACAGCAACACCGACGCCAATCGCCGCAATCACGCGTGCCAGCGACGGGCAAGTCGGTACTGTCCGCCGCCGCGGGCGGCGGCACGGCCAGACGCAACGCGCCGAATGCCAGCACGGCGAACGGCAAGACCACCCAGATAGAGCAGCGGTCCCAGTCTGAAGATGTAGGGGACGCCAGCCAGGACGCGGCCATCTGCGCGCCGATCCAGATGCCCAATGGGCACGCCGAAGATCGATGAGCGCGACGCTGGGCAGCGGGCTGGTCACCGGCTTCATCAGATTGCGGGCGGCAAAGAAGCTGACCGGGAATCGCCAACAACGTGCCCAACGTCGTGGCCAGCAACGCCATAAAGACCGTCTCGATGATCTTGTCGATGGTGTCCTTGCCGTTCTGGCTCAGCTGGGGCCAGCCCTCGTTGCGGCGTGTGATGGCGCGCAGCAGCTGCGGCTCTTCGCTTACCCGGTCGCGCAGCTCGACCACCGTGGCTGAAGCTGCCGCTGCCGTCGGTCTCAATGCGTCCCAACTGGAGCGACACACCACTGGGCGGGATGAAGTTGAGCGGTCCCGTGGAGTTGGGCGCGAAGTTGTGCCCTTCGACCACATATCTCGCTCTCGGGTTCAGCGCAAGGCGGCGTGACGACCATGTACGGTCCTGCTCGTGTCAGGTTGCGGCAGCCCGGCCGGGTCGCCCGCCGGGCACGGCACAAAGATCGGCGTCTCCAGCCGTCACCTCTTCCTGGTCGAACTCGAGGAAATCCGGCCGCGCCAGTGCGCGGATGATGCGCGTCAGACGATTCCTGGCGATCCGGGCGACTCCAGTTCCGCCAGGTTCACCTGGGTGACGGAGAAAGCCGTAGGCATAGACGACGATGCCGACTGACGATCGAAGATCGCAAGCTGGAGAGAACGGGACATGAAGAGTGTGACTACCTGCATACAGTGGTAGCGGATAGACAAACCAGGTTGTCTGGCAGAAACCTGGCCCGTTGGAAGCAGCGCGGTCGAAGCTAGCCTACCCGTTCGGCTTCTCTGCCGTAGATCTCCTTGAATTTGGCGTCATCGATTTCCGTGCGGCGGGCCGTCGAACATGAGCTTGCCGTCGTTGAGCGCGATGACGCGGTCGGCGTAGGCATGCACCAGGTCCAGAAAGTGCAGGCTGCAGAGCACCGTCACGCCATCCTCCTGGTTGATCTCCTCCAGATGGTGCATGATGCTGTGGGCCAGCACCGGGTCGAGGCTGGCCACCGGTTCGTCGGCCAGGATCAGGCCGGATCCTGCATCAGCGCGCGGGCAATGCCGACCCGCTGCTGCTGCCCGCCGCTGAGCGCATCGGCGCGATTGACCGCCTTGTCGCGCCAGCCCGACCCGCTCCAATTGGGCGTGGGCCTTGTCGATGTCCGGCCGGCGGAAGCGATTGATCAGGCTCCACACCGGGTTGATATAGCCGAGGCGCCCGGCCAGCACGTTGGTCAGCACCGGCGAGCGGTGGACCAGGTTGAAGTGCTGGAAGACCATGCCGATGCGCCGGCGCACCCGCCGCAGTTCGGCGTCGTTGGCCGCGGTCACGTCCACGCCGTCGAAGACGATGCGGCCCGCGCGGTCGGTTCGATGAGCCGGTTGATGCAGCGCAGCAGTGTCGACTTGCCCGACCCGCTCAGTCCGATGACCGCGCAAAACTGCGCCGCGGGGCACTTCGAAGCTGACGTCGTCCAGCGCCCGCACGCCGTTGGCGTAGACTTTGGTCAGGTTTTCGATTTGGAGCTGTGCAGCCATGCAATAGTCAACTTTCGACAGTGAATGGCAATTGTGCGTCGGCGCTCGGTCACGCTGCATTGGTACCGTAGGCTAGATGCGCTCCAGACGTCAGGACAGTTAGAGGCCATTCGCTGCGATTCTCGAATGAACCGAGGGCTTAGTTCGCCCAGATCTTCCAGCGTCAAGCCCGCAGCTTCGATCATGGCACGGACCACGTCATACTCTGCGTCGGTCGCCGGGCTGATGCCGGTCCAGCCGTAGAAGTCCTGGTTGCCGATGGACTCGTTCCAGGCCTCGGTCTCGGCAAAGGCGGCCAGCGCGGTCGACGATCTGCGCGCGCAGATCTTCCGGGAAGTCCGGCGAGAAGGAGAGCGTGTCGTTGGGAATTGCGGGCGAGAGGGCCAGAATCTTGACCTTCTGGACCACGTCCGGGCGCTTCCTCACGCAGACCGGCCCGGGCATCGAGGACGCGCCAGTCGTCACACATGAGCTTTGCTGCCGTCGTCGCTGGGCGCACAACTCTCGACCAGATCATCCGGGATGTCCGGCTCGTCGCCGGCGACCCAGGGCGCTTCGCCTTCGGGCTTGAGCGGTGCGCTGAAGAACGACGACGCAGAAGTCCGCCTCACCGTTGTAGACCGCGCGCACCGCGCCGGTGTGACCACCGGCTTCCAACGTTTCGCCCGGTTCGATGCCGTTCTCAGTCAAGAGCGGCAGGATGGCCAGGTAACCCGAGGTCGACCCGGCATCCGGGTAGGCCCACTTCTTGCCGTTCAGGTCGGCCAGGCTCTGGATGCTCGCCGTCGCGGCGCACCAGCAAGCTGCGCCCAGTAGACGTCGCTGCCAAAACGCACGGCCTTGTAGGCCACGTCCACGCCGCAGAGTTGATTGGCCAGTACATAGCCCAATCCGGGAATGAAGCCCATGGAGTTGGTGGGCGATGCGCACATCTCCTCGATGGTCGCGGCGTAGGAAGTCGGCACGCTCACCTCAAAGGTCAGACCGGTCGCCTCGTTGAGAGCCTGGGCCATGAACTCACCACCGCTGACAATCACCTGGGCGTCGACCGAAGGCACGAAGAGCACCTTGATGGGACTGTCGGCCGTACCGATATCCGAGGTCATGGCCTCTTCTTCCGCAGGTGATGTTGCGTCTGCTGCCGGCGCTGCGGCGTCACCGGCCGGCGCCACGGCCGTACACGGCGCCCAACAGCAAGCCAAGGACGACGACCAATGAAAGGTATAGAACGTTGCGTTGTCTGGACATATTCTCCTCCTGACAGTGGATGATGAATCTCGATTGTAGAGTCGATCCGGCCTGACGTCTCGTCGGTTTGACGGGGTGGTATACCACGAATTGTGTAAAGGTGGCTTGCCCACTCTGGTAGATTGCCAATTTACACACAGTTCGGCATACCGCCGTTGGCGGGCCGGAGCATAAAGACAATTCGGTTGGTGGTTGACAAAAGTGGGCGGCACGCTTCAGCAGTCGGCTTGAGAATGCAAGGCCTCTTTATCGTACTTGAAAGCCCATCAATTGACAAATGAAGTTCGCAAATTCGTGATGGGTCTCGTGCTAACTTCGGAACAGAAGACGCATCCGTTAGAATACGCCTACTTGACGCGCATCTAGCTCCTTTCTGAAACATCGGGTTCTCAGGACGAGCGCCATCAAAAGACCGAGAGGATCACATGAGTTCATCCACCTATACACCGAAATCGGCCATGGTGATCATGGCCCATCCGGACGACATTGAGTTCGGCCCGGCGGGCACAATCGCTCGCTGGGTAGAAGAGGGCTGTCGTGCCGTCTATGTGCTGATCACCAGTGGCGACGTAGGCATTGCCGACGACGGCATGACGCGGGAAAAGGCCACTGAAATCCGCGAGGCGGAGCAGGTCGCGGCCGCCGAAATCGTCGGCGTCAGTGAGGTCGTCTTTCTACGCGAGCCGGATGGAAATGTCGAGCCGACGCTGGCGCTGCGCAAGAAGCTGGTGCGCGAGATTCGCCGGGTACGTCCCGAAGTGGTCATTACGACCGATCCGACGGTGCTCTGGGTCAACGGGAGATACATCAACCATCCGGACCACCGGGCGGCCGCCACGGTCGCCATCGACGCCGTCTTTCCCGCCGCCGGGCAACCTAATCTCTTCGAGGAGCTTGCCGAAGAGGGCTTGAAGGCACACAAGGTGCGCAAGGTCTACATTTCTTGGACCAGCGATGCCGATACCTGGGTCAACGTGACTGGGACCATCGACAAGAAGATCGCAGCATTGCGCGCACACGAGAGCCAGATGCGCCACTGGGATCCCGAGCCGATGATTCGGGAATGGTCCGCAGCGGCTGCCAAAGGCAAGGAAATGGCCTATGCCGAGGGCTACAAGGTGATCACGTTGGAGAGTGACGAGGATTGGGAGAAGCGTAACGGACGCATCGGCGGAGGTCACGACATTCCGGCGAGTTAGTTCAGTTCGACGTGGATACCACGACAGAAATCCGGCTATACTACCTCTGGTAGGAACTGGTCAAAGATTTCTGCCGGGATTCACCAGGCTGACGTTCCTGCATTTGGAGCAGGCTATGTCCGTGCGTACAGGGCCAATCCCACCGGCAGCGCCTCGCCGAAGACCCAGTCCTGTTCTTCCCGATCGCGATTGTGCGCAGGGTTCATCAGCAGTTCCACGAAGTGGGCGCCTTCGCCAAGTCCATCGAGCCAGTCCATCACCCGATTGCGGGTGAGGTCCGAGACATCACGTGCGCGATCGCCGGTGAACTGGGCTAGGTGGACGAGGGCATGGGCGTTGGCAGCGTTGTGCTCCGGTCCTCGGGACAGCAATGCAGTGAGCCATTCCTCGGCGACCTGCGGCGGCGTAACCTGGTTGAGCGGACCATAGGCCGTCTCACGCGCACCGAAGCGGCTCAACGCCCAAAGTTCTTTGCGACGCGGCGGTTCTTTCCCGGCTTTACGCAGCAGAAGCCGGCCCAAGGAGGTTTTGACGTCGGCGGGCAGACGCTCGAAGTTGGCCAGCATCAGCCAGACTTCCAACTCTTCGGCAGCGCCGAGGTGATAGCGCTGTGTCTTGGACCTCTTCTTGCGTTCGCCGCTCGGACTGCAGGCTCGGCTAGATTTGCTCGTAGATCTGCAGCTGACGCCCGGCGTTGAAACCAGCGGCCACGCGCCGCCAGAAGATCCATGCCTCAGTGCGATTCTGCACCTTCTGCGCAAAGCGCAGCCCCTCCAGATAGAGACCCCAAATCCGCTTCATGCGCAGTTCGTCGGCCGGATCGCCGAAACCGGGACGCATGCAGTAGCCCAGTGTGTTGAGCCAGACAGCCTCGTGCTGATAGGTGGGTGCACGGGTATCAGCACAGGCGAACAATTCGTCGGCCAACAGACGGATGACCGATGCGGGCCACTCTTCTTTGGGCAGGTCGAGATCGCCTCCAGTTGCTTGCGCAACTGCTCGGGCGCCAGAGTGCGGTCGGCTCCGAACACAGAGCGGATTGTTCGCCGGGCCACCTCGATCCGGCCGGCCGTCACGCCGCCCAGAGCATCGGCGCTCTCCCGGCTCTCCAAATCGGCTTCTTGCCGTATGTCGAACTGAAGCGGCCAGCGATGCTCGGTCTGCAGCGAATCGCAGTAGATATCCAGCGTGCCGGTTTCGGTGAGACGCACGGCCAACTGCACGGGGATTTCGGTGGCAACGCCCTTCCTGCCAAAGCGCAGCACCGTCTGAATTCGTGGCAGGACGCTGATTTCATCCAGCGCCAGGTCGACCATATCGCCCACTCGATCGCCGGTGCGCGTTGCAGAAGCATAGACCTGAAAGGTGACCGGCCGGTTGGTCAGCGCCTGGAAGGTCGGCTCGCGCAGACGGGTGTCAAACCCTTCCTGCACCCCACGAGGCACCAGACAGACAGCGGGCACGGTCATTTCCTCCGTCGGCCAGGTCGACGTCGTCGTCCTCCTGGCCGCGCACGCCGACGTAGTAGGCTCGGGGGCTGCCGCTGCCGATGCGCACGCCGGCGCCCATCCGCACCAGTCCGTAGTAGGCCGCGCCGATGGCAACAGCCAATTCCGGCCGCGGATTGCTCAGCTCCCTTGGCCGCCAGCCGGGTGCCGTTCTCCGCCTCAAACCAGCGGCCCACGATCTCGAGCAGGCGCGTCGCGCAACGGCTGTGGGCGTCAGCGCACCGCCGTTGAAGAGCATGAAGTCGGGAAAGAGACGGGCACGCCCGGTCTCCTCTGCCAGCAGCGGCGCGAAGGCTCGCCAGAACGCAGCCAGGTGGCGGGTGATGGCCGGATCCTGGACGTAGGGCAGACCCAGTTCCGTAAGCCCCGATCGACGCCGACTGTTCCGGTCCTGCGACCGCAGTCACCTGCGGGAAGAAGCCGTCGAGAATCAGACTGCCCGATATCCTCAGCGGCCGAGCGTCGGTCTTGAGCGTACCGCCGATGAGCCCTGACGCCGCGCCGACCACCGTGATGTCGAAGTCTTCTATCGAGCCGTTGCCCAGCAGCGTCTCCTTGGCCCGCGCGGCACTGGTAGACCAGCTGTGCCCAGCGCGCAGCGTCGAGCTTGCCCGGGCCGCCCATGCAGCGTTGGTCTCCACATGGCGGCCCAGGGTCAGGTCCATGTTGTCGCCGCCCAGCAGCAGATGATCGCCGACGGCCAGCCGGTCGAGTTGGAGCCGTCCCTCTTCGGTGCCAACGCCCACGACGGTAAAGTCGGTGGTGCCGCCGCCGATGTCGCAGACCAACACCAGTTGGCCATCGTGCGAGCGATGCTGCCCATTCCTGCTTCGTGGCGCGAGAGCCAGGCGTAGAACGCGGCCAGCGGCTCCTCCAGCAGGATGGCGTTGGGAATGCCGGCCTCGGCCGCGGCACGGACGGTCAGCTCGCGTGCGACCTCGTCGAACGAGGCCGGCACGGTGAGAATGATCAGCTGGCGCTCGAAGGTGTCCTCCACGTCTTCGGCCGCGATCTGGGCATTCCACGCCTCGCGCATGTGGGACAGATAGCGAGCGGCGGTTGTCACCGGCGAGACCTTCGTCACATCGGCCGCCGCCCCCCAGGGCAGGATCGCCGCGCTGCGGTCGACACCGCTGTGGGAAAGCCACGATTTGGCCGAAGAGACCAGCCGCCCGGGCACACGCACGCCCTGTTCGCGCGCGAACTCGCCGACCACGTAGTCGCGGTCACGATCCCACGGCAGAGCGGCGTCGCCCGGGCGACAGGTCATACTCTCCGGGCAAGTAGAGGAACGAGGGCAAAACCGAACGCGGCGCAACTTCCGCCGGCGCGACGAGCTGCGGAATCTCGAAAAACTGCACAGGAGGCAGATTGGCGCCGCCGCTATCACCGGTGAGATCGACATAGGCAACTGCAGAGTTGGTCGTGCCCAGATCGATGCCGATGATGTAGCGATAGCCGGCAGCGGGATCGGAGTGCATTTGGGGTGTTGGTCGTCACGGTGCGCTAGCTCTGCTCCCAACCGGCCATGGCAGCGTAGGGATTGGCAGTATCCTGGCTCTGCTCTTCTTCGTTGTCGCTCTGCGACCGTCGCGGATGTTGAACTCCAGCTTCCAGCGGCGATCGCTGTCGCGGGCCACACACCAGAGTTCCAGTGTGCCGATCTCGGTCACCCTGCTCTCCAGCCAGACGGGAACCAGGGTGCCGCCGCCTTCCTCGTCAGTGGCGGGCAGTAAGCGTCTCCATGGTGGTGACCTCCTGGAGATCGCCGGCCCAATCTTCGATGATGTCGCCGGCCTGATCGTCCTTTGCGATGGTGGAGGCGCAGCAGTTGAAACTCGGCCGGCTCGCCCACAACCAGGCCGAAACCGCGGGCGAATCTCGGCCTCGGTGCCTTCTTCCATGCCGAAGGGCACCACACAGAGCGCGTTGACCGGCGTGGGGATGCCGGGCACTGCCGGCATGGAACTCTCGACGCCGATGTAGTAGGCGCGGGACGTACCGGCGCGGATGCGTAGCCCTTCGCCCTGGCGCGCCAGTCCATAGTAGGCAGCACCCAAGGCAACCGACTGGTCCAGATCGACGGCTTTCAGTTCGACCAACTCGGGGTCGCCGCTCCAATTGCGCAGAACGTGGAGGACCCGGTTGCGCAGCGAGCCCGCCTTCATGACACCGCCGTTGAAGAGCACGGCACTGGGATAGAGACGCCGGCCCTTCGCTGACATGGCATGGCGATGCAGGAAGTAGGCCAGATGACGGGTGATGGCGGGATCGGATTCGTAGGGCAGGCCCATCTCGCGGATGCCGACGCGGCGCGACTGCTGCGGGAAATCGTCGACGGCGCACTCGGGGAAGAAGCCTGCCAAGCAGCACAGTCTCGATCTCGTGCTCGGGTCAGTTCGGTGCGGATGGTGCCGCCGATCAGCGACGGAACCGCGGCCGAGAATCACCAGCGGTTCGGCCTCAAGATCGGCGTTGGCTCAGCAGACGCTCCTTGGCCTTGCGACATTGGTGGCGAAAGCGTGCGAAACTGCCAGCTGTCCAGCGTGGTGCCCTGCTGCGCCAGCTTGGCCTGCACCGCGTAGGCCAGCGTCAGATCCATGTTGTCGCCGCCCAGCAAGATATGGTCGCCCACGGCCACACGGCTGCAGCTCCAGATTGCCGTCCTCGTCGACCATCTCGATGAGACTGAGATCGGTGGTGCCGCCGCCGACGTCGCAGACCAGGATCGACTCGCCGACGCCGATCAGCTCACGCCAGTTCTCCTGGTTGGCGTCGAGCCAGGCGTAGAACGCGGCCTGCGGTTCTTCCAGCAGCGTGAAGTTGTCGAGACCCGGCCTCGCGTGCGGCCTGCACGGTCAGCTCGCGCGCCACCGCGTCGAACGAGGCCGGCACGGTGAGAAGATCTCCTGGTGCTCCAGTCGCAGCGCCGGATCGTTCGCAGCCATTGGTGCTGTTCCACGCCTGGCGGATGTGGCGCAGAAATTCGGCCATGGCCTCGACCGGCGAGATCTTGCGTCCGTCCGCCGGCGCGTCCCAGGGCAGGATGGGCTGCGGTGCGGTCGACACCGGCATGGGTCAGACCAGGACTTGGCCGACGCGACCAGGCGCGCCGGCAACTCCGGCCTCGCTCGCGGGCGTATTCGCCGACGGCCAGATCGATCGCCGGTGTTCCAGGGCAGCGCCAGCCCGCCCTCGGGCACGTCATGGGGGCCGGGCAGAAGCAGAAAGGACGGCAACAGTGGCAGGGCCTTCACCTCGCCGGGGCTGACCACTTGGTCGATGGGAAATCGAAAGACCTCCCGGTCCGCACCCTCACTGGGCTTCCGCTCAGTATAGGCAAGCACACAATGGGTTGTTCCCAGGTCAATCCCGACAATATATGTAGAATCGTTCACAGCAATCACCCACCAACCTCCACCTCGGCCGCAGCCACGATCATTTCGTCGCCCGAGCCTTTGGTGCGTTTGGGTAGATCGATCTTATTTACGATCCAGCCGCGATGGCGTACCACACCGCGAAAGGGCGGCTCTCCGCTGACAACACCACTGAGACGGACGCGATTGGCGTCGAATCCGCGCTCCAGCGTGACCGACGCGCCTTCGGGATCGTCCAGTACAGGTTCCAGGTCCATGGTCTCGTCCAGCGCAGCCCTACATCCCTCGTGGATGGTGCGCACGGCCGCGCCGATCTGATCGTCGGCAAATTGGCTCAGGTCTTCCTGCAGAAAGTCGACCAGTCGTCCCTTACGTTGCAGGATTGCCAGCAGTTGCACTGCCGGCATCTCATCGCGTTCGATGATGGGCGCGAGCGGCGGTTTGACGGGCTCCGGTTCGGGCTCGGGCGCTGCTACGATCGCCGGTTGTGGGGCGGAGACTTGCGCTTCAGCGATCCTGGCATTGTCGATCGCCTCTCCGATGGCCTTGCCTGCCTGCCAATGTAGGATGCCCCAAAGCACCAACGCAGCAACAAGGGCCGCGCCGATGATCAGAGGCGCCTGCGTGAGAAACGCGTCCGGCAGCAGGAAGTAGATTGTACCGATGAGGGCCGCAATGACAAGCAGTGTCACAACCAGAGCCACAATGGAAAATCGACGTTTTTCCGGCATGAGAAAGAACCTCCGGGTTAGGACTTCATCAGGATAACTTCGCAACGGGCCGACGGCCATCTAGGGCAAGACGGCTTCGCTCTCGCCACCCATAACCCCGTGCAAACCCAATGCAAATGACACGACATTGACTCGAGTGTATCACAGGCATTCCGGTTAAACATAGACTTGGGAACGCCCGAAATCAGATGTCAGAGCCACTCCGGATCGACGCCGTGTGCGGCCAGGATCCGGTCCTAGGCGCCGAAGCCCGGCTCATGATCTTGACTTTTTGTCTATGGCTGTTTCCACCAGCCTCGAGTTCCGTCGGGTGTTGAGCCGACTACGCGGAGGCTGCCGTCGGCAAACCGAATGACGAATCCGCGCTCGAATTCCTGTACGACGGCGTCGATGCCCTCCTCAGGAGCAACGGCCCATCCCAGTAGCTCACGCACACCGGGCGTTTCAGCCCAGACTTTGCCGAAACCGCGCACCGGCCGCATCAGGCCGTCAGGCACGGCTTCGTCTTCACCGCCGGCTTGGGAATTTTCAGACCAGGTGTCCCCAGCTGCCTGCCACCCCATGGCATGGTACCGTGCATAGATCTCCCTGGTGTCGGCACGCCAGATCATCTCACCGCGCTCAAAGGGCTGACGAGCGGACTGGATAGCGCGCACCCCCGGCTCGACCGCCCACCCAAGCAAAAATGGCAGCGACGGTTCATTGCGCCACAGCGTCGCGATTGACTCGGCCGGCCGGTAGAGGCCGGTCGGCGGCTCTGCCAGCGGGTCGATGGACGCGAACCCAGTTGGCGCCGGTGGTGGCGCCGGTGGTGGCGCAGGTGGTGGCGCCGGCTCCGGTGCACTCACTTGCGCTGTGGGTACGACGGGCTGCACTGCCGCCGGCAGCGGGTCAGTGCGGAGGAGAACGGGCGCCCAAGTCATGGCTGCCGGATCCAGATTCCACAACTCACCGGCAGCAGTGCCGATCAGGATCTGGTGTGAGCCGTCCGCCAGTTGCGCCGAAATGGCCAAAACGCTCAGGTCGTCGGTGTAGGTGCGACCGTCCAGCCGCGCGTCGATCCATCGTGCCCAATTGTCGCCGCCGTCCAACGTGCGCCAAAGGGTCAGATCGGTCAGCATGTAGACAATCTGTGCAAAGCCCCCGGGGTGGGATTCATCGGGCGGCGACAGGATCTGTCGAACGGTTTCGCCCTGGGTCAGGGGCAAGTCGACCCGCGTCCATGCGTCATCCTCGTCTCTGATCTCGACGGCGTGGCCGTACTCCGCGGCACGGACCGGCAGCGCCGGCCGGCTGGTCTGCGAGAGGAGTCCGGCGAGCGGCGGGAGGTCGGCGCCGCCGGTTGCCTCGGCTATCAATGTCCACGACTGCCCACCGTCGATGGAGCGGTGCCGCGAAATACCCGCAATACCTTGGTCGACGTTGTAGTATGGCGCCTCGGCCACCAATGTATGATCCTGCGCAAAGTCAGCCGACAGCGCCAGGTCACTGGTCCGCAGGTGTGTCAACCCTGACCACATTGGCTCCCAGTAGTCGCCGCCATCGATGGAACGCCAGACACCGTCACCCCAGGAATCGCGTCGCGTGCCGTAGGCATACAGCGTGTCGTCCTGGCCAAACGCGGGTGAGAAGAGCGCGGCGATGACGAGGTCTTGGTCATCAGGTAGACCACCGCGCAGACGCATCCACGTGGCGCCGCGATCGGTGGAGCGATAGAGATGGCGCAGCCCGGAACGGAGGAGGAGTACACCATCTTGCGCATAGGAGGGCGAGAGCTGAATTCGGTCGATTTCAGCGTCCGGCAATGGCTCGGCCAATGGACCCGGCGGCTCGTCGGCACCACCGGCCTCCGCTATGACACGCACTGTTCCGCCTTCAGCACCGAACAGCCGGCCGTGTACCGGGTCATCCACGTAAATGCAGGATGCCGGCCAGCGACCGGTGGGCGTCAGCCCGGGGAGCTCCAGCACTGTGCCGTCCAACAAATAGGCCTGGTCCGTACGCGGGTTGATGAATTCGGCCCGTATGCCGTCGCGCCACGTAATTGGTTCGCCACTGACGTCGTCCACAGCCAGGTTGTTGTAGACGACGTACCGTGCGTACAGGAGATTGCGGTAGATCCGATCGTGGAGGGGAAAGAGAAGCGCGCCGCCACTGCCGCAGTCGGCCTGGAGGGTCGGAATCCGCGCCGGTTCGACTACAGGTTCTAGCGTTGCTGCATCCAGCCAGGTGGGCGGCGAGACCGCTCCGGCACCCTGCGGTGCGTGGGCTTGCAGGTTGACGGCGATGAGCCCTTCGCTGGGGAAGACGCGCACCCAATCAACCCAAGGGCAGCCCGTGCAGAAGAGAAACGGAATGTCCTGCGCCAGCCGGGGGAAGAGATCCCGGGAAGCTTGCTCCGTATCGATATCCGCGACATAGACGGTATGGGCCACGATCAATAGTTCGTTGCGTGCAGGATTGAAGACAGGGATGCCCGGCTGCGCAATCTCGCCCAGTTGAGCGAGCGTCTCGCCGTCGAGAATGCGGATGCCCGGTGCATCCGCAGGCGTGTTGGACTGGAGACCATCTCCGACGAAGAGACGGTTGGCGGCGGCATCGATCGAGACGTAGCGAGCCGGCGCAATCTGGCCGATCGGCGCATTGTCCTGCATGTCGAGGATGACGACGCGCGGCACTTCGCCGTCGGGCACATAGGCCGAACCGGTGGCCGCGTACAACCGGCGGTGGACAGGATCAAGCGTCAAGATGCCACCGAGCCGGGGCCACGTGTCGACGAGCGTATAGGTGTGGCTGTCAACCAGGTATAGCGTCCCCGCGCTGTCCGATATGAAGATACGACCGGAATCGGCATCGTATGCCATGTCAAGTATGTCGGCTGACGATGTGAGCGGCAATTCCGCGGTCAGACCGGGCACGGCGGTCGACGCCGTTGCCGTCTCCGCGCGCAGAAGAAGTGCCGCCTCTGTGTGACCCATGGACAAATTGTCTGCAGCGGTTTTTACCGAGTCCGGCGCACCATCGCAACCCGCGAGCAACGCGACGACGGCAAGCAGAAGCGATCGGTTGACGATGGATGCAGCATGGCGCCAAATCCGCGCCATGGTTGGCACTCTGCCCGGCTTTATAGAGAAGACACTCAAATATTGGACAATGTGCTCCATATTCTGGCGAGGGTGCATTGTCCAATATTTGAATACTGTGTCCATTAGCGCTGCCATTTCGGCGCGCCGTCGGGGAGATGGCCGGCGATCAGCCGTTCGATGCCGGCTTGGAGGTATAGACCCCGTTCGAATTCCTGCACCTCGCTCCGGGACGGGCTTTCTTTCTCGAGGGCCCAGCCCAGGCGCTCGCGTACATCCGGCTGCACGCGCCAGATCTTGCCGAATCCGCGTACGGGTTGCACCAGATTGTGCTGGGGATATAAGGTCGGATCGCGTTCCGGTTCGCCCTCTTCAAAGGTATCAGGATAGACCTGCCAGCTCTGGTCGTCAGTGTAGAAGATCGTGATCGTTCGGGTGTCTTCGCGCCAGACCATCAAGCCGTGTTCGAAGCGCTGTACAACCGCATCCACCGATCGCGGTTGGGCATCGACCGCCCAGCCCAGCAGATCCCGCACGGCCGTATCTTCGAACCAGCGTGTCGACAAGATTCCGAGCGGCGCCGACCGGTCGGCCGGCGCGTCCCCGCTGATCTGCCCCGGTTCGAAGGGCGGAAACCGCGTTGGCGTCGGTTGTGGCTCGACCGATGCCGGCGGCTCGACAGGCGCGGGTGTGTCGGCAGGGGGGACAGCCGGTTCGTCTGCATTAGGCGCGACGGCAGCGGATGGCTGTTGTACCGGAGAAAGGGGCAGGTTTGCCGCGGATTGGCTGATCGAAGGTACCTGGTCCGGTTCTACACCGGCCTCGGCCAGGCGCGCTGTCATATCCGCCAGATCGGCGGAGAGCTGGGTCACCTGGCCCTGTAGCCGATCGATCTCGGCCTTCTGCGCCTCAACCGTCAGCGTCAGGTCGGCTGCCGGCTCCACCGGCGTCCGCGAGCATGCAACCAGCAGTATGAGCGCCGTCGTCATGGCAGCCAGCAGGTGCAAGCGTGGACTCGGGGCCGCCCGAAACCGTAGGTGACTACGGCGCGGATGCGTGCCTTGTGCGCGTGTTCGAAAGCGACAATGGAATGGCAAGATGGTATCCTCCTATATAGGGATTTCTGCCGGGATTCACTAGTAAATCAGGTGCATCGAACCACCGGTCTGCGGCAGGATGTGCATGGGTATTGATTGAAACTGCCGGAGGTGTGCCAATGTTCCGGCCCCTGTGATTCTACCCCAATCCACCGGAAGGAGCCTCTATGGTCGCTGCACTGCAAGACATTACGGTCGTCGATCTCTCCCGGGTGCTGGCCGGACCGTACGCAACTCAAATGTTGGGTGACCTGGGCGCGCGGGTCATCAAGGTTGAACAGCCGGATCGCGGCGACGACACTCGCCGTTGGGGCCCGCCTTTTACGGCCAATGGCGAGAGTGCCTATTTTTTCTGCGCCAATCGCAACAAGGAGAGCCTGACGATCAATCTAAAGGAGCCGGAGGGACGCAGCGTATTGCGCGATCTGCTTGCCCACGCGGACGTTCTGGTCGAAAACTTCAAGGTCGGCGCCATGGCGCGTTTTGGCCTCGACTACTTATCGCTACACGAAGAGTTTCCGCGACTGATCTACTGCTCGATCACGGGCTACGGCCAGACAGGTCCCTACCGCGAGCGTCCGGGGTACGACACGGCGATCCAGGCCCAGGGCGGCATCATGAGCATCACCGGCCCGCCCGGCAACGACGGCCAACCCTACAAGGTCGGCGTTGCCATCGCCGACATCACCACCGGTCTCCACGCAGCGACAGCGATCCTGGCCGCGCTGCACCATCGCACCCACAGCGGCCACGGTCAGGCCATCGACATCGCGCTCTTCGACACCCAGTTGAGCTGGCTCGCCAACGTGGCGACCGCCTATCTATCGTCCGGTCATCCACCGCAACGATACGGCAATGGACATGGCTCGATCGTACCCTATCAGGCCATGCCCACAGCCGACGGCTGGTTGATGCTGGCCGTCGGCAACGACACGCAATTCAGCGCACTCTGCCGGGCGCTCGGTCGAGACGAGTGGGCCGGCGATCCGCGCTACGCCACCAATCCCGATCGGGTGGCGCATCGCCACACCCTGGTGCCGGCCCTCGAACAGCTGTTCCGTGGGCGCACGACAGAAGCTTGGCTCGAATTGCTGCTGCCGCTGAACGTGCCGTGCAGTCCGGTCAACGACATCCCGACGGCGCTGGCCGATCCGCAGGCCCAAGCGCGCGAAATGGTGCAGACAGTCGAGCATCCCGTCACCGGCCCCGTCATGCTCCTCGGCCCGGTACCCAAACTGAGTGCGACACCGGCGACGGTTCGCTCAGCGCCACCTCTGTTGGGTGAACACACGGACACGATTCTGATGTCGCTGTTGGGCTACCGTCGCGAACAGATCATGAAGCTGCGCTCACAGGGCGCAATTTAGGTCTGAGGCAGGACGCAGGTTTATACTTTTGAAAAGATGCAAAGGTACTCACACATTGCAAAGGAGCAATTGCTATGGACTTCAATTTCACCGAGGAACAGCAGATGATCCAGGACTCGGTGCGTAAGTTCGCCCGCGAGAAAATCTTGCCCAATGCGCGCGACTGGGATCGCCAGGGCGCCTACCCGCGTGCATTACTCAGGGAGATGGGCGAGTTGGGCTATCTGGGTGTCCCGATTCCGGAAGAATACGGCGGCGCCGGGCTGGACTATATTTCCGAGGCCATCGTCTTCGAAGAGATCGGGTACGCGGACTCCAGCGTGCGCACCACATTGTCGGTCCAGATGTCTTTGGTCGAGCTGACCATTCTCAATTGGGGGACGGAGGAGCAAAAGCGGGCTTATCTGCCGAGGCTGTGCAGCGGCGAATGGATCGGCTGCTTCGGGCTGACGGAACCGAACGCCGGCTCCGATGCCGGCAACGTGCAGACCACGGCCCGCCGTGACGGAGACGATTGGCTGTTGGGTGGACAGAAGGTCTGGATCAGCAATGGAACCTGGGCCGACCTGGCGATCATCTTTGCCCAAAGCGATCCCGGCAGCAAGCATCGCGGCATGGTGGCGTTCTTGGTGGAGACGGATACGCCGGGCTTTTCGAGCCGCAAGATGACGGGCAAACTGGGTCTGCGCGCCAGCGACACCGGCGAGTTGTTCCTGGACGAAGTACGCGTGCCCGATAGCAGCCGACTGGGCCAGGTCGGCGAAGGCTTCAAGATTGCGATGAGCGCGCTGGACAATGGTCGCTACGGCGTGGCCAGTGGCTGCGTCGGGATCATCCAACATGCGCTGGATGCCAGCGTCAAATATGCCCAGGAGCGAATCACCTTCGACAAGCCGATCGCCAGCTACCAGATGGTTCAGGATCTGTTGGCGCAGATGATGGTCGATGCAGAAGCGGCGCGCCTACTGGTCTATCGGGCGGGCTGGGCCAAAGACGAGGGGAGACGCAGCACCATCGAGGTGTCGACCGCCAAATATTACGCCACCGAGGCCGCCAAACGTGCGGCAGACATGGCGATCCAGATCCATGGCGGCTATGGCTACTCTGACGAATATGTCCCGGAACGTCTCTGGCGCGACGGCTGAGTTGCCAGCCTTTATGAGGGAACGAGCCAGATCCAGAAGCTGATTCTCGGGCGTCACCTGACAGGCATCTCAGCCTTCGAGTAGAAGAGCAGCTAGATCGAAGCCACCGGCAGCTACCCTATGCACCTTCCTGGAAGCTTTTGGCCAAACAGATTGTCTCGCAGTCAGCTGCCCTGAAAATTAGCCACAGATAAACACAGATGGCTCTCTTGTTTTCATCCCCCGTGGCGCTACATCTCTGCATGTGAACTTCCAGGAATATCGGGGTCTCTATTTCTTTGGAATGGCCTTACGCGATACCCAAGGTCCGGCTGCGCCACCATATTGCCGGTAGCCGCCGCAGTTTCCCCCACCTCGAAACATAGGAACGACGACTGAAGACATCGTAATCGTGCTGTTCGATGTCGTCGAGGATGGCCGCATACAGGTCGGCCGCCGCCGTAATGGCAAAACGACCGCCGGCATCCAAACAGGTGATGCCGGGCAGTGATTCCGCGTAAAGACGCCGGTTGCGCTCGATCTGAAAACGCATGAAAGCTCGCCAAGAATCGGTGAGCCGACCGGCAGCCAGATCCTCTTCGGTCACACCAAAGTCATCCAACTCACTCTGCGGCAAGTAGACGCGGCCACGCTGCCAGTCTTCGGCAACATCGCGCAGAATATTGGTCAACTGGAGCGCAACGCCGAGCTTGATCGCGTAGGGAAGCGCCTCCGGACCCGAGAAGCCGATGATGTGCATAGACATCAGCCCCACGGTCGACGCCACACCGTAACTATAGGCCGCCAACTCCTCAAACGTCGCGTAGCGTGACTTGTAAAGATCGACCGCCACACCGTCCAGCAGCTGCTCAGCATAGCGCAAAGGAATGTGGTAGCGCAGGCGCGTGTCTGCCCAGGCAATCGAAACCAGGTCCGCAGGCGGTGGATTGATCGACAGGCTGGTGCGGCGCCACGCGGCAAGCGCTTGCATACGCACGTCGATGTTGTCCGGATTCGTAGTTGCCTCTCCGGTAACCATGTCCGCCTGATCGACCGTATCATCGCTGACGCGGCAGAACGCATAGAGCGCACGGACAGAGCGGCGTTTGTCCGCCGGTAGCAGACCGGAGGCCAGATGAAAAGAACGACTGTGGACTGCAGTCAACGCATCGCAGTAGTCATAGGCCCGATTCAGGAGTTGTGCATCGACAGAGTGATGCATCTGAGTTGACGTCGCGGTTCGCGCTTCATGCGCAAGTGCCAGCAGGGTGTGTTCCCAGGGATATGTCTGCAACTGCATAGCACAATCCTCTCGTTGCTGTCTGATCGATTCATCTATACCGGCAGAGCTGAGCGTAGATCGCACGACAGTTTAGATCGATATGGCGTAGTTATTCAAAATGTCGAGGCATGGCATTGGCACAGACCTCGTCCCCAGCCGGCGACTGCAGGTGTATGCCTCTTCCGCTGTTGATTGTTCGCAGGCGACAGAGCGTTTGCAAACCGCAAGTTAGGATAACAAGTGCGAATGGTTTGTCAAGGTATTATTCATACATTTGTCGAATCTCATGTTGAAAATACAATCGGAAAAGTATGGACAAATACTTGACAATACCTTACTACACTGATACTGTGTCAGCAACTTTAGGGATTATTCATGTGGGATCCTTCCCTACTATCCGCGGCTTAGAGCATTCCACAATTCGGGTTACCCGTCATGCTCGAGTTCTGCCCTATGAAGGAATTCATCTTGTCATGGTATCTTCCGATCAAGCACCGATCTATAATTTGAAGGCTGTCGTCCAGGAAACCGGATTGAAGCCCGATACGCTGCGTGCCTGGGAACGCCGCTACGGTTTGCCGAACCCCCAGCGCACTGCCAGCGGTCATCGGCTCTATTCGCAGCGGGATATCGACATTGTGAAGTGGCTGATCAATCGCCAGCGTGAGGGGTTGGCAATTCGGCGTGCCGTCGATCTGTGGCGTCAACTGGAGTCAAGTCAGGGTGATCCGTTGGCGACTTCTGCGCAAAGCACACCTGAGCCGGTCCTCTCCCTCGAACCGGCACAACGGGATCGGATAAACGGCGCGAACAACGACAATCTGGGCGAAATTCGTCGGCTCTGGATTGATGCATGTCTGCAATTCGATGAACGGGCCGCCGATCAGATCTTGTCTCAGGCCTTCACTCTATTCGCCACAGAGACAGTTTGCATCCATGTGCTTCAGCGTGGTCTCTCTGAAATCGGCGCGGGATGGTATCAGGGGCGCATCACAGTTCAACAAGAACACTTTGCTTCGGCCCTGGCGATCCGTAAACTGGAAGCGATGCTGGCAGGTACGCCTGCTCCTTACCGCAGGCCTCGTCTCATCATCGGCTGTCCGCCGGCAGAAGAGCATACGTTTGTACCGATCATGCTTTCATTGTTGCTGAGACGGCGCGGATATGACGTTGTCTATCTCGGCGCCGACATCCCCCTGCGTAGCCTGGAGACAACCATTGACACGACCCGACCCGACCTGGTGGTATTGACTGCGCAGCAGCTGTCCACCGCTGCGAATTTGCTCGAAATGGCGCAGTTTTTGGCCTCTTCCGGCCATCCCCTGGCCTACGGCGGCACGATATTCAGCATTCTGCCGGAACTGACCCGCGTCATTCCGGGCCATTATCTCGGTGATCGGTTGGACCGCAGCCTCGAGGTGCTCGACCGGATTCTTCTCAATCCGCAGGTGGGGGATGCGGATCGGCAAATCGCACCGGAGATGATCGCCGCGCTTGACAATTTCCGGCAAAGCAGGGCCGATATTGAGGCGGATATCTGGAGACGAATCGGCGATACAGAGATCGACCCTCGGCATCTGTCAATCGCCAACGTCAACCTGGGCCGCGATATCCAGGCTGCGCTGCAACTGGGTGGCCTGGAATTTCTGGGGCACAATTTGGAATGGGTAGAGACGCTGTTGACTGGCCATTTCCAGATTCCGGCGCAACAATTGTACCGGTATTTGGAACTCTATCTGGAAGCGGCAATCAACAACTTGGATCGAAGTGGAGAGCCCATCGTCAATTGGCTGTCCAAAGTGATCGGTGAATCTCAGGCGGGAAATGAGTTGGACCGGTTGATCCTCGCGGGCCGCAGCCGAGATGTTCGATAAATTTGGCGGCTGGGCCGGCTTCGAATTGATGTTTGATACAGTTAGTGCAAAGGCATTTAACAAGGAGAAGGACAATATGCGCATTCTCATCACCGGGGGAACCGGATTGATCGGCAGGCCCCTGTCGGCGTCTCTCGCGGCAGACGGACACGAGGTAATCGTATTAAGCCGCAACCCGATTGAAGTCACTTCACCCACGCCGGAAGGGGTCCACCTTCACCGCTGGGATGGGCGGACGTCAGAGGGTTGGCTGGACCTGGCCGACGGCGCCGACGGCATTGTAAACCTGGCCGGCGCCGGCATAGCCGACGGACGCTGGACGCAGGATCGCAAGAAGCTGATTCGGGAGAGTCGTATTGCGGCAGGGCAGGCAATGGTCGAGGTCTTCAACCGTGTCAATGCAAAACCGGCCGTACTCGTACAGGCCTCTGCTGTCGGCTACTACGGCACATACGAAGATGACAGCATCGTGACCGAAAAGAACGGTCCCGGTACGGACTATCTGGCCAAGGTCTGCTTTGACTGGGAGATTTCGTCGGCCCCGGTCTCGCGTATGGGCGTACGGCGACCAATTGCCCGCACAGGAGTCGTGCTGAGTAACGACGGCGGTGCGTTCCCGAAGCTCAAGCTGCCGTTCACCTTCTTTGCCGGCGGCAAACTGGGCAATGGAAGACAATGGCTGCCCTGGATCCATATCCATGACCAGGTGAGAGCCATTCGCTTTCTGCTGGAAAACGACCAGGCCGACGGTCCGTTCAACATTGCGGCGCCCAACCCGGTCACCAATGAGCAAGCAGCCGATGCCCTGGGTAAAGTGATGGGTCGTCCCTCATTCCTGCCGGCGCCGGCCTTTGCCATGAAGGCCGCATTGGGTGAAATGGCGACGGTGGTACTGGACGGCCAGCGCGCGGTGCCCGAGCACCTACAGGAGTTGGGCTTCAGTTGGGTCTTCCCCAACCTGGACGAAGCTCTGCAAAACCTGGTGGAAGAGAAGCAGGCCACGGCGGAAGCCGTACCGGCGTAGAAGCAAACCATACACGGCATTGGAGCAATCGATCACCATGCGCTACACACATCGTTTCCGAGTCAACGCACCGCTGGACCAGGTTCGGGACTTCCACAGCCGGTCCGCCAGCATGGGCGCGATCACTCCGCCCCCGGTGATCGTCCAGGTGCATCATGCACCCGAGCGGCTGGCGGAAAACGACCAGATGGACTTTACCATGTGGCTCGGTCCGCTGCCGATTCGCTGGCTGGCCCGCATCGAGGATGTGACCGATGCCGGATTTGTCGACCGGCAGCTCAGCGGCCCCTTTGCCGAGTGGGTACACCGGCATACCTTTGTAGCCATCGATGCGCAGACGACGGAGGTACACGACGAGATCAACGCCAAACCGGCCGACGGATTGGTCGGCAAGCTATTGGGACTGGGGATGTGGGCGAACATGCCCGTGCTGTTCGCCTACCGCCAGTGGAAAACTCGCCGCATCCTCGGACGCGTGCAACCCATGGTCGCCGGAAATTAACTTCGATGACGTCGACAAAACGCATTGTCGTGATCGGCGCCGGCATCGGCGGTCTGACGACCGCTGCTTTGCTGGCACGAGCCGGGCATGACGTCACTGTCCTCGAGGCCCATGTCTATCCGGGCGGATGCGCAGGCACATTCTTTCACCAGGGCTATCGCTTTGACGCCGGCGCAACCCTGGCTGGCGGCTTCTATCCCGGGGGCCCCATGGACATCGTGGCGCGGCGCCTCGGCATCGACTCATGGCCCTCAGTCGAGTCCGAACCGGCGATGACGGTCTCGTTGCCTGCGGGACCATCGGTGACTCGCTACGGCGACGAACGACGCTGGGCGGAACGTGCGCCGCGCATTCGGTGCCGGCAGTGCCCCATTCTGGCGCTGGCAGGAAGAGACGGCCGACGCGCTCTGGGACTTCGCTCTGCGTACACCGCCCTGGCCGCCACAAGGGCTGCGAGAGACAATGCGGCTGGCCGAAAAAGGATTCGGCTGGCTGGGAAGACGCTTGACGTCGAAACAGCCAGTGCGTCTGCTCCAGGATGGCTTTGGTTCTGTGGGCGCATCTGCGTGACAGCTCCGCCGATCTGCGCACCTTCGTCGATGCCCAACTGCTGATTGCGGCGCAGACGACGAGCACACATGCCAATGCGCTCTACGGTGCGTCGGCGCTCGATCTGCCCCGGCGAGGCGTGGTCCATCTCGACGGCGGCATCGGCGCCATTGCCGCGACGCTGGCTGGCGCGGTCACCGGCACACGGCGGCACCGTGCGCTACCGGCAGGAAGTGACGCGGATCGTCACCCGCCAGCGGACGGCCCGTTGCAGTCGAGACCAAGCGTGGCGAGACCATCGACGCCGATATCGTCGTGGCCAACCTGCCGCCGTGGAACATCGCGAAGCTCCTGGGCGATGCCGCGCCGGCGAAGCTGCGCGACCTGCCCCCCCAACCCGAGGACGGCTGGGGCGCGTTCATGGTCTATGCCGGCATCGACGAATCCATCCTGCCGCCCGATGCGCCGCTCCATCATCAGGTAATCGTGCGCGAGCCACTGGGCGAAGGGAACACGGTCTTTGTCTCGATGAGTCCGGCCTGGGACAAGGGACGCGTGCCCCTGAAGGGCCAACGCGTCCGTCACCATCAGCACGCACACCGGCTTTGCAGCCCTGGTGGACACTCTATCAACAAGATCGCAAGCGCTACGAACAGCGCAAGGCCGCGTACATGGAGCGGATGGTGGCCATGGCAGAACGACGCCTTGCCCGGGCTGCACGCCGAGCACGAACTTTCTCATGGCGCGGCACCCCGATCACCTTCCAGCGCTTCACCCGACGCGAGCTGGGGCTGGGTCGGTGGCTTCCCGCAGACGAGCCTGTTCCGCGCCTGGGCGCCCGGCCTGGCACCCGATCTGTGGATGGTCGGCGACAGCATCTTTCCCGGCCAGTCGACGGCAGCCGTGGCCCTGGGCGGACTGCGCGTGGCGGAAGCGGTGCCTCGACTGCCGGCGCAGCATGCGCTCTGACCGACTCGCGTGCGTGAACCGATGGCATCACAGCCGGATAGCCTATTCGGCGGCGACTGATTGCTGCCGATATAGCGATCCACCTCATTCCTAACGCAAACAACCCGAGACTGGAACCAATATGCTCAAAACAGGGAAAATCGGCATCGTTGGCAGCGGTTTCGTGGGCGCGACCGCGGCCTATGCCATGGTCATGCGCGGCGTCGGGCGGGAGATCATTCTGGTCGACCTCAACCGAGCGCGGGCCGAGGCCGAAGCCGACGACATCATCCATGCGGTGCCCTTCGCCGAACCGGTCAACGTCCATGCCGGCGACTACGCAGATCTGGCCGGATGCCGCGTGGTGGTGATCACGGCCGGCGTCAACCAGCGCCCGGGCGAGACGCGCCTACAGTTGCTGGAGCGCAACGCGGCGGTCTTCCGCCAGGTAGTGCCCAATGTGCTTGACCCACGCGCCCGAGGCCGTGCTTGTGGTCGCGACCAATCCGGTGGATATCACGACGCATCTGACCGCCGCACTTTGCGGCTGAGTTCGGCCTGCCCAGCAGTCGCATCGTTGGCTCCGGGCACGACACTGGACACGGCGCGCTTTCGCGCACGCTGCTGGCGCGCAGTCTCGGCGTGGATGCCCGCCATGTCCACGCGTATGTCATCGGCGAGCACGGTGACTCAGAAGTGTTGACCTGGTCGCAGGTGACCATCGGCGGCATGTCGCTGGCCGAATTCTGTGCGCTGCAGGAGATCGTCTTCGACGACGTGGCCCGGCAGCGGATCGACGAGCGGGTGCGTCGCGCCGCCTACACCATCATCGAAGGCAAGGGCGCGACCTACTACGGCATCGGCAGCGCGCTGGCCCGCATCGTGGAAGTCATCCTGGAAGACCAGCGTGCCATTCTCACCGTCTGCACGCCGACGCCCGACGTGGCCGGTGTCGCCGACGTGACCGTGGCCCTGCCCCGGCTGGTCGGCGGTGACGGCGTGCTGGCAACATTTCCTCAGCCACTCAACAGACACGGAAACCACCCTGCTCAACCGGAGCGCGGGCATTGTCAAGGCCGCGATCGATGGCCTGGAGGTCTTCGCGGGCATGAAACGCCGATCGATCTGGTGGATCCGGCGCGACCTGCGTTTGGCCGACAACCAGGCGTTGGATGCCGCGCGTGGCCGTTTGGAGATGAAGTGTTGCCGGTCTTTCGTGCTGGATCCGGCGCTGCTGGCATCATCCTATGTGGGGGAGAAACGCACTGGCTTCCTTCTGGCCGGGCTGCTGCGAGTTGGACGACGCCCTGCGTGCCCGGGGCAGTTATCTGATCGTGCGGCATGGCGAGCCGGTGGCCGAGCTGGCCCGTCTCTGCCGCGAAAACGGGGTTGACGCACTCTTTGCCGAGGAAGATCTGTCGCCCTATGCCCGTCAACGCGATGCGCGTGCCGCCCGCGAGCTGCGTGCACTACACGTGGCGTTCACGCCGGGCATTACCGTGCGGCCGTTCGACGGAATCGTCAAGGACGACGGCACGCCGTACACGGTCTACACGCCCTTCAGCAAGCGGTGGAAAGCACGTGATCCCATCATAGCATCGACATTGCTGCCGGCGCCGGAGGTCATCAGCACACCACCGGAGATTCCGGCGCCGCGCTGCCGGACAGTCCGACTCTGCCCGCAGCCGTTCCGTTCCCGGCCGGCGAACCGAGGAAGCCAGCGCGCGGTTGGCACGGTTCACCACAGGAGAGGATGCGCCGGTCTACAGGTACGCGGAGCAACGCGACCGCCCCGACCTCGATGCGACGTCGCGCCTGTCGCCCTATCTGCGTTTTGGCATGATATCGCCACGCACAGCGGTCGCTGCCGCCTACCGCGCCCTCGACGCCGCCCCCGACAAAGTCGCGCGCAGGGGCGCAGAGGTCTGGCTCAACGAACTGATCTGGCGCGAGTTCTACCAGATGATTCTGGCCACCCACCCGCACGTGCGCCAGGGAAGCTTTCGCCCGCAGTATGACACGATTCGCTGGCACAACGACGCGGCTGAGTTTGCCGCCTGGTGTGAAGGGCGCACGGGCTACCCCTTCGTCGACGCGGCCATGCGCCAGCTTGCGACCACCGGCTGGATGCACAACCGGGCACGGATGGTGGTGGCCTCATTCCTGGTCAAGGACCTGCTCATCGACTGGCGGTGGGGGGAGCGTTGGTTCATGCAGCAGTTGGTGGACGGCGATCCTGCGGCCAACAACGGTGGTTGGCAGTGGACCGCGGGCACCGGGACCGACGCCGCGCCCTACTTCCGCATTTTCAATCCGGTTTCCCAGGGCACGAAGTTCGATCCGGCGGGTACATTTGTGCGTCGCTGGGTCCCGGAATTGGCCGACGTACCAGCGCAACTCATCCACGAACCCTGGAAGATGAGTACGGCCGCACAGAAGCAGGCCGGCTGCCGGATCGGCGAGGACTATCCGGCGCCCATCGTGGATCACAGTTGGGCGCGTCAGCGCACGCTGGACGCGTTTCAGGCAGTGAAGGGGTGAGCCAACAAACCAGGTTTCTGGCAGAAACCTGGTTTGTCCGTACGCCTATGCCAGTGGCAGCGAGACCGGGCGCGCCTCCCGGTGGGAGCGGTAGATCGCCTCGATGATCTCAATCGCGTGGCGACCTTCCGCACCGGGAATGAAGGGCGGCCGCCCCGTGCGGACCGCATCGACCAGGTCGGCCACTTGCCGCCGGTGCATCTCGAAGCCGATGGCCGTGGGATCCGCCGCGCCGCTGGCGGCGGATTGCTCCAACTGTGCGATCGCGCGCCGCCTCATCGGGCGGGGCATCGGCCAGATTCCCAGCGCACGACCTGGCTCTCCTCCACCACAATGGTGCCGCGCGTGCCGTGAATACTCGACGGTGGCCGGTTCGCCGGGCCAGCAGCTGGTCGCGGCCTGCACCACGCCCAGCGCCCCGTTGGCGAACTCGAGCACTGCGGTGGCGGTGTCTTCGGCTTCCATCGCGTGGGCCTCGCGTCGCGATGCGGCCGGAAACGCGGGTGACCGGCCCTGCAAGCCAGCGGGCCAGGTCGATATAGTGAATCGACTGGTTCATGAGCGCGCCGCCGCCGTCCAGCGCCCAGGTGCCGCGCCAATTGTGGGTGCCGTCGTAGTAGGATTGGGGTCGGTGCCACTTGACCGCGACATCGACCAATGTCAGCTGACCCAGTCGCCCGGCCGTCGATGGCCGCCTGGGCGGCCTGGGCCGATGCCGAAAAGCGGCGCGGGAAAGATGGCGGCCAGTAGCACGCCCGCGTCGGTCGCGGCGGCGATGAGCGCATCGGCGCGCGCGAGTGTTGATGTCCAGCGGCTTCTCTACCAGCAGGTGCTTGCCCGCAGCGGCCGCGGCGACCGTGCGATCTCCAGGTGGGTGCCGGTGGGCGTGCAGATGGCCACGCATCCACATCCTCGCGCTGCACCGCGTCGGCGTAGGACGCGGATCCACGACGGCGCCGTATTGCGCGGCGAGTGTACGCCCTGTTGCCGCGGTGCGGCGAGCAGAGCACCGTCGCGCGCGCGCACCTGGCACGGCATCAATCGCCTGCAAGTGAATCTTGCCAATGTTGCCGGCGCCGATCACGGCGAAGTTCAGTGTCGTCAGATCGCATGCCCCAATCCTCAATCTCGACTCTTCCATGTCAAAATCCCACGCCGATGCCCGACGACCAAACGATCGCGGACTACGCGGTATTCTGGCAGATGTGCGCGGCATTGCCGCGAATATCCGCGCGTCCACGGTCGATCACAACTCTTTTTCGACAGCCTGCTCGGCGCTCCGCCGGCTGTCGGCCAAGAGTCGCTCTTCGGCTTGCTTCAACTCGAGTTGACGGCGTTCCACATCCAACTGAAAACGCTGCCGTTCCAGCTCCAGCAGTGAGCGCATGCGATCGATCGTGACGCTCCTGCTCCAACTCAAGCGCAGCGCTGCTGTTCGAAGAGAACTTCCTGGCGGTCGGATTGCGCAGATCGGTGCGCCACTTCATGAGGCTAGTGAGGACCAGACCGACGAAGGTCACCAGCGCGGTCAAGCCGGGATCGACGCCAGGACCCGATGTCGAGGGTCGACGACGGCCGAATCCTCTGCCTCGGGCATGACCGGAACACCGGCGTGGGTCGGAGCCAGCGGCGTCTCGGTAGCGGCCACCACCGTCTGCGCGGCGGCGATCACCTGCGCCGAGGTTGCCGGTGCATTTCGGGCTGCGTCGATCGTCGCCTGCGGCATCGCGCAATATCGGCAAGCGTAGCCGGCATCTGCCGGCGGTGTCTGCCGATCGGTGCCGGCGCTGCCAGTACCCAAACGCCCGGAAACAGAACGGGCGTAACCAAAAGAGCAAGAGCAGCAGCGCGATGGCAAACGCAATGCCCAGAGAAATTGCCACGAGCCCAGCGATTCGATTGGGGTCCATACGATCGTCTCCAAAGGTTGGCGGTTGGCCGACCGGCGGCGCCGAGCTTGCCGGCATGGTCGAATTGTCGATAGAGTAGCATAGTTCTGGCGGTCGTGCACCTTGATGGCTCTCCAGGATTTTCAGGGGGTAGGCCAACGTCCCCGGCACTGATTACAAAAAGGCCACACCGAGACGAATCTCGCCGCTGGATTGCGCTCGTGCGGGCTTGGTCTCGAGGGCGACCGGGCTTCTATACATGGGTTGCAACGGGTGCCTGGGGCACTCATGCCCGGAGCGCCGGTTGCGGCGATGACGAGATAAACAGCGTGTAGCCGGAGCGTCCCGTTTTCGGAGCGATCTGTTACAATTCACAATTGCAGACCAACGATCGTAACCCGCACAGGGAGAAAACATGGACGCAACAGCAGATATCGGCCTGATCGGCCTGGCCGTCATGGGCCAGAATCTGGTCCTCAACATGGACGACCACGGCTTCACGGTGGCCGTCTACAATCGCACGACGAGCAAAGTCGACGACTTTTTCGGCCAACGAGGCCAAAGGCACCAAGGTGATCGGCACGCATTCCGTAGAGGAATTTATCGGTGCGCTCAAGCGACCGCGGCGCGATCATGATCATGGTCAAAGCCGGACGGGCTGTCGACGCGGTGATCGATCAACTGGTGCCACTGATGGAGGAAGGCGACATCATCATCGACGGCGGCAACTCCCACTTCCCCGATTCCACCCGCCGTACCCAGGAATTGGCCGCCAAGGGCATCCTCTTCGTGGGTACCGGCGTCTCCGGCGGTGAGGAAGGCGCACGTCACGGACCGTCGATCATGCCGGGCGGCGCAGAGGAGGCATGGCCGCACATCAAGCCGATTCTACCAGGCCGTTGCCGCCAAGGTGGACGACGGCACGCCTTGCTGTGACTGGCTCGGCCCCGAAGGGTCCGGTCATTTCGTCAAGATGGTCCACAACGGCATCGAGTACGGCGACATGCAGCTGATCTCCGAGGCCTACGATCTGATGCGCTTCGGCCTGGGCCTGACGCGGACGAATTGAGCGCCGTCTTCAGCGAATGGAACCTGGGCAAACTCGACTCCTATCTCATCGAGATTACGGCCGACATCCTGGCCTATAAGGACGAGGACGGTGCACCGATGATCGACAAGATTCTCGATGCCGCCGGACAGAAAGGCACAGGCAAATGGACAGCGATCTCGGCGCTGGACATGGGCACACCGCTGACCCTGATCGCCGAAGCAGTCTTTGCCCGAGCACTCTCTGCCCATAAGGAAGAACGCGTTGAAGCGTCCGGTGTGCTGGGCGGCACGGTCGGCCACTACGAAGGGGACAAAGAGGCCTTTATCGACGACATCCGCGATGCCCTCTATGCCGCCAAGATCTGTTCCTATGCGCAGGGGTACATGCTCTTCAAGGCGGCGGCGGACTGAATTTGGCTGGCCGCTGGCCTACGCAACCATCGCCCAACTCTGGCGCGAAGGGTGCATCATTCGCGCGGCGTTCCTGGACCGCATCATGGCGGCCTACAACAACAATCCGGCGTTGACCAACCTGCTGCTCGATCCCTACTTCACCCAGGAAATTATCACCGCACAGCCGGCTTGGCGTCGCGTCGTCGCCAGGGCGGTCGAGCTGGGGATTGCCACACCGGCCATGTCCAGCGCGCTGGCCTTCTTCGACGGCTACCGGCGGGCACGGCTGCCGGCCAACATGATCCAGGCCCAGCGCGACTACTTCGGCGCCCACACCTACGAGCGGGTCGACAAGTCGCGCGGCGAGTTCTTTCACACCAACTGGACTGGTGCCGGCGGCAATGTGACGGCCAGCACCTATAACGCGTAGCAGACGCAATTGTAGTCAAGCTTTTGTCCAACTTTTGCACTTACATGGTACACTGTTTGCAACTGGTGTCATCCGGCGTAATTCACAGCGCTGAGACAGGCCGTTTCGGACTGTCGATCGGGACCGCCTAGACACCGAAACATCGAGACGATGCTTTAGACGTTGGACGAACCCGGCAAGGAAACTATGGCAGATTGCGACATCCTGGTCATCGGTGCGGGACACAACGCGCTCGTCTGCGCCGGCTATCTGGCGCAGGCCGGCTACAAGGTCATCATGTTCGAGCGCCGCCACACAGTCGGCGGCGCGGTGGTGACCGAAGAGATCGTGCCCGGCTTCAAGTTCGATCTGGGCGGCTCGGCGCATATCCTGATCCACCACACGCCCATCATCCAAGACCTGGACCTGGCGCGCTACGGGCTGGAGTATATCGACATCGATCCGCTCTTCTGGGCGCCTTTCCCCGACGGCAGCCATTTCACCATCTGGAAAGACCTGGACAAGACCTGTGACAGCATCGCCGCAATCTCTCCGGTCGACGCCGATCACTACCGCGCATTCGTCCAGCGCTGGGAGCCGCTGGCCGAAGGCATGGTGCGCAGCTTTCTGGCAGCGCCCACCCGGCCAGAATCTGGTGCGCAATCTGGCCATGAAGACCGCGTCCGGTGGAGATCGCTTCGAGCGGCTGAGCGATGTACTGCGCGGCTATGGCCAGGTGCTGCGCCAGATCGTTCGTCGACCCACGCGTTCAGGCGGTCATCGGCTGGATGGCCGCCCAATCCGGTCCGCCGCCGGGAGAGCCAATGTCCGCGCCCTTCGCGCTCTGGCACCCCATGTACCACCAGAGCGGCATGAAACGGCCACGCGGCGGATCGGGCATGTTGACCCAGGCACTGGCGCGCATGATCCAGGCCCACGGCGGTCAGATTATCGCCGGTGCGCCGGTCACGCGCATTCTGACCCAAAACGGCCGCGCGGTCGGCGCCGAAACCGAAGGGGGCATCCGCATCACCGCCGGACGTGCGGTGGTATCCGGTGCACACATCGTCACCACCATGAAGATGTTGGACGAACGGTGTCGCGTCCCAGCAGGCGCAGCAATCTGCGTCAACGGTGCGCGCATCGGCAACGGCTTCGGCATGATCGTGCGCTATGCCATGCGCGAGTTGCCCGAACTACACTGCGCTGCCCTCCCCGGCAGACGGCGCACCCGGTCCACAGCATCGGGCCTTGCAGTTTATCTGTCCCGACATTGCCTATCTGGAACGCGCCTACGGCGACTATCTGGGCGGCGAGCCGTCACGGGATCCGGCGCTCATTGCCATGACCTTTTCCGCCGTCGACTCCACTCTGGCGCCGCCCGGCAAGCATACCCTCTTCCTCTGGGGACAGTACTATCCCTACGAGACTGGTCGGGCGATCGCTCTTGGGACGAGATCGGCAACGAAGTGGCGGACCGCATGCTGGCCAAACTGGCCGAGTACGCGCCCAATGTGCGGAGCGCCGTCATCGACCAATTGGTGGAACATCCTCTCTATCTGGAGCGGGAACTGGGTCTGCTGCGGGGCAACGTCATGCACCTGGAGATGTCCATCGACCAGATGTTCATGCTGCGTCCGGCGCTGACCATGAGTCACTACCGCGGGCCGATCAAGGGACTCTACCTGACCGGCGCCAGCACCCATCCTGGTGGCGGCATCATGGGCGCGGCCGGCCGACAATGCCGCACAGACGCTCCTGCCACGACCTGGACAGGCACAAGGTGTAGTTGGCCCATGACATATTTCGGCTTTCTCATTCGCTTTATCGGCATTCCGCTGATAATCCTGACGATCATTTCGCTGTTGGACGCAGCGTGCCGGGCGCAGGTTGCCGTTCTCGCTGCGAACCTGGTCGCCGGCCGTAGTCATTGTCATCCACGTGTTCGTCGCCCTCATCTACACCACGCCGTGGGACAACTACCTGGTGGCGACGCGGGTCTGGTGGTACGATCCGGAGCTGGTGACCGGTATCGTCTTCGGCTGGGTACCGCTTGAAGAGTACACCTTTTTCGTTGTGCAGACGATGATGACCGGACTGTGGTTGTTGACCCTGGCGCGGCGGATGACGTTCGCGACCATTTTCGGCTAACAGCCGCATTTCGCCGGTGGGCGACCGCGGCCATGACAACCTGTGCTGGGTCGCCTCGATTCTTCTCCTGGCATCAGGGTGGAAGCCGGGGACCTATCTGGCGCTGGAACTCTCGTGGGCACTCATTCCGATTATTGTGCAGTTGGCCTTCGGCGCCGACATTCTTCTGACACTATCGGAAGCTGGTCTTCTGGGCCTTGATTCCGGCTACGCTCTATCTCTGCATCGGCGATCTCCTTGCCATCGAGTCAGGCACCTGGACCATCGACCCGGCCCAGTCCACCGGTATCTCTGATTGGCGGTCTTCCGCTGGAAGAAGCCGTTTTCTTCCTGCTGACCAACATGCTGGTGGTCTTCGGTGTGACGTTGGTGCTGGCCCAAGAGAGTCACGAACGCGTCCCTTCCGTCTGGCGGGCCCGCCTGCGTAGCCCGTTGCGGACGTCGGCACCGTCTACGGTGAGTTCAGCGTCAAACTGAGCAACGCAACCGTCCAGGTTAAAATGTCGGGAACCCATGAGCTTGCAGGCATCACTTCGACAATTCAGGCCGGTCTTCTCTCAACCCGCCGGTTGGCTGTGCTCGGCCTGGGTGTTGGTGATGGTCGGCGTTCCAATCGCGCTCCGGCTGGGTGGTGAAGATGGGCTCAGACTGGGCGTGGTCGCCGGTGTGTTGCTCCAGTTTCTCGCCGTCATGGCAATCCTGCTGCAAGCGTGGGGCATACGCAGAACAATGGCGGTCATTGCCGTCGTCCTGCCGTTGACCTGGGCAATTGAGTTTCTCGGCAGCAATACAGGCCTGCCTTTCGGCTCTTACCGCTACACCGGTGCGCTCAGGCCGCAGCTCGGTCACGTGCCGCTTCTGATACCGCTGGCCTGGCTGATGATGCTTCCACCCGCCTGGGCAGTGTCTGCCGCGATTGTCGGCGAACGCAGACGACTCGCCTTTGTCTTGGTTAGTGCTTTGGCCTTTACCGCCTGGGATCTCTTTCTCGACCCACAGATGGTTCGGTGGGGGTATTGGGTGTGGACGGAACCCGGTCTCTATTTCGGCATTCCGCTGGTCAATTTCGCCGGTTGGGTGCTTGCGTCCGCGCTGGTGACATTGGCGGTTCAGCCACGCAACGTGCCCATGGTGCCGCTCGTGGTCATCTATTCGGTTACATGGGCGCTGCAATTCGTCGGGCAACTGGTTTTCTGGCAGATGCCGGGTCCGGCGCTGGTTGGCGGAGCGGCCATGGGCGTGTTCTTGTTGCTGGCATGGCAGACGGTGTACAGACGCTGGATAGCAGAGAACGGTAGAGTATGAACTTCGCCCGTTGGATCGCCATCGCCTATCTGGCCGGGTCGCTGCCTTTCTCGGTATGGATCGGCCGCATCTTCCTGCGGCAGGACATCCGGCGCGTCGGAGACCACAATCCCGGCGCGACAAATGTATTGCGCGCCGGCGGCCGGGGCTTGGCACTGGCGGCGCTAGCCCTGGATTTCTTGAAGGGCGCGATCCCGGTCGGGCTGGCCTACCGACCCATCGGTTTCGACAGTTGGCAGTTGGCGACCATCGCGTTGATGCCGGTTCTCGGCCATGCTTCCTCACCATTTCTGCGCTTTCGTGGCGGCAAGGCCGTTGCGGTGACGGGCGGCATTTGGTGCGGATTGACGGCATGGGAAGGACCGACAGTCGGCGGGACTCTGTTGGGCGTCGGCACCTACCTGTTGGGCGCCAACGGGTGGGCGGTGCTTTTCGGCATGTGCGGCATGCTTCTTTACTTCGCGCTGGTTCCGCCGTTCCCGCAGTCGCTCTTTCCGAGACCGAACTTCTCCACCCTACTGCTTGTCTGGATAGGCAATATGTCGATCCTCATTTGGAAATACCGCGCAGACCTTACCCGCGGTCCGGCCTTGCGCTTTCGCCGGGAATCGGGTCGATGATCGTCTACGCGTCCATTGCACTGGTTCTCCTGCTCACGATTCTGGCGATTGCCCTCAGCAACGTCCGCAGCTTTCCTCGACTTGCCGAGTTCGAACCAGTTTCCCCGGCGCCGGAACCACCCTTCATCTCGATCCTCATCCCGGCGCGCAACGAAGCCGAGGCAGTCGCCGCTACCGTCAGCTCGCTCCTACATCAGAATTATGTCAACTTCGAGCTCCTGTTGCTGGATGACGGCTCATCGGACGAAACGGTGCGAATTGCGACGGAGGCAGCGGCGTCGCTCGGTAGTAGATCGGCCGTGCGGTTCAGCGTGGCGTCCGGCGCGTCGCTGCCGTGCGGTTGGACCGGCAAGAATTGGGCTTGTTCGCAGCTTGCCGAGCAGGCGCGTGGATCCATTCTGGTCTTCACCGATGCCGACGTCACCTGGGCGCCGGGAGCCCTGTCCGCACTGTGGCAGGCCATGGAAGAGCTGGGTGCAGACCTGCTCACGGTTTGGCCCACGCAGGAGACACAGACGTTGACCGAACGTCTGGTCGTGCCGATGATGGCCTTTTCGGTACTCGGGTATCTGCCGCTCAGACTGGTCCATGACACACCCTACCCGCCGCGCCGCAGCAGCCAACGGGCAGTGTCTGGCCTTCCGACGCGTGGCCTATGACGCTACCGGCGGCCACGGCGCGGTCGCAGGAGAGATCGTCGAGGATATCCGGCTTGCACAGCGGGCCAAAGCGGCCGGTCTCCAACTGCGCATGGCCGACGCCAGCGGGCTGATTCGCTGCCGGATGTATCACAATTGGATAGAGGTGCGCGATGGCTTCGCCAAAAACATACTGGCCGGGCACGACAACTCAATCGCGTGGCTCATTTTGTCCACCGTTTTTCATCTCGCCCTCTTTGTCTTCCCGTGGTTCTGGCTAGGCTGGGAGAGCCTGCGGCCCGAAACATCGGTGCTGGATCTCGTGCCGTGGCTGCTGATTCTGTTGGGAATGTCGACGCGTGCAGTGACGGCAAGGGCAACGGGGCAGCGCACCATTGACGCCCTGTTGTTGCCCGTTTCGGTGCTGCTGTTGACGTGCATTGCAGCTCGTTCGATCTGGTGGCGTCTTCGCTGTGGCGGTCCCCATTGGAAAGATCGGACGCTCAAGAATCTCAACGGCGGCAAAGGCAGCGACCCACTCACCGGTCACCATGTTTAGTCACACTGCCGAAGACCCCGTTATCATCGTCGGTGCCGGCATCGGCGGGTTGAGCGCAGCCATTCGGTTGGCGGCCGCCGGCCGGCGGGTCGTCGTTCTGGAAAAGAACGCTGCGGTGGGCGGCAAGATGAGCCGAATTTGCCGGGATGGTTTTTGCTGGGACACCGGACCGTCGGTCATCACCATGCGCCACGTCTTCGAAGATCTCTTTGCAGCGGCAGGAAGAGAAATGGCGGACTACCTCCGCCTGACGCCGGTCGATCCCCTCACACGCTACTTCTATCGCGACGGAGTCGTGCTCGACGCCAGCCGCGATCTCACAGTCATGGCGGAGCAAATCGAGGGCCTCGATCTCCGAGACGTGGAGGGATATCTCGCGTTTCTTGCCTACGCGGCTAAACTCCATCGCATTACCGGCCCGGTATTCATCTATGACCGGCCGCCGTCGTGGAGAACATTGGCCGGCGTTTCTCCCCTGCAGTTCCTCCAAGTCGACCCTTGGCTCTCGCTCAACCGGGCCATCGAACGGCGTGTACACAGCCGGCATCTGCGCCAATTGCTGGGTCGTTTCGCAACCTATGTCGGCGCCAGTCCATACCTGGCACCGGCGACGTTGGGCGTCATCGCACATGTGGAATTGACGGGAGGCGTCTGGTATCCGCAGGGCGGCGTCTATGCCATTGCCGAAGCATTTGAGACGCTGGCCCTGGAGCTTGGTGTGGAAATCCACACCGGCTCCCCCGTTCAGCAGATCGTCGTCGCCGGCGGCAGCGTCGCCGGCGTGCGTTTGGCCGACGGCAGCCGGTTCGCTGCAAATGCGGTCATTGCCAACGTCGACGTGACGACTGTCTACCAGCACCTGCTGCCGCCTCACATCGCGACTCCGCGACGGCGGCGAGCGCTGCGGAACATTGAACCGTCGTGTTCGGGTTTTGTCCTGCTGTTGGGCGTAGAAGGCACCCATGACGCGCTTGCCCACCACAACATCTTCTTCTCGGATGACTATCCGCGCGAATTCCACGAGATATTTTCCCTTGGCCGTCCGCCGGCAGACCCGACCATCTATGTAGCGATCACCTCCAAGCGCGATCCGCACCATGCGCCGCCCGGCTGTGAAAACTGGTTCGTGCTGGTGAACGCGCCGGCGACCGGCTCCAGCTTTGACTGGTCGACCGGCGCCGACCGCTACCGCGCCTTGGTGTTGGATGCCCTGGCGGGACATGGCTACGACATTCGCGACCGTGTCGTGAGCGAGGTGACGCTGACACCGGTGGACATCGCGCGAATGTCAGGCGCCTGGCGTGGGGCGCTCTATGGCATCTCGTCCAATCAGGCGCTCAATGCGTTGCGCCGGCCACACAACCGGGCGGTAAACGTACGCGGGCTATACTTTGCCGGGGGCACAACTCACCCCGGCGGCGGCGTGCCTATGGTCGCTTTGTCGGGAAAGGTGGCTGCAGAATTGGTCTTGGAAGAGACAGCCGGAGGTAGTCAATACCATGAAACCAACTAGAGCATGGCGGATCGCGCTCCTCACCCTCGTCGGCGTATTGGTGGTCGCCGCTGTCGGTTTCGTCCTATGGGCCGGCGACGCAGCTGACCCCATGCCCGAAGCACTTGCAGCAATGAAGTCAGACGAGAGCGTCACTGTGGAACAGAACGACTGGATCGTCTTTAGCCCCACCAAAAGCGATCCGATTGCGGGCTTCATATTCTATCCCGGCGGCAAGGTCGATCCACGCGCCTACGCGCCTCCTGCCGCGGGCCATTGCCGAACAGGGCTTCCGGGTGGTCATCGTTCCCATGCCTCTCAACCTGGCAGTGCTGGCACCCAACCGTGCGGACGGCGTGATCGAGTCCTATCCGGAAGTCATTGATTGGTCCATCGGCGGCCATTCGTTGGGTGGAGCTATGGCCGCGCGCTTTGCCGACAATCGCGCTGAAGTTGTGGACGCCCTGATCCTCTGGGCCGCCTATCCGGCTGCGAACGACGACCTGTCGAACAGCTCGCTACGGGTCGCTTCGATCTACGGCACGGTTGACGGCTTGGCCACCCCCGAGCAGGTTCTTGCTGCGGCGCCGCAGCTGCCACCGGCGACAACATATCGGGCGATTGCCGGCGGAAATCATGCGCAGTTCGGCTACTACGGTGAACAGGAAGGCGACAATCCGGCCGCGATCTCTCGATCGGAACAACAAGCCCAAGCGGTCTCAACAACCTTGGCCACTCTGACGAACGCACCCTGATCCACTCCTTCCCGGTGGAATGACAAATGCACCAGCTCGGCCACATGCGCGTCCGTCATCAACGAGCGGATATGCCCCATCCGAACACTTCTCCAGTTCGCCGGAATCCCATCCTGCACAGTAAGAAAGACGGAATTGACATCGTCTAATTTATGCCGAAGCCGGTTGAGGGAGTATTGAGGGCAAATAAACGGCAGGATAAACATCTGCTGATGGGCAGCAACCCGGATCAGCGCTAAGCTGGACCATATGACAGTTCGAAGTCCCCATCAGGGACTCCAGGCGATTTGTCCATACTTCGAACAGCTTTTGTCAATGTTTTCTCAAGGAACGGGAAGAGTTGTCACTGTCAGGCGGAGCGGGCTTCGATAGTATTGTAGAGCGTAACTGATGTATCGAAACACTTGATGTCAAGCAATCGATGTAATGGAAAACGAGATGATTGCGTACGAACAACTTGATAGAGTCCTCATCAAGAATTTGATGGTGCGCGGCATCGTGGGCATCAACCCTGAAGAGCGAAAGAACCGTCAGGACATTCTGGTCAACGTGACCATGTAGGCCGACAGTCGCCAGGCTGCCCTCAGTGATGCGATCGAGGATGCCGTCAACTACCGGACCGCGGCCAAAGCCATGATCGCCCACATCGAAAACGGTGCGCCCTACCTGGTCGAACGGCTCGTGGCCGAGCTGGTCGACATCTGCCTGCAGAGCGACGCACGCATCCAGGCGTGGAGCTCACCGTCGAGAAGCCGGGGGCGGTGCGCTTTGCCGAGTCAGTGGGCATCACCATCTTCCGCACACGTCGAGTGCTGGGCGATCAAATGACTGAGGTGTTGATCTCGCTGGGTTCCAACATGGACAAAGAGACCAACGTACCGGCCGCCCTGCAGGCGCTGCGACGAATCCGACTTCGAGTTGGTTGAGGTCAGTCCGATTTACGACACTCCGGCACGTGGACGGAATGGCGAAGTTCGGGCCACCAATGCTTTTTCAACGCGGCGGTACTGATCAGCACGAATCTTGCACCGGCCGACTGCGCAGTGTACTACGCGATATCGAAGCGTCGTTGGGACGAGTCCGCACGGCCGACAAGTTTGCGCCTCGTCCCATCGACCTCGATATCGCGCTTTTTGGCCAGCTGGTCGTCGACCTTGAGGGCAGCCCGATTCCGGATCCGGATCTCGCGCCGCTCCCGCATGTCGCACTGCCGCTGGCCGACATCGCTCCCGAATGGATCCTGCCGGCCACCGGCGAAACGCTGGCGCAGATCGCGGCGCGGTTGGCAATCACACGAAACGGAGAACCGTACAACTATGAAAAATCCGAAACCCACCAACGGCAACAGTTTGCTCTACAGCAACGGCATCAAACGGCCAAAACGGAAACGGCACAATGGCAACAGCCACTGGCCACCATCACATCAACGGCAACGGGCTGATCGTGCTGGACAAACTCACGACGGCGAAGCAAGACGAGCTACGATCCGGCGCTTTGAAGCACTGATCGAAGAGATGCTCGTGCGGGTCGGCGAAGACCCGGAGCGGGACGGACTGCTGCGCACGCCGCTGCGGGTGGCCAAGGCCATGGACTTCCTGACCAGCGGCTACACGCACGCTCCATGGACGAAGGTGGTCAACAACGCCGTCTTCGAGGATGACGGGCGGGAGATGGTCATCGTCAAGGATATCGAGTTCTATTCACTGTGCGAGCACCACATGTTGCCCTTCTACGGCAAGATGCACATCGCCTACATCCCCGACGGCAAGATCATCGGGCTGAGCAAGCTGGCGCGCATCACCGATCGTCTTCGCCCGCCGATTGCAGGTCCAGGAGCGGCTGACCAATCAGATCGCCGACGCCCTGGTGGAGATCCTGCAGCCGGCGGCGTGGCCGTGGCCGCCGACGCCGCCCACTTCTGCATGATGATGCGCGGCGTCCAG
>CAVQSG010000036.1:0-225609 GCA_963715415.1 uncultured Chloroflexia bacterium | reverse complement strand
TCGTGGCCGGTATAACGTTTACAAACGGTAACATTGTCACCCTTGATGAATCGCTTCCTGAAGCGGATACGGTGGTGATCCGACAAGACCGTATCGCTTATGTGGGGTTCGCTCGAGGTGCGGCACCATATCAAGTCCCCGGAACAGAAATAATCGACCTGGACGGCAAAACGCTGATACCGGGATTCAACGACAATCACCTGCACGCCATTTATATGGGTGATTATTTTTCGCGACCCAACCTTTCAGGACTCGATCACGAAAAGATTATCAATAAACTGCTGGCAGTAGATAAAACGCTTGATAAGGGACAAACGCTGTATGCCTTTGGTTGGGATTACCCGTCTTGCCCCGATCCCCATCGCAAAATCCTGGACCGTGAATTCCCGGACCGACCGGTCGCCCTTTTTCAATATTCGGGTCATGCCGTCTGGGTCAACACGGTTATTTTAAAAAAGCTGAAAGTGACCGCTGATACGCCGGATCCACCGGGCGGCAAAATCGAAAAAGACAGCGCCGGAGAACCGACCGGGATCCTGAAGGACAGGGCCGCCTATCCGGTTCATTACAAGCGTTTCGTTCAGATGAACCTGCGACCCAAATTGCGCGCCGGGTTGATTGATACCGCCTTGGCCCTTTTTCGAGAAAACGGAATGACTTCGGTTCAGGATAACACCTGGTTTCCCCTTACCGTCAGTCATTTCCAGCGGTTGAAAAGAAAAGGGCGCTTGACGGCGAGAGTTTCCTGTTGGTCCCGCGGAGAGCCCGCCTGGTCCAGAATATGGTTGGAACACAAGCGCTATGACCCATACTGGGTCAGAAAAGGGCCCCGTAAATTTTTTATCGACGGGACTTTCTCCACGCGCACGGCTATGCTCGAGTCAGCCTACCGGGGCGAACCGGAAAACTTCGGATTGCCGGCCGTATCACCTAAAAGGCTCTATCGTGAGATTCGAAAAGGCATTCAACAGCAGCGTCAACTCGCCCTTCACGCGATCGGAGACAGGGCCATTCGACAATTTCTGGATACACTCGAAGATTTTAAAGAGGCTAAAACCCGCGTCCGGGAGTTGCGTTTACGATTGGAGCACGCGCAATTAATTGCGCCCCGGGACTTGGAGCGACTGGCAGATTGGGGTATTTTGCTGGCCGTCCAGCCGTCGGCGTTGATCAATCTGAAAAAAGACCAGGGATTGCTGGGTGAAGAAAGAGCCGAGAGAGCCTACGCTTTTAAATCCATCCTTGAAGCGGGTATTCCGCTTTCCTTCGGTTCGGATGTCCCGGGAGAATCGCAGTTCAAGCCGTTGGAGCTGATTCACTTGGCCGTAAATCGCCAAACCGGCGAAAAAATTACCCCCTATGAAGCCCTGGAGGCCTACACCAAAGGCTCTGCCTACGCGGAGTTCATGGAATCCGAGAAGGGAACGCTGAGCCCCGGGAAACTGGCCGATTGTGTGGTTTTATCAGAAGATCCGACCCATTGCCCGCCGAACCGCATCCGAGATATCCGCGTGGAGATGAGCATTACGGGCGGAAAAATAGTGTATAGAAACGGCGGGTCGTGAAACGCAGCCTGTTTGGGGCCGGAGCAGACCCGGTCGGTGAGGCCAATAACACAAAGGGCCGATCAAAAATAACAGACCGCTATCGACTCGTCTTCGGATCGGGATGAAACAATGAATAGACCGCCGGGATAAGGACCAGCGTGATCAGCGTCGATCCGGTGAGGCCCCCGACAACCGCCCGTGCCAGCGGGGCCTGGGCGTCGGATCCTTCGCCGATGCCGAGTGCCAGCGGCAGCAGGCCGAAAATGGTGGTCAACGTCGTCATCAAGATCGGCCGCAATCTGCGACGACCGGCCTCGATCAAAGCATCGCGTGTGGGCATCCCGTCTTGAATCAATCGCCCGGCCTGGTCGACCAGGAGAATGGCATTGTTGACCACGATCCCCCCCAGCATGATGCAACCGATGTAGGACTGCACATTCAGCGTCGTTGTTGTTATGAACAACGTCACCAGCACGCCGACCGCCGCCAAAGGAACGGAAAACATGACGACCAGAGGATCCCGCAGCGATTCATATTGACAGGCCAGCACCATATAGACGAGGACCAGCGCCAACACGAGTGAGATCACCAGTTCCCTGAAGGCCTTTTGCTGTTCTTCGAAATTGCCTGCGATCGTCAGGTCATAGCCGATGGGGCGTGGAATTTGATTCAGCAGAGCCTGCACGTCAATTGCCACAGAACCCAGATCGCGCCCCGCGACGTTGGCGCTGACCGTCAACCGTCGCTGCTGGTCTTTGCGGTCGATCAGAATCGGACCGCGGCTCGATTCTGCCGCGACGAGGTTGCGCAGCGCCACCTTTTCGCCGGATGCCGTTGTCAGCGTAAGGCTGAGTATTTCGTCCAAGGAGCGTTTCTCGGCATCCTCGAGCTGCACCAGAATGCGATAGGAATTGCCCCCCGTTCGGTATTCGCCGGTTTTGGATCCAGCCACCGCGGTTTGCAGGAGCTGGGTGACGTCGCGAACGCTCAAGCCGAGATCGGCGACTTTGTCACGGTTCACGAGGATTTCCTGCTGGGGTATGCCGGCTTCGAGGCTGGACTGAACGTCCGTAATGCCCGGCACTTCCGCTATCAACTTGGCCACGCTCGCGGCCAGGGCGTCGAGCGTGGCCAGCTCGTAGCCACGAATCTCGACGGTCAGCCCCTCGTCACCGCCCAGCAGTCGTTCCAGTAAAAACTGGCCCTGCGGTGCCCGGACACGGATCTCCATTCCGGGGACGCGACCGTCCAAAAGGCGCCGCAGGTCTTGGGCAATTTCCACGTTGGACCGCTCGCGTTGGGCGGCCGGCAGAAGAGACATGCTTATTTCGCCCTCTGAGCCCGCGTCAGCCCGCCATCCGGAGGCGCCGATACTGACCACCGACGCGACTGCTTCGGGCACGGCCGGTTGAACGATCTGCTCCATTAGGCGTGTCTGCCGATCGACCAGTTCGAGCCGGGTACCGATTTCCATCTTGCCGGTTACGCGAACCTCGCCCTCATCGCTGGGAGGCAGAAATTCACTGCCGATCAGGGGTAAGAGCAGCAGGCTTGCACCGAGCATGGCGGCCGCCGCAAAGACGGTGACCAGACGGTGGCCCAAGACCCAGCGCAACAAATCCAGGTAGCCGTTTTCGAGGCCCGCAAAGGCGGAATTGGCGGCGGCGGCCCAGCGGTTCGTTCGAGACGCCGGCTCCTCGAGCCGCTGTTGGCTTGATGTCAGGAGACGGGAGGCCAGCATGGGCACCAGGCTCAGGGACACCGTCAGCGAACAGATCAACGCAAAAATGATCACGTACGCCAGCTCCCTGAAGAGGATGCCCGAGACGCCGCGCACGAAAATCAACGGCAGAAAAATGACCAGTGTCGTTATGGTGCTGGCGATGATGGCCGGCCCGACTTCCCGGGCACCTTCCACTGCTGCTTCCACCGGCGTTTCGTCATACTCGTTGCGGCGGCGGAAGATGTTTTCGAGCACCACGATGGAACTGTCGACCATCATGCCCACCCCCAGGGCCAACCCGCCCAGGGTCATCAGATTGAGCGTGAATCCCCCGAAGAAAATGAGTGCAAAAGTGGTCACGATTGAGATCGGGATCGACAGGGAAATCACTATCGTGCTGCGGATGTTGCGCAGGAAAAACAGCAAAACCACGATGGCCAGACCGCCCCCGTAAAGCACCGAGCGGGCAACGTTGGCGATTGAGCGTTCGATGAAATTGCCCTGGTTGATGACCGGGACAATTTTGATCTGAGGATAGGCTTGGTTGACGGCTTCAATTTCAGCCAGGATGCGCTTGGACACGTCGACCGTATTGGCGTTGGCCTGTTTGCGAATCGCCACGCGCAGCCCGCGCCCACCGTTAACGCGCACGATGCGGGTCAGTTTCTCGTAGGTGTCTTTGACCTCGGCTATTTGACCCAGCGTTACGGCGGCACCGTCCCGCCGGACGATGACCGTGTCTCGAATCTGATCGAGGCTGATAAACTCGGCCGGTGCGCGCAGCATGACCTCGTAGCGTCCCTGTTCGATCTTGCCCGCCGGAAGATCGAGGTTGGCGTCGCGAATGGCCTCGAGCACTCGGTCCAGAGGCAGACCCACGGCCTTGATCCGGTCAGGGTCCAGTTCGATCCGGACCTCGCGGTTGAAGCCTCCCCAGACGTCAACCTGCGCAACACCCGGAATGCGGGCAAAGCGGTAGCGGATCTGGACTTCAATCAGTTCCGTGAGTTCCACGGGATCGAGGCTGCTGGAAATTCCCAGCAGAACGACCGGAAAACTGGCGATGTCGAATTTTCGGATGCGGGGCCTGACGATATCTTCCGGCAGTTCGTTGATCTCGTCTTCGAGTTTGCCCTGAACGTCAATCGCCGCCGTGTCGATTTCCGTGCCCCATACGAAACTGACACGAACCGTGCTTCGGCCCTCTGAGGACGATGATGTGATTTCTTCTACCCCGGGCACCGTGGCAACGATCTCTTCAATAATCTGAGTGACCAGTCGCTCCATCACCTCAGGACTGGCACCCTCGTAATCCGTTCGGATGCTCAATGTCGGCAGTTCGATGTTGGGCAGCATGTCGATCTGCAACCTGCTCAGTGAGACGGCTCCGAGGATGACCAGGATCAAGGTCACCATTGTTGTGAAAATCGGGCGTTTGACGCTGAAGCGCGGAAGATTCATCAGGAGTCGACCTTTTCGCGGCCAGCAGCGATGTTTTTCTGCCCGGAAGAAAACATGATAGCAGAGCCGTCGTTTACCAGTTGTTGCCCAAGGGTTACGACCCGACCGGACAGCCCCTCGCCGATCACCTGCACCCGGCCACCTTCACGGATGCCCACTTTGACCTCACGCCAGACGACCGATCGTCCATCCTCACTGACGACAAAAACACCGCTCTTGTCATCCCGTATGGTCAGCGCTTGCTCCGGGACGATGGTGGCCTCCGGCACCCGGGCCAATACCACTGAGGCCACGATGAACATGCCGGGTTTGAGTCGATGCTGCGAGTTGTCAATGATCATTTCGATTCGTGCCTGCCGGGTGGATTTGCGGAAAACGGGAGCAATGCGATCGATGCGGCCCGTAAATTGTTTGCCCGGATAGGCGTCCGTTGTCAACGAAACGAGTTGCCCGGGTTTCAATTGAGCGTAGTCTCTCTCGGTAACGAAAACCACTCCGACAATAGGATGGAGTTCGACGATCATGAGCAGGGGTGCGTTGGCGGCCACGGTCTGGCCTTCGTCCACATAACGCTCAGCGACGACGCGCTGCTCGTCGCCGCCGGCCCAGCCCGCCGTCACCTTGGTGTAACCGAGTCGGATATTGGCGGTTTCCAGCGAGGACGCGGCCTTGGCTACCTGAGCCGCAGCGACTTTAAGTTGGGCCTGCTTTGCCAGTTGATCCTGCTGCGCAGCATCGAATTCGGAATCGGATGCGATGCCGCGCTTCAAAAGTGACTTGGTACGGTTAAACTCGCGATTGGCATTTCCCAGGGCGCTCTCGGCCTCGGACAGGTTGGCCCTGGCCACCTCCAGATCGGCCTGGGCCTGGGCGACTGCCTGGATATACTCATCATTGTCCAGCTCGGCTACAATTTGACCCCGCTTTACCGTATCGGCGATATTCACGATCACACGTTCCACGCGACCGCTGACTTTCGGCGCGACAACAAACTCGGCCAGGGCTTCCAGCTCACCGCTGAATGTCCGTTGCAGCTCGATCGGCCCGCGCTGAATCTGAGTCACTTCCACCGGCACCGGTCGTGAGGTCTTAGCGCTTGCACTCGAACCGGCCCGTTCCCGGTATTGACCGAAAATTACCCAGCCCGATACCGCCGTTCCAATCAGAAGGGCCATCAGAATAAAAATTTTAGGGGCGCTCGATTTCATGCTAAAATGCCTTTTCCCTTGTTATCAAAATCGGCTCTTTCCAAAAATATGGCTTTTTGGCCCGACAGAGGGAACATTGTGCTCTTTTAGAGCTCATATTGCAAAGGAAATTGGTAGATGGAAGAATCCGTATGGCGGCCCGTCAGTGCTGTTTTCCTATTTCTCAAGTCTCTGCATATGCATCATATGGTCAAGTGTGTTATCGGTTGCCATGGTAAAGCAAAAAGCTGTAAAGTCTATCGAACGGCTTTAAAAACACTGAAAAAAACTTATTAAGTGTCCGCCATCGGTCGACATGGGGCTTCGTGAGGATCAGATTTGATGGATACAAGATGGTGTCACCGTCTGCTGGGATTCCTTGCCGTGTGCGGGTTATTGCTGGTATCGGCGTCCTGCACGCTGGTCGAAGAAAGGATTGACCGCACAGCGGGAGGGCCGAATGCACCTGCCGATACAGCGGTGCACATGCGCTCGGCGGCTGCCGAGCAACCCGAAGAGATTTCAGCGCGAGCGGTGCCGCCGGGGCCCTTGAAACTCACGGTCACCGAAGCGATTTTGCTTTGCCTCGAGAACAACCGCGAACTTGAGGTGCAAAGATTGAATCCTTCGATCCGACAAACCTTTGAGGACCAGGAAAGAGCCGTATTTGATCCCGAAACAGACGCGGAGGTCTCCGCCGGCAGGGTTAAAGGAGAACGCCTCTCAAGATCCGGATCCGATACTGAGGATTTCACCACCGATGCCGCCGACGGCATCATTTCTTTGGCGCAATACTTCCCGACCGGCACGACGGTTGCCCTGGAAGCCGGCACGCAAATGAACGACTCATCTCTTTACGATGACACCTTTTACGAAACCCGCTTGGGCATGACGCTTACTCAAGCGCTGTTGAGAGGATACGGAACAGATGTCAACCTGGCCCGACTTCAGCAGGCACGCCTGGAGACGCGCATGTCGGAATACGAGTTGCGGGGGTTTACCGAATTTCTGGTGGCGGAGGTGGAACGCATCTACTGGGACTATGCGCTGGCCCGGCGTCAAATCGAAATCGTTGAGGAGTCACTGAAAGTCGCCCGTCAGCAACTCGACGAGACCAAAGAACTGATCGCCGTCGGCCGATTGGCCCGAGCTGAATTGGCGGCCGTCCAGGCCGAGGTCGCGGCACAAGAGCAGGCTCTCATCGAAGCACGGGCCAACAAGGAATCTATTCGCCTGCAACTGCTTCGGCTGCTCAATCCTGCGGGGCCGGGAATCTGGCAGCGGGAAGTTGATCTAATCCATCAACCGACCTTGCCCGAAATCACACTTGAAGACGTTGAGCTCTATGTGGCTGTATCGATGCGCATGCGTCCGATTTTGAACCAGGCCCGTTTGGAAATTTTACGCGGCAATCTGGAGTTCGTCAAAACCCAGAACGGATTGCTGCCCTTACTGGATCTTTTCATCACGCTCGGCAAAAGCGGATATGCGAATTCCTTTGGCGTATCCATCAGCAATATCACCAAAGACCGTTATGACGCCCTGGCGGGCGTCAGATTTAACTACCCTGTTTTCAATCGGGATGCAAAGGCCCTTCACCGGCGAGCGCTGCTGACCCGGGAACAGGCGCAAAAAGCTCTGGATAACCTTTCACAGCTTGTGGAAGTCGACGTGCGCACCGCTTACATAGCGGTCAACCGTACCAAACAGCAGATTGCCGCCTCATCGGTCACCCGCATGTTCGATGAGGAAAAACTCCGGACCGAATCCGAAAAACTGCGCGTGGGAAAATCAACCAGTTTCCTGGTGGCTCAAGCTCAACGGGATCTGTTGGTCAGCCGGATCGCCGAGGTGCGGGCCCTTGCCAACTACCTCAAGGCACTGATAGACCTTTACCGGCAGGATGGTTCGCTGCTCGAGCGCCGCGGAATTTCCGCTCCCGGACGTGAGCCGGTCAATCTTTCAAAAAAATAATTGAAGTTACCCATACTCTCAAGTGTATTTGGAAATCTGAGATAGGCAAGCGCAACCGACAAGGGGGGCGACTCTGGACTGGTTGCCGATTCTAAGCACGAGATACAAAGCGAGGGGCTTTTATGGAGGAAGAAAAGATTGAAATTGAACAGTTGCGGGAAGAAATTAAATCGTTAAAGCAAAAACTATTTATACACACTGCGGTTATCGTGGCCCTTTGCGCATTTCACGACACAACAGTTGAGGAACTCATGAGCAGCTTGGCTCAGGACAGGTATCATCCAAGCACATATAAAATGTATAGAGACTTGGCAAAGCACCACGGCATAAACTTCGATGAATTTTTCGATGCAATAGAAGAATTAAACCCCTGGTGGCCTTTTAAAGACACCCAACAGAAAAAAACTGAAGGGGGTAAGTAAGGACGACTGCATCAAAGCGTCATGTCCGCTGGATGTCTCTCGGCAGCTTGGATACGTTGCCCCCACTATTTATCTCATTGGTGCCCCCGGCAAGAATCGAACTTGCGGCACATGGATTAGGAATGCGAAATAGCGGGAAAAACGGTAAAAATCAAAAAAAAAAGGGAGAGGGATATTTCAGGTTAACTTATTGGGAAAATATAGTTTTTTCTCAGATTGCTCTATGAGTTAACAAACGGTAAAAAAGATGTCGTCAAATCGAAAATGTTAAGAAAATGCTAATCTGGCAAGGCTCAAAACCCGAAGGTCGTTGGTTCGAATCCAGCCCCAGCTACCACCATAAAATCATGTGAGATTCGGAGCAGGCCAGCAGCTTTTTGTCCTGTGCGATTTGCCCTGGTATAACACTTTGAACTCTCGGATCCGGCCCGCACCCATTTATGCTGATGTTCACTCCGTTTCAGTATTGTACGATATAAGACACTTATGGACATATTTAACTTATATCATGCTATTGTATCATCCCGCTGGAACACGTCAACGTGGGGAACGATTGCCGAGGATCATAAGGACCATCTCTGAGGTCACTCAGAATCAAGATTTTTAGCGACGACGATTCCACACCCCTACCTGCTGAACCATAAAAAATCGTTAGAGCCACATGAAACATGGAAGCTCATGGAGCGCTATGGAACAAAGCCAACTCAACTGGATCACCGACTACATCTGGGGCATCGCCGACGACGTCCTGCGCGACCTCTACGTCCGCGGCAAGTACCGCGACGTCATCCTGCCGATGACCGTCCTGCGTCGCCTCGACGCCGTGCTCGAGAGCAGCAAGCAGGCCGTCCTCGACATGAAGGCCACCCTCGACAAGGCGGGCGTGGTCGAGCAGGACCCGGCCCTGCGCCAGGCGGCCGGTCAGGCCTTCTACAACACCTCGAAGTTCACCCTGCGCGACCTCAAGGCCCGCGCCAACCACCAGCAGCTCAAGGCCGACTTCGAGGCCTACCTCGACGGCTTCTCGCCCAACGTCCAGGACATCCTCGACAACTTCGAGTTCCGCAACCAGATCCCGCGGCTCTCGAAGGCCGACGCCCTCGGCACGCTGATCGAGAAGCTCACCTCGCCGGAGATCAACCTGAGCCCCGAACCGGTCCTGAACGGCGACGGCTCGGTCAAGCACCCCGGCCTCGACAACCACGGCATGGGCTCGATCTTCGAGGAGCTGGTGCGCAGGTTCAACGAGGAGAACAACGAGGAGGCGGGCGAGCACTGGACGCCGCGCGACGCCGTGAGGCTGATGGCCAAGCTCATCTTCCTGCCCATCGCCGACGAGATCGAGTCGGGCACCTACCTGCTCTACGACGGCGCCTGCGGCACCGGCGGCATGCTGACCGTGGCCGAGGAGACCCTGCAGCAGCTCGCCGCGGAGCACGGCAAGGAGGTGGCCACCCACCTCTACGGCCAGGAGATCAACGCCGAGACCTACGCCATCTGCAAGGCCGACCTGCTGCTCAAGGGCGAGGGCGAGGCGGCGGACAACATCGTCGGCGGCCCGGAGCACTCGACCCTCTCGAACGACGCCTTCCCGTCGCGCGAGTTCGACTTCATGCTCTCCAATCCGCCCTACGGCAAGAGCTGGAAGACCGACCTGGAGCGCATGGGCGGCAAGAAGGACATGCGCGACCCGCGCTTCGTGATCGAGCACGCGGGCGACCCCGAGTACTCGCTCGTCACCCGCTCCAGCGACGGCCAGATGCTCTTCCTGGCCAACATGCTCTCGAAGATGAAGCAGGGCACCAAGCTCGGCAGCCGCATCGCCGAGGTCCACAACGGCAGCTCGCTCTTCACCGGCGACGCCGGCCAGGGCGAGAGCAACATCCGCCGCTGGATCATCGAGAACGACTGGCTCGAGGCCATCGTCGCCCTGCCGCTCAACATGTTCTACAACACCGGCATCGCCACCTACATCTGGGTGCTCACCAACCGCAAGCCCGAGCACCGCAAGGGCAAGGTGCAGCTCATCGACGCCACCCAGTGGTTCAAGCCGCTGCGCAAGAACCTGGGCAAGAAGAACTGCGAGCTGGGCGAGGACGACATCCAGCGCATCTGCGACACCTTCCTCGCCTTCGAGGAGACCGAGCAGAGCAAGATCTTCGACAACGCCGCCTTCGGCTACTGGAAGGTCACCGTCGAGCGGCCGCTGCGCATCGAGGGCGCCGACCCGAACCGCGCCTACAAGGCCAAGCGAGATCAAGGAGCTCAAGGAGACAGGCGACGCGCAGCGAGGACGCGCCGCCGGTCATCAAGAAGATCCACAAGAGGGGCACCGAGCCCGACCCGCTGCGCGGCCTGTTCGAGGCCACGATCGAACGGCAAGCCCGCCGTGGTCGAGTACGAGCCCGACACCGACCTGCGCGACACCGAGCAGATCCCGCTCCCGGAAGAGGGCGGCATCGAGGCCTTCCTCGCGCGCGAGGTGCTGCCCCACGCCCCGGACGCCTGGTACGTGCCCGACAGCGTCAAGATCGGCTACGAGATCAGCTTCACCCGCTACTTCTACAAGCCGCAGCCGCTGCGCACGCTGGAGGAGATCCGCGCCGACATCCTGGCGCTGGAGAAGGAGACCGAGGGGCTGCTGGGCGAGATCATCGGGAGGAGCGACGTCGTGAAAGCCACCGAAGCCAAGTTCCTCGAGTTCCTCAAGAAGTCGCCGCAGTTCGTCATCCCGATCTACCAGCGCACCTACAGCTGGACCGAGCGGGAGTGCCGGCAGCTCTGGGACGACATCCTGCGGACGGGCAGCAACGACGCCATCGCCGCCCACTTCGTCGGCTCCATCGTCTACATCGAGAAGGGGCTCTACCAGGTCTCCAGCCAGTCGCCGCTGCTCGTCATCGACGGCCAGCAGCGCCTGACGACCGTGATGCTCATCCTCGAGGCCCTGGCGCGGCACCTGGGCGATGCGGAGCCGGTCGACGGCTTCTCGGCGAAGAAGCTGCGCAACTACTACCTGCTCAATCCGCTGGAAGAGGGCGAGCGCGGCTTCAAGCTGCTGCTCACGCAGACCGACAAGCAGAGCCTGCTCGCCCTGGTGCAGCAGAAGCCGCAGCCGGCCGAGCCGTCGCTGCGCGTCGCGGAGAACTTCGCCTTCTTCGAGGAGCAGGTGCAGAGCCTCGGGGACCGACCTCGCGCCGCTGTGCCAGGGGCTCGCGAAGCTCGTGATCGTCGACATCGCGCTGAGCCGCGACCAGGACAACCCGCAGCTCATCTTCGAGAGCATGAACTCGACCGGCCGCGAACTGAGCCAGGCCGACCTGATCCGCAACTTCATCCTGATGGGCCTGGAGCCCGCCCAGCAGACGCGGCTCTACGAGGAGCACTGGCGGCCGATGGAGGTGGCCTTCGGGCAGGAGGCCTACGGCACGCACTTCGACGGCTTCATGCGCCACTACCTGACGCTCAAGACCGGCGAGATCCCCAACGTCCGCGCGGTCTACGAGGCCTTCAAGAGCCACGCCCGCTCCCCCGAGGTGGCGGCGGCCGGTGTCGACGCCCTGGTCGCCGACATCCACGCCTTCGCCGGCTACTACTGCGCGATGGCGCTGGGCAAGGAGCCGGACAAGGATCTGGCGCTCGCCTTCCAGGATCTGCGCGAGCTGAAGGTCGATGTGGCCTTTCCCTTCCTGCTGGAGCTCTACCACGACTACGTGCGAGGGCCGGCTCGCCCAAGGAGGACTTCGTTCGGGCGGTGCGGCTGGTGGAGGCCTATGTCTTCCGCCGGGCGGTCTGCGCCATCCCCACCAACTCGCTGAACAAGACCTTCGCCACCTTCGGCCGCGCGCTCAAGAAGGACCGCTACCTTGAGAGCATCCAGGCGCATCTCCTGACCCTGCCGTCCTATCGCCGCTTCCCGAGCGACGAGGAGTTCAAGCGCGAGCTGTCCGCGCGCGACCTCTACAACTTCCGCGCCGCAGCTACTGGCTGCGCCGCCTGGAGAACCACGGCCGCAAGGAGCGCGTGCCGGTCGACGAGTACACCATCGAGCACATCCTGCCGCAGAACGAGAACCTCTCCGCGAAGTGGCGCGAGGCGCTCGGGCCGGAGTGGCAGCGCGTGCAGGAGACCTGGCTGCACACCCTCGGCAACCTGACGCTGACCGGCTACAACTCCGAGTACAGCGACCGGCCGTTCGCCGAGAAGCGCGACATGCAGGGCGGCTTCAAGGAGAGCCCGCTGCGGCTCAACGAGGGGCTCGGCGCGCTCGACACCTGGGACGAGGCCGCGATCCAGGAGCGCGCCGAGCGGCTCGCCGAGCAGGCCGTCGAAGGTCTGGGCAGCGCCCGCGCTGCCGGCCGAGGTGCTCGACGCCTACCGGCCGAAGGTCGAGCGGCCGCCGGCTACACCCTCGACGACCATCCGCATCTTGCCGAGGGCAGCCCCATGCGGCCGCTGTTCGAGGCGTTCCGCAAGGAGGTCCTCGCGCTCGATCCCTGTGTGACCGAGGAGTTCCTCAAGCTCTACGTCGCCTACAAGGCCGAGACCAACTTCGTCGATGTGGTGCCGCAGAAAAGCCGCTGCGCCTCTCGCTCAACATGCACTTCCACGAGCTGCACGATCCCAAGGGCCTGGCCAAGGACGTGACCAACCTCGGTCGCTGGGGCAACGGCGACGTGGAGGTCGGCCTGAGTAAGCGCGGACGAGCTGCCCTACGTCATGGGCCTCGTGCGCCAGGCCTTCGAGAAGCAGATGGGCAACGGGGAGGCCGAGGCATGATCGCCGACCTCAAACCTTATCCCGCGATGAAGGACTCCGGCGTCGCCGTGGCTGGGGGAGGTGCCGGAGCATTGGGAGGTGCGGCGGCTAAGCAGCCTCTTCGACGAGCGCAGAGGAACGATCAGCCAGATGAGCAAATGCCGCGCAGTCTTGCGTGTCTCTCAGGACACCGGGGCGTGATCCGTATGCGAAGATGCTAACATCGAGGACAGGCGAATCGGACATGCGTCGACGACGATACAAGCTCGTCGCAGCCGGATGACATCGTCGTGCAACATGATGCGTGCATGGCATGGGAGCGGTCGGGCGTGTCGACTGATGACGGGATCTGTCAGTCCAGCCTACGTACGTGTCACCGAGCTTCGACAGGTCGACTGAGCCGCGGTACTTCGCAATCGCTCTGTTCAGACGCCCGCTTCAGCAGAGCATGGATCGAGCGCTGTGGCATAGGAATCGGCTCAGAGATGCGGACTGCCGTGGACTGTTAACAGTTCGAGCTGATCCCTGGACAGTGCCCTCCCCCCTCGCCGAACAAGCCGCCATCGTGCGGTATCTGGACCATGTGGACCGGCGGATGCGGCGGCTGGTGCGGGCGAAGCGGAAGCTGATCGCGCTGCTCAACGAGCAGAAGCAGGCCATCATCCACCGCGCCGTCACCCGCGGCCTCGACCCCGACGTGCCCCTGAAGGACTCCGGCGTCGAGTGGCTGGGGGAGGTGCCGGAGCATTGGGAGGTGCGGCGATTGAGCACGCTGCTCGATCCTATCAGACCGCTTGACCCACTGGCAATGTCCTGCCGATCACTGTATGATGGCGGTGTCCCTCTATCTCGGTACGCGGAGATGTTCGACAGCATCGGCTGAAAATCGACCTTCTACGCGACCTCCAGATAGATCGCGAACGGCGTACTGCCTGCGGTCAGCGAAGTTATGTCGAGCGGGGACATCGTCTACTCGATGACGTATCGTCGGGCAATGTTGGCAGGTGTTCCGTGCCGAACTACGAGGCTTGATCTTGTCACTGACAGCATCGTTGGATTCGACTCGAGCGATTCGAACTGGATACCTCGACTGGTTGCTTTCAAGCATGCATCAAGTCTCGTTACGCCAGGAGCAGGTCAAGACATGCGATTGGCGCGACCGTCACCGTCGAACATATTCGCGATCTCGAAGCACTGTGGTTGCGCGTTGCCACCGCACGACGAGCAACGTCGCGATTGTCGAATACTCGAGCGAAGCCACAGCCGACATCGATACGACTATCGACCGAGCCAACCGCGAGATCGAACTCCTCAACGAATACCGCACCCGCCTGATCGCCGACGTGGTCACCGGCAAGCTGGACGTGCGCGAGGCGGCGGCCGCGTTGCCCGAGGTCGATCCGCTGGCCGCAGACGACGAGCCGGACGACACCCTCGACATCGACGCCGAGGCGGACCTCGACGATCTGGACACCATCCCCGAGGAGGACGTCGCATGACCACCGACACCTCCGAACGTGGCCTCGAACGGCTGATCTGCACGGCGCTGACCGGCCATCCCTGCGACCCGCCCAAAGAAGGCACCGTGGGCGAGCCGCCTGCAGGCTACGGCGGTGTCGGTTGGAGTGGCGGTAACCCTCACGATTACGACCGCGAGTACTGTGTCGATCTCGTCCAGCTCGCCGCCTTCCTGCGTGCCACCCAGCCCGAGGCGGCCGAGTCGCTGGCGCTCGACGAGGACGGCCCGACGCGGCGCAAGTTTCTGGCCCGGCTGCAGGGCGAGATCAGCAAACGCGGCACCATCGACGTGCTGCGATACGGCATCAAGCACGGTGCGCACGACCTTGACCTATTCTACGGCACCCCCTCGGCGGATAACGAGAAGGCCAGAGCGCTCTTTGAACTAAACCGCTTCACCGTCAGCCGTCAGCTCCGCTATAGCCGCGACGAGACCCAGCTTGCCCTGGACATGGTCCTGTTCATCAACGGCCTGCCGGTATTCACCTTCGAGCTGAAAAACAGCCTCACCAAGCAGACGGTGCACGACGCGGTCTGGCAGTACAAGAAGGACCGCAACCCGCGCGAGAAGCTCTTCGAGTTCGGCCGCTGCGTGGCCCACTTTGCCGTGGACGAAAGTGAGGTGCGCTTCTGCACCCACCTCAAGGGCAAGGCCTCGTGGTTCCTACCGTTCAATCGGGGCTGGAACGACGGTGCCGGCAACCCGCCCAATCCGCACGGCCTCAAGACCGACTACCTGTGGCGCGAGGTGCTGACCCGCGAGAGCCTGACCAACATCCTCGAGAACTACGCCCAGGTGGTCGAGTCGAAGGACGAGAAGACGGGCAGGAAGAAGCGCACCCAGATCTGGCCTCGTTACCACCAGCTCGATGTGGTGCGTAAAACTCCTGGCCGACGCCGGCACGAACGGCGCGGGCAAGCGCTACCTGATCCATCACTCGGCGGGCAGCGGCAAGTCCAACTCCATAGCCTGGCTGGCCCACCAACTGATCGGGCTTGAAAAGGACGACGCCCCGGTCTTCGACTCGATCATCGTTGTCACCGACCGCATCCTCCTCGACCGCCAGATCCGCGACACCATCAAGCAGTACGCCCAGGTCAGCGCCACGGTCGGACACGCGGAGCGTTCGGGCGACCTGCGCAGGTTCATCGAGGAAGGCAAGAAAATCATCATCTCGACGGTCCAGAAGTTCCCCTTTATCCTCGACGAGATCGGGGGCGAGCACCGCGGGCGGACCTTCGCCATCATCATCGACGAGGCCCATTCCAGCCAGGGCGGCCGAACCAGCGCGGCCATGTCGCGGGCGCTCTCCGAGGCGGGCGAGGAGGGCGAGGAGGAGACCTTCGAGGATCAGATCAACCGCCTGATGGAATCGCGCAAGCTGCTGCCCAACGCCAGCTATTTCGCCTTCACCGCGACACCCAAGAACAAGACGCTGGAGATCTTCGGTGCGCCCGATCCACAGGCCGACGGCACCATCAAGCACCACGCCTTTCACACCTACACCATGAAGCAGGCGATCCAGGAGGGCTTCATCCTGGACGTGCTCGCACGCTACACGCCGGTGGAGAGTTACTACAAGCTGGCCAAGACGGTGGAGGACGACCCCGAGTTCGACGTCAAGAAGGCGCAGAAGAAGCTGCGCCGCTTCGTCGAGGGGCACGACCACGCGATCCGCCTCAAGGCCGAGATCATGGTGGACCACTTCCACGAACAGGTGCTCGCCCAGGGCAAGATCGGCGGACAGGCGCGGGCGATGGTGGTCACCAACGGCATCGAGCGGGCGATCCAGTATTTCCACGCCATCCGCGACTACCTGAAGGAGCGCAAGAGCAGGGTCGAGGCGCTGGTCGCCTTCTCGGGCGAGCACGAGTACGGTGGGGCGAAGGTCAGCGAGGCCTCGCTCAACGGCTTTCCTTCCAGCCAGATCGCGGCCAAGTTCCAGGAGGAACCCTACCGCTTCCTGGTTTGCGCCGACAAGTTCCAGACCGGCTACGACGAGCCGCTGCTGCACACGATGTACGTGGACAAGACGCTCTCGGGCATCAAGGCGGTGCAGACGCTCTCGCGCCTCAACCGGGCGCATCCCAAGAAGCACGACGTCTTCGTGCTCGACTTCCTGAACGACGTGGACACGATCCGCGACGCCTTCGCCCAATTCTACCGGGCCACGATCCTGGCCGACGAGACCGACCCCAACAAGCTGCACGACCTGCAGGCTGACCTGGACGGTGCACAGGTCTACTCGGCCGAGCAGATCGAGGACTTCGTCCAGCTTTACCTCGGCGGGGCCGAACGCGAGCAGCTCGATCCGATCCTCGACGCCTGTGTGGCGGTCTACCTCGGCGAACCTCGACGAGGACGGCCAGGTGGACTTCAAGGGCAAGGCCAAAGGCTTTGTGCGCACTTACTCGTTCCTCTCATCGGTACTGCCCTACACCAACGCCGCCTGGGAGAAGCGCTCGATCTTCCTGAACTTCCTGATCCCGAAGCTGCCGGCACCGCAGGAGGAGGACCTCTCCAAGGGCATTCTTGACGCCATCGACATGGACAGCTACCGGGTCGAAAAGCGGGCGATGCAGAAGATCATCCTGCCGGACGAGGACGCCGAGATCGAGCCGGTTCCGACCTCCGGCGGAGGACGCCGCCCCGAGCCCGAGCTGGACCGACTTTCCAACATCATAAAGGTATTCAACGAGCACTTCGGCGGCATTCCTTGGGAGGATGCCGACCGGGTGCGGCAGCTTATCACCGAGACCATCCCCGCCCGCGTGGCCGCGGACACAGCCTATAAAAACGCACAGGAGCACTCTGACAAGCAGAACGCCCGCATCGAGCACGACAAGGCGCTCTTGCGGGTGATGACCGCGGTGATGAAGGACGACACCGAGCTGTTCAAGCAGTTCATGGACAACGAGGGTTTCAAGCGCTGGATGACCGACACGGTGTTCGGACTGACCTACGGCGCAAGCGGGCCCTGACAACGGCATGCAGCGGACGCCGCTTCGCGCCGCCGCTAATGCTGAGTCGTTACATATACAAACGTATATGCAGAATAGCAGAAAAATCTCTAATCTCTCCTTAAATAGTGGTTTTCAATAGCTTGAACATTATTGGAGGTATCAAGATCAAGCGGTAACACTAACAAGTCAAAATCAGCCGACCCAAAAAGCCGCGCGGCTGATTTGAGTCGTTGGCAAACGAGGACGTAGAAAATGAGAACACGTGAAATCACGGAAGTAGAAGCCCTCGCCATCTGCTCCCGTGAAGAATCCCACTTTTTCGACCGCAAAGCATGCGAAATTACTGGGAAGAAAGTGCAGAAACTTGCCGTTGCCTTTGCGAATGCCGACGGCGGTGAGTTTGTTCTCGGGGTTATTGACGATAAAAACGAGCCGGACCCTGCAAAACGATGGAATGGATTCAGTACACTCGAGGATATGAACGGGCTATTGCAGGCGATCTTTGAGATCACACCAAGTCTCGATCTGCGCTATGAGATACTGAACTGCCAATCTAAGTCAGGACATGTGCTGCGGGTCACCATCGAAAAATCCTCGGAAGTCCACAAGGCTGGAGATGGCATAGTTTACCAAAGACACGGAGCCCAATCTCTGCCGATCAAAGACCCACAGAAAATCACCGAACTCGCGTTCGCGAAGGGAGCGACCTCGTTTGAAGACCAACTACTCAAAGACATCCCGGCGGAACTGGTTGTGGAGTCTGCCGAACTCGAGAGTTTCCTAAAGGGTTACTCGCCGAAGACAGATCCCTTGGAATTTTGTATTAACCAGAACCTCCTTGATTACAAGACATGGATTCCACGCGTTGCAAGTGTACTGCTGTTCCACCCCGCGCCCAATGGGTCAGTCCCCCGCAAGTGCGGCGTTAAAGTCACGCGGTACGAGACCAAAGAAGACGATCCCGAGCGAGAGCACCTATCCGATCAAGTCACAGTCGAAGGACCTTTGTGTCAGCAAATCACAATGGCAATCGAAGCCGTCAAAAAAATCATGGAATCAGTCACGATTTGGACGCCAGATGGCCTAAAAAAGGCTGATTATCCACCCGAGGCAATCTGGGAAGTCGTTGTCAACGGACTGATTCACCGGGATTACTCTATATCTGATGACGTGCAGATTGTGATCTACGACAACAGAATCGAGGTGCTTAGCCCCGGTCGCTTGCCGGGCTACGTTACGGTCGAGAACATATTAGACGCGCGGTACTCGCGAAATCCGAAAATTGTCCGCACACTCAATCGGTATAAAGATGCTCCAAACAAGGACTTGGGTGAAGGGCTCAACACGGCTTTTCAGAAGATGAAGGAATGGGGCCTAAAAGATCCCGAAATCTCTGAGGACGGAGGATATGTTAAAGTCGTCCTCCCACACACACCACTTGCAAAACCAACTGAAGCAATCTTGAACTTCCTGACCAAGCAGGAGTCGATCACTAACAGACAGGCTCGTGATATCACAGGTATTAGATCCGAGAATCTTGTGAAAAATGAATTTTATAAGCTCAGAAACGAAGGGTTGCTGGAACGAGTGCCCGAGCTTGCAGGCCCAAAATCGGCTTGGCGATTGACAGACTCTGGCAAAAGGGAAGCTCCTAAATTTAAATGACGTGCTAACAATAAAATCCAGGCAATCGCAAATGGTGCACGACCGCATCCTCCCATTCCATGAGGTTGTCCGCGTATTGCATTCCTTTGCGGTGTGTGGTAACCGCCGAGACCACCTTGGCTGGGCTGGGTTACGTCGGACTGACCGGGTCTTCCGACGCGGTCCTGAATCCATGCTTCGATGTCGCTGCGCCGGAATCGCCACTCTTCACGAACCTTGAAGCTCGTCAGTTTTCCGGACTGGGCTACCTTGTCATTGTATCGGCCGCCGTCTGTCATCGGAACCGCTCCGGCAGCGGCTTGGGTTCCGGCACATTGATATTGACCTGGATGACGCCGGTCGCCCCGCCTGGCTGGCCGTCGTTCTTGTCCATATTCCAGCTCTTGCGCTCGATGGTAACCGCCTTGTCGATCGCATACATGAGGTCCTTGAGTGCCTTCGCCTTGCCGGCGATCGTCAGTTCAGCAAGGGCAATATTGCCATCTCGGCCGGCAACATCGACGACGCTATTGCGCTGGATCTCGTCCAGGACCTCCAGGGAGGCCTCAAGCATTCTGTTGCCGATAAACCTGTGTTTGACCTCGACTATGCTGGCAATATCGGAGTTCATCGCAACGACCTCCGCCTCATAGACTTCGAGACTTTTCCCGTCGTCTGGCCGCTTCACCCCTCGCCCCTGGGGAACCTGCGCAGCCATTTTTGCCTTCGCCTTACGCTGAGTCGCGGCTCTATAGTCCTCGACGAGCTTGTCCCTGGACCAACCATGCCGCCTGGCGTATGCGGAAATATTTTGGTGGCTGACGCTCTCGCCAGGAAAGTGATCGCTGTAAAGTTCTGCGATTTTGCGGATCGAAATTGCTCGAGGTGATCGACTCCGCTCCCCATGGCAATCGAGAAATGGTTGCCTGGCTGGGCGACATCTTGGAAGAGTCCGAACTGGGCAGTGCGGGCGTCAACGATCTCAAGGAAGTCCTCCGCTTCAGCCAAGGCGGTCCCGCCGAGTCAAGGGTACGCGGTCGATCCCTATCTTGCGCGTGGGTCTGAAGCTACTACACGGGCGCCATCTACGAAGTTGAATTCCCCGGCTTCAGCGGTTCGGGTGGCGGCGGTGGTCGCTACGACGAGTTGATCGGCATGTTCAGCGGCCAGTCAATTCCCTCCTGCGGTTTCAGCCTGGGTCTAGACCGGGTGATGCTCATCCTCGAAGAACGCAACCTCTTTCCAGCCCAACTGGCCGGCGAACCCCAAGTGCTCGTCACCCAGTTTGACGACTCGACCATGGCGGCAAGTCTTGCCCTTGCGCGGACGCTACGCCGGTCCGGTCTGCGCGTCGACCTCTATCCCGACACCGATCGGTATGGTCGCCAGTTCAAATACGCCGAGGAGCGGGGCATTCGCTATGCTGCGCTGGTCAGTCCGCGCGAGTTGGAGGAAGGCGTTGTAGCCGTCAAAGATTTGGTGACGGGTGATCAAGAGGATGTGCCGCAAGACATGCTGAGTTCTTGGCTGGTCAGTCAACTGGCGGTGCTCAAGTGAATCCCTGTACAGTCTCTACCAGGCGTAGGGTTGCAGGATTTCTGTCGTAGTATTCACACTGAATCGAACTAGTTCAGCAGATTAAACGCATCCCTGGACGGCTTCTCTCTTCATCCTGACCGGTCACGGTACACCGACCGTGTCGGGCAAAGATGCCCGACCGACAAATATCGTGCTTTCGTATGGCTTTGAGTTTAGCCTCCAGCCTCTCCTGCCGGTATGTTGCCTTCCATCAAGTTCTTCAATAGCCACGGGCGTTTGCGAATGAGCTTGGCGATGGGCGGCGGCTCGGCCGGGTGTGCATGTGCAGCCCGGCGACCTTCAGGCCATCGAAAGGGCAGTTCGACCACGGCGCCGGGAACCCGGATCGTCTCCAGCGTCTTCAGCGTGGCCGCCAATACTTTACGCTGTCCATCGGCATCACCCGGTTTGCCAAACGGCTCACCACACGGATACTCGATGGCCGCGACGCGTGGCGCACCGACGGATGCAGTAAATGCCGCCACCGGCGAGAGGCAGACGGTCGAAATGCCGGCCGCCTCGACTGCCCGCTGCACCAGCCCCACGGACCGGCAACAGAACGGTCAGACCGGCGCCAACAAGAGCACATCAACTTTCTGTGACTGTAGATCTTGGATGATGGATGGTGTCGTCGTCGCCAGCAGCTCTGTCGGGTCCAGAATATAGCCCATGACGGAAATGTGCTTGCCGGCAGCGCTGCCGACGACGCCGGCCTCCACCATCTCGGCCAGACGGTCTACCGGCAGCACGCAATTGAGATCCGTTTCGCCAAATGTCTCGTTGATATGGAGATGATAGACGCGGGATATCCTCGGCCGCCGCCGTCCCGGGCACGAGCCGGTAGGACGGGTCGCCCCACCAGGGGTTTTGGCGTTCGCCTTCCTGGTCGAACGGCGTGTCGGTCTTGAGTGCGATGCCGGCCGAACTGAGCAGGGCGACTTTGGCCTCGCTCAACGGTTTTGTCAGCGGCGTCCAGGGAATCTGCTCAGCAGGGGGTTCGCGCGCGATTCACGCCTGCACCACCTTCTTGGTGATGCGATCCAGAAACTTGAATGAGTCGATCGTTGTCGTCATGGCGTTGTCGTCATGGCGTCGTCGTCATGGCGTTGTCCTCCAAAAACGAAGTCACTGATCGCTTCCGCCAACGAGACCGGAGACCAAATGAACACGATTCTTGTCGGTCGGGCATCCTTGCCCGACATGGTCGTAGTACCGCGGACAGTCAGGACAGAGAGAGCAGTCGGGCAAGGATACCCGACCGACGGGATCAGCGTCGATAAGGGGCTACCTGCCGCATCAACCTGTCCGCCTGCGCCTCCTCAACGGCGTCGTTGATCAGAATATACATGCCCTCCGGTCCGACGGCATCCAGCAGCGGGATCACTTCATCGGGACCGATACTGACAACCTGAACGGCTTTACCGGCTTTTTTGATGCGTCGATAGAGTTCGAACCACTCAGGTGCGCCGCCGCCCGGCAAACCCGCCTGGGGTGTCCATTCGATGGCGTCCAGTTCGGGCATATCAAGAAGTATGTCCAGATGTTGCAGCGCGTTGGTGCCGTCGAGATGGTACATGGCGAAATCCAGTTGGGCACACTGTTCGGCCAGATAGGGACGGACGAATTCCTCGAACATCTGGGGCGATATCATGGCCGAAAAATCGCACTGCACCTTGGCCGTTCGCCCTGGACCCCAAATACGAAAGGCCGCGAAGACGTTGCCGCCGTCTTCGTCCTGAACGAGGCCGGCCATGTGGTTGAAGGCATCGAGCCAGGCACGATTGATCTCTGCCAGTCGCTCGTGGACCCATGTCGGCCGGTCGACGAGATCGTACAGCAAGTTCATGGTCCCCCGCAATGCAGCCAACGTATCCATGTTCTCGATCAGATCCGGTACGCCGACCAGGTATCGACCCTGAGCATGGCTGACACCGGCGTCGATGACCGCCAGATGCACGTCCCACCAGTGATTGTTCTCGGTTCGCAGTTCGAGCGATCCAAATGAGTCAGGAGCCTCGATACACGGCTCATACCAGACCGTCCGGTAGTCGAAGATGGGTTTGACGCCCAAAAACAGGCCGAGGCTTCCCGGTCCAATTTGCGTGTCAAAGATGGGAAACCCTTCGGCAAAATAGCGCCGGTTGGCCATGGTCTGCTCGGCGCGCCGGCGGCGCAACACCGGATCCGTCCACCATATTTCGGGGACTGGAGATACGGCCGTCACCGCGCCGGGGTCCAGCTTGCTGTTCTGTGCGGTGAAGAGATAAAGCGCCAGTGCCTCGCCGCGCCACCATGCGGTCAAACGTTGCGCCGTTTCGGGCCAGTCGGCTTTCCAGATCAGTGGGCGTACCATGGTTCCTATCCTTTGATTCCCGTCAACGAAATGCCGTCGATAAAGAGTCGCTGGGCAAAGAAGAAGACGATGATGACCGGCAAGCATGGTGACCAGCGATGCGGCCATGAGGTAGGCCCAACTGACCTGATAGCTGGAGCGAAAGAAATTCAGGCCCAAGCGCGACGGTGTAGAGTCGCTGGTCGTGCAGATAGATGAGCGGCGGCAGAAAGTCATTCCAGGTGAACTGGAAGGTGAAGATGGCGACGGTGGCGATGGCCGGCATGGAGAGCGGCAGAATGATGCGCCACAGGATCTGCAGTAGGTTGGCCCCGTCGATGCGCGCCGCATCCTCCAGATCGCGCGGGATGGCGAGAAAGAACTGGCGCAGCAGAAAGATGTAGAACGGGCTGCCGAAAAAGGCCGGCACGATCAGCGGCAGAAAGGTGTTGATCCAGCCGAGCCGGTTGAAGAGCACGTAGAGCGGCACCATGGTCACCGGATAGGGCAACATCATGGTGGCCAGCACGAGAACGAAGATCGCATCGCGGCCGGGCGCGCGCAGACGTGCAAAGCCGTAGGCGACCAGCGTACAGGAGAGCACATGGCCGACGATGACGGCACACGGTGATGATCGCCGTGTTGAGCGTGTAGCGGCCGAAGGGCACATAGGTCAACGCCTCGACGTAGTTCTGCCATCGAACCGGATTGGGGATCAGCCGCGGCGGCATCTCAAAGACCTGATACTCGGGCTTGAGCGAGGAGGAGACCATCCAGATCAGCGGGATCAAGAAGAGCACGGCCACCAGAGCCAGCAGCAATGATGTGAGCCAACGCCCGATTCTCGCGCCCTGCACGATCCGCTCGACGTATAGACGACCTCGATTTCTCCGGCCATCTCAGGCTGCCTCCCCTTCGTAGTAGACCCAACGCCGCGCCGAACGCACGACCAACAGGGTCAGCAGCAGGATGATCAGGAAGAGCACCCAGGCCAAGGCCGAGGCATAGCCCATGCGGAAGAACTGGAAGGCGCTGCGATAGATATAGAGCACGAAGAAGAGGGTCGAGTCGAGCGGGCCGCCATTGGTGGCCACAAAGGCGCTGGTGAAGGTCTGGAAGGTGGCGATCACGCTGAGCACCAGGTTGAAGAAGATGGTCGGCGTGATCATGGGCAAGGTCACATTGCGAAAGGAGCGCCAGGCGCCTGGCGCCATCGATGGCCGCCGCTTCGTAGAGTTCCCTGGGCACATCCTTGAGACCGGCCAGAAAGATGATGGCCGTCCGCCCCAGTCCCCAAATGCTCATCATCCACAGCGCATAGAGCGCTGTGTTTGGATCGGTCAGCCAGCGTGGTCCCTGAATGCCGAAGATGCCCAGAAAGGCGTTGACCAGGCCGGCTTCCGGATGCAGCAGCCACATCCAGACCACCACAAAGGCCACGCCCGAGAGCACAGAGGGCAGATAGTAGATGGTGCGATAGACGGTGATGCCGCGCACCCGCTGGTTCATGAGCAGGGCCAGAGCCAGCCCGCCGATCAACTCGGTCGGCACGTAGAGCAAGCGTGTACTTGATCGTCACGCGCAGCGACTGCCAGAAGAGAGGATCGTCGTTGAAGAGACGCTGGTAGTTGTCCAGCCCAATGAATCGCGGCGCCTTCAACAGATCCCAGCGCATGGTGCTGATGGCCAGCGAGGCCAGCATGGGACCGAGGACGAAGAGGAGAAATCCGATGATCCAGGGGGAGATGCAGAGATAGAAGGCCAGCGTCTCCCGGCGACGCAGTGAGAGACGTGATCGTTTCTTGGTTTGACATGCTGTCTGAAGAGAGTGAACGGTCAGCCATGCGGCACGATGATCCGTTGGGTGGCGAGCGGTGACAAGGTATGGGTCGGGGATCTTGCAGATGCCCCGACTCCATGGGCGTCAAGAGTGAATCAGATCTGAGCGTTTACTCTTCCTTGGCCAGATCAAGCGCATCTTGCGCTTCCGCGGCTGCTGCGGCAAGCAGCGCCTCAACGTCGGCATCCGGATCCAGAATCACATTCTCCAGCACACGGCGCAGCGCCGGATCTGCTGTCTCGTTCCAGTAAGGCGTGAAGATGTAGGCGCGTGGGACCAGGCGGTCCAGTTCGCCCAGCCAGACGCCCTCGATCGGATCGTCGGCCAGCCCGGAGGACTCGGCCACGGAAGCCACAGCCGGCAGCGCCCAATCCTGCCACACCTCGGCGCCTTCTTCACCGGCATAGAACTTGAGGAACTTCCAGGCCGCTTCCGGGTGCTCCGTGCCGCTGAAGATGCCGAAACCGCCCCAGAAGAGCACATTGGCATCGACCGCGCCGGCAGGCGTGCCGACGACGCCCAAGATCGATATTGGGGTTCTCCAGCATGCCCGCCTGCGGCCAGCGGCCAAAGATGCGCATGGCGGCCGTGCCGTTGTCAAACTCGCTGTTGCCGCCGCCAAAGGCGCTCATGTCGGCCGGCGGCGGGGCCACGCTGTATGTGTTGTAGAGATCCTTGTAGAACTGAACGGCTGCGGCTGTCTCGGGCGAATCCATGTAGCCGCTGAAGGTCGTGCCGTCTTCGCTGATCAGCGAACCGCCGGCTGCGCCGATCCAGTATTCAAAGCCCGTGGTCCACGGGCCGGGCAACTGGATGCCCCAGATGTCGGTCTGGCCGTCGCCGTCGGTGTCAACCGTCAGTTCTTGGGCAGTGGCAAGCAGGTCATCCCAGGTCCAACCGGCTTCCGGATAGGCAACGCCGTACTCATCAAAGATGGCCTTGTTGTAGTAGACGGCCATGGGCGAGTAGTCCTTGGGCAGGAACCACTGCTGATCGTCCCACTGGCCAGGCTCGAGCAGGCCGGGCAGGTAGATGCCCGTGTCAAGCCCGTCCTCGCCGGCGATAAAGTCATCCAGCGGCAGGAATGCCTCGACTCATCACGAAACGCGGCACCGCGTCGTCGCCGATGTTCATGATGTCCGGCGCATCGTTGGCCGCGATCTGGGTCAGCAAACGACCGTAGTAGTCGCTGCCGGAGACCGGCTCCAGCTGAACCGTGATATCCGGATTGGCTTCTTCAAAGCGGCGAATGATCTCTTGATGCGGGTTGAGTCCCTCGCCGCTGTCGCCGGTGCCGACGCGCAGGACAATCTGGTCGCTGCCTGCTGATTCGGACGCTGCTGGAGCATCCTGTGGCGCTGCAGCGGGAGCAGCACACCCAACAGCAAGCACCAGCACTAGACCGACGAGCGCGGCTACTGAGAACGGAGATGCAATGCGTGCCATCATGTAGTTCCTTTCTGTGTGGTTCGTACGCTGTGAATGGAGGAATGAAACCAACTTTTCCAGTATACACAACTTTGCGGCCGTCAACTGATGTATTCTTTCCAATTCAGGCTGTTCGCAGCGGATCGCCTATTGGATTGCCCATCTAAGGCTTCGTCGGCCACTGCTCCAACCACCGGCAACGATTCGGCCCAAGTCGGCGTCGAGCTGAAATGAAAGTGGGAGTGGCGGCATGTCGGGAGTAGTCGGGGTGCAGACCGAGCAAAGACGGCAGTACAATTGCGGGGAGCAATCAGAATCTCAAGTTTGACAACACCCGGCACTGTTGCTATAGTCCGGTGAATTAAAAATCAGACTCTTATCCAGAGAGGCGGAGGGACCGGCCCGATGAAGCCTCGGCAACCTGTGCGGTGTACGTATGCCGGCAAGGTGCCAAATCCGGCAGAGTGATCTGGAAGATGAGAGGTGGCATAGGTCTGCTTCCTGCTCATCCCCACATGGGGATGTTGTGCGATAGGGGACAGACGCCAGATCGTTTTCACCCTCTCATGTCCAGAGGGTGTTTTCTTTGCAATTATAGACATTACCATCGAGTTGGCGCAGGCAGAAGTGGGGCTACAGAGCAATGATTACCATGAAATTCGGCGGCACGTCCGTTGGCAAGCGTTGAAGCCTTTCAGCAGGTAGTCGGTATCGTGAACGGGCGGTGGCGCAGCAGGCAGACCGGCGAACGCCCCGGTGTGGTCGTCGTCACCAGCGCCATGAGCGGCGTGACCAACATACTGATCGACGTCGGCGACCAGCGCGCTGCACGCGGCGACGAACACTTCTATGAAGAGGCCAAGGACAGCCTGCTGCTCAAGCATCAATTCGTGGCCAGTCAGTTCATCGACGACGGCAACGAACGCGCCGCGTTGACCCGCATTCTGGACGAACGATCTGCACCAGTTCAGCCGGCTCTGCAGCAGCATCGCCGTGCTGGGCGAGCTGACCGATCGTGGCCTGGACGTGGTCAGCGGGCTGGGCGAACGCATGAGCGCGCCGCTGCTGGCCGCCGTCCTGCGCTGCCAGCGGCGTGACGGCCGAGTTCGTGGACGCCGGCGAGATCTGATCGTCACCGACGACGTGCACGGCGGCGCCGCGCCGCATCATGGAGCTGACCGAGCCGCGCTGCCGGGAACGGCTGCTGCCGCATGATCGAAGCAGGGCATCGTGCCGATTGTCACCGGCTTTGTCGGGCTCGACTGCCAAGCGGCGTGCCGTCCACGCTGGGCCGTGGCGGCTCCGACTATTCGGCGGCCATCGTCGGCGCGGCGCTGGATGTGGACGAGATCCAGATCTGGACCGACGTCAACGGTGTGCTGACGGCCGATCCGCGCGTGGTGCCCAACGCCCGCAGCCTCAACGAACTGAGCTACGAAGAAGTGGCCGAACTGGCCTACTACGGCGCCAAGGTGCTCCATCCCAAGACGGTGACGCCGGCCATCGAAAAGAAGATTCCCCTGCGGGTGCTCAACACCTTCGAGCCGGACCATCCCGGCACGCGCATCGTGCGAACAAGACCGACAGCGACGGGCGAGGCACGGTCAAGGCCATCACCGCCATCCGCAACCTGAACCTGATCACCGTGGCCGGTCGCGGCATGATGGGGGTGCCCGGCATTGCCGCCCGCACCTTTGGCAGCGTGGCCACGGGTCGGCGGCCAACGTGCTCATGATCAGCCAGAGCAGCAGCGAGCAGAGCATCTGCTTTGTCGTGCCCGAAGGCGTCGGCCGCCGACCGTGCTCGACAGCGCTCAACGAGGAATTCGAGCGTGAACTGGAGCGCCACTACATCGACGAGATCTCCGACCATCCGCAACATCGTCATCGTGGCGGTGGTGGGCAGCGGCATGCGCGGCACGCCCGGTCTGGCCGCCGGCATCTTCAACGCCATGGGTGCAAACAAGATCAACGTCATCGCCATCGCCCAGGGCTCCAGCGAAGCCAACATCAGCCTCGTCGTCGCCGACGCGGATGCCGCCACAGCGGTGCACGCCATCCACGACACCTTTGAGCTCTACAAACCGACCCACGAGCGTAGCCATCACGGATAGGCGGACGGTGGAGCGCACGCGCTTTCGAATATGCGACTTCAAATAGCGCCGGCAATTGTGCTATAATCGCCCAGTTGTCCAGGGACACTACCTTTGTAGATTTCAATCTGCCACAGATGGACACAGATTCACACAGATGCCAACAGACCATCCAGCGTCTATCTGTGTCCATCTGCCGCTGAGAAAAAGTGCAAATATCGTGCAGGCGAGTTGCAGAGAGGATACGCGCCCCTTTTTGAAAATCGCCCGAACAAATCGAAAGTTTTTTCCCATGTTGCGAGAACTTCCCTTAATTCTTTTCGGTGTTGGCGGTGTCGGCCGGGCATTTATTCGACAAATTGTGGCCGATCGTACGCTGCATGCGACCGAGTATGGCCTGCGTATCAACATGCTCGCCCTCTGCGACAGCAGCGGCGCGGCCATGGAATTGGGCCAGGGTATCGATGACGTCAATCTGGTGGACTTGCTGGAACTCAAGGAGGCAGGCGCCGCGCTGTCGGAGCACGCCTTGGGCAGCGCAGCGCAAGGCTCTGTTGTCGATTCCTGGGCATGGCAGGGCGCGTCGGCGCCGTCGTGGTCGATTGCACGGCCACCGACGCTACCGTGCCTGCACTTCTGTTCGCTCGCGAGCAGGGGTACAAAGTCGTCTTGGCCAACAAGAAGCCGCTTACCGTTCAACAGGAGGTCTATCACCGGCTCACCAGAGCCGGTGCCACCGGCGACGAACCGGGAACCTGGGATCTGGCCTCGACACGCTGGGAGACGACCGTGGGCGCGGGTCTGCCCGTTATCGCCACCCTGCACCGATTAGTGGCCAGTGGTGATCAGTCGTGCGCATTGCCGGCACGTTCAGCGGCACGCTGGGCTATGTCATGACCGGTCTGCAGGAAGGTCGGGCCTTCAGCGAGATCGTGCGTGAGGCACACGAGCTGGGCTACACCGAGCCGGACCCACGCGACGATCTGGGCGGCATCGATGTGGCGCGCAAAGCGTTGATCCTGGCCCGCGGCATGGGCTGGGAGCTGAACATGGACGACGTGGACGTGACCGGACTCTATCCGGCCGACATGCAAGCGCTTGCGGTGCCGACTTCCTCGACGCCATCGCAGCTCTGGATGCCGAGTTTGGCGCCGAGGTGAGGTCCGCAGCCGAGGAAGGTCAGGTCCTGCGCTTTGCAGCCAACGTCGGGATGACGCCTGTGTGGTCGGTCCGACGGTGGTCGACGCGTCCAGCCCGTTGGGTCGGCTCAGCGGCACCGACAACCTGGTTGAGTTCAATTCCCGGTGGTACAGCCCGAATCCGCTGGTCATACAAGGGCGTGGCGCCGGGCGTTGATGCCACGGCGGCCGGCGTGTTGAGCGATGTTGTTGAATTGGCATTTACAGGATAAATTGGGTGGTATCCCGAATTGTGTGTAAATTCGCATCCTACCAGAGCGGCAACCACATTCACACAATTCGTGGTATACCACCATAAATTCGCTCGGAGCAACTTATGAATAACAAGATAAAGGTCGGCGTTCTGGGCGCAACGGGCGCCGTTGGCCAGCGATTTGTACAGATGCTGCAGGGGCATCCCTGGTTTGAAATGACCGCGCTGTGCGCTTCCGAACGCAGCGCGGGAAAACGCTATGCCGACGCCTGCAACTGGAACCTGCGCGGCGACATGCCGCCGCACCTGCGCGACGTGATGCTGAAGCCGTGCGAACCCACGGTCGACTGCCAGTTCGTCTTCAGCGCCTTGCCGGCAAGCTCGGCCACCGAGATCGAGATGTCCTTTGCCGCGGCCGGCTACGTCGTCTGCAGCAATGCGCGTTCCTATCGCTACGAACCGGATGTGCCGCTGCTGATTCCCGAGGTCAACCCGGAGCATCTGGCACTGATCGACATTCAGAAACGCAACCGTGGGTGGGAAGGCTTCATCACCACCAATCCCAACTGCAGCACGACCCATCTGGTCAGTGCGCTGCATCCGCTGCACCAGGCCTTTGGCGTCAAGAAGGTCTTGGTCGTGACCATGCAGGCCATCAGCGGCGCCGGCTATCCCGGCGTCAGCAGCATGGATATCCTCGACAACGTCGTGCCGTACATCGGCGGCGAAGAAGAGAAGATGGAGCAGAAGGAGCCGCAGAAGCTGCTGGGCGTCTTCGACGGTGACACGGCATCCGAGTATGCCGACTTTGTGGTCAGCGCCCACTGCAACCGGGTGCCGATCCGCAACGGCCATCTTGAGGCCATCAGCGTCGAGTTCGAGCGCAAGCCGACGAAGGACGAGATCCTCGCAGCCTGGCGGGAGTACCATCCGCTGGCCCAGCAACTGGGGCTGCCCAGCGCACCGGAGCCGGCCATCATCTACATGGAAGCCGAGGACCGGCCCCAGCCGCGGCTGGATCGGATGGCCGGCTGCATTCCCGGTATGGCCACGGTCGTCGGTCGCCTGCGTCCCGATCCGATTTTCGACTACAAGTTCCTGGTGCTGGGCCACAACACGATTCGCGGCGCGGCGGGCGGCAGCCTGCTCAACGCCGAACTGTTGGTGGCCCAGGGATATCTGGGTGTCACGCAGCTGAGTTGGCCGATCTCTCCAGACCGCGTAGGCGATCTGTCCAACTCAGGCGGCAGCACCGTACAGCCGTTCGTGGGTCTGATCAGGAGTATGCTGCGGAAGACGGCTGCACACAAAGCAGTTTGAAATAAACGTGTATTGGATGCAAACCGTTTGCGATCAGTGCGGTTTGCATTTCTTTTTGTCTATACCAACCATCCGGTGTATCCTTGTCAAAGCTTTTGGATCTGCTGTATTCATAGGGGGATGATGTGAGTACCTGCATCCACGACAACGACCTCATCCGCGGAAGAACATCAGGAACACTTTCAGGTCTTTGGTCGCGGCAGTCTCGCAGACACCTTTGGTGACTTGGTCATCTATCGGAATCTTAGAACCGCTGGATAGCCGGCTGCCCAACCTCAAGATGGCCCTGCGCGAGACCGATTTGTCAAGCGATCGCAGGCCGCGCAAGCAAGACGTGGACTACGCGCGAATCGCCCTCTTTTATGCCGGCGAAGCACAGAAGAACCGCAACGTCCCAGTCGAGCTTGCAGGAGTTGGTCTTTATCGGCGACACGCTCTTCAACGATGGGAACGCATTCCGCAACATGATTCGTGTCAGCGACTGGCAGGGCTCCTGTTTTATCGGCGCCGACAGTGCCACAGGAAGGCGTCGTAGTCGATGCATCGATGACGAACATGTCTTTCTAGGCCAATCGTTGGTCAAAGATGGGTGAATGGGTCCAATGGATGCGTGACGATCTGGGCCTGCACTTGACGAACGAACTCTCGTGATCGTTGACATCGACAAGACTGCCCTGGGCGCCAAAGGTCGCAACGACGAGGTGATCGACCAGGCCCGCATTCAAGGCGCCTATCGCACCATGAGCAACCTGCTCGGCGCCCAGTTTGACGGCGAGCGAGTTTGAGCGTTACTACAGCAGAGCTGAACCAGTCCAACTACCACGCACTGACAGAAGACAACCAGGACTATCTGGCCTATGTCTGCCTGGTGCTCAGCATCGGCCTGATGACTTTCGATGAGATCGTGCAGCAGGTGCAGGCCGGTGCGCTGGAGAATTTCGACCAATTCACCCGGCTGGTAGAAATGCGCATGATGATCTCGCCCGGTCGGCAGCGAGGTCTTCCGCCAGGCCCATGACGCCGTCATCTTCAGTGTGCGCAACGGGGATCCGACGCCGTTCAAGCGTTTCCGCCGTCAGGAATTTATCAGCACGATCGAACGGATGGGCAATCTCGCCGATGATGCATCGCGCCGAGGAACTGCTGGCCGGCGAGATCACGTTGACGGAGGAAGTGCTGCGAAGTGTCCGCAGTGGCTGAAGGCAGCGAGGCTGCCTGCTCATGTGTCTGAGCGACAAACCGGATGAGGCATCTTGCCCCCATCCATATGTGTCGCCGGATCTGCCGGCGGTGCATGGTGCGAAACCCATCGTGTGGGCACCAGCATCAGGAGCTCGAGCTTGACTGCCATGCGATTAGCAGTTGCCGGTCGCGTGAACATCGACCACGACGCAGAACGCTACGGGCAGTGTCGCGCACGTTTCATGCTCATCTGGCGGCCTGGCAGAAGCAGGCATGGCAGTGAACCTTACCGTCTCCGGCGCCGTGCGTTTTGCTATAATGCGACTTCGTCGGCGTAATTTGGCCCTCTATGTATTCAGACAACACGACCACGGGTTGAGGTAGTCGGCTGCATCCGCGGTGGTCCGTTGACGTCGGAGCGTAAGCACGCAATAGCTTATGGCAAATAACCGAAAACCACTCGAATCAACGGCCGGCAAATCGGTCCAAATCGGCCGCCGGACGGTCAAACAACAACAATTTCATCGGGCGCAGTTGGTTCTGGATCGTTCTGGTGGTGCTGGCCCTCTTTGGCTCGCGTCTCCTCTTCAACCGGCCGACCGATGTCGCCGATATGATCGGCCTGAACGAAGTCGCCCAGAATCTGTCGTGAACGATCGCGTCGAGCAAGCTTGTCGTACAAGGCGATGTCATCACCGTTAACATGAAGGACGGCACCGAGCAGCGCAGCCGCAAAGAAGGCGATGAGAGCATCTTTACCTCGTTGAAGGCCTTTGGCGTCTCGGAAGAGCAACTGGAAGAACTGAACATCGAAGTTCAGAGTGTGCCCAACAGCGGTGCCATCTTCAACTGGCTGATCATGCTGCTGCCGATGATCCTGATCTTCGCCTTCTTCATCTTCATCATGCGTCAGGCCGGCGGCGGCGGACAGAATCGCGCCATGCAGTTTGGACGCAGTCGCGCGCGCAAGATGGACGCGGCCGACCGGCCCACCGTCACGTTCGACGACGTGGCCGGCGCCGACGAGGCCAAGCAGGAATTGGAAGAAGTCGTCGAATTTTTGCGCGAGCCGCAGAAATTTGCTGCGTTGGGCGCCCGCATCCCCAAGGGCGTGCTGATGGTCGGCGCGCCGGGCACCGGCAAGACGCTGCTTGGCCAAAGGCAGTGGCCGGCGAGGCCGGCGTGCCCTTCTTCAGCAGTTCCGGCTCTGAATTTGTCGAGATGTTTGTCGGCGTCGGCGCCAGCCGCGTGCGCGATCTCTTTGAACAGGCCAAGAAGAATTCGCCCTGCATCATCTTCATCGATGAAATCGACGCGGTCGGCCGTCATCGCGGCGCCGGATTGGGCGGCGGCAACGACGAGCGTGAGCAGACGCTCAACCAGATCCTGGTCGAGATGGACGGCTTCGACAGCCAGACCAACATCGTCATCATCGCAGCCACCAACCGACCCGACATTCTGGATCCGGCGCTGCTGCGCCCGGGACGTTTCGACCGCAAGGTGGTGGTCGACCGGCCGGACAAGACGGGGCCGCGAGGCGATTCTCAAGGTCCACGTACGCGGCAAACCGATGTCACCCGATATCGATCTCGGCGAGATCGCAGCCCAGACGCCCGGCATGGTCGGCGCCGATCTGGAGAATCTGATCAACGAAGCCGCCATCCTGGCCGCACGACGCAACAAACGTGCCATCAGCATGGACGAACTACACGAGTCCATCGAGCGCGTGATGGCCGGCCCGGCCCGGCGCAGCCGTGTACTGGACGAGCGTGACCGCAAGACCATCGCCTACCACGAGGCCGGCCACGCCATCGTCATGGAGACGCTTGCACCATACCGACATCGTCGGCAAGATCACCATCGTCAGCCGCGGCCAGGCGCTCGGCTATGTCATGCCGATTCCGGAGGAAGATCGCTCGCTCAAGAGCCGGGCCGAATATGAAGACGAATTGGCCGGACTGCTGGCCGGACGTGCCGCCGAAGAGATCGTCTTCCAGGAGCCGTCGACCGGCGCCGCCAACGATCTGGAACGGGTGACCAAACTGGCCAAGGCCATGGTGACCCGCTTCGGCATGAGCGACCGGATCGGTCCGATGCAGTTCAGCAAGGCGACAGCAACCCATTCATGGGCATGGACTTTGGTGAGCAACGCACCTATAGCGAAGATGTCGCCCGCAAGATCGATCAGGAAGTTCGGCGCATTGTGGAGAGCGCCTACCAACGGGCCAGGGAGATCTTGGTGGCCAAGCGCGACAAGCTCAATCTGATTGCGGAAACGCTGTTGGAACAGGAAGTGCTGGAACGGGAGGAGTTCCTGGCCCTGTTGGAAGAACCGCGCCGGCATAGGCCACATTCGTTGCGCGATCTACGCCAAGGTGCGTGTTGAAACGAACCCTCCTGCGGTGTCGAACTTCTTGACACGCTGGTTGGTGCACCCTCATTTATGACGTCAGGGAGACGGCAATTTGTGCCGCCAACCTGGCGTTGTTTTTGAGCAATGCCAGATTGGCGCGCAGGCTGCGCTCTCCGCTCAACTCGGCGATGCGGGCGAGCAGAAACGGCGTGACCTCCGCCGAACGCAGGCCCGTTCCGCGTCGGCCTCGGCGACCGCCTGTGCAATGACCGGTTCGATCTCGTGAGCCGGGATCTCCTCTGATTCGGGGATCGGCACCGCCACCAGCAACCCGCCGGGCAGACCCAGCATCCGTTTGGCACGCCAGATGCGCTACAACCTCCGCTACGGCTGTCACAACGGACATCCACCGGCAGACCGCTGCGGCGGCTGTAGAAGGCTGGAAATTCGTCGGTGCCGAACCGACCACCGTCACGCCGTGCGTCTCCAAATATTCCAACGTTGCCGGCAGATCCAGGATCGCCTTGGCGCCGGCACAGACCGCCATGACCGGCGTCTGAGCCAGTTCCTGCAGATCGGCGCTGACGTCAGTCCCGTCGCCGCGATGGATGCCGCCGATGCCGCCGGTAGCGAAGACCTCAATCCCGTGCGCGGTGGGCAATCCACATGGTTGTGGCGACGGTCGTCGCGCCGTCCATTCGCCGTGCAACGACCACCGGCAGATCGCGACGGCTTACCTTGCGCACGTCTGTCCGCCGTCGCCAGGTGGGCGATCTGTTCGTCGCTCAAACCGGCGACGAACTCGCCCCCGATGATCCCAACCGTACGTGGCGTCGCGCCCGCCGTCACGAACAATCGCTTCCAGCTCGCCGCGCCAGCGGAGATTCTGTGGGAAGGGCAACCCGTGGGAAATGACGGTCGATTCCAACGCCACGACCGGCTGCTGTTTCGCTGTCATGCCAACGCCTCCTGCACCTGAGCCAATGCAATCTCCAGAATTGCCTGTGCGTCTGCACCGCGATGCCGCCACCCTGCGCGAGGTCGGGACGACCGCCGCCCGCGCCGCCAAAGTGCTGCAATGCCTCGCGCAACAGCGTGCCGGCGTGCAGCGGTACATTGTCACTACGCCGCGAAAACCACCGATACCTTGTCCCCTGCATTCGAGGCCAGAAGCGCAACAGTCGCGGGCCGCGACTGGAGTTGCGAGGCCATGGCCCGCACAGCGTCGGCATCCTTGTCGTCAAACAGATGCACGACCACCCGTACAGCACCGACGTCTCGGGCAGCTGCGACCAGTGCATCCGCTTCAAAGCGCAGCAATTGCTGCGCCAACTCGTCGATGCGCCGCTGTTGGAGTTTGTTCTGTTCCAAGCTACGCGCAATCAGCTCCGGTACCTGGCCGGCTTCGTTGCTGAACAGCAGAGCGGCCGACGTCAGCAGATCGTGTTTGGCGGCATAGTCGCGTACGCTGCGCCAGCCGCAGAGAAAGGTAAGGCGCACACGGTCCTTGTGGCGCTCCTGCTTGACGACCTTGACAATGCCGATCTCGCCGGTATAGCGCACATGTGTTCCGCCACAGGCAGACCAGTCGAACTGCTGAATCTCCACAATGCGCACCTTGCCCGTCACCTGAGGCGGGCGGCGCAAGGGAAGACGCATGATTTCACCTTCGTCCACGAAATAGGTGCGGATGGGCAAATTGCTGAAGACCAGTGTATTGGCAAATCGCTCAGCCTCCTTGAGTTCGACGTCGTCCACCGTCGATGTCTTCAGATCCAGCGTAGACTCTTGTGCCCCGAAATGGACAGAAAGAGTCTCGTAGCCGAACAGTTGGTAGAAGGTCTGCGACAACAGGTGCTGGCCCGCATGTTGCTGCATATGATCGTAGCGCCGGTCCCAGTCGAGCGAACCGTGGACGATGTGCCCGACGCACTCTCCGGTACCTGGGGTCGTCCACCATGTGCAGAACCTCGCCATTGTCATCCGCGATCGACATCGATCACAGTCAGCGCCCCCCAGCGTTCCGAGATCGTGGGGTTGCCCACCCGACGTGGGGTAGAAGTGGGTCCGGTCGAGCACCAGTGCGCTGTTGCCGTCAATCTGTGCGATATGCGTAACGACGGCCTCGAACTCTGTGGTGTATGAGTCACTGTAGTAAAGTCGTTCAGTCATGGTCGGGTCTGTCCGATTGAAGGGTTTGTGTTCTTCGAACGGACATCATAACGAATGTGGCGTGGTAATCCCAATAAGGGTTCAGGCGCGTAGAGGAGAGTGGGCCGGACCGAACGATTTTGACAGAAATGAGTGAATAGTCAAAATCACCCTACACCCGACTTCTGCCCCGGCAATACCTGTTGTAGTATCTCGATTGAACTGTCGTAGATCCCAACATAGGAAAGCACAGAGACCGAAACTTCATGGCCCGAAACCCTGAGTCGATCCCCTATTTTGCCGAAATCGAGGCTGCGATGGCTGAGTCCGGCTGCGCTATCTGCACGCTGACGACCAATGGCGCCGTGCGCTATGTCGACAATCTGCTCTGGCAGATGGTCAACGAGATCGATATCCGCGCGGCTCTCAACGCCGCGCGCGGCTACTGCCAGATCCACGCCTGGATGCTCAACCGCCGTGGCGGTGCACTAGGTGTCGCGATCCTCATGCGCGATGTGATCAAGACGCTGCTCCGCGCCACCGACGCGACCACAGGATCCAAATCGCGGTCGGCCTGGAATCTGTGGCGCAACGCCCCCGGTGGCGATCTCGCGGAGACGGTGAGCGAACTCAAGCCACAGACGCTCTGCCCTATCTCCGCGCACGTTCGTGGTCTGGAGCACGAACTGACCATGACCTTGCTCGACAACTTGCACGGTGAACAAGGCCTTGCCGCAACATATCGCCGGTCGGACGGCATCTGTCTACCCCATTTTCGCAAACTATTGACCCACGCACAGCCCCGCCACAACACCGAATTGCTGCTGGCAACCCAGCGCGAGGCCTGGACCCGACTCCACGAGGATCTGAGCGAATTCATCCGCAAGAACGATCATCGCTTTCACGACGAGAAAATTACCATGTCAGAGGCCGACTCATGGCAAGTTGCATTGGCGGAAATTTCCGGACCCGATCCTGCTTCGGGCGCCGAATCCGCGGGTTGACGCAGGCGCTCTGAGAGGCAGCGTCTCTCACCGAGACCAAGCGCATCCTCACGCGACCTGTCGCACCGCATATCCGGTTCTCAGCCCGTCGAACCGGCCTCCTACACAGACAACGTCGGACTTGCCCGAACATTCCGTGACGGCCGTCGAAGCAGACAAATGCGCTGCAGCGGGGGACAAAGGTCACTGGAAGCCGGTCGGCGATGGAACGTATGATCGGCGTGTGATGTGACTCAGATTCTCGCTGTGCTGTCAGGTTCGCTCTGGCGCCTGATGGCAACGAAAGGAGTTTGGCGGTGACTGGACTGCGCTGGCGTTATGCCCTGCGCGATCTTTGGCTGAACAAGACACGGACTGTTCTGGTCATTCTCTCCATTGCGGTTGGCATCTTCGCGTTCGGCATCATCGCCGGTGCGGCCAATACCCTGTGGACGGAGCTACCGGTCAGCTATCTGGCCGTCCATCCTGCCAGCGCAACGTTACATACATCGCTCTTCGATGACGACGAGGTCGACGCGATTGCGCGCATGGCCGATGTTGCGGCTGCGGAGGGACGGCACGGTGCGGTCGTGCGTTTCCAACTCCCGTCGGGAGATTGGCACGACCTCCAGCTAATCGCAATGGACGATTATCTTGGCCACGAAGTCGATATCGTCCGCCCCTATATCGGCACCTGGCCGCCGCCTGACCGCGAAATTCTGATCGAACGCAACTCTCTCGACATCGCCGGAGACATCGCTCGGAGATTCTCTTCTCGTCGAAGGCGCCGAAGGTCTGCAACGGTCGCTGCCGGTCGCTGGTCTTGCCCACGACATGAACCAGCCGCCGGCCCAAATCACCGGTGTGCCGTACGGTTACGTCACCCGAGATACCATGGAGTGGCTCGGGCTGCCGCGCGGCTTCAACCAGATGCAGCTTGTGGTCAGGCGACGTCCGTTCGACAAGGGCACACCTCATCGATGTTGCGCACGACGCCGCCGACAAGATGGAAGACAACGGCTACACCGTCTTCTGGCAGGAAGTGCCCAACCCCGGCGAGCACTTCGTCATGGACTTCTCTGCCCACGATTCTACTGATCCTCACCTTCTTGGGTACGCTGGCCTTGATCTTGAGCGGTTTCCTGGTCATCAACGTCATTACGGCCATTCTCACCCAACAGACGCGCCAAATCGGCGTCATGAAAACGGTCGGCGCCGAGCCGGCGCAGATTGCGGCGTTGTATCTCCGGATGGTCGCCGTCTTCGGGCTCTGCGCGCTGATCTTGGCCATTCCGCTCGGTTTTTTGGGTGCCAGTGTTTTTTCACACTTTGTGGCTGCCCAACTCAACTTTGACATCGAGCGGTTTCGGCTTTCGCCCGGAATCCTGGCGCTTGAGATCTTGGTGGGTATCCTGGCGCCTATCGTGGCGGCCATTCTGCCCATTCGCCGCGCAGCCCTGATGACCGTGCGCGAGGCAGTCCAGGAACGAGGATTGGCCGATGTCAGTGGCGAAAGTCGCGCCGCGCATAACGCAGATCCAGGAGCGCCTACCCATGTCCCGGCCGCTGAGGCTCTCGCTGCGTAATACCTTCCGGCGACGAGGGCGACTCGTACGGACGCTGATTCCACTCATGCTGGGCGGCGCTATCTTCATGACCGTGCTGAGCGTGCACGCGTCGCTCTTTCGCACCTTGGAGGAAACGTTGGTCAGCCAGGGATTCGACGTGCAGCTACAACTCAGCCGTGCCCATCGCCAGCGAACAGATCATTCCGCTTCTAGCCGGGATCCAAGGCATCGACTATTTGGAGAGTTGGACAGCGGAGTGAAGGGGTACCGATTCGTAGCGACGGCAGCGACGGGGACAGCGCCGTGATCTATGCATTGCCTGCGGGTACACAGCTGCTACAGCCGGATATTATTGCCGGTCGTTGGCTTGAAGAGGGCGACAGCAACGCAATGGTTGTGGCCAACGCGTTGTTGCTGGACGAACCCGAGTTCAAGCTCAATAGCGTGATCCCGATTCGAGTAGGCGACAACGAAACGGACTGGCGCGTCGTCGGCGTGCACCAGACGTTCCACCCGCCGATTGCCCCCTCCGTGATCTATGTGAATCAAGTCCATTTCTGGCATGAATTCGGCGACTACGGGCGCGTCAACGTCATACGCATTCTGGCAGACCCACACGACGCCGCTACCCTGCGCCGCGTGGCGCAGGAAGCGGAGGCGCGCCTGCTCGGACGCCGGAATCGAGATCACCTCCAGCCGAACGGCGACCGAGGATCGGGTCATCTTTACCGAACGCTTCAATATCATCACGGTCATCCTGATGGTCATGGCCTTCCTGCTTGCCACAGTCGGCAGCCTGGGGCTTGTCGGCACCATGAGCATCAACGTGCTGGAACGTCGCCGCGAGATCGGTGTATTGCGCGCCATCGGCGCCTCGACCAGGAGCGTGTTGCGCATCTTTGTCATTGAGGGCGTGTTGATCGGCGTCCTGTCCTGGGCCGGTGCGCTGCTGCTCTCACAGCCCTTGAGCCGTATTCTCAGCCGGATCGTCGGCATGACCTTCGCCAAATTGCCGCTCAGCTATGTCTTCGATCTACGTGCACCGTTGCTCTGGCTGATTGTCGTGATCGCGGTTTCGGCATTGGCCAGCCTGGCACCCGCCCGCAACGCTGCCGATCTGACCGTACGCGAGACCCTTACCTACGAATAATCGAATCACTCTCGGCCGTCACTTGGGATTAACCTACGCCGCCGCACAGAATGAGAGCACTTCATGTCGGCATCGATTGTCGAGTCGTCTTCAGTCCACCCGTTTGTGGATAAACCGCATCGCACAGTATTGGCGCTGTCGATTCCGGTACTCTTCTCACTGGTCGCCGAGCCGCTGACCGGTCTGGTCGACACCGCCTTCGTGGCGCAAATGGGCGCGGAGTCGTTGGCGGCTCTGGGTGTGGGAACGGCAGCTCTCTCAAGCATTTTTTGGATCTTCAGCTTTCTTGGCATCGGTTCGCAGACTGAAGTAGCCCAGGCATTGGGAAGAGGGCGTCACGAACGCGCATCGCGCATCGCGGGGCTGGCCTTTGCCTTAAGTGGCATCTTCGGACTGATGCTGATTGTTGTAGGTTGGCCACTAGCGCCCCTAATCGGCCACTTGCTGGGCGCCACTGACGCAGTACACACCAGTGCAGTCGAGTACATGCGTATACGCCTCTACGGCGCGCCCGGCGGTGCTGGCTACATTGTCAGCGTTTGGCGTTCTGCGCGGTCAACAAGAAATGAATGTGCCGCTCTGGATTGCCGTAACGGTGAACGTCATCAATATCACACTGGACGCACTTCTCATCACCGGAGCCGGACCGATTCCGGCACTGGGCATTGCCGGTGCGGCCGGCGCCAGTGCCTTTGCGCAGTGGGTGGGCGCAGTCTGGGCCGTGGGCATCGTCGTGCAACGTTTGGGCCTGCCGGCGGGACTGAGACCACGTGAAGCAGCCGGCTTGCTACGCATTGGCGGCGATCTCTTCTTGCGCACCGGATTTTTGACCTTTTTTACCTTGTTGAGTACACGTGTCGCGACTCAAATCGGACCAGAGGCCGGCGCCGCCAATCAAGCCATTCGCCAGTTCTGGATGTTCTCGGCATTGGGGCTCGATGCATTGGCCATCACCGCCCAGAGCCTGGTCGGATTTTTCGTCGGCTCGACCCGAATTGCAGGCACGCGCAGAGTAGCGGTAGTCTGTGGTTTCTGGGCAGTGGTTCTGGGCGTTTCTGTCAGCATGTTCATGTGGATCGGGCAGGACTGGCTTGCCCAACTCTTGGTTCCACCCGCAGCGTGGGGTCTCTTCTTCCCAGCCTGGTTCGTGTCGCTGCTGATACAGCCGGTCAATGCACTGGCCTTCGTGACTGACGGCATTCACTGGGGTACGGGGGATTTTCGCTTTTTGCGCAATGTCGTGATTCTGGCCTTTATCGTCGGCGCCGCCGGCTTGATGTTGATCGACGTCAGCAGCCCGCATGCGCTGACATGGATTTGGGTGGTGACCAACATGTGGATCACGGTCCGTGCAACGTTTGGTGTTCTGCGCATTCAGCCCGGGATCGGCGCGGCGCCGCTTCGACTGCCGTCGATCGCAAACAGGTTTTGACGTGGCGCCCGGACAGAACCCAGCCTTGCAGTAGTAGCACAGCCGGATTTCTGTGGCTCTCCGGGGTTTTCAGGGGGTAGGCCAACGTCCCAGGCACTGATTTCGAAAAGTCTCGGTAGCGAATCTGCTGGTAATCAGTGCGGGGACGTGAAACCCCACGATCCGGTTGAGCCATTTCTATCGTGATATTTACGCCAGAATCGAACTAGCGATAGAGTCCCTGTTCGTAAACGTAGAGTTCAACACTGCGGGGAACTTGGTGGCGAATCGGCTGGCCGTTGCGCACACGCCTCTGGATTCCGTTGCTGGAAATCTCCAGTTCCGGCATGTCCAAAATGATGACGCGATCCCGGACTCCCGGCAGCTCCTGCTCCAGATGTGACCAGTCAAGTGCAACATCATGGCGGCTCAGAGCAACGAGCCGGCAGTTTTCCACCAACCAGGGGGCTTCATGCCATGTATAGAGATCACGCAGGCTGTCCATTCCCATGAGAAAGAACAGCTCTGTATGGTCGCCGATTCGCTCGCGCACGAGTCGCACCATATCCGACGTAAAGTGTGGACCGGGACGATCGGCATCGATTCGGCTGACTTTGATGTAGTCGATTCCGTCCGTGGCCAACTGCGCCATGTGGACGCGATCCTTAACAGCGGAGAGACGGCGATCGCGTTTGTGGGGCGGATCCCCGGCCGGCACTAGATAGATCTTGTCCAACTTGAGACGAAACCACGCCTCTTCAGCCAGGATCAAGTGCCCGATATGAATCGGGTCAAAGGTACCACCGAAGATGCCGATGCGGTGCATTCCGGCACTGTATGCCAATTGATCGGTCCCGGATATCGGGAAAGAAGAATCAGTCATCGAGCGCGTTGTCATAGCCCCAGACCAGTTCGACGTCGGCAATTTGCACCGTGTCTCCCTCCTGTACACCGGCCTTGCGCAGCTCCTTGGCGATCCCCATGGCGGACAGTATCCGCTGAAAACGCATGGCAGCTTCATAATAGTCCCAATTGGTCATCTGTGCCGCACGCTCGATCGCGATGCCGTTCACCCGCCAGTGCTGATCGCCGACCTGATCGATCCGGAAGACGCGTTCATCCGCCTCAAGCGTGATTTCGGGGAGCTCATCACCGGCCGGCGCTGCTTCATCAGGAGTCAGCGCATCCAGCATTGATTGCACACGATAGAGGAGCTGTTCAAGGTTCTGACGGGTCACTGCGCTGATTGCAAAGATCGGCAGTCCGCGTTCGTTCACAGATTTCTCGATTTCCGGCCAGCGCTCCTGTGCGTCGGGAAGATCCATCTTGTTGAAGGCGACAACCTGTGGCTTATCCACCAAACCCGGGTTGAAGAGCGCCAGTTCCTGGTTGATCGCATCAAAGTCACCCATTGGATCGGGACTATTGCCGTCCAGAACATGGATGAGCAGGCGGGTTCGTTCAATGTGACGCAGGAAATCCAGCCCAAGACCAACCCCCTCGTGGGCGCCCTCCATGAGGCCCGGAATATCGGCCAGCACCATCTGCCGGTGATCTAATTCCGCAACGCCCAAATTGGGTACGACGGTTGTGAAGGGATAGTCGGCAATCTTGGGCTTGGCACCGCTGACGGCACTCAACAAAGTCGATTTTCCGGCATTCGGCACGCCGATGATGCCGATATCTGCGACGAGCTTCAACTCCAGGTCGATCCAGCGTTCTTCGCCGTGTTCGCCTTTTTCCGCCATGTGCGGAGCCTTGTTTCGTGACGACTTGAACGACGTATTGCCGCGTCCGCCGCGCCCGCCGAGCACAATCAGCGCTTCTTGCCCATGGCGCGTGAGGTCCGCGATTTGCTCGCCTGTATCGGCATCACGAACAAGGGTGCCGGGCGGGACAGAAATGTGTAGATCGGGTCCATTGCCGCCAGTCTTGTTCGCTCCGCCGCCGTGGGTACCTCTCTCCGCGCGGAAGTGGACTTGCTTCTGAAACGAAGTAAGCGTGTTCAGTCCCTCATCCACGACCATGTAGATATGACCGCCACGACCGCCCGAACCGCCCGCAGGACCGCCACGAGGAACAAATTTCTCCCGTCGGAAGGCGACGACACCGTTGCCGCCGTCGCCTCCCTTTACATAGATTCTTGCCTGATCGAAAAACATAAGGTCCATTGTAGCCAACGGCACGATGAACAGCAAACATCTGGGCCACGGCGGGAGCGTCCCAGTGTGCACACGTCCTACTGTTGACAGGCGACCGGTGCAGAGTATAATACCCGTATGGATTTAGACCGGCAGACGATGTCGAGCGAACAGTCGGACGCCACGTCTTCACCACCGGAGATCCTGACGCAGAAGCGCCACCATCTCATTCTTGCGGGGGTGGCGTTTGTCATGTTAGGACTCCCTACAATCGCATACCGTCAAGACCTCTGGCTGCTGCTTCAGGATGAGCAAACGCTGGAGGCGTTTATCGTTCGCCTGGGCTGGTTTGGTCCGCTGGCGTTGGTTCTGTTCAACATCATACAGATCGTTGTCGCGCCGGTGCCGGGCTATGTAATGCAAATGGCAGCCGGTTTTCTCTATGGCCCGGTATGGGGTGGGATTTGGGGATCAACCGGTTTGATGATTGGAGCCATGCTCGCCATGTGGTTGGCGCGCCGATTTGGACGACCGTTGGTCACCGATCTGGCCGGAGGCGACAGAGTTACCAAATGGGAAAAGGTCACACACAGCACCAGCATAGTGCTCTGGTTCATCCTCATTCTTACACCGACAGGCGATCTGCCCTATTTTCTTGCCGGTTTGTCCCGTGTGCGCTTCAGCACGATATTCTTGTTGACCCTGGTCATTCGCGTACCGAGCACCTTTGTGGTGGCCGCAGCCGGGGCCGGCGTCTTGTTGCTCAACTCCTGGCAATTGGGCTTCGTCATCACCGCTCTCACGCTACTGCTTGTGATATTCCTCCGCTATCAAACCGAATTAGTTCGTTGGCTGGATTCGAAGGTGCACGAGCACGTTCAGTAATCAAATGAAAATGGATGGCATCCGAATATTATGAGCAATGACCTATCACTGATCGAACAGATCGACGCCGATCTCAAGACTGCTATGCGAACCAAAGACGAGGTCACCAAACTGACACTCCGCTCGGTCAAGGCATCGCTTACATTGGCGAGCAAGGAAGGCGGCCAGCAGCACGATTTGACCGGTGACGAGACACTAGCAGTCCTCCAGCGCGAGGCCAAGCGACGCCGCGACGCCGCAACCGAATACCGCGACGCCGGCAGACCCGATCGCGCAGAGCAGGAAATGGCCGAGCTTGCCGTTCTCGAACGCTATCTTCCCCAGCAGTTGAGCGATCCTGAGATTCAGACTCTTGCCGAGGCCGTGATCGACCAGATCAGTGCGGCGTCGACGGCTGACATGGGCAAGGTCATGAGTGCAATCATGCCGCGCATTGGCGGTCGGGCCGACGGCAAACGCGTCAACCAGATCGTCCGCAACCTGCTGGCAAGTTAACGTTTCGGTTTTTCCAAGGAGTTACGCCACCAATGGCGTCTGCACCTGCCAAGTCAGCCTCATCCAAATCGCCCGGCGCCAAATCCGTAGGGAGCACGGGTTGGTTGGATCGCGCCTTGATTTTGGTGATGGTGGCCTCGCTTGCCGTTCTACTCATTGGGCTGCTCTCATGGCAGATCCCATTCGGTGCGCAGCGTGCAGATCAATGTCGGTCAGGTTGCGCCATACAACGTCGTTGCGCCGCGGCAGATCACCTATGACAGCAACGTTTTGACGGAACAAGCGCGGGAACGTGCGGCTCTCTCCGTTTCGGACCAGTATGATGCCGCCGAGGGCCGCGTTCGTCGACGTCAGGTCAATCGCGCCCGTGAGGTGTTGGAATTTATGGGCATCGTGCGTCTGGACGAATATGCGACACCCGACCTTCAGATCGACTACCTTCTTGCCATTCCCGACCTCGAGATGACCCCCGCGCTGGCACGCAAAATCATCGGACTTGACGACAGTGAATGGCAGGAGGTGTTGCAGGACGTACCTCTGATCCTCGACACCATCATGCGCGATGAAATCCGTGACACTTCGCTGGCAAGTGCAAGGCGGCGCGTCCCTCCCCTGATCAATTCTGACGCCGATGAGGATCTCGGACTCGTCACCGTTGAACTGGTCCGTCCGCTTATCGCCCAGAACAGCTTTGTGAATGTTGCCCGCACAGAGGAACTGCGCACACAGACCCGCGAAGCAGTTCCGGTGCAACAGAGCAAAATCGAAAATGGGGAGATCATTATTCGGGCAGGCGATCTGGCGGGAGCAGAAGATGTCGAGGCGCTCCACCACGTCGGTCTGCTCCAAAGTGAATGGGATTGGTGGCGGACGTTGCGGGCCACACTCTTCACGCTGGCCGTCTTTACCGTGACCGGTGCCTCTCTTCTGCGTCTGCGTCGTGAAACATTGGTCAATCTGCAAGAGATGGCGATCATCGTCCTGATCAGCAGCATCTGGCTGCTCGGTGTCAAATTCATGATCCTCCCCCACAATTGGCTGCCCTATCTCTATCCGCTTGCGGCGTTGTCAATGCTCATGGCGGTATTGATCGACATCCGGGTCGCGATTGTGCTCACAATCGCCTTTCTGTTCGTCATACAATATTCCGGCGACACCAACACTGCCATGGTTGTCTACGCCGGAGTCGGGGCGTTGCTGGGTGCACTGGTATTGGGGCGCGGCAGAAAGGCTGACTGCCTTCGTGTGGGCAGGCCTGGTCATTGCACTGAGTAATGTTGTGACGGTGGCCGCCTATCGCCTACCGTATGCACAAACCGCGACATCGGACTTCATCCAGATCCAGATGGTTCTGCTGTTGAACGGCGGGCTGGCGAGCAGCGTCGCGTTGATCGGTTATTTTGTCGTCGGCAATGTATTCGGCATCACCACCAGTCTACAATTAACCGAGCTCAGCCGCCCCACCCATCCGTTGTTGCGCCAACTGCTGCTTAAATCGCCCGGCACGTATCATCACACGATTGTTGTCAGCAATATGGCTGAACGCGCGGCCGCTGCGATTGGCGCCGATGCCTTTCTGTCGCGTGTGGGCGCCTACTACCATGATATCGGCAAGACCGTGCGTCCCTATTTTTTTATTGAGAATATCGCCGACAGCATTTCGCCCCACGACAAGCTCGATCCGACTACCAGTGCACAAATCATCATCAGCCATGTCAAAGAAGGTCTCGATCTGGCGGAGAAATACCATTTGCCGCCACGGATTCGAGATTTCATCCGCGAACACCACGGCGAATCATTGGTCAAGTATTTCTACATTCAAGCTCAAAAAGAGGCTGCTGCGGGCGAAGTCATCAACGAAGAGGATTTCCGCTATCCGGGCCCGAAACCACAAAGCAAAGAGTCCGCCATCATGTTGCTGGCCGACACCTGTGAAGCGGCCGTGCGTTCGATTCGACCGTCTACCCGTGATGAACTCAAGACGCTGATCTCACGCTTGGTGGACGATCGGATCGCCGATGGTGAACTTGATGACAGCAATCTCACGTTCAAGGACGTGCAGGCAATTCGCGAGGTCTTCATGCGGGTGTTGGAAGGCGTGCACCATCCGCGGATCTCATATCCGGAGCCCGTGAAGAGGGCAGTCGAAGCGGATGTTCCGACGCCAAGAGAGACCGGCAGTCCCGGACCGGCCGAAGCTCTCAGCGCAGCACAACCAGCGCAGGTACGACAAGGGGGAGTAGAGGAGGTCATGACCAATGGAGAGGCTGACGCCGGTGTGATCGCTGACGCCGGTACCGCCTATGCCTCCGCCGACCAGCAGATCCGTCGATCGTAGCGCTTGCCATGGAGTCGGCATCCTCTCCGCCCTACGCTATCGATGTCGACGTCGATGAGGCGTTCGTCGATCGGGTAGACGTCGAAAACTTGAAGGCAGCTGCGACCGCAACGCTGCGATCAGAGAAAGTCGCCCGCGCCGCGTTGACGATTGTCATCACTGATGACACGTACATGCGCTCCCTCAATCGACAATTTCGTGGCATCGATGCACCGACCGACGTGTTGAGTTTTGCAGCGCAAGAAGCGCCCGACAGTCCACCGATGATCCGGAATGCACCACCCGAACTGACAGCGGAAATTGGTGGCCATCTAGGCGATCTGGTGCTTGCATTTCCCCACACAAAGCGCCAGGCGCAACAGTACGCCAATTCAGTCGATGCCGAATTACGCCTTCTTGTCGTCCACGGCACGTTGCATCTACTGGGCTACGATCACGCGTCAGATGAGGAACGCCGTCTAATGTGGGCCATCCAAGATCGAGTGCTGGCCCGGTTTGGCCAAAGTACGCCCGTCAATCGCGACGATTGATCCGTAAGCCGGCAGGGTGGCTCCGACCGTTCGTTTTTCACCCAAAGCCAAGCAACAATCCATCTACTGCTCATGCTCTCACCAGACCAGAACCGCCCATTTCTCAAAAGCCGGTGGCACAGTTTTCGCGCGGCACTTCGCGGCACACACTATACCCTCATGACCCAACCGAATGCCCGGATCGAATTGGTTGCCGTCACGGTGACCGTCGTGGCCGGTTGGTGGTTTGCCATAGGCCCGCAGGAATGGGCGATTCTCGCGTTGACGCTCGGCGTCGTGTTCGCCTTCGAGGCAGTCAACACTGCCATCGAGGTCACGGTCGATCTGGTTTCACCGGACTACCATCCGCTGGCTGGGATCGCCAAGGATGTGGCTGCCGGCGCCATGATATTTGTGGTGCTGGGAAGCATTGGCGTGGCAGCGTCCATCTTCGGCCCCCGCGTCATAGGACTATTGCTTAGATGAAAATCGCAGTCGGATCGCTAAATCCGTCCAAAATTTCGGCAGCGCAGCGGGCGACAACCAGAGTATGGCCTCACGCTGAACTGTGCGCAGTCGACGCGCCATCCGGCGTTGCCGTGCAGCCGATGACCGATGATGAGGCCATGGCAGGCGCTCGCACCCGTGCACAGGGAGCCCTCGATGCCGTCGGAGCCGAGCTCGGCATCGGTATCGAAGGCAACGTAGCCGACACAACATTTGGGATGTTCGTCACCGCCTGGGCCGTTGCGCTGGATACCACCGGCGTGGTCGGCATTGGTGCAGGCGGTCGTTTTCTGTTGCCGGCGAAGCTGGCAGAACAGGTACGCCGCGGCCACGAACTCGGCCCACTGATGGATCGCCTCATCGGTAAACCAAATACCAAACACCACCAAGGAGCCGTGGGCATCCTGACCGGCGGTCTTATTCCGCGCGATGCAGCACTGGAAACGGCCGTCACCTTCGCCCTAACACGTTTCATCGTGCCCGATTTCTACCGGGACGACTAGGTCGCTGCACCTCTATTAAATTGACACTTTACCCCATTCGCGAGACAATGTCTGGCGCGGTTCGTCGCCTCGATTGTGCGCGGGTCAATGCGTGACATCAGGATGATGGGCGCTCTTTTTTCGTTCAGTTTGCGGAGGATTTTCAAGCCTTGTTTGCGTATAACGTCGAAGGTCTACCGACGAATCGGCCGGTAGTTTGGAGTCAAGCACCGATCCTGCCCCTTGCGCCGGGCGTATTGACCCCGTTCAGCTACAGTGTTCTGGCCGAGATCATCGGCCGCGCATGGTATAAGTACTACGACAGTGTCGGTTTTAACCCTCAACCGCGCGCGCGCGTGCTGCAAAGACATCGTGGACGCATCTATCAGAATGTGTCCATCTCTGCCCGGTTGGAGTCCGAGCATGCCGGCATTGAGCCGCTGACCTTTCTCATGAACGGCGCGTCGTTCCGCGTGTCCGAGTGGGAAAAGCCGGGTCTTCTAGGCGCATTCAAGAATGGCCGTGCACAGCGCAAACTGGTCGAACAGGTCGAGATACTCGCCGGCCAGGTGGACACAGTGACCACAAATGGACGCCGCTGGCTGACGAAGACGGCAGAGATCCGTTGGACACAAGCTGAAATCCTGCAGGTCATGGAAGAGATCGAACGGGTCAGCCTGGACAGCTTGATGTTTTTTGTTGCCGTGCGGCATGCCCTGTACGGCGCCTACAATCAGCTTGCTCGTCTCACTGCTGATCCCATGTCGTTGCAATCTCTGAATGCGATCAATCATGCCGTCGGCAATGTCGACGGACTGACAGAAAACCGAATCGCGGTTGCCGTCATTGATCTTGCGGCGGCCACAACGCTTCATGACGATGTGAGATCATGGCTTCAACTCAGCGATCTATCTGACTGGCGCACAACGTGTCCATCTGAGACGCTGATCGAAGACATGGATAGGTTTTTGGCCGACTTTGGCCATCGCTGCGCCGATGAGGGGGAGATCGCCAATCCGCGCTGGTCGGAGAATCCGACGCCCATCTTTCACGCCGTACTTGCCTGTCTTCTGCACAACCCCAAGAACAGTGCTACGCTTCCCGTCGATCAACACGTTGACAAATTGATGACACACATCGACCGCAACCGGCAGCAAGCAGCACAGGCGCATCTACAACAGATTCGCACACTCTTGCGTTACCAGAGTCGTGCACTGAACGCAGTCGCGTACTTTCTGGCCGGAACCCGGAACTGGGCCCACGCAGCTGGACGCGAAGCGGCCAACGATGGTCGTCTCTCTTCACCCGACGACGTCTTCTATTTCGAACTGGAAGAAGTCAAGCAAATGATGACCGGCGAATGGAATGTCAGCGACATCGACGGCATCCGCACAACGGCAGAAAAACGCAAGGAAGCCTTTATGGAGTGGCAAACAGAGTTGCCGGGCGATCTCTTGCTTGACGAGATTGAGGCAACATCGGCGTATGATGGACTGCCGGGAACAGCGGGTCATGTCACCGGTCCTCTACGACGCTGGGACCATCCTCAACCGCAGGTCTGCAACGGCGCGGTCGTTGGTGTGCCCGTGTTGGACAGCGGATGGTCACTGTTGCTGCCCATTGCCCACGGTCTGCTGAGTGCGACGGGCACACCGATCGATCCCATAGTTGCCGCCGCTCGTCAATGGCACACCCCCATAATCACAGGACTGGGCGCAAAATACGCGCAACTCGTCGAAGGCGCACAGACAACGATCGACGTGGAGACGATGCTAGTAGACCAGTAAGCGAGTTATACCATGAGTGAATTTACCATTGACGAACTGGCCGATGAGCTCGCGTCACAGCTTGAGGAACAGGGAACGCCTGATATCTCAGTTGTGATTCCGCTCTTCAACGAACAAGAGAGCATTCCACATCTCTGCGAACGCCTGACCAGCGCTTGCGAAGGCTCCGGATATTCATTCGAAGTCATTATTGTCGACGACGGATCCAACGATCGCAGCTATGAATTGCTCAGAGATTACGCCACACAGGACGAGCGGTACAAGATTATTCGCCTACGCCGTAACTTCGGGCAGACAGCGGCTTTCTCCGCCGGTTTTGACGCGGCAAGCGGCGATGTCATCATCACCATGGATGCAGACCTCCAGAACGATCCGGCCGACATTCCGCTGCTCATGTCCAAAGTCGAAGAAGGCTACGACATTGTCTCGCGGCTGGCGCAAAGATCGGCAGGATCGCTACCTGGACCGCAAGCTGCCGTCCATGATCGCCAATCGGATGATCTCCAACGTTACCGACGTCCAACTGCATGACTACGGCTGCTCGCTGAAAGCCTATCGCCGCGACCTGCTTACAGCACGTTCACCTCTACGGCGAAATGCACCGTTTCATCCCCGCGCTGGCAGTTCAGGTCGGCGGCACAGTGACCGAGGTGCCGGTCAACCACCATGCCCGCCAGTACGGATCGTCCAAGTATGGGATCGGCCGAACTATCCGTGTTGTGCTGGACCTGATCACGGTCTGGTTCCTGGGTGCATATGCCACCCGCCCGATCCATGTCTTCGGCGGCTTGGGCCTGCTGTCTACCGCCCTCGGTATCGTGTCTGGGTCTTTACCTGTCCTTCGTCAAGCTCTTCATGCGTCAGGACATCGGCTCGCGTCCGCTGTTGACGCTGGCAGTTCTGCTGGTCGTGATCGGTGTTCAGCTCATCACCATGGGTCTGTTGGGCGAGATCATGATCCGCACCTACTACGAGAGCCAAGGCAAGCCGATCTACTACGTCCGCGAGACTGTCGAGGGTGGCGAAGTGCGACAGGCCTCCTAATGCCCTAGACAGCGTTGGCATTTCACAGCCCTCGTCTGGAGCTTGTCAGCCAAGCCGGCCTTGATACCCGAGGGCGCACGTTCAATGTCAACCAAACCCGGTATGTCACGATTTTCACGTAACTATCTGTTTGCAGCGTTTGGCGCCACCTTGCTGGCTCATCTGCTGTTGATTCCGGCCGGCCTGCCGCTCCGGCTACAGGGTCTGGCCGTTTTTCTGTTCGTCATCGTCGTCCCGGTATGTTGCTGACGGAGGCGTTGGTCGGGCGTGGTGTGTCTCCTCCCACGCCATGGGAACAGTTTCTCTATGCGCTGGGTGCGGGCTACGGCATTGCAATCATGGCCATGCTTGGGCTGAGCTTTCTCCCCGGGCCGCTGGCACGGTGGCAGACCTTTGTCGCCTTCGACCTGATTATTGCGGTCTTGATCGGTTTGATCCTCTTGATCGATCGCCGCAGCGGTCGGCAGGCGGTCGATGCATCTGCGTTTCCGGATGCCACGTGGTCGACAGTCGATCGACGCAGGCTGTGGGCCGGAATTTTTGTTCTCCTGCTTGTCGGTGCCTTCTTCCGTTTCACCGCCCTGGACTATTCCGAATATCAGGGTGACGAGGCGCGAGCCGCTCTGCGTGCGGCCGCCATCCTTCAGGGCTACGACGATGTCCTGCTCATCCACAAGAAGGGGCCCACCGAGATCCTGTTGCCGACCGCAGCCTATTCGCTCACCGGCAGGCTGACCGAACAAATGGCCCGCTTTCCATTTGCTGTCGGCCAATCTCGGCGCGCTCTTCGCCGTTTTCTTGCTGGGTTGGCGTTTCTTCCACCCGTTGGCCGGATGGACCGCCGCCATCTTCTTCGCGCTGGACGGCTACTTCATCGGTTTTTCGCGCATCGTACAGTATCAGAGCATCGTCTTTCTGGTGTCGATCCTGGTGGTGCTCATCCTCTACCGGTTGGTGACGCAGCCCAAGGCGCTGGTTCGTTATCTGACTCTGGCCTCTATTCTGCTTGCGACCGGGCTGCTCTCCCACTACGAAGCCACGTTGGCCGTGTTACCGGCCGCGTTTCCTGCTATTGGTCTTGGCGCGGCAGAATCGAACACGCCTGGGCTGAGATCGTGGGTGCAACAATCATCGGCGGTCTGGTCGGGATTGTGCCATGCTGGCGGCCTTCTACGTGTCCGTTTGTGCGCCACCCCAACTTCAGTGCGACCGTACACCTATCTGGCCGACCGGCGCATGGGCGGCGCATTCCCCTACAACAATCTGGCCGACTTCTTTCTGCGCACCACCGTCTACAGCACAACTTACTACGTGATGCTTGCTGATCGTGCTAACCATCCTCGCCTTGGCCATCGCGTACGGGCGCGCCTTCGGCAAGTGGATCGGCCCGGCAGCCGGCATACTGTTCAGCGGCCTGCTGCCTTCTGAGCTTTGTCAACGCAACGCTGGTTGACCATCGGTGGAACGGATCTGACCTTCGTTGTCTTTGCCCTGCGCCTGGGCATCGCACTCTTCCTGCCCCGTATGAGCGTGGGCGAGCGCACGCTTTGGCTCTGGTTCGCAGCCGGATTCATGTTGGCCATCTTCTTCACCGAGAAGCCGCGCACCCACGTCTACACCTTTTTCCTGCCCTGGCTGTTGCTCTGCGGCTGGTCGGCGACCCAGCTCTGGACGGCATTGTGCAGACGCACTGGCACTGGCACGCGCACGGCCGTCGTTGTGCGGCAGCGTTGCCGCCGCACTGTTGATCCTGTCGGCAGGCAACTACGCTTACTGGTACTTCGTCCACAACCAGACCGAAGTTCTGCGCACATGGGACGAGTGGCATCCGGCCGGCTACTTGACTTTCTATCGACGAGCCGGACAACAAGGCGATCTTCGGCTTCCCCCTGGCCAACGGCTGGAAGGTCGTCGGCGCAGCTCTACGAGCAGGGCGTCATCAGCGGCGACTACGAGACCAACGAGAAAGAAGCCTGGGTGCCGGCATGGTACACCCGCGGTCAATTCCGCTGCGGTCGCTCGGCCGACTGGTACTTCGAGATCGACAACCTGGAGCCGTGGGACAGCGGCGACCAGGCACAGATGGAGCATTTCCTGCGCCACGGCTTCTCCAAGTGGGGCATCGTCGAGATCAACGAGACCGACCGCCTGGTCATCTACCAGCGCACCGGCGAGCAGAGCGATATGCCCACGCAGGAACCGCGACTGACGACGTGCCCCGCTATCAGCTGGACGACTTCGTCGCCAGCTTCGACCGGGCGACGGCCCCCGACTTCCCGCTGACCTATCCGGCGGTCAACAACGAGATCGCGCAATCCGCTGCATGTCAACTTCGGCAACCGCATCTGGCTCGAAGGCTACGACATCGAGTACGACACACCGCTGCGGCCCGGCGACAACATTCGCCTGACGCTCTACTGGCGCGGCCAGGAGCCCATCTGGGATTCGTGGAAGGTCTTCAACCAGGTCTACTTTGGCGACGGCCCGATGATCGCGCAGCGAGACGGCTATCCGGTCTGCGACACGCGCGAGACCTGGCGCTGGGATCCGGGCGAACTCATCACCGACGTCTACGACATTCCGGTCAGCGCCGACGCGCCCGATGGCCTCTATCCGCTCTACACCGGTCTCTACCTGGAAGAGAGCGGCGACCGGCTGCCCGTGCTGGACGAGAACGGTGCAGAAGTCGACACCCAGTGGCACGTGACCGACATCCGCATCGGTGAGGAGTAGACCGCGTGAACGCCCGGCTCCGCACCGCGCTGATCCTGGCGCTGCTCTTCTTGGCGGCCTGGTTGCCGCGCGTCGTTGCGCTGGACGCGTTCGTCACCATCGACGAGCGCAAAGTGGCTGGCACGCTCGGCCAACTTCTACCAAGCCGTCAGCCACGGCGAACTGGCCAACACCTTCCAGCGTGAACACCCCGGCGTCACCGTCATGTGGGCGGGCACGCTGGGTTTCTTGCAGAAGTTCCCCGACTATCCGGATATCAGCCGGGTCAATTCGGCTGGGACCGTGAGGATTTCGAGGCCTGGCTGACGGAGCAACACGACGCTGACGCCGCTGGAACTGCTGGCCGCCGGCCGCTGGTGGATCGTGCTGGGGTGGCGCTGGCCGTCGACCGCCGGCTTCTTTCCGCTGCGCCGCCTCTTCGACGAGCAGATCGCCTTCTTTGCTACACTCTACCTGGCGTGGACGCCCTTTTACGTCGCGCTCTCGCGCCAACTCCACCCGGACGGACTCGTGGCCGAGTCTGTCGTTTCTGGCGCTTGCTGCTCTTTCTGGCCTGGCTCTACGGCAGCCGCCAATGGCGCTATCTCATTGCCTCCGGCGTCGTCATGGGCTTGGCCTGGCTGACAAAGACGCCGGCCATCTTCCTGGTGCCCGCCGGTTTGATCCTCATCGCGCTCTCTTGGTGGCACGGAAGCCGTCAGCGCACGACATCCTGTCCAACCTCCCAACTCCCTCTCGCCTCGTCTGGGGCTACGTACTCTGGGGTGCGATCGCCACGCCGCAGTCTTTGTTGCGCTCTGGCCGGCCATGTGGCTCGACCCGTAGGCACTCTGCCGCGGATGGTCGCGGAGATGGGCGACTACGTCGAGCGCCACATCAACGTCAACTATCTTCCTGGGTAGGCCCACCGAAGACCCGGGGCTCGTCTTCTACCCGATCGCCTATCTGTGGCGCATCACGCCGCTGACGTTGGCCGGTTTGACCGGCGCGGGGCTGCTGGCATGGAAGCGACGCGCACCGTTCGATGACGCCACCGGCCGTCGTACAGGACTGGCGTTGGTCATCTATGCATTGCTCTTTGCCGCCGGGGTGACCATCGCCGCCAAGAAATTCGATCGCTACATGCTGCCCGCATTTCTGGCCCTGGAGGTGCTGGCTGCGTTGGGATTGGTTGGAGTAGCCACCTGGCTGGCGCGTGGGCGCTGGACCCAACGCAGCGCCAATCTCCTCCTGAGCGGCGCGGTCTTGCTCCATGGACTGCTCGGCTTTGTCCACTACCCGTACTACCTGACCTACTACAACCCGCTGGTCGGCGGCACCCGAACCGCGCCGTACATCCTCTTTGCCGGTTGGGGCGAGGGGTCTGGATCAAGCGGCGGCTTGGCTCAACGAGCAGCCGGACATCGACACCCAGCGCACGGTGGCCTGGTATCACGACGGGCCATTCTCCTACTTCTACGCCGGACAGACCGATGCTATCTCGTCGACGTCGCCCATGCTCTGGCTCGATACCGACTACGCCGTGGTCTACATCAACCAGGTACAGCGCCGAATTCCGTCGCCGGAGGCTATCGCCTTCTTCGACGAAGATGACGCCGGTCCACGACAGTGCGCCTTCCATGGGTTGAATCTGGCCCACGTCTACGACATGCGCGATACCGGCCTACCCGACTTTATCGACATCGGTAAGGCAGGCCGGCGGCCGATTTCGGCGGCGTCATTCGCTTGCTGGCCTACGACTTCAGCGCGACCGTTGTCGAATCGGGCGCTGAAGTACAGGCCACATTCTATCTCCAGGCCCGGCGCCCATGACGACCAACTACAACGTCGCTCGTGCGTCTGCTGGCGCCCGACGGCAGCGAGGTCTGGCGTGAGGACGGCTGGCCCTGGGGTGCGGCGACCACCGGCTGGCCGGTGCGCGAGATTCGGCCGGACGGCCACACCATTGCGTTGCCGGCGGATCTGCGGTCGGGCCCATACAAGGTCGAGCTGTCGATTTACGATCCGGATACATTGGATGCTCTGCCGGTCACGGCGCTCGACAGCAGCACACCGATCAGCGACGGGCCCCATACTGTGGCCATGTTACAGGTCGGCTCCGTACCTGAACCACCGCCACTCCTCGACGGCCCGGCGCAGTTCGAGCACTTTTTCGCGCTGCTCGGCGCACAATTTCCGGAGTCGACTGAAGCAGACGCGCAGCTCCCCATCGAATTGCTCTGGGAAAGCCTGGCAGCCACATCGACAGACTATACGACCTTCATTCACCTAGTCGATGCCAACGGTGAGCAGGTTGCAGGACAGGATCAGCCGCCGTTGGCCGGCTTTGCGCCGACCCACGCCTGGCAACCGGGCCAGCGTTTTGTCGACGGCTACGCCGTCGGCCTGCCGGCCGACCTGCCGCCGGGCGAGTATGAAGTCCGGGTGGGCCTGTATACCATTGACGGTGGCCGTCTGCCGGTCTTCATAGACGGCGAGGTCGGCGGCGACTTCGTGACGTTGGGGATGGTCGCTGTCGAATGACGAGCACCGGCAATCTCAAGACCTATCAAGATGGTATCCTGCAAGGTCTCGTCTTAGCTGCGTTGCTGGCGCTGGGCTTCTGGCTGCGTTGGCAATACATCCGCACCGTTAGCTTGCATGTCGATGAGTTTACGACCATGTGGGCGGCCACGCTCGTGCAGGAAAACGGCGTCCCACGCACCCCCGCCGGCGTGCTCTACACACGTGGGCTGCTGAACACCTATGTAGAAGCGCTCTTTTTTTCTCTCTTCGGGAACAGCTACACTGTGGGCCGCGCCGCCAGTCTGCTCTTCGGCTTGGGGTCGATCGCGGTGGTCTTTGCCATCGGCCGCCGCGAGTGGAATGTGCGGGTCGGGCTGCTGGCCGCCGCGGGCTTGACCGTGCTGCCCGAGGCCATTGTCTGGAGTGGACGGGCACGTTTCTACAGCCAGCTACAGTTCTTCGCGCTGTTGGCAACTTGGGCCGCGTTTGCGGCCGTCACAACGAAGGACGAGCGTCGCCGAGCGCGCTTGGCTCTGGGCCTTTGCCGCGCTCTTCATCCTCGCCCTCTTTTCCCAGGAAGAGACGCTCTTGCTCTATCCATCCATCGTGCTCGCCATGCTCATCTGGTATGGTTGGCGCTGGTTTCTGCGCCCGGCTGTCATCGCCGTCCAGGCGACTGTGCTGCTCAGCATGGTCTTCCGCTATCTGATTGAGGTGTGGGGCCAGCCGGGCTACTTCGAGACCATCCAGTCGACGCGACCCTATTTGGGCCTGGTCTTGGACGTGGTGGGTGCATGGCGAACCTACGGTCCACTCCTGGTCGATCCGGTGCGTCTCCCCTGGACGTTGCTGGGAATCGTTGGTGTCGCGTGCGCGCTCTTTGCGCTGGCGAAGAGCGATTGGAGCGTGAGACCGACTCGCTCGTTTCCACCAGGCCACCATCTTTTTCGCGCTGCAACTGGTCGCGGTGACGGCAGTTATCTTCTTGCTGGTCGGGACGAGCTGGCGAGAGAGCGCGTTATCTCTATATCGTCCAGCCGTTTTGGTTATTGTTGGGTGCGGCCGGTGCTGTCCGGCTGGTAGATCGCTTCCTCTCTTCCGACCGATGGCGCGGGACGGCAACCGGCGCTCTAGCTGCCATGGCCCTGATCGTGGCGTGGCCGGGCGTTCAGAGCATTCTTTCACAGCAAGTGGAGGGATACGATCTGGTGCTCGACTACGTTGCGGCCAACCGCGGCGCCGACGATCTGGTGTTGTCACCCCAGCCACCGGCGTGTGCTCTCGTCCTAGGCCCCTGCGACGGTTACGCGATCCAGCGCGGCTACGCAGAGTTTGTCGTGCCCAAGGAGGGCATGTTGGTCGACCGTTGGTCAGGCGCACCGCTGGTGAACGAGACCGCGCAGTTGGATGCGCTCATCGACGCCGGCGCGCCGGTCTGGTTCGTCGCCGACAGCTTCCGGCTGGCCACACGCTACGACGCCGACTATGTGCGGACGATCGTCGAGCAGTTCGACGTGGCGTTCAGCGCACGGGGCGTGCTTGCGCTCAAGGCGGACGGTCGCCGCGCCTGGCCGGAACCGGTTGAAGTGGTGACGTTCGCAGCGCCGCAGCATTTTGGGCCGCTGGCGTTGGTGGGCTACGAACGAGGCAACGCGGTTCCGGGCCAAGAGTTGCCGGTTACGCTACTGTGGACGAGCACTCTGCCCGTCGACACCCAATACAACACGTCGCTGCGCTTCGTTGCGCCGAACGGAACGACCGTCGCCCAACAGGATGGCCCACCAGCCCGCGGAGTTATCCCCACCACACTCATCTTTGACCAACCGATTCCCGACTACAAGACGTTGGTCCTTCCCGACGAATTTCGACCGGGCGAATACCGGCTGGAACTGGTCGTGTACGACGTCGCCACCGTCACACCGTTAACGGACCCGCAGGTTGTGGGAACTGTTCAGATCGAGTAGCGATTCTGAACGGTTCCCAGGTAACGGGTACAGGGGGATGTTGTGAGTGCCCAACCAAGATCTGTCTGCACAATACCCCAATCTGTTCGCCGACGTCGCGTGGCCTGGACTTGTCATGGTTGTCGGACTTGAACAGCGCACAGAACCGTCGCCGTCCCACCTGATCTCGAACGTAATTCTCATTCCATATATCGGCAGCCAAGCAGCTGTCAACATCTTGTGGACAATTTGTATCCAACCATTCGCTAGACTGTGGTCGTTCGAGATCGTTGGACAGGCAAATTTCAGAGGGGGTATCACAATGGCGAACTATCGGGAGTCAATCGCAGCGGAGAATGAGGCGTTTTTGACGGCATTTGCCAAAGGCGATGCGACGGCCATGGCCATGACTTATACCGAAGATGGGCAGGCGCTACCGCCCAACGGTGAAGTCGTGACCGGGCGTGAGGCGCTGGCCGGCCTGTGGCAGGCTGTCTTCGGTATGGGCATTGTGGGAGCAACACTCGAGACCGTTGAACTGGAACAGCTGGGCAACCACGCCTATGAAGTCGGGAAATATACGCTCAAGGCAACCGATGGATCCGAGGTAGATAGGGGTAAGTACGTCGTGATCTGGCAGTGCTTGCCGGGCGGCGAGTGGAAGTGGCACCGCGACATCTGGAACAGCAGCGTGCCGGCCGGTTAGTACTGCCCGTTACGGCAGTCTCGCCAGGAATCCGGCCGTTCCACCAATGGCGGTCCGTTTCCGGATTTCTGTCGAGTCCTAGCCGTACACGCTACGTATTATCAATGTGCTGGTGGGCAAGGCCGACTACCGCAGAACGCCAGATCGGGATCTCAGTTGCGCTGCGCTTGATGACGCCCGTCGCACCAAAGAGCGCGTCCCCATCCGTTCGCCACACTTCTCGGCAACAGAGTAGCAACGTCGGATCTCCTGGGCGGCAGCGCTGGACATTGCCAGCAACTCGTCCTTGAGACGGTGTAATTCCAGGCTCCACCACGGCTCATGCGACCGTTGGGCGGCAACCAGGGCTTCATGGACCATGGACAACCGCCAGACCCGCGTCCGCCATTCCGGCCCTGTAATAGGCATGGACCAGAGCCACTTCGGTGACCGGACTTCCCATGGTCCGTGCCTGGGGATGTTTCGACTAAATGTCAACGGGTCCTAGTATTGCCCCTCACAGGTTCTATCCAATCCCGTACAGATCGCGCACGAAGTCGCCCATGCCCAGTGCCTCCAGCTTAGCCAGCGGCGCGCGAAAAGTCACCTGCACCACGCCTGGGTGGCGCCCGATCTCGATTGCACCGGTGATGGTGGCCCGGTTCTTGACCTCCGGCACGGTCATGCCCAACAGCGCTGCCGCCCGCTCCAGACCGTTATCGGTGGCCGCGTTCAGATCCGGTCCGGTACCGATCACCGAGATCGGGGCCGATGCCTCCAGCGCAGATACACCCCACTGCTGAGCGACGGCTGCCGCGCACCGTTCCTCCTCGGCCGTGAGCGGCTGGGCCAGGAAGGGCAGATCCTCCAGCACAGGGAAGAGCAGCGGACCGTCCAACTCCAGACCCTTGAGCAGATGGACCTGCAGCGTCACCGTGCCCGAGACGTCACAGGTGTGGCCTGCGATCTCGCCGTCGCCCTGGAGGGCGTGCATGTCGCCCAAATAGACACCGCCGCCGGCTGTCTTGACCGGACAGATCAGGATCGCGCCGGCGCGCACGGCATCGATGTCCATGTGGCCGTCGGTGCGATGCTGCAACTGCTCCGCGGTGACGGCATACTCGTGAGGGGCGTCGATGAGAAAGGAGCCGAAGTCGCCGGCGTTGTGGGAATCGGGCAGGGGAATGGCCGGCGTCGTGCCCAGCTGGCCCATGAACGGCCGTAGCCGGGCCACCAGGCCCACCAGGTCGTGGGGCGCAAAGGTGAGCACCGAGTTCTGGATCGAGCCTTCGGGCATGGCCGCATAGGTCTTGGCATCACGGGCGATGGTTTCGGCCGCATCTTGGTGCAAGGTCACGCCTAGGCGGCGGTTGCCGTCGAAGGCGATGGTGTAGCCATTGGTGAAGGTGAAGGGTGTTGCATCGGCGCCGCAATTGGCACAGCGCACCGCAGTCTGGCCGATGCCCTCGACGCGGGTCGGTGGATAGAGCGTGTCGCACTCGGGACACTTGCCGGCAACATAGGGATCACCAAGAAAGCGGCCTGCCATCATCTGGTCATTGCCGGAGGAGGTGGCCAACGAGGTAACGGTGATGTCCTTAATGCGGATGGCAATGGCATCGCCGACTTCGGCCCCGGCCACAGCCACCGGCTTGGTGACCTCATGGCCGCCGCGGTATTTCAGGCGTGATCATCGGACCCCAGCAGCCAGGCGCAGTGTTGGCGACAATATGGCCGCCGTCGCGCACGGGCCCCAGCATGGGTTTGCCCGGATCGAGGATACCGTCTATATACTCGTTCACGTAGACCGTTTCGTGGCCAGGGTGGCCGTTGGTGCGTGTGGCGGCTATTGGGGAAGTGGAGACATTGACGGCCATGGATCCCTCCTGTGGAATTGGCAGGCTCGAACAGAGATAGGCAGATGGTTACCTTCCCCCGGCGATCGGCGTAAGCAGCGCTACGTCTCGATCGGACTCCAGGGGTTGGTCAGGTCCGGCATGACGACCGCCGACCATGGCGACCGCGCCGGTAAAAGCGCGTTCCTGTTGGGGATAGGCAGCAATCAGCGCCGTGATCAGATCGGCAATGGTAGCCGGTTCAGCCACGATGACGTCGACGCGTGGACGCCCCACTGCCCGGGCCAGATCGCTGCTCAAGCGTACGCTGATCTGCATGACTGGATTTCTTCCTTTATCCCCTACGGTCGTGGGAGTCTACCCGGCCAAAAACTTATCGATCGCGTCCTTGCTGATGCGATACTGGCTGCCGATCTGGCGTGCGGCCAGTTCGCCGCTGTCGATGATGGCCTGAACGTCTGCGGTGGAAACCTTGAGATAGACCGCCGCTTCGTCCAACGTCATCACCGACGGTGCCGCGGCTGCCGCCGCGGCCTGGGCTGTCTGCTGGGGCTGTGGCACGACATGGCCTGGGTGATCATACCGGCCATGCCGGCACCCATGCCCGATGCCCGCACCCGAATCCCATGCCCTCGGACGCACCACCACCGGCCGGGTTGGCCGCGGCGTCGCCCATGGCGCGTGCGGCCTTGAATTTCATGTAGGCGTCCATGTTGCCGATGGCGCCCATGGCCGCGCGTTCGTCGATGGCCTTGGCCGTCTCCTCGGTGGGGTTGAGCGAGACGATCATGAACTGTTTGAGCGCAATGCCCATGGCCAGGAAGTCATCCTGGAGCTTGGCACGCATGGCCGCGCTGATCTCGTCGAAGAGGCTGGGCAGGTCGAAGATGCTGGTCATGTTTTCGCCCAGCACGTCGGTCATGCGGCTGATGACCACGCCACGCAGGTAGTCCTCGATCTGGGCGGTGGTGTAGATGCCCTGGGTGCCCACGATCTGGTCCACAAAGCGTTTGGGCTCGGCCACCTGCATGGTGTACTGGCCGAAGCCGCGCAGCCGCACCACGCCCAGGTCCGAGTCGCGCAGGCTGATGGGTTGGGGTGTGCCCCACTTCATGTCGGTGAACTCGCGCAAGTTCACAAAGTAGACCTCAGCCGTGAAGATGTCTTGGCCACTGGTCGCCAGCTTTAACAACCCGGTCAGAAAGGGCACATTGGCGGTGGTGATGGTGTGCCGACCGGGGTCGAACTCGTCCAGCGACTTGCCGTCTCGGTAGAAGACGGCGCGCTGGCTCTCGCGCACAATCACCTGGCTGCCCAGGCGAAAATCTCCCGATCCAAATTCGGGCACGCGTCTGACAAGTTCATTTGCCCCCTGATCGGGCGCTTCGATGACATCGATAATTCGTGGCATGGCTGGATGTCCTCCTTGGAACTGAGCGTGGCGGTTGCCGGGTTTCCTACTGAGCGGTGTCGGGCTGAATTGTCGGTGCGTAACCGGCATCCAGCAGCAGATCGGGTGCGACAATGGCTTCGCGTCGTTTGTCGAAGAGCCGGTTGAGATCGGCGATGGCGCCGGTTAGCGTAGCAATAGCGCCGGCCGGATCACCCCCGTCGACGGCAGCGTCCAGAGCGTCGATGGCGCCGGCGATTTCGCCCACACGGGTCGCCAGGGCGACATCAAAGCGGTGCAGCGCATCCAGTTGCTCTTCACGAATGCGCACAGCATCGAACAGACCGGCATACCCGTAACTGGCCGTCTTGACGCGGTCGATGAGGATCTGTAGCTTTTGAACGCCCTCGTCAACATCGTCCAGCCATTTGAGACCACCACTCTTGGTGAGCTTCTTCTGGATATCAAAGAGCTTCTGTCTGTCGACCTCGAGCCGGCCGGCGATGAGCATGCGCAGTCGCTTGTCGGCATCGCGACGCAGTTCCTTCTCCACATAACCACTGATGCCGGGAAGCCCCTTGAGCAACTCCTCGATGGCTCCCATCTGGCCTTTGGCTTGGTCTACAAATTGATCGGACATAGTTGCCTCCTTGGCAAAACACAACAATTGCACTGTAGGTCGAGATGCTATCTCGACCTACGTGGTTGACGCCGCGGCACGTTTGGTCAGAAACACTTCGCTGCCGCAGTAGGGGCAGACGATCAGTCCTTTGCCGGCAAACTCGACCTGGCTGCCACAGTTGGGACAGGTTCTGCCGTCGGTCAGTTGCTGGCTCTCGACGCTGTAGAGGATGCCCTTCTCCCAGTTGATGGCGCCGCTGAAGAGCTGTTTGCCCACAAGGTCACGGATCATGTCCTCGATCTCCTCGCGGGGCGCCTCCAGTTCCACCACCAATTCGGGTATCGTCACTTGACCCTGAGCCAACACCCGATTGAGAATCTCTTTCTGTTGCTGGACATGGGCATATTGTTCCTTCTCACCCGTCCCCAGCCGGAAGACATAGAAACCAATGCCGAAGATGGGCGCAAGCACCAATAACGCCAGCAACAACCCCAACGTGCGACCTCCTCCGGTCACGCTTTCCGTGAGTACCCAGGCCAGAAATGCCGCCAGCAGCAACGCGCTGCCGATCATCAAGCCGATTCCCACAATTCGTCCACCACCGATCATGTGTTGGTCCTATCTACGTGATAGCCGGCAGCGAAGTTGCAACCGGCTGCGCAAGGGCTATCCGAAGCCGCCGCCGCCGCCGCCACCGCCGCCGCCTCCACCGCCCCCACCGCCGGAGAAGCCGCCACCACCCCAGCCGCCGCCGGATGAAGAACTGGCCGGACGCGAGGTGAAGGTAGAGCCGGCGCTGCCGAGCATGGCACCGAAACCCGCACTCATGGTGGTGAGGCTACCGCCCATGCCGCGGCTGGCGTCGCTCAGACTGCCGCCGAAGCTGCCACCCTCGCCGCCGCCGGTCATGTCGCCGATAGAGCCGCCGGAAGCGGTCGGTCGACTCCACGGTGTGCCGTAATACCAACCGCGCCCGGGTCCATACATGGTGGGACTGGGGAAATACCAGCCGGGTGCCGGCGCGTCAACACCTTCGAATTTGCGAATGTACTGTTTCTCGATGCCGAATGCGATCGAATAGGGGAGCCACTGATCCCAGATTGCCTTCTGAGCATCGAGATCGGCATATTTCTCAATATCATTCAGATAGGTCTTGAACGCGTTCCAACGGGCTGCCGCGTCGGCGCCGGCGCTGGTCTTGCGCGGCATGTGCCGCGCAAGTAGCACCATGCCCAGGGCTGTAATGCCAAGACCGACGCCGGGAAGAATTGCGGCGCTGGTCAGTTCGCCGAATGCTCCGCCCAATACCACAGCTACCAAGACCGAACCGATGACGCCGGCAATACCCAGCGCATAATAGAGGCCGCGGGTCGTATCGGGATTACGCGGGAAGTAGTTTGCCTCGACTGCAGCAGCATACAAGCTCGACTTGAGGTCGGAGAGTTCCTGGTAAAAGACATTCTTGAGATCGGAGAGCTTAACCTCCTGCTTGCCGTCAAACACGGCGTTCATCAATTTTCGCTCGTGAGGCGCCAACTGGACGTCGGAGCGCTCGCGACGGTAGATGAAATCAGTCGAGTAACGGAAAAAGCTCTTCTCCTTGACCTCAGTCATACTAATGGCTTTGCGCCGAGCCAGATCGACTAGTGTAGCCAAGATGTCTTCCATATCGGCCGTCTCGTCCAGCAGCACACCCGCTACGCCAGGGGCGATGTCATCAGGCGGTTCCGGCAGATAATCGGCCACCATCTCGACAGGCTTGTCGCGTCCAAACTTGTACCAGAGCGCGTACAGTCCTGCCGGACCGCCCAGCATGAAGAGCAGACCGATGAGGCCAAAGAGGATGGTCGCGATCGGTCCCCAGCGATCCTGAAAGGCGATCTCGGCATCGCGGGCAGCGGCGGCGGCGTCAGCTTGCTGCTGCCATGGTTGAGGCACGCCATCCACGATTCCGTCGGTAAACTCGACACGTACTTCGAATTCCTCGCCTGCTCTCAGTTGCCGAGTCAGGTCAAAGCGTACCGACTGGTCGTTGTTGGATACCGCGGCCGTTGCCGAATCACGCGCGTCCCGTTCATTGATATAGGCAGCATATTCCTGGATGGTCGCAGGGGGAGGCACATCGACGGTTACCGACCCGGCCAAAACCGGAAAACTGCGATCGCCATAGATTGCTTTCCACCAAAGTTGATCGCCCCCGCGATAGAAGCGCAATCCACCATGAACTGTATAGCTCAGGTTGTAGGTCTGGCCGTCATTGGCCATGGGCGGAAAATACCAGCGAACGACATAGTTGTAGCCATTTTCATCGACGGAAAACGTATAGGGCGCACTACCGGCGTAGGTGGATTGATAGACGTTGCCGGCATCATCGGTGATGGCCCAATTGTCGATGTACTCAAAATTATTGACCGGAATGTCACGGTAACCAAAGGTGAACGAACCACGCGTAAAGCGGATCGCCTGATGCTCCACAACGTCAACGCTGCTGTCGGCATTGACGGCAATATCGACATCAAAGCGCTCCCAGACCAACGTCTTGTCCTGGGCGGTCAGCATGGAGCCCGGCAACTGTCCGAGCGCCAAAAACAGAAGCGCGGCAATTGCCACGCCGGTCAGCGAAGCAGCAATCGACAGACCCCATCGGTGGGAGAGTAGCTGTACGGTTTTCCGTCTTGTCCTGTTCAGCGAAACTGTTTCCATCCGACCGTTGTCCATACCATTGGAAAGTCGCTCAGGTTTCATGTTTGGTCCCGATCAGAAGTGCGCCGTCTTGGTGAGAATTTCGACTGACAGAATCCTAGCGAAATTCAGACCATCTCTCCTGACATTCTACCAATGAAGTGACTGACTCACAACCTAATTTCTGACGTTCCGGACGGCGTGGTATCAATTGCTCCACACAAAACGAGCGCGCTCCGTTTACAATGAGGAAAGCTGTCTAGCGGTACGGGGGGGGGGGTTCAGCCCCTGCCAGACACCGAGAAGGTAGGTTGCACCCAAGGCACGGTCATACAGGCCATAGCCGGGAATGCCGGACTCACCCCAAATCATGCGCCCGTGATCGTAGTGCATCGTGGTGGAGCCGTCGGGCAGCACCATCGCAAGGTCCGTCCGCATCCAGTCGAAGAGCGGCATGAATTTGTAGCACAGAACCTTCACACCTACCTCGCCCAGCCGCCGGATATTCTCACAGTATATCTCGATGAGCCGGTCATCCGGATGAATCATTCTGATGCCGGTTCATATTGGTGGAGCTTCTCCGGCGCCGGCTCGTCGACGAGCTCCGTGGCCGCCCACAACGTGTCAGCGTCTTCCGTCTTCAGTTCCGGCAGTTCTTTGAGTCCTGTCAAACCAAAATGCTGCATAAACAGGTCGGTGACGCTGTAGAGAATCGGCCTGCCCACGGTCTCCAGTCGGCCAGCCTCCTCAACGAGACCGCGCAGGAGCAACGAACGGAGCACACCGGAGCAATCCACCCCACGCACGGACTCAACCTGTGCCCGGGTCACCGGCTGTCGATAGGCAATCACCGCCAAGGTCTCCAACGCGGGACCGCTCAGACGAGTCGTCAGATCGAGATTGAGGAAGTCTTCGATGGCACCGGCCGCTTCCGGCAGTGTAACCAATTGCATGCGACCATCCCGCTCCATCAGACGGAGCCCGCGGGCATCGCGCTGGTAGAGCAGACTCAACCGTTCCAGCCCGGTTTCGATGACCTGCGGTTTCAGATCCAATGCCTTGGCAAACTGAATCGGCTCCACCGGTTCATCCGCCACAAAGAGCAGGCTTTCAAGCGCGGCCGTCAGCGGCAACTGTTTGCCCCGCACCTCAATCTGAATTTCCGGCGGTATCGTCTCATCCGGAAGACCGAGTTCACCCTGGACGATTGGGTCGGCGTCGAGTTCAGGGTCGTTCCGGTTCGTGTCCTCGCCGGCTTCGCCTTCGTCGACTTCGCGGATTGCGCTGCTGCCGGCCGCGCCGACATTGCACTCTGATTGAGCAATAGCGTCGTCCTTGTGGGACGCCGAAACGTCCAGGCTCCGGCTCACTTCAATGGGATCCCCATCAAGTGCATTTGGGTCGGAAACAGTATCGGTTGTCACCGTCGATTTCTCCATGGCAACCATATTGCAGTTCTCGATAGGTGGATGGGCCGGCTCTGCGCCGATGCCGGCCGCTTGCAGGTCGATGCCGTGTCCCCCACCCTCGCCGCCGGAAAAGGATGCACCCAGAAACTGACGAAAATGATAGACCGTAGTGCGTACAAATTGTCCAAATGTCATGAACGTAATTACACCCAGTCCGGATCGTAGGGGGCATAACGCATGAGCACATCCAGCTTGCCCAGTTTGAGGCCCATGTCCTGCTCGATCATGTCACGGGTCACGTCGACGACTTCGTCGGTCTTCATCGGCACATCGACATCGGGTGCGGTCTCGACCTCCAGCCGAACGTCAACCGAGCCACCCGCGAGCGCACATAGGGCACCACCGAGACGACTTCAGCCAACTGGTCCAGTTGCCACGCCAGCCGTCGAACGATGCTATCGGTATCGAGTTCGACCAAACCGCCTTCCGCCGTTCGCACCCGTACTCCCCGTGGCCGGCCGGAGAGAACCTCCATGCCGATCAACGTTCCTAACAGCAGGACGGCTGCGGTCAGCGTTGCGGCTTGGGCCACGAGAAAATTGGTGGGATTTTCGGCTTGCCATGCCAACAACCATTCCTCTACACCCACAAGCCAAACCTGAGCCTGATGCACAGAGGTAATAGGCGCCACAGCGACATAGCCGATGAACAGCATCAGCACGCTGCACACGATAATCGTCACGATCCGATTGAATACATTCATGGCGCCGATTATACCTCATGGCGCGCGGCGCCGCGAAAGCGAACCACGGTGACAGCGAACAGCAGAAGGACGGTACCTAGTAGGCTCATGCCACTCAACCACAGACCAACACGCCACGAGCGCGGTGCATAGGTCAACGTAACCACATGCTCCCCTACCGGTGTGAAGACGCCGCGCAGCATGGCATTGACGGGCAGGACCGGCGCGTCCTCTCCATCGATCTGTGCAGTCCACCCCGGATAGTAGCTATCCGCGATCACCAGCAGCGCCGGCGTATTGGTCGCCACGCGGGCGACAATCTGTTCTGCCGCATAGGACACCAGCGTGATCGCGCCGGTCGGCTCCTCGACCGGTGATATCGGTGGACCATGGACCGTTTCAACGACGGCTCTGTTCACCGGATCGATGGCGCCCGAGGCAAGTAATGTCAAGGCGGCGTCGACGTCGGCAACCGGCTGCCGATCATAGAGTAGCCGGACGCGCGGCAGCACGTCGAGATTTTCGTAGATCTTCACATCACCGCTGTGCACCAAGCGAAAATCGCCGCGGTCACTCGGCAACAGCGCGGTGAACATGCCGGTCCTGTCATCATACAGCGTCACGGCCCGGATCACGACCGCAACCTCCTGGTCGAGCGCGGTGACGGCGATAGCGGCCGGCATCATGGGTGACGGCAGGGCAAGGCGCGCACGGTACTCCTGACGCCCGCCTTCGACGTCGCGATAGACAACAGTCGCACCCGACGCCGCCGCCATGGGACTGTCCAGTTTGTCATCGGCAAAGTGTGCTCGCTGTGCGCCTCCGGCCTCGATCACATCCGGCGTGATCTCTACGCCGCCGCCCTGAACGGTCAGTTCGGCCACCGGTCGAGCAGTGGCTGCCAGCGAGTCCAGGATGATCGCCGCTCCATCCACATACCCGATCACATCGACATGGGTGGCCTCAAAGGAGAGCGGTGCGGCGATGTGCACGACCGGTGCAGTCGTGTCCAGGCGTGCGCCGATCTGTCGATCGTAATACACGCCTTCATACCAGAGGTCGCGCACCTTGTCCGTTATGACATATTGGGCATTGACCATGCCAAGTAGGTCGCTGTCGGGGACTGTCGTCAGTTGTTCGCGCAGACGCCCGTCAGGCACGAGCCGGTCGGGCGGGATGAAGAGTGTCAGAAGACGGAGGTAGCGCTGAAGCGGCAACACACCGCCGTCAAAACCGTCTACGGCCGGGACGCGCCGGAGCAACGACAAGTTGGGGGCTAGAACTTCCTGTGACTTGACGGCGTCGACAAAGTCGGCAAACGCAGCCTCGTCCAGTTGCGGGGGATCGCCATCCAGAAAGAGACGCCGATAGTCGCCCATATCTCCGGGATCGTAGGTGGTGGTGCTCATGCTCAAGAAACGCCCGCTCGCGGCCGGGCCAAGCGTTGCACGCACCGGGTCAGTCAACAGATGAGCTGGTGCCGTGCGCAGATCGTAGACGGCCTGCGGTGCAGTCGGATGTGTGTGCGGCAGAGCCTGCGCCGCGATCAACAGCTCGGCGGCAAGCAAAACAAGCGTCAACAACTGAACTTGGACGTCGGAAACCCGGAGCCTGAGATCTTTTCCCGGCCATCGCCCTATACGCCCGATTTCGGCCAGCCCAACTCCTGCCAATACCGCCATACCCAGCGTGTACAACATCATCCAACGCGCCGGCGTCCGGAAGAGATCGAATCCGGGTACGATCTCGTACAACATATAGTAGATCGGGTTCCAGCGCCCCAATGCGAGCAGCAGACCCAACCCGGCAAAGAGCAGACCAAAGGTGCGTGCACGGCCCTGTCCCGTCCAGGCGCCCAGAGCCGCCAGCGCCAGCCCGACCAGACCCACATAGGCCACAAATTCGGTGTATCCTGCTGTTCCAAAGACCACGCCGAGGTCGGCCAATCCGTAGCTGGGGAGCAGCGTCCACAGCAGGTGCAGTGGTTTCAGACTGAAACTGGATACCTCCTGATAGCTGAGGCCACCGCGGCGTAGGCCGAGCCCGCTCAACTCCAGCGTGGGCAATAGCTGGACAGCGCCGATCCCCGCGCCCAGGATCGCGCCGCCGGCATAGACCACCAGCGTAGGCAGAACCATCTTCACCCGTGTCCACGGCCGCCGCATCGTTTCTCGATTCACCAAAGGCCAGACGATCCAAACGCCGAGACCAAACAAATTGATGTAGAGTGTCTGGGTGTGGCCGGCCAGCAACATGAGCGCAGTGAGCAGCGCAATGAAGATGGTAGAGATGAGGAGCGATGAGATCGGAGGGGACGCCGTGTCGACTTCTACCGTCGCTTGTGTGACGTCGGCAGGCTGCCTCCAGGGAGCAGCAATCGTACGTTCGATCACCAGCACACCCCACGTCAACCATGCGGCGCCGTTCATCTGATTGATGTGCCCGACGAGGCCGCCGTAAAAACCACTGCCTGCCAGCACCAACGCTGTGGCCAACCCGGCCGCAGCGCTGTATCTCCAGCGGCGCAGAAGCAGATATCCGCCGAAGGCCAGCAGCCAAGTGTGAATTGCCGCACTCCAGTAGAGCTGTTTGGTTACATCCAACCAGGAGAGCGGCCAATGCAGCGGGTAGAGCACAGCCGCCTGCGGATTGGCCAAGAACGGCGCACCGAGAAAAATATATGGATTCCAAAGAGGGATGCGCCCGTTACGGATCGCCTCGGCGGCGTAGTCTCGATAGGGGTAGAAGTAGTGAAGAATGTCGCCCGCGGCCAGCACGCGGTTGGTGAAGAGCAAAGGTGCATAGAGCAGCAGGACAAAAACCAGGAGGAGTAGCCCTACGGTGAAGTGGATCCACAGCGGGCGCATGCGCGGCGCTGTATGGTGTTCGCCCGCCTCAGACATTATGTCGCGATCCGGTCCGGCGCCTGGCTGAAATAGCGGGCCAGGTACTCTTCAAACGTGCCCGTCTCGGACCTTTCGATCTCGGCCTGGCGGCGATGTGACTCCGCGGCCAACTCGGCGAGCTCTTGCCCTCGAGCCGGCGATAACGGGCGGGCGATGAAGCCGGCATGATGTTGCTCCGACAGCCCGCGGCGACGACAAAGAATGGCTCGCCGTGCTCGCGGATGGCAGCCAGCATCCGGGCAGACGGCGTACGCGCCGGATCCGTGACCGCCTCGCGCATCTGTTCAACGGCGTCGGTGTACAGGCGTTCATCGGCACCGTGTTCGTCAGCCGCATCGAGCAGAGCGGCGACATCGGCCACGCGCTCGAGGATGGTGCTCGCCCAGTCCACGAACCGAACCGGCCGGCCATCGTGCTGTAATTCGAGATCGCGACGCCGCCCTTCGTGGGCAACCGATGTCTGGTTCTGCGCGTATTCGGCCTTGGCGCGGAGGTCCAGTAGCGGGCTTTCCTGGAGAAGACAAAAGAGCAGATAGGCCTCCAAAAAGCGCGCTTGCACGGCGTCGATGCCCACCGGCGCAAACGCGTTGACATCCAACGAACGCAGTTCCACATAGGCGACGCCGCGACGCCGCAGTGCGATCAGCGGACGTTCGCTCCCCTGTGTCACCTGTTTGGGGCGCAGTGACCCGTAAAACTCGTTCTCGATCTGGAGCACATTGGTATTGAGCTGGCGATACTCGCCGTCCGCAAAGAGACCCAGTGCTTCGTAGGGCGGATAGGGCGTCTGCACGGCGTGAAAGAGCGAATCCACGTATGCATCCAGCGTGTTGTAGGTGACGTTCAGGAGTGCCGGCGCCTGATTTTTGTATCCGATATCGCTCAACCGCAGCGAGGTCGCATAGGGCTCGTAGAAGGTGTAACGATCGAACTCCTGAAAATGATGGGGCATGCCGTCCATAAATGACTTGCAGAGTGCCGGCGACGAACCAAAGAGATAGGTGATGAGCCAGTCGTAGCGCAGCGCATTGCGCGCCAGCGCGAAATCAGGCGTCCGAGACAAACGCCTGCGGCGAGCCGGGATCGTGCTCGATCTCCTGCAAGATGGGCCAGAACTCGGGAGCGACTGAGTAGTTGAAGTGGACACCGCTGATGATCTGCATGATGCGTCGATAGCGCGCTTCCAGCCCGCGCCGATAGATATGCTTGAACCGCCCGGCGTGGGATGAGCCAAAACGTGCGATGGGCACGCTCTGCTCGCCGGAAACAGGGCAAGGCATGCTGGTTGCCCAGAGGATCTCGCCCTGTAGGTTTTCCACTGTGAAACGATGAAGTTCATCCTGAAAACCGACAACATCTTCCGCGTCGCTCAGCGGCGGTGTCACGAACTCCAACTGCGCTTCCGAATAGTCGGTCGTGATAAAGGGGTGGGTCAGAGCAGAGCCGAGTGCCGTGGGGTGCGCGGTGAGCGCAGGCCGGTTGTTGGCCGTGACACGCAAGCTCTCTTTCTCGATGCCTTTGCGTCCGTTGCGCAGAAACCGGGCTGCGCCGCTGTTCTCGATCAAGGCCAGCCGTTCGTCGAATTGTCGGTACAAGAGGCTCACTCCTGAAACAGTGTCAAGTTTGCAGCGGGCATGATGTCGACGACGGCCCAGTCGGTCGCCGGCCGACACCGGCACCAGCCACAGTTGTCTACATCCCGATCAACGATTTCATAGAGCGTAAATGCGCCGGCGCGCTTGCGTATCGAGAGCACCATATTGCGCATCCGCAGCGTGCGCTCGAGGTCCGGTTGTTCGGCCCAATCGGCAGCAAAAAAAAACTTGCGCACCAGCGGCGACTTTTCTGCATTATCGGCCAAATAGGTCGAACTGGGAAACCAACGGAGGTCGATAGTTCCGTTGCCCACGGCGTCAAAGAGATAGAACTGCAGATGCCATCCCAACACGTTGTGGTAGAGGATACTCTGAGTGCGTAGCGCATGCGCAGATGCTCCGGAAGTCGCCACTTCTCCAGCGCTAAATTCGGGCAACGCACCTAGCGCCTCGTAGAATCCGGCATAGGCGCCGTGGTCGCCACCTATGGGGAGCCGGCCCTGCGCTGCCGACCAGGCCGGCTGCGCCATTCCGAGCAGAAGCAGGATAACCAGGATCGACGCCCCGCGTGTGCTCCAAATTCGACTGCTCGACGCGGCTGCCCAACCGCTTAGAAGCGCCAGCGGCAGGATCAGCGGCAGCAGATAGCGGTCCCATATCTGCACCGACGAAATCAAATGCAGCAAAATAAAGAGCACCCCCCACACCAATAGCAGTCCGGGGAGCGCCAGGTCACGGACGGTCCCGCGCCGGCGTATTGCCGGATGATTGCTTGCCAGAGCCACGGCCATCACTACCAGAAAAAGAGTCCAAACCCATGGGCTTGCCGGCAAGAATCGCAACAAGGACGACCACTCGGACCAACGCGCCGGCCATTGGTCGATGGGCAACAGGGTCAACACGGCATAGTTGCGGCGTCCCAGGTCCCAAGGCGACGGTGCAACGGACCAGCGAAGGCTGTCCCAGAGGATCGCGGGTGCGATGATAAGAGCAAGACCCACTGGAAAGCGCCCAAAGAGGCCGGCAAGTCGCAGGCTCTGAGAGACCGCAGTGCGGCCGTACACGAAGGGCTGCAAGCGCCTGCGAATGAGACGGAAGCCGGGATTTGACGGGTCGTTGGGTCCGGCATGCCGGGCACCTGCCATGGCCGCGTCTCCGGCACGTCGGACGCCGCCGAGCCCAAAACCGGCGGTGTCGAACGGCTTTCGCTTCAGCATGAGGATGCCGAAAATTAGCGGCGCGAAGAGCAAGCCCTGTTGTTTGGTCAACACAGCGGCGGCCAGCCAGACGCCGGCCCAAAACATGCCACCGTGTACCGCGCATAGAAAGGCCAGGCTTCCGGTCAGCAACAGCAGCGGATCGGTGAAGGCAGTTGGCGCAAAGCTGATGGCAAAGGGGCTGAACGAGACAATGGCGGCTGTAACCAATGCCGCACGTTCGCCCCAGGCCACGCGTGCGGTGGTGACGAGGACGACAATGGTCAATGTGCTAAAGAGGATGTTGGCGTATCGAGCTGCGGCGGCAGACTGCCCAAAGAGAGAAAATGCCGTGGATAGAGCCCAGATAAAGAGAGGCGGTTTGTCCGGCCATACGGTGAGAAAAAGAGGATCCCCGCGCAGCGAATGAAGCGCCCAGAAGCTGTAGAGCGCTTCATCTTCTCGAAACGGATATGCATCCAGCAGACCAAGGCGAAGGCAGAACCCGATGAGCAGCAGCGCCGATATCATTGGCGCATAGAACCAGCGCACGCTCGCGGACTTTGGGGCAATCACTTCGGCCGCCTATCTCCGGTTCGACCAGCGTTGGCCGGATGGGTACGGCCTCTACGGCTCTTCATCGGCTGTTGTCAGTCTGCGAAGCGATACCGGATCAGCGTAGAGACCGCCGTAAATCCGTCGCGCCACGTGATCTTCTTGCCCTCGTGAAACTCGCGTCCGTTGTAGCTGATGGGCACTTCAAAGATGGAATGGCCGCGTTTCAGAATCTTGGCCGTGATCTCTGGCTCGATTTCGAAACGACGGCTGCGCAGCGGAATGTCGACGATCACATCGCGGCGGAAACATTTGTAACAGGTCTCCATGTCCGTAAGTGAGGTGCCGAAGAGGATGTTGGTGATGACGGTCAACATCTTATTGCCGAGGGTATGGGTCAGGCTCATGGCTGAACGAGGGCCGCCCATGAACCGGCTACCGTAGACGACTGGCGTTCGACCCTCCAACATGGGCTCAAGTAGCTTCACAGTAATCGCGCGGGTCGTATTCGAGATCGGCATCCTGTACGACGATCACATCACCGCTTGCTTCCTGAAACCCGGTGCGTAGCGCCGCGCCCTTGCCGCCGTTGCGTTCGTGAAAGATGATCTTCATGTCTGGCCGGCTTGCTGTCGCGCCACTCATCCAGATGGCGCGGGTGCCGTCGGTGGAGCCGTCGTCGACGATGACGATCTCGCGTTCCAGCGTCAGAGGACCTTCGCTGACCATCCCGCTGCCGCCGGTCCGGATCCACGGTCAGATCGACGGCACGCACACGACGAACGATCTCTTCCAGAGTCGCCCGCTCGTTGAACACGGGCATCACAATCGACAAACGCACGGTCTCATTCTACTCGCTGACCTGATGCGCCAGGATAATTGCTTCGGCGACCGCGCGCATGGGCTTGCGGTTGTTCATGCTCATCTTCTGAATCTTGCGGAAGGCATCTGTTTCGTTGAGACCCTGGGTGTCCATTAGAATTCCTTTGGCGCGATCGACCAGCTTGCGCGTTTCCAGGGCATCTTCCAGGCTGTCCACCTCGCGCTCCATGGCGCGAAACTCGCTGAAGCGCGCCAGCGCCACTTCGATTGACGGGCGTCAGGTCGCTCTCACGAAACGGCTTGACCAGATAGCCGGAGACGCCGGCCTTGCGCGCGCGCTGCACCAGATCCTGCTGGCTGTAGGCGCTCAACAGTAGCACCGGCGCGACCCGTTCTTCGGTCAGGATCTGGGCCGCTTCAATGCCGTCCATGTCCGGCATCTTGATATCCATGATGACGATGTCGGGCCGCAGTTCCCGAGCCAAATTGACGGCGCTACGACCGTCACCGACCTCGCCGACCACCAGATAGCCCAGGTTGGTCAGCATCTCGCGCAAGTCCATCCGGATCAAAGATTCGTCATCTGCGATGATGACTCGTGTACGCTCCACATTTGGTCTCCTTGCAGGTAAAGTTCTGTCGGTTATTTGGCTACAACAATAATGGGTGCATTGGCTGGTCACATCAGTGACCGGTATGATTTGATTTTGGGAGCCTATGCGGCCTTCAAAGAGCGCTTAGGAAATATCACAATCGCCCGTGCACCAATATATGGGTTTTCCTCCTGCTCGCCGGCGTCTGCGTCCTCGTACCCACCCGGCGCTGCCGTGGCCGGTTCCGCATCGGTTGCTTGGTGCGGGCCGGGAAGTGGGTCCGCCGACTCCATCCGAAATTCGCCCTTGAGATCGTCAGTCACCAGCGTATGTACGATCTGTAGACCCAGGCTGCGACTCCTGCGATAGATCGAAATCCGGTGGGAGACCGGAACCGTCATCCTCGACCACAATCTGCACCGCGTCGCCCAAATCGACGAGGCTGATGCGGATGGTTCCCGAATTGCGCTCACTCACGCCATGCTCCATGGCATTGAGCAGGAGTTCGTTGATCACCAGCGCGGTCGGCGTCGCCTGTGCTGCCGGCAGACGGATATTGGGCCCGTCAACCACAATATTGATGTTTTGCTCTGGATTGGTCATGACCTGGGCGACTTGCTTGGCCACTCGATGACAGACATCTCGAACATTGATCGGGCGGTGCTCGTCCTGGCTCAGAAATTCATGGATGACGGACATGCTTAGAATGCGATTGACGGCATCAGTCAGTTGTTGTTGCGCCTCGTCGGTCTCGCAGCGACGTGCCTGGATGCGCAGGATCGCGGCAATCGTCTGCAGATTGTTCTTGACTCGGTGATGCACTTCCTGGATGATCGCCGACTTTACATTCAATTCCCGCTGCTTCTGCACTGCCTCGGTGGCATTGTGCACGATGACCATAACGGCATCGGCATCTTGTCCATGATGCCCGTTTCGAGTGAACGCACCGTGCCAAGACCAATTCTGCCAGTAATTTTGCCACGTCACAGCAGCCATATGCAAAGGAATGACCTTACGAATCCAGATCCGACCATCTTCCGACTCATGGCGTCGTTCGGCAGGCTCCCGGGACTGGAATGCGCGCTCAACCATCTCGGCGTCGAGCGGTTCAAGGGTCGCCACACTCTGATCGCGGATGTCCGATAAAATCCCGATCGAGCGGTACATATTGGCCACAATGCCGTTCATATAGACGATCCGGCGGTCGGCATCAACCAAATAGACGCCGTCATAGATGCCGAAACGGCTGAGCGTGGCGGTAGCAGCCAGTTCGCCGCGCAGACACATCTCCTGGAGCCACTGTGTCGCCTGCCGGAAGTCGCGGTTGCGCCGGCGATGGCGTTCGTAGGCCACCATATTGGTTTCAAAGATCAGTGCCGCGATCACATGCCGTTCCTCGTCGACAACGGGAAAACAGTCCTGGATGATCGGCGCGCCGCTGCTGAGAACTTCCTTTTGGCCTCGACCGCTGCTCCCGCTGTTGAGCGTGCGAAAGAGTAGCGGCTGATCATCGACGGTGAAGACGCGACCGGTTGCATTGGCCCGATAGAGCGAGGTGGTTGATCTGGGCATCATATGATGCGCCACCAACGCCTTGCCCTTCTCTAACAACGTGCAGAGCAGCACGTCCGCACGACAGATATCCGCCGTGATCGACAACCCGGCTTCGACGCGTCCCAAGAACTCGATATGCTGTTCGGTCAGCGCAGGGCACTGGTGAACACGTTTATCCATTCGAATCCTCAAACGAAAAGAGCGGCCTGTTGCCGTGACGAGCAACAGGCCGCCGACTCATCTACAAGGGCCTGTCCACGTTGACACGAACCTCGGCCAGTAGCCGAAACTCAAGTGTATCAGATGCCTGTTCGCCGCGCAAGTGAATTTGCCGCTTTCCAGCACAACATCCTTGCCCGTATTCCATCGATCTTGCGCCGGTTCGCCGAGTAGCACAAATGGTCGATTGTTTGCCAGCAGGTGCTGAAGATGATACACTAGGCATCGTGTTTCAGCTCGAGTCTGACATCGAATTTCTCTCTGCACAGACACCCAAATGGCCCAGGCACTCTATCGCAAATGGCGCAGTCAAGCGTTCGACCAGGTGGTCGGGCAAGAGCATGTGACCGATACGCTTCGTAACGCGTTGCGCGACGGTCGCATCGCCCATGCATATCTCTTCTCCGGACCGCGAGGCACGGGTAAGACGAGCACGGCGCGAATTCTGGCCAAAGCCCTCAACTGTAGCGCGCCCGAGGCTGAACGCCCCTGCAATCAGTGCCCAACGTGCGTCGCCGTCAACGAAGGCCGCATGATCGATCTGATCGAAATCGACGCCGCGAGCAACAACAGCGTCGACGACGTGCGCGAACTCCGGGATAAGCTGGGTTTTCGACCCAGCGAAGGGCGCTTCAAGATCTACATCATCGATGAAGTGCACATGCTCAGCACGAGTGCATTCAACGCACTGCTCAAGACGCTGGAAGAACCGCCGCCACATGCACGTTTCGTCCTGGCGACGACCGAACCCCACAAGATTCCGGCGACTGTGCTGAGCCGCTGTCAGCGCTTTGATTTTCGGCGCATTCCTTTGCCCGAGATTACGGACCATCTGCGCCACATTACCGCACAAGAGGGCTTCAGCGCGGAAGAGGAAGCACTGAGGGCGATTGCCCGCAGTTCCCAGGGCTGTATGCGCGACGCCATCAGTCTTCTCGATCAAATGTTGAGTGCCGGCGCCGACACGGTGACATTGGTGCAGGTGCAGCAGGTCATCGGCGCGGTTCGCTCGGAAGCTGTGTCGGCATTGGTCGATGTCATCATCAACGGCGATGTTGCGGCCGGGCTCACCCTCATTCAAGAGCTGGTCATCGAAGGCGCAAGCCTAACCGAGTTCTGCCAGCAAATCGTGGATCAACTGCGCGGTCTCATGGTGCTTCAAATGACCGGCGACGCCGGGTTGCTGACCGATCTCGCCGGTGACATGGTACGCCAAATGCAGACGCAGGCACAGACACTCGACGCCGCACGCACGCTGCACGCCGTCAAACGCTTCAGCGCTGCCGTCCCCGAACTCAAAGGGGGCCATCAGCCCCAGTTGCCGCTCGAATTGGCGTTGATCGAAACGATTCAGGGACCTGTGCACGCACCGGTCACGGAGCAGCCACCATCTGAGGCTCCCGCTGAGGTCGGTGCGCGCCGGCGCGCACCAGCGTCGACACCGAAAACGCGGCCGGCGGTCATGACCACGTCACCGGCGCCCGACCAGGAAACGACCAGCCAAGACGATACGCCGGCGGAGGTGCCGGATGCGCCGCTCGATCTCGAAGCGGTGAACAAGCTACGTACGGATTGGAAACAGTTTGTCGCGCAGGTGCGCCGGCAGTGTGGATTGCGCGAGCAAGCCGCTCTCAACTCAGTACGCGACATCGCGGTCTCCGAATCGTCAGTCGCCTTTGCCTTCGGCAACAACCAGTTCACCCGCGATCTGATCGCCAAGCCGGAAACACTGGCCAAAGTGTCTGCCGTCCTCGTCCAATTCCTGGGCCGCAACGTCGCCCTCGATTGCCAGATGGGCGACAGCGCACGAGTTAGCAATCCCATCGGCGTCAAAACAAGCGTTGAGGAAGAAGACGGACCCGATCCGTTAATCGAATATGCTGTGGACACCCTGCGTGCTCAAGTACACGACGAGTAGATGGGTGGTAGCCCCATGGACAATAGCAAACCCAGGAAGGAGCCGGCATGGCGAAGAAGAAGAAGAGCAAACGCCCCAGCAGCGGGATGGGTGGATTTGGCGGAATGGGTGGCGGCGGCGGCATGGGCAATTTAATGTCGCAGATGACCAAACTGCAGGACGAGATGGAACGCACCCAGGCTGAACTGGCGCAGGAAGAACTCGAGGTCACGGCCGGAGGCGGCATGGTGACAGTCATCATCACCGGCGGCAAGGAGATCCGCTCCATCAAGATCAAGCCGGAGGCGGTTGACCCGGAGGATATCGAGATGCTCGAAGATCTGGTTCTAGCCGCGGTCACCGAAGCACTGGACAAAGCCGATGCCCTGGCAGAAGAGCGCATGGGTGGCCTAACCGGCGGACTGGGATTGCCGCCAGGGCTTGGTTTCTAACCGCATGCAACCTATAGCGGAACCCGTTCAAAACCTAATCGAGGCCTTCACCCAACTGCCGGGCATCGGCCCCAAAACGGCCAGCCGCCTGGTCTATTTTTTGCTGCGCAGCGACGAGTCCGTTGCGCTCAAGCTGGCCCATGCCCTGGAAGAACTCAAGGCCAACACGGTCTTCTGCGCGGTCTGCCACAACATTGCCGATCGCGACCCTTGTCCCATCTGCATCGATCACCAACGCGATCACGGGCTGATCTGTGTGGTGGAAGAGCCACTGGATGTGCAGGCCATCGAACGTACGGGTGACTTTGGCGGTGTCTATCATGTATTGCACGGTTCGATTTCGCCCGTGGAAGGTGTAGGTCCGGATGACCTGAAAATTGCCGAACTCCTCCAGCGCATCCAGTACAACCAACAGGATTTGCCGGGCGATCCGACAAGCGATGTGCCCCGGACGCCGGTGACCGAACTGCTGCTGGCGACCAATCCCAATCTGGAAGGCGAGGCTACGGCGATGTACATCTCGCGTCTGACCAAACCACTCGGCATCCGCGTGACCCGTCTGGCGCGCGGGCTGCCCGTCGGCGGTGATCTGGAGTATGCCGACGAGGTCACCCTGAGTCGCGCTTTGGCCGGCCGTAGCGAAATGTAGCCGGGCCACGATGACGGTGCATCGTCGCGTCGTCGACTTCCCTTTCACCACTCCATCGATCCACACCATTTTCGAGAAGATCCTATGTTCACTCGCATCGACCATATCGGCATCGTCGTCAACAATCTGGATGAAGCTCTCAACACCTACTGCGATCAGTTGGGTTTCCGGCTGCTGGAACGCATCACCATTCAGGAGCAACTGGTCGAGGCTGCCTTCCTGGACGCACAGAACAGCACCATAGAGTTGATCTCGCCCCTGGACGAAGAGAGCGGGACGGCCAAATATCTGCGCAACCGTGGCGAAGGCACTCACCATGTCTGTTACGAAGTCAACGATCTCCAAGCCGCGCTGGCACGGCTCAAGGATCAGGGCGTCCGGCTCATCGACGAGCAGTCACGTCAGGGACCCCACGGCTTGGTAGCATTTATACATCCCAAAGCGACTCACGGTACCATGATCGAACTATTGCAAAAGGGTGTACATCTCGAGGTATGAATCAGCGATATTCGGCGCGCTATCTGCGCCCATCTGTACCGGGTCCACCGGGATCTATGACTGCAAAAAGGAGATCGGTCCATGTCTGAATCACTCACTGCCGAAAGCTGTTTTGACTCCTTGCGGGCAGTCATCGACCCGGAGATTTTTCAGAGCATCGTCGATCTGGGTTTGGTCTACGCTGTAGACGTCAGAGCCGACAACATCGTGGACGTAACCATGACGTTGACAACGGAACACTGTCCCATGGGTCCGCAGATTCTCGGCGATGTGGAAAGAGTACTGCTGGAGGACGGGGCATCCACGGTCAACATCGACCTGGTGTGGGAACCACGCTGGACGCCCGACGCAATGACAGACGACCTCAAGCGCGAACTCGGCATCTTGCCCGATGATGAACCGGAGCCGGAGCCGGTCTATAGTCCACCACCGCTACCGCAACCGGCCAAGAAGGGGTTCTTCGGCCGGCTCTTCGGACGTTGACCAGGATGGCGCAGCCCAGCCACAGAATTTTTGCCTTCGATCCGCCATCGTGGCGTCCCCCGACCCGGATCAACCTGCGAACAGCGATGCTGTTGGCAGGCACGATCCTTTGGCTTCTGTTCTATGGTTGGCTGGGTGGGCAACTATTGATCACGGCGTGGAATCTGCAGGAGCAGAAGAGCCAGATGGCCTTGGCCGCACTCGTCGTCTCGGGCGTCACACTGGTTGTCGGATGGCGGCGGCTATTGCCCCACTGGCGCACCCGCTTATTGGACAGATTCAATCGTTCAGGCTATCGCGCATTGACGTTGAAGCAACTTAAGGCGCTTTCTCCCTCCGAATTTGAGTCGTATGTTGCGGAACGCATCTTTGCACGCCAGGGGTACCACGTGGAAAATAGACCAGACACCAAAGATGGAGGTGTCGACATTCTCGTGATCGACCAAGCCGGCGATCTTGCAGTGGTGCAGTGCAAACGATACAGCGGTACGGTAGGAGCGGCCACTGTGCGCGATCTGTACGGTACCATGGCGCACCAGAAGGCCGTGCAGGGCTACTTGGTGACCACAGGCCGCATCAGCAATGACGCCCGCGCCTGGGCGGCCGGCAAACGTATTGGCTTGATCGACGGCAAACGATTGATGGTCATTGCCCGTGCCGAACCCCACCCACACGACACAGACTTTCTCATCCACACGAGCGATTCATCCCAATCCGTGTAGGACACCATGAAACGACCGCTGGTCTTCGCACACCGCGGCGCACGCGAGATCGCGCCGGAGAACACACTACCCGCTTTCCAAGCCGCGCTCGACATGGCCGTGGACGGCATCGAACTGGACGTTCACTGTACGTCCGATGGCGCACTCGTCGTCATTCATGATTTCGCAGTGGACGCCACCACCGACGGCTCAGGCCTGGTAGCGGAGAAAACGTTGGCAGAGATCCGCACGCTGGATGCCGGCGCCTACTTTCTCCCCAGCTTCACCGGAACACGCATTCCAACCCTCGACGAGGTCTTCGATCTGGTGGGTGACCGCTGCATTGTCAACGTGGAGATCAAGACCAACGATCACGACGGTGGCGATCAAGCCGAACCACTGGTCAGGCTACTGCAACGGCGCAACCGTGCGGACCAGATACTTGTCTCCAGCTTCAACCCCATGGCGCTGCTCAAGATGCGCGCGCTGGACCCGAACGTGCAAATCGGTGTTCTGCACATGCCTACTCTGCCCATATTCTTGCGCAGAGCATGGTCATCCGACTTGGTCAGACCGGCGGCCTTCCATCCCCATTTCAAAGGGGTGGACCAGGGGTATATGGAGTGGGCCAAAACAGTCGATGTCAAGGTGAATACCTGGACCGTCAATCGGGTTGCCGACGCTGAACACATGGCTGCGTTCGGCGTTGACACGATCATGACAGATGCACCCGACCGCATCTTCGCCGCCCTGGACGCAGGCCGATGACAACTACATCCGCGCCCGGCAAGATCATTCTCGCCGGTGAACATGCGGTCGTCTATGGCCGTCCGGCAATCGCAATTCCGGTCTGGGATCGCAAGGCAGTGGTCACGATCGTTGCGGGCGCGGACGAGAGTGGATGCCACATTGTCGCGCCGCAAATCAGTCTCGATGCCCGCTTGGCCGATCTGCCCGACGACAATCCATTGGCCCTCATCGTTCGGCTGGCGCTGGACGCGGCCGGTCTTTCTCAGGTGCCGGATTGGCGGATTCATATCCACAGCACGATTCCCATCGCCGGCGGGCTGGGCAGTGGCGCGGCCATCGGCGCGGCTGTCGTCCGGGCCGTGATCAAGCGGGCGGGCGGTGATGCGTCCCCACAACTGGTGAGCCGGCTGGTCTTTGAAAGCGAACGTATCTACCACGGGACCCCAAGCGGTATCGACAACACGGTCATCGCCTACGGCACCCCTATCTGGTTCGTCAAAGGAGAATCGCCATCACAATTCTCCGTCGGCGCCCCACTGACTCTGCTGATTGCGGACAGCGGCATTTCGGCGTCGACCAAAGAGGTAGTCGGTGCAGTCCGACAAGAATGGCAAAGAGACCGGGCGCGAGTTGAATGGCTATTTGATGCCATTGCCGCCGTGGTGCAGCGCATGCGCATCGTGCTTGAGCGTGGGGGATCTGAGAAGTTGGGCGCCTTGCTCACCGAGAACCAGGTGCTCTTGCGCGCGTTGCAGGTCAGTTCAGATGGATTGGAGCGACTCGTGGAACAAGCGATCGCCGCCGGCGCTACTGGTGCCAAGTTGAGCGGCGCCGGTCGGGGCGGCAACATCATCGCAAGCGTCACGCCTGACATTATGGGAGACGTCAGAAACGCGCTGCTGGCTGCCGGCGCCCGCAGCGTAATCGTGACCAAATTACCGGTCGCACAATCGACGTTCGACACACCTAACGACGGCGCACCTACATGACCTCGGTGTCGAGCGAATCTGTCGAATAGACGAATTGTCCGGCAACGATTGTCGCGTCGACGGCCAGATCGTCGTTGAGAATCGTCAAATCTGCCCGATAGCCCGGACGGATTGCGCCGTATTCATGGGCGATACCCAGAGATTCGGCTGCTGTCCGGCTTGTGGCCGGCCAGGCGTCGCCCAACGACCATCCCGAGGCCCCCAACAGATTGACCAGCGCCTTTTCCATGGTCAACACGCTGCCGGCCAGAGTTCCATCGACCAATCGACATTGGCCGTCTGCAACTGTCACCGGTTGCCCACCGAGGTCGTATTCGCCGTCCGGCAACCCGGTCGCACGCATGGCATCCGTGATGAGAATTGTTCGTCCAGAACCCTTGCAGCGCGCCAGAATGTTCATTGCGGCCGGGTGAACGTGGATGTTGTCGGCAATCAGCTGCGCATAGATCAACGGGCTACTGAGAACGGCGCCCACGACACCGGGTCGTCGATGGTGAAGACCGCTCATGGCATTGAACGTATGTGTTGCCTGAGTCGCACCTCGATCGACGGCAGCCAGACATTCTTCGTAGGAAGCGTTGCTATGGCCGATCACGGGGACAATCCCGCGGCGACATGCCTCGCCGATGATCACATCGGCACCGGGTTGTTCGGGAGCCAACGTAATCAGGCGTACGGGACCGGACGCGATCAATTCCCGGAATTCTTCAGAAGCGGGCAGACGAATGTCAGATGCTTTCTGTGCACCGGGAAATTTGGGGCTGATGTACGGTCCTTCCAGATGAACGCCCAGCAGACGTGCGCCGGCGGTGTCGTCGTAGTTGCGCACGAAATCCCCCGCGGCCTGGGTTGCCGCGAGCGTCTCCGTGTGTGCGGCGGTCATCGTCGTGGCGTAAAAGCCGGTGACTCCGTGTTGCGCCACAAATTTGGCGATGCGGGTTAACGCAGCCGACGACGCGTCCATGGTGTCGAAACCGTCGGCGCCGTGGATGTGGACATCGATGAAGCCCGGCAGAACCACACGTCCACAGCAATCAAATTTGTGCTCGTATTCCCCTGACGCCGGGTTCAAACCGCCCGCATCATGTTGCGCCCTACTCGGGACCGGCGTGGGGGTTACGCGCTCGATGCGGCCGTCTCTGATCGTGACATCGACGAGCACGAAGCCGGGTGTTGATGCGATGGCAGCGTGTGGGGCGAACTCGGCAGGCACGGCGGCACAGCGCAGGAGAAGAGCAGACATGGTTAACTCGGATCGATGGTTTCCGTGGCCGAGGGAATCCACAATGTGGCGACTGTGCCCACGTCGGCCTCGCTGGAAACCGTCAGGATTCCGCCGTGAAGTCGGGCGATGTGTTGGACGAGTGTGAGACTGAGACCCGCTCCAGGTTCACTGCGATTGTCGCGATCCGCCTGTTCGAACGGACGCGATATTTTGGCCAAGGTCGTCGCCGGTATCCCCTGTGACTCGTCGCGGATACAGAAACCGATGTAGGGCTGTTCATCGGTGATTGATACCCAGATCTGACGCGATTCGGAGCGGCGATAGCGAATCGCGTTGTCCATGAGACGCCTGAGCGCTTCGGCCAGGAGCTCCGAATCACAGACAACCGTCGCAAATTGATTCTCCGTCGAGTGTACGACCTCCAAGCCGGTCTCTTTGAGTTTGCGTCGAAAGTGTTCGCTCACTTCACGCCAAAGGCTGACACCGTTACGCACATGTGCATTGTCCGAGCTGAGTTCGCGACGTTGCAGGTCGGCCAACAGCAGAAAGGTCTCGATCATCTTCTGCAGACGATGTCCACCCTTGAGAATGGCGCCGGCCGACGTGCGTAGATCATCGATATTGATATTGTCTTCGGAGGTCTCCTGAATGTATTCAGCATAGCCGAGGATAAAGGTGAGAGGTGTGCGGAATTCGTGCTGGAGGAGTCCGACGATCTCGCTGCGGAGCGAATCCATCTGTCGCTGGGTTTCCTCCTCCATGAGCATGCGACGCCGCAACGCATTCTGAATCGCCGTGATTAGGTGGCTCTCATCAATAGGCTTGGTCAGGTAATCTTCAATGCCGATACCTTTGGCGCGTTTCTGGTCCTCGGTCGACGTGAGTGCAGTCAGGAAGATGAACGGGAGCGTGCGCAGCGCCTGATCGGCACGCGTATGCTGCAACAACGTATAGCCGTCCATCCCGGGCATCATGATGTCACACAGGATCACGTCCGGAATCTGCTTCTCCAATTCCTCCAGTGCGGCGAACCCATCCGTAGCGGACGATGTTCGATAGCCGTATGATTCCAATATTTCGCAGACAGCGGCATTCAGATCGACGTTGTCTTCGACCACTAAGACGGACGCTTGGGACTGTGTGTTTGCAGGTATCATCATCTATCACTCCCGGTCTCTATTTCTTGATCGTGCATGCCCTGCGGCAGACGACGAGCTAGTGAATCCCGGCAGAAATACTTATACGGTTCCTACCAGAGGTAGCATGGCCGAATTTCTGTCGTGGTATTCATGCCGAAATGAACTAGTGCATCAGTTTTAGCATGGTCGTGCCCAACGGAGGAAGATTCAGGGGAGCAGAATGGCTGCAACTCTGCCAAGGCTGCGCCTGGGCAAAAATATGACCCTGGTTGTTCACGCCACCGCCACCATATTGAGGCCAGTCACTATTGATAATCTCGAGATAATTTCCTGCGTACGGCAGGCCGACCCGGTAATCGAGTCGTGGAACCGGCGTCAGGTTACAGACCACCACGATACAATCTTCTTTGTCCTTGGCATAGCGCACAAAGCTCACAATCGACTGCTCTGCATCGCTGATATCGATCCAACGAAACCCCGCCCAATCACCGTCTACCTGATGTAACGCGGGCTCGGTGAGATAGAGTCTGTTGAGGTCGGCCACATACTGCTGTAGTTGTCTGTGCTCTGGAAAATCGAGTAGATGCCAGTCAAGACTCTTAGCCTCGTTCCATTCCGCCCACTGCCCGAATTCGCCGCCCATAAAGAGCAGCTTCTTACCCGGATGGCCGGTCATAAATGTGTACAACGTGCGCAGATTCGCCAATTTCTGCCACAAATCGCCCGGCATCTTGTCGAGCATCGAGCGCTTTAGATGTACAACCTCATCGTGACTATAGGGCAGTACATAGTTTTCGCTAAAGGCATAGATGAGACTAAATGTAATCTCGTTCTGATGATAGCGACGATGGATCGAATCCTTCTGCATATAGCTCAACGTATCGTGCATCCAACCCATATTCCATTTGAGATCGAAGCCGAGACCGCCTGTGTAGATCGGCTTGGTGACCATGGGCCAGGCTGTGCTCTCTTCCGCAATGGTCAAAACGCCGGGGAATTCACTGTGGAGGTGTTCATTGAACTGTCGAATGAAGTCAATCGCCTCCAGATTTTCGCGACCGCCATACTGGTTGGGTACCCATTCATCACTCTCCCGGCTGTAGTCGAGATAGAGCATGGACGCTACTGCGTCGACCCGCAATCCGTCCAGGTGGTACTCCTTGATCCAGAAAATGGCGCTGCTCAACAGGAAGTTACGCACCTCGTTGCGACCGAAGTTAAAGATCTTCGTGCCCCAGTCTCGATGCTCGCCCTGGCGCGGATCGGCGTGTTCGTAAAGGTGGCTGCCGTCAAAAAAGGCAAGACCGTGGCTGTCCTTGGGGAAATGGGCGGGCACCCAATCCAGGATCACGCCAATTCCGTTTCGATGACAATGGTCCACAAAATACTTGAAATCGTCAGGTGTACCAAATCGGCTGGTCGGGGCGAAATATCCCGTCGTCTGATAGCCCCACGAACCGTCAAATGGATGTTCGGTGATGGGCAGCAACTCGATGTGCGTATAGTGCATCTGCTTGGCGTAATCGACCATCTGATGGGCAAGGTCCCGGTAGTTGAGGAAGACGTTGCCCACAGAGGTGCGTTTCCAACTACCCAAATGTACCTCATAGATATTTAAAGGTTGATCCAGCGCCTGACGACTGGAGCGAGAGGAGATCCAGTCGCCGTCGCTCCAATCATACGCACCCAGATCCCAGACCCGTGAATCCGTGCTAGGGCGCATTTCTGCATAAAATGCATACGGGTCGGACTTGTCTACTTCATAGCCCAACTGCTTGGACTTCACAGCAAACTTATAATGCGCACCGCTCACCAGACCTGGAATGAACAACTCCCAGATGCCCGATTCTGAGCGGCGTTGCATGGGGTTGATCCGGTTGTCCCATCTATTGAAGGCTCCAATCACACTCACACGCTCAGCATTGGGCGCCCAAACGGCAAATCCGACACCGTCCACGCCGTCCACCGTACAGAGATGAGCACCCAAAATTTCATAGCTCTGGCGCAGATTTCCCTCGGCGAATAGATAGATGTCAAAGTCGGATATACGGAAGGAGAAACGATACGGATCCTCAAGCTCATATTGGCGACCTGTCATATCCTCCAATTCGAGACCATAGGCAAACGGATTCTTGCGCCGGGGAAAGACCGCTTCGAACAGACCGGCCGGATGAATCCGCTGCATTTCGAAGCGTTTGCCGCTCTTTTTCTCTAGTACAACAACGCGTTTGTCAGACGGCCGAAAGACGCGGATCACTAAGCACTGCTTTCCGTCTCGCTCGGCGACTTGGGGACCGAGAACACCAAACGGTTCGCCATGATAGCCGCCGACAATTGCGTCAATCTCGGCCGTCTCAACGGCGTCAAGCTCCGCGACCTCATTCTCTTCGGAACGTAGTTCGTCTGCCATAGTCACTTCCGTTTACTGATGAAAGGTTTGCTCGATGTATGCCAGCGGTGGTCAGACGTCCAGTGATCAATGCTGCGACCGCCCGAGCCGCACGCCGCGAACGGCTCACATCTTAACCAGATTCACCCAGGCCATATCGACTATAAACCCGCGCGATTCGTAGAGGCGAACGGCGTCCTGGTAGTGCAACAAGTGGGTGTGCAATTCAATCGCGACAGGCGCCGTCGATGCCATTTGAAGCAGGCCGTGGTCCAAGAGGTAGGAACCAAGTCCTATCCGGCGCAGTTCGGGCGCAACCCAAAAGTTGCCTAGGGCAATTGTATCGCTTGCAGGCATAGGATACCAACTAATGTGTGCGCGCAACATGGAACTGGCGTCGACCAGCGCCATGCCGGCGTAAGGGTCGCCCTCATTGTCACCCCAGACAGAGTAGATCTCGCGCCCCTGCGGCTCGCGTCCGCTAAAAGGTTGCTGCTCGTTGAACTGTCGCAGATGCAGATTGAGCGCATCAAGATCGATCGCGCTGTGGCGTGGGAAGTGGCACGTCGCCCACAGCCAGGCGCATGGAGACATCGCCCACATCTGTAGAACCATATCCGCGGCGCGCAAAAAAGCGAATCGTCTCGCTATCGGTGGCTGAGATGCCCATGCGTTCGCTACTGCCGAAGAATGGCGGACGGAGGCCCTCGATCGCGCCGTAACAGGGCATCAGATGATCGGCCACATGTACAGGACAGTAGTAGAGCCAGTTCTCTGCCAGTTTAAGCAACCGACTGCCGATGCCCCGTCTGCGCAGTTCCGGAGTCACATACAGCATTGCGAGGTGGTGGCGCGGCTCCCAAATGCGGTAAGGTCCGTCACGCGGGGTCGGTTTGAAGGCGTGGGCAAACCCGACAAGCCGCAATCCATCTTCGGATCGATGCCAGGCAAAGACGAGACCGCTCGGATCAAAGACCCGGCACTCCACGATTCGACGCCGAAAGCGTTCGACGGTCAGCGGTGTGAAATTCCGTCGATCTGCAAATGCTTCGTTCCAAAGGGCGACCAATGCCTCCAGCACAGCGGATGGTTCGGCTTCCTCGTCGAACGCACGCAGAAGAATCGATCCTGTCGTTGCCACGGCACCACCATCTCGGCTAACACCCATGATCGATTAGGCGCCAATGTACTTTGCGTACAGGGTCCTGGCCATGGTCTCGTCTTCGGTCCCCTTGATAATGGCCCGGTTGTCGGGGAAGACTGTGAACTCGTAACCATCAATTTCGGCCTTGAGCAAATAGGCGTTACGGGCAACTGTACGCGCCACCGGCGCCAACAGAACTTCCACGCGTGCCAAATCAATGGCGTGATTGCTCTTGACAACGACCTGTACTGCATTGCGCCCACAGAGTGTGGTGCTGGCCGTTCCCAGCTCCGCGTCGAGAAAGTCATATTGATGCAGGCCACAGACCGGACAGTCCGGTCTGCGCATGGCGCCACCGAATGCCTCATATTCGTGGCTCCACAGGTCCAAATGGATCAGGCCGTTGTTGAGTTGACCGGTTCCCACCATGAGCTTTACCGCCTCCGCTGCCGACACAGCGGTGATCAATGCCACTGCCGGACCAATGACGCCTGCTGTGTCACAGGTAGGCGTCGTGCCAGGCGCCGGCATTTCTCCCAACATACAACGCAGACAGCCGGTCATCCCCCGGTCGCCGGGCAATTTTTCCACCGCGCCGTCGGGAATCAGAGTCGCGGTCATACCGTAGGATGCGATCACGCCGGTGTAGACCCACGGCAACCCCAGACGGACGCAGGTGTCGTTGAGCAAGTAGCGTGTCGAAAAGTTGTCAGTGCCGTCCATCACCACCGTCGCGTCGCGCAACAGGCTCAGCACATTGCCGGCGTTTACATCTGCAACGACGGCTTGAATCTCAATTTCGCTATTGACGACACGTAGCTTACGCGCAGCCGCTTCGGCCTTGGGCAAATTGTGTGCGATGTCCTCTTCGTCAAAGAGCGACTGTCGTTGCAGGTTGTTGAGTTCGATAAAGTCCCGATCGATGATGCGCAGACAACCCACGCCGGCGCGCGCCAACAAGTTGCTCAACGCAGTGCCGGTTGCGCCGCAACCCACAACGACGACTGTCGCCTCCTGCAGACGTTGCTGGCCGGCGTCGCCCAGCGGTGGGAAGATGGTCTGGCGGATGTAACGGGCAGAATTAGTCATAGAGCCATAGTACCATAGAAGAGCATTGTGGAAGAGCAATCAGTGGCGACGCACCTCCGAACGGTGACCGCAACAGTGCTCAACGGGGGATCTCAAAACGCGAAATGCCGCCGTTTTCGCCCCCGACCCAAAGCGTGTTGTAGGCATCAATCAGCAGACTGGTGATGGTAAGCGACGGGAGACCGGCGTTTACGCCCAGGTGCGTCCACTCCAAGCCGTCGTAGGTATAGAGTCCGTCACCGGCCGTCGCGATCCAAATGCGCTCACCGCTGTCGGTGGCCAGTGACGCAATCGAACGAATTTCAACCGAAGGAACTGTCTCAAATCGCTCGACGACGCCGTCGCGAAAGCGTGCGGCCCCGCGATCGGTGCCGACCAGCAGCGTGCCGTCGGCACCGCGGGCAAGTGCAGTGATCGTGTCGCTGGGCAGGCCAGCGTTCGCGCGATTGAAGACGTGGACCTGATTGCTCTGAAATTGAAAGAGACCACCCTCGTTGCTGCCGATCCACATGGAGTCGCCTGCAGCCAACAGGCTCGAAATATTGTCGTTGGGCAAGCCATTTTCGCGGGTGAGGTTGAAGAACGTATCACCGTTCCAGACGCTCAATCCGGTCTTGGTGCCAATCCAGACACGACGCTGCAGATCGATGGCTATGGCCTGAACGATGCTGCCTGCCAGCCCGTCAGCGACGGTGAAAGAAGACCAGCCTTCGCCGTCGAAATAGGACGCGCCCACACCACCGAGCCACATGCCCCCCACCCGATCCGGGGCCAGGACCTGTACATTGTCCAGCCGCGTCTCATCCGCACCGTAGGGCACCGACCTCGCGATGGTCGGGTTCTCCGCATTGAGCTGTTGCACGCCGAAAGCGCTCGCCACCCAGACGAATCCGTTGGCATCCTGCACCATGCTGCGTACACGGTTGCCGGCCAAGAACTCGCCCGGCACGATACGATGTCGCCAGCCGCCATCGTCGTAGCGGCTGATGCCGTCGCCGTCAGTCGCATAGTAGACGGCGCCATTATCGACCGACATTGACGTGATCGCGCCGCCGGCCATATTCTCCTCGCTCTGCCAGAGGTTGGTGCATCGCTCGGCCTCGATATCGAAGCGACAGACCTCGCTGTCTGCTGTCCCAATCCACGCAACCTGATCGGACTCGAACGCCACCGCAGTTAAGGCCGCGGCCGGAAAAGCGTCCGTCCCGGCCCCGTCCGCGCTGTAGATGCTCCATTGTTGGCCCTCAACCCGATATAGCGCATCCGGTGCAACGATCCAGACCGAATCGTCAGGACCGACGGCCAGCGCATTGATCTGATTGGACGTCAAGGGACTGTTGCCGGTTGTATAGCGCCGTGAGCGACCGTCGATGAGGGCAGATAGACCAAAGCCTGATGCCGTCCAGATCTCTTCGCGGTCACCGACGACGGCCACGTGATCCACAGAGTCGGCGGCAAGACCGTCGTTTCGATCCACATGCGTCCACGAATTGGTCGAGGTGTCGTAAAAATCGATGCCGTGTTGGCGGTAGCCGACAGTAAGAAATCCTTCCTCTTCACTACAGCGCACGGAAGAGACATCGTCAAAGCTCATGGCGCTGTTCGCACTGGTCAACATATTCCAGGAGCCGTTCCGCGCGTCAAAAATCTGCAGACCGCCGTCGGCGCCAAAGACGATACCGAGCCCGGGCAACGGGCAGTAAGAAGCACTGACAAAACTATTGAGCGCCAACCCTTTTTGTGCATTAAAGGCGACCAGGCCACCGCTGTGATTCCAGGCTACGACACCGCCTTCGGTGGCCGCCCAGACCGCGCTGTCAGTGACCGCCAATTCGCGCACGTAGTTGGCATTGGCATAGGATGCCGGCAATTCCTCAACGGTGGCGTTCGGGTTGGGTGTGGGCAGCGGCTGCGTCAACGGAATTGGCGTCGACGTGGGCGGCTCAGTTGCCGTTGGTGATGCGGTCGGCAATGACGTGGGTGTCGGAGTCGGAGTCGGCATCTGCCCGGCAGCAAGCACAGCGCCGCCTGTGCTCAGGCCATTGCCCAACAGAACCACAGAGTCAAGCACACGGGCGAAGTAGAGTGCAGCGCCGGCTTCCCACTCCGCGGCCGGTGCCACGCCGGTCATGACGAATAGACGATCCGGCTCCGACTGCGCCATCACAATACGCCCGGCAAACGGTTCATCGCTCTCCTGGCCAAGCAGATCGACCATGCGTGCCGGTGCGTCGTCGATGAAGAGCGAGACCGGCTCGCCGACCGCAAAATTGTCCTGCTCGGCGAAGAACTCGACAAACTGACCGAACATCTCGTCCAATGAAGCCGCCGGCTGAGCCACAAATTGCCGGCTTGGTCCGCCGCTCAACAGAAATATGGGGGCCAAGACGCCGGATGTGGCTTGTCCGGTCAATGTAGCGGAAGTATCACCGGTGGTGACTGCAAATCCTGTCGGCGGCGTAAAGCGAAAGCCCCCCAGCGCGATGGTTGCGGCCTCAATTGCAGTCGTATCGGCGGCACTGACGACGGCATCGATATCCGGCGCGTCCGTAGCCGGACTGACGATAGAAGTGGTCGGAACGTCTGCTGTCAAAAAGTCCGGTGATTGCGTGGGGACAACAGCAGTCGGGTGTGCAGTGCGAAGCGTCAGCAGAATGACAAAAACCAGCAACGCCGCCAAAAACAGGGTAACGACGGCAGTGACAATCGGAAAACGAGATGACGGCACGATGTGCGGCTCCTCTAATACAGAAGACACTCAAATATTTGGACAATGTGCTCCATATTTTGACGAGGAACATCGTCCAATATTTGAATAATGTGCCCATAAGAATCCATCTGGACAGATCGACGCCAAATCGCTCCGCTAATACAAGCTAAAACATGATATCCGGTGCCACGTAGGGTAGAGATCTGGCGGTCACCCGCAACCGGCTGGTGCAGGTCCAGTCTCTACGATTGCCGAACTGATTTGTAAACCATCATGAGCGGGAGCTGGCGTGCTTCACCGGCATCCGAACGGGTTCCAGTGTTGATTCTACCGATTGTATCACCGGGCGTTAACTTTGCATAATGTGGTGATTTTCGGGACTCCTTCAGGCCCGACAATGGGCAACTAAGCGCCCCACCCACCGCCGCCGGGAGTCTCTATCCGCAGACGATCGCCTGGAAACAACCGGCGTGTAAACTTGCCCGGCAAGAGTTCTTCAGCGCCATTCGCTCTCTTGACCAGGTTACGACCGGGCTTGCCGTTATCGCCGCCGCGCAACCCCCACGGCGCTACGGCACGGCGCTCACTCAACATGGTCACCGTCGCCGGGGCAAGGATCAGATATTCGCGCACGATGCCATCGCCACCACGATGGCGGCCGTCACCGCCGCTTTCCGCTGCGCAGCGCATACCGCTCCAACCGGAACGGAAACGTGTGCTCCAGCGCCTCCACCGGCGTATTGAGCGTGTTGGTCATGTGGACCTGGACACCGCTCAGCCCGTCACCCTGGGGCGCAGCGCCCATGCCGCCGGCGATGGTCTCGTAGTAGGCATAGGCCGATCCGTCTGCACGCTGCCCGCCAATGGTGACATTGTTCATGGTGCCCTGGCTAGCCGCGGGAATTCGGTCCGGGCAGAGCCTGGGCCAGGGCTCCCAGTACCACATCGGTGATCCGCTGAGAGGTCTCCACATTGCCCCCGGCGACCGCGGCCGGCGGCTGTGCGTTGACGACGCAATTCTCGGGAGCAACGATGTGGATCGGCTCAAAACAGCCCTCATTCATGGGCACGTCATCGTCCAACAGACAACGGACCACATAGTAGCAGGCCGACTGGGTGATGGCGATTACGGCATTGAGCGAACCGTGCATGACCGGCGCCGTGCCGGAGAAATCGAAGGTGATCTCGTCACCGGCAATGGTCGCAGTCACCCGGATGGGGATCAGCTCCAGTCGATCGCCGTCGACTGTCTCAAGTACATCCTCAAATGAGTATTGTCCGTCCGGCCAGTTTGAGATGGCGGCCCGGGTCAGACGCGCGCTGTACTCCTGTAGATGGCGAGCATAGACCAGAACTTCGCTGCGGCCGTGTGACAGCCACCAGTTCGTGGAAGCGCCGTTGGCCCACAGCCTGCGGCTGCGCGCTGGGCGGCCAAGTCGCCGCGTCGCTCGTCCGGCGTACGTACGTTGCGCAGCACCAGCCGCAGCAGATCTTCGTTGAGCACACCGGCCCGGTAGAGCTTGACCGGCGGAATGATGATGCCCTCCTGGTAGATCTCGGTCGAGAGCGGCAGTGAGCCCGGCGTCATGCCGCCGACGTCGGCGTGGTGGGCGCGGCTGGCCACGAAAAAATCGGGCTGACCGGTCGCTTTTCCGTCGACGAAAGACCGGGCCGATCATGGTGATGTCGGGCAGGTGATTGCCGCCTTCAAAGGGGTCGTTGACGATGACCACGTCGCCCGGTTCCCAGTCCGCGAAACTTGGCCAGGATGGTCCGGACGCTGGCCGGCATCGCACCCAGATGGGCCGGGATGTGCGCTGCCTGCGCGATCATGCGGCCCGCGCCGTCAAAGAGCGCGCAGGAAAAGTCGAGCCGTTCCTTGATATTGGGCGAGTAACCGGTGCGGCGCAGGGTGATGCCCATCTCCTCGGCCACGCCGGCGAAGCGGTGGCGGATAGAGTTCACAGTGTAACCGGGTTCATCGTTGTCTGCACTCGCTTCTCCGAACTCGAGCCAGATGTTGCGATACTCATCGACCCGGGCGTGCCAGCCCGGCGGAACGACCGTGGTCGTGTCGAACTGGAGGACACGCGCCGGGCCCGCGAAGCGGTTGCCCGGCTGCAGCCGTTCGCGGTCGTAGAACGGTGGTCACGGTGAGCGACCGTCCGCTGTCGAACCAGACCGGCTTCGTCGACCATGCGAGCCGGCGTGGCATCGGCGGATTGCCAGTGGCGCCGCAGGGTAGCTCCGGGCGCGCGCCCGGACCGACGCCGCGCACGCGCAGGGTCACAACCTCCACCGGCTCTTGCTCCATGGCATAGCCGTAGCGCTGGGCGTGGACGTGCATGGAAGGCCGCGCCGGCCGCGACCAACGTCGCCGCGTCACGGGCAACGGAGAGGCACGGTCAGTTCGTAGCTCTGGCCGCGATAGCGCATGTCCAGCGCGGCTTCGAGTGCCGGGTGCGGTGATGCCCTCGGCCTGCGAGAACCGCCTGCACCCGTGCGGCCAGCGGCGCAACAGAGCCGCCAGCAGGCGCCGGCTCGTCGCGCAGGTCTGCGCAGCGGCAGTCGAGCACCGTCTGCGCGGCGTCGTTGACCACGTCGGCCACCAGCATGCCGTAGGCGCTGAGCACGCCGGGCATGGGCGGCAGCAGAATCGACGGGATGCCCAGCGCGCTCGGCCAGTTCAGCACGCGTGCAGCGGGCCGGCGCCGCCGAAGGGCACCAGCGTAAAGCGCCGTGGGTCGTGGCCCCGTTCCACCGAGACCCGGCGCAGCGCGCGCTCCATGGTGGCGTTGGCCACCCGGATCACGCCCAGCGCGGCCTCTTCGGGCGTCAGCTGCAACCGCGCGGCCCAGCGGCCTGCAGCGCGGCGATGCGCCGCGTCCCGATCCAGTGTGACGCTACCGCGGCCGCCCAGAAAGCCGCCGGCATCGAGCCGGCCCAGCACCAGGTTGGCGTCGGTGACGGTCGGTTCGGTGCCGCCGCGGCCGTAGCAGACCGGCCCGGGCACGGCGCCGGCGCTGCGCGGGCCCACGCGCAAGCCACCGCCCGCGTCGATGATAGGCGATGCTGCCGCCGCCTGCGCCCACCGTGTGGATGTCGATCACCGGCAGGCGCAGGGGCAGATCGGTGATGGTGCTCTCGGCAGTGGTGGGAATCTCGCCGGGGCAGAGCGCGACGTCGGTGCTGGTGCCGCCCATGTCGAAGGTCATGATGTGGGGCGCCGGGTCGCCGGTTGCGGTCGCAGCCAACGGTAAAGGCGCCGACCACGCCGCCGGCCGGCCCGCTCGAGCACGACGCGTGCGGCCTGATCTGCCGCCTGGCGCAGCCCGATGATGCCGCCGTTGGATTGCATGATGCGCACATTGCTGCCGGTCAGCGCGTCCTCCAAGCCGCTGGAGATAGCGGGCCACCAGCGGCTGCACGTAGGCGTTGATCACCGTGGTGGAGGTGCGCTCGTATTCCCGGTACTCGGGCAGGATCTCGCTACTGAGCGAGAGGGGCAGGTCGGGCAACGGCACGGCATCAATCGCGGCCGACGCGCTGTTCGTGGGCGGGATTGCGGAAGGAGAAGAGCAAGACGACGGCCAGGCTCTCGACGTCGTCTGCGGCCAGCGGTGCGATCAGCCTGGGCCTCAGCACCGCGCTTCGTCCAGGGCGTTCGATCCACCGGCGTCGAGGCGCTCGACCGCTTCGGACCTCAGACGCCATGCGTCCGCGACCAAGCGGTGTCGGGCCGCGTCTGGTGCAGGTGCGTAGATGTGAGGCCGGTTCTGGCGGCCGATGACCAGCACGTCGCCGAAGCCGGCCGTGGTCAGCAGCCCGGTGCGCGCGCCGCGTCGTTCCAGCAGCGCGTTGGTGGCCACCGTCATGCCGTGGACGATGTCGGCGCGGTCGATTGCCAGTTCGCGCCAGTCCATCGACGATGGCCCGGCTCTGGTCGTCCGGCGTGGTCGGCACTTTGTGGATGCGCAGTCGCTGCCGTCTGAAAACGACGAAATCGGTGAAGGTGCCGCCGACGTCGATGCCGACCAGCACGGGCGTTGACGCCGTCCGATAAGCTCTACGTGTAGTAGTGCGGGTCTTGCCTCGTCTCGACCATCGCTTTGCTTTGCGCCAACAGGTTGGGTATAATTGCGCCAGTACTCACACCGGCGGGATGGACATTCCACGCAAATCCGGCAGAAACAGCGGGCAATCGAGAATTTGGTTGCCCGTGACTGCGGTGGGCTCGCAATATCTACGCCGATCGGACGTGTTATCCGGCGCTCTCGATCCAACGCTTACGAGCCAATGTTACACCCTTCACGAAGGAGACAAAACCATATGCGCAGTACCAATCGAACCCTTGTTTGGCATGTTGATTGCGCTGGTCGCGGCTGGTCTTTGCGGCCTGTGCGGCGCCGGTTGCACCTGCTGGCGCCGGCCGCCGACAGTGGTGGACGAGGCCGCCGCACCTGCGGTCGATCTGAAGATCGGTCTGGTCACCGACGTGGGTCGCATCAACGACCGCAGTTTCAACCAGTCGGCCTGGGAAGGCGTTAAGCGCGCCGGCGAGCAGTTTGGCCTCGATCGAAGGACGAAGCCTATCAAGTACATCGAGACCCAGGACGCCAAGGACTATGCCGACAACATCCAGCAGTTCGTCGACGCCGGCTACGACGTCATCGTCACCGTCGGCTTTGCCCTGGGCGAGGCGACCAGCGAAGCGGCCAAGAACAACCCAGACATCAACTTCATCGGCGTCGACCAGTTCCAGGTCGAAGACACTGCCCAACCTGACCGGCCTGATCTTCCACGAAGACCAGTCGGGCTATCTGGCCGGTGCGCTGGCCGCAAATCTGTCCGAGACCGGCACCATCGCCGCTGTGCTGGGCACCGACCTGGTGCCGCCGGTGGTGGCCTTCAACGAGGGCTACATCGCCGGCGCCAAGGCCATCAACCCGGACATCAACATCATCTCCACCTACCATCCCGGCGGCCTGGATGTGGCGTTCACCGATCCCGAGTGGGGTGCCGCCACGGCCAAGCAGGCGCTGGACCAGGGTGCTGATGTGGTCTTCGGCGCCGGCGGCATCACCGGCAACGGCGCGCTGCAGGAAGTCGCTTCGGCCGCGGACGGCGGTGCAGACGTCTATCTGCATCGGCGTGGACACCGACCAGTGGGAGACGCTGCCGGCTGCCCATTCGTGTCTGGTCTCCAGCGCCATGAAGCTCATCACCCCCGGCGTGGTCGAACTGGTCACCCTGGCCGACGAAGGCGCCTTCCCGGGCGGCAACTACTTCGGCGGCGCGGGTCTGGCCCCGTTCCACGACTTCGAAGACGTGGTGCCGGCTGAGGTCAAGACCGCCCTTGAAGAGATCGATACCGGTCTGAAAGACGGCTCGATCGAGACCGGGTACAACCCGGGCGGTTGATCCGGAACGTTACGGAGTCGCGGCTTTAGACGATAGTGCGCGGACTTCTCTTCCCGCCGTATGATCAGCGTGACACCGGCCATTCCGCATCTGCCGAACTTTCTCCACCCTTTCTGACCGTTCCTGATCCGACTGAGATCCATTCGGATCCCGACGAATCATCTCCGACCGGGAACCCTTCGCATGAGTGCTGCCACATCCTCACCACGTTCATCCACTCCGGCGCGTCTCTTGCGTCCATTTCTGATCCCCGTGCTGGCGCTGGTGACCGCGCTCGTTGTCGGCGCCGTTGATCATGTGGATCTTCGGCGACGATCCGATCACGGCCTACCGCGGCCTCTTCAAGGGCGCGTTTGGCGACGGCAAGGCCTGGGCACGCACCATCCGCAAGACCATCCCATTCGTCTTCACCGGGCTGTCGGTGGCGGTGGCGTTCAAGGCCGGTCTCTTCAACATCGGCGCGTCCGGTCAGTTTGTCATGGGCACGGTCTTCTCGGTCTGGGTCGGCATCAACTTCGAGGGATTGCCGCCCGGTCCTGCACGTGTCGCTTGGCGTTGCTGGCCGGTATTCTGGGCGGCGTGCTCTGGGGCGCGATTCCCGGGCATCCTCAAGGTGACCACCGGCGCGCACGAGGTGATCGTCACCATCATGCTCAACTATGTGGCCGCGCTCTTTGCCGGGTGGACGGTCTATGCCGGCGGCACCCAAGGTCAGCGCCCAGGTCCGCTGTGGGATCCGACGGCAGGCGCGATCTCGGAGACGCCGGACCATCTTCGATTCGGCCCAATTGCCGTGGCTCTTCGGCCCGCCCTACCGGGTCCACTACGGCGTCTTTGTCGCCCTGATCGCGGTGGCGGTCATCTGGTGGCTGCTCTACAAGACGACCAAGGGCTTTGAAATCCGCACAGTGGGTCAGAACTATGGGCGCTGCGCGCTACGCCGGCGTCCGGGTCAGCTGGACGATCATCCTGACCATGATGATTGCCGGTGGGCTGGCCGGGCTGGCCGGAGGCGGTCGAGACGCTGGGCTTCAACCACAAATTCGCGCCGGAGTTTGGCGGCAGCGTCGGTTTCGACGGCATCACCGTCGCGCTGTTGGGGCAGACCAACCCGATTGGCGTGTTGGTCGCAGCCTTTCTCTTTGGCGCGCTGGACGGCGGCGCGTCGCAGATGCAGTTCCAGTCCGGGTGTCGCAGCCGACATCATCGCCGTGATCCAGGCGCTGGTGCTGGCCTTTGTGGCTGCGCCGACGCTCATTCGCCAGCTCTACCGCATCCGCAAAGCCGATTGACGAGGTCGATTCCACGCCCACGGTCAGCTGGGGGGCGTGACCATGACACGAGCACGCGTTCTCAGCAGCATCCGCCAGAGTCGCTATCGATCGTCGGCATTGCACTCGTGATCGTGGCCATCCTGGTCAACACGACAGCGTTGGGCAACAACAAGTGGCTGCGCGTCTTTTTCGGCGTCAGCGCGCTCAACTTCACATTGCGCGCCACAGTACCGCTGGTGCTGGGCGCGCTCGAGCGGCATCCTCTGCGAGCGAACGGGCATCATCAACATCGGCATCGAGGGCATGATGCTGGCCGGCGCCTTTGCCGCCTTTGTGGCCAAAGTCGCAACCAACGGCTGGCCGCTCACTGGCCAGCCTCTCCATGGGCGTGGCGGCCGCGCTGCTCATCGGCGGCCTCATGGGGCTGCTGCATGCGACCTTTTCCATCCGCTATCGCATGGACCAGATCATCTCCGGCACGGTCATCATCATGCTGGCCGCCGGTTTCACGGCCTACCTCTTCGATCGCGATGCGGTCGCCGAGGGCAAATTTACGACGCGTCAAGATTCCGGTTCTGTCCGAGATTCCCGGTGGTCGGCGAAGTGCTCTTCAACAACCCGCCGATCACCTACCTGGCGCTGCTCCTGGTGGTGGTCGTCCATGTCGGACTCTTCTACACCCGCTGGGGGCTGCGCACCCGGGCCTGCGGCGAACACCCGCGCGCCGCCGATACGGTCGGCATCAACGTCAACCGCTTTCGCTATGTCAACACGACGCTGGGCGGCATGGTGGCCGGATTGGCCGGCGGTTTTCTGGTGCTGGAGGCCGTAGGTCAATTTCAGGAGAACATGACAGCCGGCCGCGGCTTCATCTCGCTGGCGGCCATGATCTTCGGCAACTGGATGCCCTTCGGCGCGCTGGCAGCATCGTCCCTCTTCGGCTATACCCAGGCGCTGCAGAACGAACTGCTGCTGGCCGGCGTCACCAATGTACCGCGCCAGTTTATCAGCATGTTGCCCTATCTCGTGACCATTATCGCCGTCTCCGGTTTTGTGGGTCGCGTTCGTCCACCGGCGGCAGAGGGCAAGGTATATGAGACGGAAGGCAGTTCGGAGTAGGGTCACGGGACTTCATATTGGGCATAGACGACTGCCCTGAGAGTAGCCACAGATGTACACGGATAGACACGGAAGGGTGCGAACTTGAACCAACAGACTCCTGTCTTGAAGCGCGCGGCATCACCAAGCGCTTTCCCGGCGTGATCGCCAACGAAGATGTCAACCTAACGCTCTATCGCGGAGAAATCCTGGCGCTGCTGGGCGAAAACGGCGCCGGCAAGTCGACGCTGATGAACATCATCTACGGCCTCTATCAGCCGACCGAGGGCGAGATTCTCGTCAACGGACAGCCGGTGCACATGCAGTCGCCCAACGACGCCATCGCGCTGGGCATCGGCATGGTGCACCAGCACTTTCAACTGGTGCCGGTGATGACCGTGGCCGAGAATATCATGCTGGGCAGCGAGACGGTCAAGCGCGGGCTTGCTCGACACTCAGACTGTGGCCGACCGCATCATCGAACTCTCCCACCGCTACAATCTGGACGTCGATCCCTATGCGCTGATCGAAGATCTGCCGGTGGGCATGCGCCAGCGTGTCGAGATCGTCAAGACGCTCTACCGCAACGCCGACATTCTCATCCTGGATGAGCCGACCGCCGTGCTCGACGCCGCAGGAGATCGAGGGGCTCTTCGAGGTCATGGAGCTGCTCAAGGGCCAGGGCAAATCGATCATCTTCATCACCCACAAGCTCAAAGAAGTGCTGCGGGTGGCCGATCGCATCGCGGTGTTGCGCGGCGGCAAGGTAGTGGGTGAGGCCGACCCCAAGCACGCGACCCAGGGCAGCCTGGCCGCGATGATGGTCGGGCGCGAGGTGATCCTCACCGTCGAGAAGGAAGCCGTCCAGCCCGACACAGGTGGTGCTGGAAGTGGAAGGCTTGAGCGCCAAGAACGATCTGGGCGAACGCGCGCTCGACGACGTGTCGCTGGATGTGCGCGCCGGCGAAATCGTCGGGGTGGCCGGCGTGCAGGGCAACGGCCAGACCGAACTGGTCGAGGTGGTCACCGGGCTGCGTCACGCCGATGGCGGCCGGGTCGTATCTCAACGGCGTCGATATGACCAACGCCAACGCCACGCCGCATCACCCAGGAGGGCATGAGCAGTCACGTGCCCGAAGATCGGCACGCCTACGGCATGGTCGACAGCTATAGCGTGGCCGACAACCTGGTCCTCAACCAGTATAACCTGCCGCCCTTTTCCAAACGCATGACCATCAACCAGCACGCCATTAGGACCATGCCGAAGCATTGGTCGAGACTTTGACGTGCGTACGCCGTCGGTCGAGACCCACGGCGGCAGTCTCTCCGGCGGCAACCAGCAAAAGATGGTGGTGGCGCGCGAGTTTTCACGCCCGCTCAATCTGCTGATCGCTGCGCAACCGACGCGTGGCATCGATGTCGGCTCCATCGAGTTCATCCACAACCAGATCGTGGCCAAGCGCGACGAAGGCGTGGCAGTGCTTTTGGTCAGCTCTGAACTGGACGAGATCATGGCGCTTGTCGGACCGAATCGCGGTGATGTACAAGGGCGAGATCATCGGCATTGTGCCGCGCGAAGAGGCGACACGCGAGGGGCTGGGTCTGCTCATGGCCGGCGTCCACGCGAGGAAGCCGCGCCATCGTGAGCGACCATGATCCTTCGACCCGGTCCTCGATCGGCCGCAAAGCATCGACTACGACGAATTCGGTCCGGGCGCCCGCTATCGGCTGGGCAACGGCGATCTGATCTTCGCAGTCAGACGGAGACTCCGATCTCCACGACCTCTTCTGGCCGTGGGCGGACAACGTCTACGCCCGCCACATCCGCATGCGCGTGACGGATCTGCACGACGACGAATTCACGCCGCTGGTCACCCACTTTTTCCCCGGCTTACCAGGAGACCATCATCGGCACCGAGGGCATGATCGTCAGCAAACGGCTGGCCGCGCCGTACAAGTCGAGCATACGAACGTGCGGTCATGTGGCTGTTGGAATGCCAGGCCGAAGGCGACCGGCTGCTGCGCATCGACGTGCGAGATCGACTGGGGCGAACCGCTGAGCCAACGCATGGTCGACGGGCTGCTGGTTGCCCAGGCAAAACCCCCAGTCGGCCCAGGGCGTCTACAAACAGCAGAACGCGGACAGCACCCGCGTCTTCGGCAACCCGCAGTCCCGGCCGGTCGACCATCGACCTCGACGACCCGGACCGGGCGCATCTGACCTACCTACGTGTTGGTCAACGGCCAAGTCGAAGTGCCGCTGTTGCTGACCATCAGCGACGTGGGCGAACAAGTGGCGTGGAACGGCTTTCTGGCCCTGCGCGATGCCGGCCGCGCCTTCGAGTCTCAGCAGTGGGCGAATGGAACAAGCTCTTCTGCAGGCAGGTCGCGCTCTGGACTAGCGACCCGCGACTCAACCGGATGTTCCAGGACGGCCAGCTCGCGGCCCTCCGTGGCCTGCCCAACGGTCTGCGAACCGGGATGGCCGCCACCGATCGAGTCGTCGTACACACGGCCCGGATTGATCGACACCTTAGACACGCTGGAACCAGTCCAAAGCCGCAATCTGTCTCGCCAATCTGCGCCGGCTGGCCGAAAACACACGGGCGGGCGTATCCCGGAAACGATTCCGTTGCAGCCGCAAGGAACAACCTGCCGATCCCGGCGCGGCAGATCGTTGAGACAACAGTCGCGTACATCACTGCGTTGGGCCGCCATCTGCACCATCACTTCGATGCTCGATCGCTGAACGCACATCGGACGGGCAGTCACCGATGTGCGGATATGCTGATCGCTGAACGGGTCGGCGCGGGACTCGAACACTCCGGCCAAACAGCACGCAGCAGGACAGGGGCTGAGGTATGCTGCATTTCTGGCCGAGACAGCCGGCTGGCGATGTCGACGCCGTCCGCTGGGAGAGTGAGGCTCGACTGCTCGGCGCCTACGACCGACCGGTGTCCGACTCGGACCCAGGGTGGTTTCCTGACCCTTTGGCGCCGCCAGCCCGCACCGACGCCGGTGAACCGAACCGGTTTGATGACACCGGCACACGCAGTGCTGCACCGTAGGTGGAATCTTCTGGAAGCTGTGCGGGCTGCAGCGCAAACCCGACGGATCCTTCTCGATTCGACCGCGAGAGGGTGTGGGCAGCCGCTGGTGGGCGTTGCTCAACCTGCCGCTACCAACATGACCGCAAACTCAGCATGGTTTGGGACGGCCATCTCCTTCACACGACGAGCTCGGTCGAGAGCAACCTGCCGCTTGCGGTTCACGATGCCATTCACGCATTGCATGCAGACGAGTACGAATTCGACCTACAATTTGAGTTTGTCGATAATCTGGACGGCGAGCCACAGCGTGCTCGTTTTCATCCGATCTTCCTAACCGCCGATACGGCGTCCAATTCATAAACTGTGCATTGTCCGAAACCATGAAACGTACGGCCTTCGTCTACGACCCCTTTAACCTCCGGCACACGCTCGAGGGGCATCCCGAAAATTATCGGCGACTGGAAACCACCTGGAATCTCCTGCAGAAGGACGGCATTCTGGAGAGTTTGATCCGTCTGCCCAGTTCGGAAGCGCCCTTCGAGATCATCACCAGTGTACACAGCCCGTACTACATTGAACGGCTGGAATCCGCCACCATGCTCGGGCGTGCACATCTGGACCCCGACACCTATGTCAACGAGGACAGCCACAAGCCGCGTTGTTGGCTGCAGGCGGTCTGCTCAATATCGTGGATGCGGTGCTGAGCGAAAGCGCAGACAACGGATTTGCCCTGATTCGTCCGCCCGGCCATCACGCGACACCGGAAAACGGCATGGGTTTCTGTCTGTTGGCCAACGTCTCCATCGCCGGCGCGTTGGGCGCAGATCCATCACGGCGTCGAGCGGGTACTGGTGGTCGACTTCGACGTACACCACGGCAACGGCACCCAGGACGTCTTCTACAACGACCCGTCGGTGCTCTTTTTCAGCATTCACCAGTTTCCCTACTACCCCGGCACCGGTGCCGCCGACGAAACCGGGCACGATTACGCCACCGGTACGATCATCAATGTGCCGCTACCCGCGCATGTAGGCGACAAAGGCTACGTTGATGCATTCCGGCAGGTTCTGGCGCCAGCCACGCGCCGGTTTCAGCCGGAGTTGATCCTGCTCTCGGCGGGCTATGATGCGCACTGGCAGGATCCGCTGGCCAGTGAATACCTATCGATCCAGGGGTATGTTGCCCTCGTCCGCGAATTGATGGCCTTGGCAGACGAACTGTGTGATGGCCGGCTGGTCTGTGCTTTGGAAGGCGGCTACAACCTGGACGTGCTTGCCCATGCCGTGCTCTCCACATTGCGTGTATTGAGCGAGTCCCCCGCCGGCGTCAGCGATCCGTTCGGTCTACCGATCTATGGTCAAGAGCGAGATATCTCCACGCTACTCGACCGCATTCGGAATCTGCACGGCCTCAGAAGCCCCCCTTCGTATTTCGTCACAAGGTGATGCGGTCTATGTCTGCCGACCAGCCAGTGTCAACATCCACCAGTCAAGTCACCCTGCTCGAGTGGGGTCAGGAGATCGACCGCGCATTACGTGGTCGCGAAGCGTCGCGCGCCGCATCCATGGCCCAGACCGTCTTGCGACAGCGGCCGCGCCATCTGGCCACCTACCAGCGTCTGGTGGAAGCAGCCTGGCAACTCCAGCGCTGGGATGAAGCGGCCGACTGGGGACAACGTCTGCTACAGGCAGATCCCGGCAACGGACGCGCATGGCGTGCAGTTGCACAGGGCTTGGAACAGAAAGAGAAACGAGCCGAAGCGCATGTGGCCTGGCAGCGGGCCTTTGAATGTGCACCCTACAACGCCGATATCCGGGCAGGGCTCAACCGCACAAACCTGGCGGGGACCGATCCCCTGCGCCTCAACCAAGCGTGTCTGGCCCAGTTGCATCTACGCTGCTATCACTGGCGCCAGGCAGCGGCGGTCTACGGCGAATTGGTGAAGAACAACCCGGACCGCAGCGACTATCTGGTCGCGTTGGCCGTGGCCCTGTGGCGATTGGATCAACGCAGCGACGCCTATCGAGCTGCACGCTTTGCCGTGCACAGTTTTCCGAATGTGCTGATCACCTGGGCCGTGGTGGCCGGCCTCGGCGACGAAAATGACCGCGCACTGGCACAACATCCGGTCATGAACATGGATCCGGACGGCGAATATGTGCGCCGGCGTCTGCGGCTCGAAAACGCACCGGCGCACGAGCACAAATCGCTGCCGTCGGTCCGCATGCCGGCCGCGATGCTCGACATCTCAGCGTCTGAAGCGCGATTCTTGCCCGGCCCATAGGGGCCACGTGACAACGGCTGAAGAGAATATCACGCCCGGCCGGGTTGCGATCGGCGGCTCTCCATTTTTTGACAATTCTACGCTATCTGGTCAAATTCGTGGTTGCGACGCCTCCGGGCCGTGCGATCTGATGTATGGTCATGAACTTTCGCGGTTGCCGAGCGCTCGCAACGCGTTGACAGGCGCCCTCAATAATGGAGGTGGTATACCACGAATTGTGTGAAAGTGGCTTGCTCTCTCTGGCAGATTGCGAATTAACACACAATTCGGGATACCACCATAATGGACCACCCCAAAAAGGAGTTATTCCGTGGAACGCACCTTCATTATTCTGAAGCCCGACGCCGTTCAGCGTGGCCTGGTCGGCGACATTATCTCCCGCTTCGAGCGGCGCGGCCTGAAGCTGGTCGCCATGAAGATGATCGACGTCAGCACAGAACTGGCGGAGGAGCACTATGCCGTCCATCGTGGACGCCCATTCTACGACGGGCTGATCGACTATATCACCAGTTCGCCGGTGGTAGCGTTGGTGCTGGAAGGCACCAATGCAATCTCGGTCGTGCGCAAGACCGTAGGCGCCACCAATCCGGCCGAAGCCGAGCCCGGCACCATCCGCGCCGACTTCGGTCTGGAGATCGGGCGCAATCTGGTGCACGCCAGCGACGGACCCGAGACGGCCGCTACCGAAACTGCGCTCTGGTTTGGAGAATCGTTGATCGAGTGGCCGCGCAATACAGATGCGTGGATCTTTGAATAGTCCAAACATGATTGGGCCACAGATTCACACAGATGACTTTACTGCAAAAACTCTCTTTCGCCACAGATAGACACAGATGGTCTGTCGGCATCTGTGTCTATCTGTGGCTATCTGCGTCCATCTGTGGCTTCTATTTGTCTGTCCTGTATATCCGGCATCTACTCACCCGGCTCGAGCAGACAGAGCCCGACGACTGCCGTCGCATGGTGGCCCATGAAGCCGCTGTTGCGGATCCTGCGGAGGGGACCGCATAGCTCGAAGCAGACGAGCACACACTCCTTCGAGCAGAGCCATCTGCAGACGAGTTCACACCGACCAACCAAATCGAAACGATTCAGGAGTTCATGAAATGTTTCGTAGTCCTGAGCCCGAAACGATTGAACGAGCAGCTGGAAGGCGGCCTCGTCCTGGTCAATTTTCTCCAGGGCTTCCGCCGTCTGCGTAACGTCTTGCATAAGTTCCTGATCTTACATTTCTTCCATTTCTGTGCTCCTTTACCCATCTTCAGGATCAATCGGATTTCTGACAACGATTCAACAGGTGATAGCTCGATACAGATAAGCCGCATGACCCGATCGGGCCATACGATTCTCGCTGAACATAAAAGATTCCTCCCGGTTCAAAGCGTCACCATTGGATGAAGCAGAAGTTTTCTGCTGACAAGAGCCATATGTGCCGATCATGGTCACGGTCGCCATGGCATGATCAAACGTCCACCACCCTACCAAATCAACCGTGAGTCGGCCGTGAGTGAATCGTGAGTAGAAGAACCTGTTGTGCGCGAAGACCTGTCTTTGACCCTTCTGGGACATACCGAAATCCAACGCGGTGGGACATATGTCGAAGGTGTTCGATGCCCCTCCCTCCTTGCGCGGCCGGCCCACGCACTTCGCCGGACACCAGCGCGAACTCACCCATCTCGACTCATTGCTGGACCAGGCGTTTGCTGGTCACGGACGTGTCGCCTTTGTTACAGGGGAAGCGGGGCGAGGGAAAACGGCGCTACTGCGACACTTTGGCCGTCTCGCGCAGGCGCGCCATTCGAGCCTCGTCGTTGCCGGTGGACAATGTAGCGCAGTCGGCGGACAAGGCGATCTGTATCTACCGTTCCGTGAGGTTCTGGCTGCGCTGACCGGCGGCATCGAAGCGCTGTGTACGACCGCGGAGGCCGATGCCCATCAGGTGCAACGACTTCGCCACTGCACGCGGTTTACCTCCCATGCACTGTCAGCGGTTGGACCTGATCTGGCGGACGCATTTCTCACTGGATCGGCCAAGCAGATTGGGCACCGGACTTCTCTCGACTCGCGGATGGATCGATCACCCAAGCAGCCCGATCACCAGGAACCCACATCGGCGCGAGAATCTGCGCAGCATGCCCTTTTCGAGCAGTACACCAAGGTGCTTCAGCAGCTAGCCGGCCGCTTTCCACTCCTGTTGACGCTGGACGACCTGCAGTGGGCCGATTCCGGAACCATCGCATTGCTCTTCCACCTGGGACGACGGCTGGACGGGTATCCGATCTTGTTGCTGGGCGCGTACCGCGAATCCGAACTGCGATCGCCCAGCGGAACGGCACGCCATCCGCTGACTGCGGTCGTAAACGAGTTTGGGCGGCTCTATGGCTCTATCTATGTGAACTTGAGTGAAGCCGACGGGCAGGCGTTCGTCGATGCACTCTTGGACAGCGAACCGAACCGGCTCGGGTCCGAATTTCGCGAAGCGCTGTACCGGCGAACGTGCGGCCATCCTCTATTTACCACCGAGATCTTGCGCAGCATGCAGGAACGGGGAGACTTGAGGAAGGATGCCGACGATCGCTGGGTAGCGAATTCTGCGCTGAACTGGGAGGTTCTTCCTGCACGCATTGAGCGTGTCATTGCTGAGCGCATCGATCGCTTGCCCCATCACTTGCGCGAAACGCTGAAAGCGGCCAGCGTTTTGGGAGAAATCTTTGCGGCTGAAGTCGTTGCCGAGATGCAGAACATTGATTGCGCTCTGATGGTACGGCGCCTGAGCGGCTCGTTGGGACGACGCCGGCGCTTGCTCAGAAGCCACGGCACGCGCAGGTTGGGGAACCGTCAACTTTCGGAATACCGGTTTCGATACGTGCTGATCCAGAAGTATATCTGCGCTAGTCTGGACGACAGCGAGCGACGATATCTCCACCGGGCAGCGCACAACGCCCTGGAAACGCTCATCGGTGGGCGCTCAGGGATACCAGACGCACACCTGGTGGTGCCCAAGAGAGCCCACAAATCCTAAATGGTCTCCCCTACAAATTAAACAAGGGCTCTGTCGCCATTCCGTTGCCATCGTGTCGCCACCGCCAAGGTAGGATCTTTGTCGATCGTGGCGATCCTGGCCATCTGGCTGGCCATCAAAGGAGTGTTGGCGGGGTTTTGGCCGATCACCTCTGCCACGGCAGCTATCGGGCTACCGATGTTCTTATTTGCGATGATGCTGGGCGTACGAGCATCTCGAACGACCGGACCAGCAGCGCAACCTGCTTGACGGCTGGAACCACAGGTCCAGACAATTTGTAGTCGAACAGGTGAAGGAGCAAAATGATTGTTTCCAGAGCAAACAGGACGACCAAGGCCGCTGGACGATGGAACGGTCCCTGAACGGCAAGATGTGGAGCGATATCGAAGCCAAGGGCAAACCCAGCAAGTGGGTGACGCTGCGAGTATTGCGTATGCTCAAATTCATCAATGAACCACCGTCAATTTTCACTGTACAGCAAAAGGAGCTTTCAAGATGAACGCCGCAGAAACAAAGCAATTCGAATCACGAGAGCAGGTTGCGGAGAGTTTGAAGAAGGAACGCAACCTTGCCGGCGCTGACATGAGCGGCCTGGATCTTTCGGGCATGACGCTGGCTGCGCTTAACATGAAGGGGGCGGACCTCCATGATGCCAATCTGAGCAAAGCCACCATAGCCGCGGCAGATATCAGTGGCGTAAACCTATCCAACGCCAACTTGGCTGACGCGCGTATCTTCGGCGCTGACTTACATGGTGCCAACCTACGTGGCGCCAACCTGCACGCAGCAACGATCGGTGGCGTTGATCTCAAAGAGGCTGACCTGAGCGTGGCTGATCTCAGCGAGAGTCGCCTGATGGGTGTCGACGTCACCGGCGCCGATTTCAGCGATGTTGTCACGACCAAAGCCCATGCTGCCGGCGTCACGTGGAAAGATGCCAAGGTGCAGCCGGAAGAACCACCGGCGGCCATCCAACCACCGCGCTGGCTGCCGCTGCTCTTCGCTGGCATCGTTTTCACAATCCTGATCTTCTTGCTAAGGCGACGCCGCGCCGCAAAAGAGCAATAGCGGCCTGTACGTTCCTGTCATGGATGTTGAATACATGTAGCCGGAACTGACCACTGGAGTTGGGCAAGATGGCATCTTGCCCAACTCCAGTGGATTTCATTTTTTCATTTGGTTGCATCTTGGGACTCACAGGTGGCTCTTCCGGCGCGCGGCAGGCTATCGTCTGCACAGTAGGCGCCTACGCAGCGACATCGACACAATTTTGCTGAAGTTCAGGAAGTGACCGGCACGTAATCCGGCCAAAATCACATGGGTAGGAAATCATGTACAATGTCTGACATAGACTACTTTGCCCAGGTGGCATACGCATTCGTCTTGGCAATGGTAACCTCTTCATAGGCAACCGGTTGGTGAATCAGCGCCAAGCCATACCGCTCGAGAGTATCAGACGTGCGAACATTCTGCGCCCACGCTAGTATTGTGCTGTCGGCGGACAGTGGTCAACGTCCTGGCCCGATCGTGGAATGCGTGCCATGTCTTTTGCAAGAATGGTTCCGGAAGAAGAGATCATGGACAAGGATGGTTTCGTGGCCGGCGAGGACCTAGAACGATCCAAGGCAAGTGATGACGACTATCGATCCGACAATTCCCAGCCTGTCATCACGTACACACCCACAGATTCTTTGCTGATCGACCGCCTGATCGCGCGCAGCCCATTGCCCAGAGCATGGGTGATCGCGGCGATAGGTCTGGCTCTACTCCTGCTGCCGGCAACTTTCGCCTATCTGGATGGCGTGGGCATTGCACGGCTGTTCGCCCATTTTCGCGCCCAATTTATCTACGCAGCGATCGTTGTCTATCTGTTGGTTGTTTCCCATCGCGTGCAGGGGACTCGCGAAGGCGTGGCCCAGGCTTTGCGTCCGATCGTGCAAGTACATGAGCAAGAGTTCGTGGCTCTGGTGCGGCGCAGTTGCCGAATTAGCCTCATCGGCGAGTTGGCCGCATTTGGGATCGGCATGGCCATTGGCCTGATCGTCAACATCATTTTTGAGCCGCTCGAATCCGGCCCCTATTTCATAGAGCGGTACGCCTACTTGTCGAGGATCGGCCTCTACGGCGCCTACAATTGGACCATCTACGTTATATTCTCGATGACACGACTGACGAATACGCTGCTTCGTCAGCCGATCAGCGTCGATATTTTTGATCTGAAGCCTTTTGAGCCGATTGGACGACAAAGCCTCTGGCTGTCTCTCTCGATCGTGGGGGGCGTGCTGCTGGCTCTGGTGTCCAGTAATTTCGCAGCGCAGGAGCTCAGGCTGTTGTATCTAATCTCCAACAGCATCATGATTGCCGTTATCTTGGCTGTCTTCTTCGTCAACACACACAACGTACATCGCATCCTTGCCGCCGCAAAGAGGCAGCAGCTCGGGTCTGTTGAACAACATTTCTCGCAGGCTTATTACAGATTGGAAGAGCTGATCAGCGAGAAGCAAGATACCAATGCCGTGGCCATGGAGATAAACGCATTGGCTGCCGCCAAGCGGGAACTCAAAGGGACCAGGACCTGGCCCTACAACACGGAGATGTTGCGCACGCTTTTCATTTCCATTATGACACCGATCGCAGTTGCCTCTTCGAGGCTTGTGGCTGCCTTTCTCGCAAACAGTGGATTTTGAGCTGATTGCACAACAAACAGGAGATCGAACAATGCTTACTGACCGCATCATTGGTGCCTTTACTTTCCGCAGCGGTGTCTATGCCGAGGTCGAGAAGGATACAACCTTCACAAACTCAGCCTGGCTGATTGTCCTGGTGGTCGGATTTCTCAACCAACTCGGCGCGGCAGCCACCGCCAATCCCGTTCGCTGGCTGCTTGGCGCCATTGGCGGCACCATCTTTGCCGTCATCGGATTTGCTGTTGCAGCCTATATCATCAGTTGGGTGGGGCGTACACTCTATGAAGCGGATGTCACCTTCGAGGAAATGGTTCGCACTCTGGGCCTGGCCTATGTGTGGAATGTAATTGGCATATTTGGCGTCGTGACGGCCTTCTCTGATCTGTTATCCTGTCTGCTTGCTCCGGTTGTGATCGCCGCCGTCATCTTGCTGATCATCGCCTGGCTCACGGCTGCGAAAGAGGCCCTGGATCTCGAGTGGACGCAGACCATCGTCACCATTGTCGCGGGTTGGCTGGCCTTCCTGGTGATCATGCTCATCGGCGGCGCGGTGTTGGGCTTGTTCGGTCTGGGCGCGGCGGCGATGGGTGGACTCTTCCTATAATCTCTTGACGGCACAGAGCACGTCATCGCGCGTGACAACCGAGGTGAGGAACATGAAAAAAACCAATCTTGCGCTATTTGTTATTGTCGCAACTCTGGCAATTCTCGGCCTGGGACTTTTTAGCGCCACGGGTATGCTCGTTGGCCGCAGGTGGGTCCGCGGCTCGGGCAACGTCATCGAGGAAACCCGGCCGGTGAGCGGCCTGACCGGTGTCAGCCTGGCCACCATCGGTCACCTGTTCATCGAGGTGGGTGATACAGAGTCGCTCCGGATCGAGGCAGAGGATAATGTACTGAAACACCTGAAAACCGAGGTGCGTAACGGAAATCTGAGGATCGGAACCCAAAACTTCGCCAGGCTAAATCCCGCGAAGCCCGTCAACTATTTTCTGACAGTCACGAAGTTGGACACAATCAAGATCTCTTCCTCCGGCGACGTCGAGGCGCCAGATCTCAGGGCTGAGGAGTTGTCAATCGATGTGTCAAGCAGTGGCAATCTGGAGATGGGTGACCTGGAGACCGAAGCGCTCAACGTGAAGATTTCCAGTTCGGGCGATGTGACGATGGGCCTGTTGAACGCCGACGGGCTTGAGGTCGACATCAGCAGCAACGGAGACCTAAACATCGCGGGCGGTGAGGTCAGAACTCAGACGATCAACATCAGTAGCTCCGGCCAATATATGGCCCCAGATCTGGTCAGCGACGAAGCCGACGCGCGTCTCAGCAGCAATGGATCGGCGACCATCTGGGTGCAGGAGCGCCTGAAGGCCAGCCTGAGCAGCAGCGGCGATCTGGTTTACCGCGGCAATCCTACAGTGGACGCGAGGACGACCTCTTCCGGCCAACTCGTTCAGATCGGCGAGTGAGGCATCCCATGGATCTCATCGCGTCAAGAGAATACCCGCCAGGCGCGGCGAGCGCGACGAAGACCGGCGTCAGCATCGAGATGAAGAGTGTCCGCAACATCTCGGTGTTGTAGGGCCAGGTTCTGGTCACTTTCAGCCGCCGCTCCATCGTGGTCCATGCATCGATTTCAGCGGCGATGGCCTGCATGTCCGCGCGCTTCGCCGTCAGTTTCTCCAGCTCGCGAAAGGCATCGGCAATATGACGATCTCGCGTTTGCCAGAGCATTCTGTTTTGTTTGGGACAGTACTCGGTGGGTGCCCCACATATTGACGAAAAAGAGCAGAACGATAACAACGATCAGGATGCTATAGAGTACCAAGTTCTGCCAGGTGAGAAAATCTTCGCGTGAAAACAATAACAGCAGGCTGATCGTGGTGCCGCCGACAAAGGCTAGAGAGATCGCCAGGCTTTGGCGACCGATCGGTTCAAATGGCGTGAGATCGAAGATGTCGATGTCGAGCGGATGGTGATTCAGAGTGGCCATGCGTCTGGCATCAGCCAATGAACCGAAGATGATCCACGCCAATGTGCCGTACATGGCCAGAATGGAGAATGCTACAAACAGTCTGAGTACGGTTGGCTGTGTCACCAGCCGGACCGAAGGGCTCAATATTGCTCCAATCACGACGCCAACACCGATCGCCATCCACTCATTGCGCGCGCTGATTTCAGAGGAGTGATCGACCAGCCGATCGAAGGCCTCGTCATCCAGTTGCGAGATCGAGCGAAAGCCAATCACGACCTCGCGCCTCAATCTGAACAGCGGTGGTGTAATTCCGATGGTGTAGATGATAATCACCGGTGCGACAAGTACGCGGCGCCATTGACCAGACTGCAATAGTTCAGTCAGACTTCCTTCGAGCAGGGCGATGGCAAAGGGCAGTCCGACAAACAGAATGCATAGTGCAGTTCGCACCCAGATCGGCAACCCCCACACACTGACGGCCATCTTCTCAAACATTGAATTCGGTGCCGTATCCATGGCGTAGCACTCCGTCCTCCAGGATAGAGCCGGGCTACCTATTCAGCCGCAGCCTCTTCGCCGGTGTCTTCCACGGCGCTGGAAACGGGATCGCTCGCCGTCTCTGCGGCCAAAGGCACATCTGATGCCACATCTCCACGCCGGATGAACTGGCGCGCCAGAATGACGACGCCTGCCAGCAACAATCCCGCGGGCAAAATATACTCGACCGCGGCTCCGGCCACGAGAAAAGATGCGCCGATCACGGCCAAGATCCCGCCGGGGATGAGCGGCCACCACTGTCGGGGATCGCGTGCATATACAAAAAGAAAGGGGATCGCGATGGCAAACATGACATAAGCCGGGATCAGCAGATCATCGAGAACGTCCTGCCCGATCAATGCGACCATGAGCCCGACAGCCAGCAGGACATAGGCAGGTATCAGCGCCCACCGCTGGCTGCGCTCCCGTAGAAACACGACCAGAAACGGTAGACCAATTGCCGTGAGAACGTACATGGCAACGAATTCGTCCTGCAGGATTTCCAGCCTGGTCAGGGCGATCAATCCTGCAACCGCCCACATGACGTAGGCCGGAATCAGCACTGTCCACTCGGTGCGATCCATGAGATAGACGCCGAAGACGACAAATCCGGCGATGACCAATAGCCCGAACCAGGCCCAATCACTCAGATCGGTCATCGCCTCCACGAGTCCGATGGCGCCGAAAAAGATCAGTAACCCGCCCCAAACTAGTACCTGTTTGTTCGACTGAGATTGCATTGTTCCCCTCCATTGTCTATGAACGTCGCAGGCCTACGCGAATGTAGTCCTGCTCATGCCGTAATCGGTTCCGGGGACGCTTCGCTACTCTCGAAGGGTTTGCCGTCAGCTGCGCAGATCATCTGGATGGCGTTGCGGCCGGACATGGCGACCACGGGCACGCTGCCGCCCGGTTCCACCCACTGGCCGGCCATGTAGAAGTTCTCCAACCCTGGCAACGTTTTGCGCATACCCAGTATCATTTTGCTGACGGTCTGCTTGGTCAAGAGCCAGCCGCAAGTCGAGCCGAGCCAGTTGCCGGTATAACGTTCGTAGCTCAGGGGCGTCGCCACGTCCGTCACCTCCACCTGCGATTCAATTCCGGGGTAGAGCTTCTCGAGTTCATCCAGCACAATGCCCGCCACCTGAAGCTGTTCGGTGTCGTAGAGGCGGCGACCGTAGATGCGCTGCCAGTATGGGTAGTTGGAACGCAGCATAACGATGACGGCAGACTTTGCCAGGCGGCGCCAGGGTCGGATCGAAACAGTAGTTCTTTACCCCGAGATCGGCCCGTTCCTCACCGGCAATGAGTAGCGGCTCGTCGTGCAGATAGGTGATCCAGTGCGGTTCAGCGCTCAGATCGCGGTCGACGCCGAACGAGACCTGGACTTGGCTATGCAACGGCAACGCACCGGTATAGGTCGCGGCGAATTGAGCGGTCCGTGTATCGGCCGTCCAGAAGTGGTAGACGGTGCCGCGTCCGTCCGCGGTGGAGATGACGAGATCAGTTCGAATCACTGTGTCATCGTAGAGTCGCAGACCGACGGCCCGATCGTTCTCGACCAGGATCTTTTCGACCTGGGCCTTATAGTGGATCTTGCCGCCGAGAGCCAGGTAGCGTCGCTCAATGGCGCGGGCAAATTCCAGAGAGCCGCCGGCCGGGAATCCGGCGTTGCCCGTGTACATATACGCCAAGCAGCGACAGACCTGCCATGACCGGAATCTCCGGCCAGCCGAAGACGATCTGAAGGGCGCCGTGCGCAGAAACGGATCGGTGTAGCGCCGGGCAAAATCGGCGGCCGAGACCCGTCCCCACTGCGCCAGCGGTCCGACGTAGGGCAGCATGGTCCGCGCCATCTGCAGGCCGTCAGCCGGTCCCATGAGCTGGCGCGGTTTGGTCCTGCATCAGGACATGTCGAAGTCCATGAAGGGGCGGATGCCGTCGCAGAAGGCCCGACTCATCCGGCATCTTCCGGCGCCAGTGCGACTCAGATGCGCGTCCAGCCTGTCCGGGATCGCAGTAGAGTGTCAGTCGCCCGCCCGAGGAATCACGTACGCGGAGCAACTCCTCATGGTGGAATACCGGGCGTCATTGCAGCGCCCCCAACTCCTGCCACAGCCGATGATAGGGTTGGTCGGGTGCGGTGCCGAAGAGGTAGTGGATACAGCCGTCAAGCAGTAATCCCGGCGTTCCCATGCGGTGCAGAGGCCGCCGGGCAGGTCGTGCAGTTCGAAGATTTCGCTGTCGTAGCCGTTCATCTGCGCGTAGCAGCCGGCGGCCAGCCCGGCAATGCCGGCGCCGATGATGGCGATCGATTGGGGCATGTGTCCCCTCCCGCTATGAACAGCTGATGCGTTGTCAACGCGTATCCATTGTGCCTGGAATCATGCCGGGGCGGTAGGGACAAACGTCCTGGCATGTGCGCTGATAGTGTCTTATGCCAAACTGCGAGAACGGCACAAGGCCGGTCTCGCAATTTGGCACGCTTCGTTTGATGATTAGGACGGTTACGAATCGACAACTTGCTGCCGACCTGCGCTAAATATCCAACTTGGCCTGGTTGGCGTGGGTCTGGATGAAGCGGCGGCGGGGCGGGACGCTGCTGCCCATGAGCATGTCGAAGGTGCGGTCGGCCTCGGCTGCGTCGTCGATGCTGACCTGGAGCACCGTGCGGTTCTCCGGGTTCATGGTCGTCTCCCAGAGCTGCTCGTCGTTCATTTCGCCCAGCCCCTTGTAGCGCTGGTCGATGCGGACGTTCTCGTCGCCCAGTTCCTGGCGCAGCGTCTCCAGCGCCTTGTCGTCGTAGACATACTCGCTGGAACGCCGGTTGCGCCCGTTCTCCTGGCGCGTCGCCGTGACGCGATAGAGCGGCGGCTGTGCGATGTAGAGATGGCCCTTGTCGACCAGGTCCTCCATGTAGCGGAAGAAGAGCGTCAGCAGCAGCGTGCGAATGTGTGCGCCGTCCACATCGGCGTCGGTCATGAGGATGATGCGGTGGTAGCGCAGACCCGTCCAGGTCGAAGTTCTCGCCGATGTTGGTGCCCAGGGCGGTGATCGAGCGCCTGGATCTCCTTGTTGGCCAGCGCCTTGTCCAGGCTGGTCTTCTCGATGTTGAGAATCTTGCCGCGCAGGGGCAGGATGGCCTGGAAGCGGCGGTCGCGGCCCTGCTTGGCGGTGCCGCCGGCCGAGTCACCCTCGACGATGTAGAGTTCACACTCTTCGGGGTTGCGGCTGGAGCAGTCGGCCAGCTTGCCGGGCAGAGTCAGGCTCTCCAGCGCGCTCTTGCGGATGACCAGGTCGCGGGCCTTGCGGGCGGCCTCACGGGCACGGAAGGCGGTGCGGCACTTCTCGATGATCTGTCGGGCGTCGCGCGGGTTCTCTTCCATCCACTGGGCCATGGCGTCGGCCACGGCCGACTCCACGTGGTAGCGCACCTCATTGTTGAGCAGCTTGAGCTTGTTCTGGCCCTCGAACTGGGGCTCGATCACCTTGACGCTGACGATTGCGGTCAAGCCCTGGCGCGTGTCCTCGCCGGAGAAATTGGGTCGTTGTCCTTGAGGAAGCCCTGCTTGCGCGCATAGTCGTTGATCTGGCGCGTCACCGCGGCGCGCAGACCCGGTCAGATGGGTGCCGCCGTCGGGCGTGTTGATGGTGTTGGCAAAGGCATGGAGCGAGTCGCTGAAGCCGTCGGTGTACTGGATGGCGGCCTCCACCTGGGTCGTCTCGATTTCCGAGTCGACGTAGATCGGGCTCGTGAATGCTGGGTGCGATTCTTGTTGAGGTAGCGCACGAACGACTTGACGCCGCCCTCGAAGTAGAAGTTGGTCTCGTGGAGGCGTTTCCGGGCGTTCGTCCACGAACTTGATGTCCACGCCGCGGGTCAGGAACGCCATCTCGCGCAGACGGGTGGACAGCACGCGCGAAGTCATATTCCAGCACCTGGAAGATGGTGTCGTCGCGCAGAAAGGTCTGGATCGTGCCGGTGTCGTCCTTGTCGCACTTGCCGATGACCTCGACTTCGCTGACCGGAACGCCCCGTTCGAAGCGCTGGCGATAGATCTTGCCGTCGCGCTTGACTTTGGTCTCCATCCATGTCGCTCAGCGCGTTGACCGCGCTGACGCCGACACCGTGCAGACCGCCGGAGACCTTGTAGCCGCCGCCGCCGAACTTGCCGCCGGCGTGCAGCTTGGTCATGACCACCGTGACTGCGGGCAGCCCGGTCTGCTTCTGGATGTCCACGGGGATACCGGCGCCGTTGTCAGTGACGCTGACGCTCTGATCCTTGTGGATGGTGATCTCGATCTTGTCACAACGCCCCTGCATGGCCTCGTCGATGGCGTTGTCCACCACCTCGTAGACCATATGGTGCAGTGCCTTGGAGTCGGTGCCGCCGATGTACATGCCGGGTCGTCGGCGCACGGCCTCCAGACCCTTCCAGCACCTGGATCTGGTCGGCGTTGTAGACGACGTTGCTACTTAATCCTTTGCCACCGATTCCTCCCTTAACCATCAGTAGCCCGTCTCTTGCGCACGGAAGCGCGAGTCGCTACCACGAAATGTAGTCAGTCGAACCGGGCAGGAATGCCCGTCTCTACGCGTCGGTCGGTCGAAGACCGCGACTTCTTCCGCCATGCGCAGAATGCGCGTCCGGTAGAAGATCAACAGCGCCATGGCCAGCCCGGTGCCGATGTAGGCCGTTGCCCACGATGGCCAGCAGCGTGCCGATCGTCGAGCTGCCGCCAGCCGCACAAAGATCAAGTCTGAAGCCAAAGCCGATCAGATTGCGTCAATCAGCACGAAGCCAAAGGTCGCAATAAAATTGCTGCGCACCAACTTGACACTCTGCCGCATGGACGACCGTACAGCCAGGTCATCCAACACCAGAGCGGGCACAACGAAGTAGAGATAGATGAACGCAAAAAAGGTGACGAACACGCTCAACGCCGCCAGAGACGAACCGAGCGCCGGACTCAACAGGGTCACCAATGCCAACCCCAATGTGATCGGAATGTAGAGCACGCCGAGCAATAGGGCCACAAGCACCACGAACAGCACGACACGGATGCTCTGACGCAGCACCGTCGAATACAAACTCCCCAAACCGGATCCGTTTTGGGCCATTGCCGATGGGCAGATTATAGGCCACCAGGTTGAGGTATGTGACACCGATGATCACGCTGAACAGCCCTAGCATAAGCGCCATTCCACCGATCACCCACGGTTCGGAGATCTCCACCCCGGGAACCAGATCGAGTGTGGCTCCTGTAGCGGCAACAAGGCTCGGTACATGCAACAACGAACCATTGACTAGTAGCCCCCACAAATTCGAATTCGCACCCATGGCTGCGAAGATATCGGTCATCTGCCCAGCCATCTCCGCCAAATCCGGTGTGAAGCCTTCTATAACGGTAGCCTGTGCATACCACGAAGCCAATGTATCGAACAACGACGCTATACTCAATCGTGGCAAGACCCACATCAGCAGATCCAGCACGATCGGCAACAATATCAGATACGCCCGCCGACCCAAGAGCCGAAATCCGGCAGACAAACTGTCGATAATTCCCAATGACAAATCCGTTTCACTTTTGGCCGGCCAACGGCAGGGCCTGCTCCTGCCTTCACCTCTGGTAGATGGCCGTTCGATCAAGCACAACTTCTACGCTCGAAGTATACCACAGCATCGATGAACAGACGAAGATTTCGCGCCTCCGTTTGGAACAATTGTTCGGCATCCTGGCGTAGGCAAAACCGAACAGACGTCATCAGGATTGACCGCCGCGATCTACGTGGGCTACAATCGGTTTTGCGACTGATACGCGGGCGTACTCACATTGCCCTCCCGATAGAAGTGATCGCTCGAACCGGCCTGGAACGAAACGCTGGTGTCTGTCGTCTCGCAACAGTTCAGCGCTCGAAATTTTCTCGCTTTGGCTCCCAAAAAAGACCCAACTATGACGTCGTTTGAAATTGAGGGTGGACACCCGCTCGTCGGCACGATCCGACCCATCGGCAACAAGAACGCCGCACTGCCCCTCTTGGCGGCCTGCCTGCTCACCGATGAGCCCGTCACCTTGCACAATGTACCGGACATCGGCGACGTGCAGACCATGCTGGTGATCCTCTCCGGCCTAGGTGTGGATGTGCAGGAAGAGGGCACAACCGTCCAGCTATGCGCCAAAAACCTCACCGGCGCCGGCCCCGATTCGCTGCTCTTCAGCCAAATTCGCGGCTCCCTGACGCTGATGGGTCCCCTCCTTGCGCGACAAGGCCACTTCTTGGTGGAGAGCACGGCCGGCGGCGATGACATCGGACGCCGCCGTATCGACACCCATCTTCAGGTCTTTGAAGCGCTGGGCGCCCATCTGCAACACAACGGCAAATTCGAACTGCGCACCGACAGCGGACTTCAAGGCAGCGACATCCTGCTGGACGAGTCCTCGGTGACGGCAACCGAAAACGGGATCATGGCCGCGGCGCTGGCCTACGGCACGACCGATGCTGCGCAATGCCGCCAGCGAACCCCATGTCCAGGATGTCTGCCGGTTGCTGGCCCAGATGGGCTGCCGGATCGAAGGGCGTGGGCAGCAACACACTGATGATCCACGGACAGCCACGACTGAAGGGCGCCGAATACACCATCAGCCCCGATTTCATCGAGGTCGGCAGCTACATCGGCCTGGGCGCAATTACACCGGGCGAACTACGCATCGTCGGCGTGGTGCCCGAACACCTGCGCATGATGGAGATGGTCTTCGTCAACCGGCTGGGCGTGAGGATGCACCTGGAGCACAACCCGGCCGTCAAAGGTGACGAAGCCTACACACTGGTCATCGAGGAAGAGCAAGACCTCTGCATTCGCGCCGACTTCGGTGGGGCCGTGCCCAAAATCGACGACGCGCCCTGGCCCGCGTTCCCGCCTGACCTCATGAGCATTGCACTGGTGGCGGCCACCCAGGCCAAGGGCACGGTCATCATCCACGAGAAGATGTACGAAAGCCGGCTCTACTTCGTCGACAAGCTCATCTCCATGGGCGCGCAGATCATTCTCTGCGATCCCCACCGCGCCGTGGTCGTCGGGCCGAGCCAACTTCACGGCCAGCCCGTCAGCAGCCCCGACATCCGCGCCGGCATGGCGCTTGTGCTGGCTGCGCTGGTCGCCGACGGCGTCACCACCATCGGCAATGTCGAACAGATCGATCGCGGCTACCAAGACATCGACGCAGACATTGCGCCAACTGGGTGCGCAGATCAAACGCATCGACTGAGGCCGTTCCAGAAATGTAGATATCCAGGTAGGGTGCGACCCTTGCGGTCGCCCGTACTACGCCGGACTGTGACGGGCGACCGCAAGGGTCGCACCCTACCGACGCGGTGTCTATTTCCTTGGATTGGCTAAGAACACCGGCCCGTTCAACGCAGGTACAATCGACGCCAAAGCACAAGGATCAACATCATGTCAGTTCTCGATCAGTTTAGACTCCACGGGCGCACTGCGCTGGTCACCGGCGGCACCAAGGGGCTGGGCTACGCCATGGTCACGGGCCTGGCCGAAGCCGGTGCAGACGTGGCTGTCGTAAGCCGGCATGGCGACGAGGCCCAGGCTGTGGCCGCTGAAATGCGTGGCAATTGGCACAACCTGCCGCGGCTATGCGTGCGACGTGGCCGACGGCCGCGCAGGTCAACGCGCTCGTCGCGCAGCGTGCTGGACGAGTTCGGGCAGGTGGACATTCTGGTGAACAACGCCGGGATCAACATCGGCGGCGCCATCGATGCGCTATCGCCGACGAATTCTGCGGTGCAGGCGACCAATGTCACCGGACCATGGCTGCTGACCCGCGCACTTGTCCCGCAGATGAAGGAGCGGCGCTACGGTCGCATCATCAACATGGGCTCGATTCTCTCCCTCATCGCCTTTGCCGACCGGACGCCCTACGCCACCAGCAAGGGCGCCATTCTACAGATGACACGTGCGCTGGCGCTGGAGTTGGCCCCCTTCAGCATCACCGTCAACGCCATGCTGCCCGGACCGTTCGGCACGGAGATGAACCAGCCACTGCTGGACGATCCCGACATATTCCGCCAGTTCGCAGCCAACATTCCGTTGGGGCGATGGGGTGATCTGGAGGAGATCAAGGGGTTGGCGCTCTTCCTGGCCAGCGATGCCTCAAGCTTCGTCACCGGCGCCGGCATCACCATTGACGGCGGCTGGACAGCCCGCTAACCAGATCTCTTACCCTCTGTCAACATAGGTCTTGATACAGATCGGCGCGGGGATTTCCACCTTCTGCCCGGTCGGCTCCAGCACACCGGTCTGCTGATCGATGTAAAAGGTGAACAGGTCGTGGGATCGCTGGTTGGCGACGATCAGAAAGCGCCCTGTCGGATCGATGGCGAAGCCACGCGGCCAGTCGCCGAGCGTGCCGTGGTGGCCGACGAATGTGAGCGCACCGGTCTCTCCATCAATGGCATAGACCACAATGCTGTTGTGGCCCCGGTTTGACCCGTAGAGGAAGCGGCCGGACGGATGCACGTGGATATCAGCGCACGTATTCTCCCCGCTGAAGTCTGCGGGCAGGGTCGGTACAATCTCCAACTCCTGGAACAATTCGTCTGTATAGCGATACGACGTGATCGTGCCATTCAGTTCGTTGATCAGGTACATGTAGGGCTGCTGCGGATGGAAGGCCAAGTGGCGCGGTCCCGCGCCGGGCTGGGCCGGTAGAGAAGCGCTCACCGCCGGAGTCAACGTACGGTTCTGCAGCCGATAGATCATCACTTTGTCGATCCCCAAGTCAGGAACCAGAACCAACTCACTGCCGGGCACAGTGCAGATCATGTGGGGGTGAGAACAGCTCTGGCGTCGCCGATTGACGCTCGATCCCTCATGCTGCACATAGTCCAACATCTCCGTCAATCCGCCGTCATCCCCCACCCCGAATAGACAGGCGCTGCCCTGTCCATCCGTGCCCACATAGTTGGCGGAGAGCACATATCGCCCGCGCTCATCGACGGCCACGTAACAGGGCGAATCGCCCCGTGTCGGCAGGTGGTTGAGATGCCGGAGCGCGCCGCTCTTGTGATCCACGGCAAAGGCATGTACCTCGCCGCCGCGACCCTCCGGTCTACCGGGCACAAAGTGTGTTGCGTAGAGATGACGACCGTCAGCCGAAAGCGAGAGATATTGGCTGCTGGCGACAGCATCGGTCCGTCCGACCTCTGCCATGGCGCCAGAGACCGGATCGAGTTCAAAAATGTAAATGCCGGCTGTATGGTTCTCGGCAAGATCATCCGGAAATTTACCGCTGGAACTGGTAACGTAGAGAAGCGTGGTTGGTGTCGCGGCGTTGTCCATGGGTTGCTCCAGGTAGATTCGGTTTATGTGGCAGATGCGTCCACTATAGCCCGTTTCTGCCGGCTGTCAATCTACCGCGCGGTCTGCCAACTCGGTCGCGGGCGCCGCGTCCGCTGTCCGATTCTCGGCGCCGACGTCCGGAAAAGACGGTGTGGCGTTCACCGTTGGCCTCAAAACTGTCGACGATGGCCAGGCCGGGGAAGCCCTGCAGGTACTCTTCACTCCCACGGAACACCACGTGGCCGGACGCGCTGGTGCGTCGCGCGTAGTCATGGGTATTCTCGCACAGAAACAGCCATCCATCCGGTCGTACAACCCGATTGAGTTCGCCCACGATGGCCGGAAAGATATCGTCCGGAATGTGCTGTAAAACGGTCGACACCCAGAGCGCGTCAAAGTAACCGTCGGCAACATCCAACTTTCCTTCCAAAGACAACTGCCGGAGCGTGAGATTGGGGTGGGACGACCGCGCAGCGACCCCTAACATCTCCCTGGAAATATCGACGCCGGTCACCGCAAACTCCAAGGCAGCCAGGCGTCGTGCAAAGCGGCCCTCGCCACAGCCGAAGTCCAGTACACGACTGTGGGCCGGAAGCTGCCCGGCCTGGAAGAGCGGATGAAGTCGTTCCCACCAAGCATCGGTTGTCTGGCGGTAGGCTGCGTCCGACAACCGATAGTAACCGGGCGCACGCCGACCCAGGCGCCGGCAACGCTGGTTCCAATACTGGGCAGACGCCAACAGAATCGGGTCATCGGTTCCGGTGGCGGTGTCGAGATGGCGGTGGATGACCACATCAGTGTCGGCTGTCAGCGTAGCTCCCGCCTTACCCCAATGCAACAGGCGCACTTCCTCCAACAGCTGTGCGATTCGGTCGGCCCAGGTATGGTATCGCCAGGTCTGTTCTTCGGCCGCCTGGCGCATCCGACGTCGCGCATCCGGATCCTCCTTCAGGCGGTCTATGGTCGCTACACACTCCTGCGCCGTACGAAATGTCGCTACAGCGGCATCCGGATAGTGGTCTGCGATGCCGGGGTATGCTTCCGCCACCACACAGGCGCCGGCGCCGCAAGAATTGAAAAGCCGGTTGCTGGTGTAGTGGGGCGTGGTCGCATCGTGGGAGATGGAAAGCACGATGGCGGCGCGCCGGTGCAGTTCGAGGGCCTGGCGGCTCCAGACCGCCGGTTGCACGCGCAGACCGCGCGCGTGCCAGCCCTCACCGTAGACGCACAGGTGGTACGGCGCGCGATCCTCTGTAGCAGATGCAGGCGGCGTGTTCCGATGCCGCGGTTGCCCACGAAGACGACATCCGGTACCGTGTCCGGTTGCGGCAACACCTTGGGACGACGGCCCGGTCCCCGATCGCCGTCTACCTTGGCGCCGGGCATCAACATCACAGCAGGTGTGCCGCCGAGTTGCACGCGCTCGTCAAGCCGCTCTTCAGGAACCAACAGCAGGTCGACAGCGGGCGCAGCCGCCTCGACCCAGCGGCGGCGCGTGCTGCAGAGATCGTGGTGCCAGAGCACGACCGGCTGTTCCGTATTCGCCTTGAGCCGTTTGAGAAAAGCGACCGGCGCCTTGCTCACGAGCACGAACTCGTGGGGTGTTGCCAACATTTTTCGGACCGCCGTCACCGACGCGTCGAAAAATCCAACATCGACCCGATAGCCCTGTTGGCGTAGCGCGTCGGCCCAGTATTCCTCGGAGCGTCGCCACGCCGGTTCGCCACGGGGCCGGAAAAGCACGACCCGCGGCGGCACCTCGCCCAACACCAGCTCGCGCACCCGCACCACAAAGCGAAACTGGCGACTGCAGAGCTCGGCCGGCTCCGGGCAGGTGAGTCGCCGCAACAGGGCCCGATCCTCGACCAGGCGGAGCATCTCGTTGGCAAGCTTGTCGGCATCGCACTCCCAATGGGCAGCCAGACGCATGGAGCCCTTGCGCTCTGCAGCCGCCAGCAGACCGTTGTGGCCTGCTTCCACCAGTTCGTTCATGGGCCAGCCGTCGGTCGCGATCACGGGTACGCCGGCGTGCAGTGCCTCCAACAGCGAAAGCCCAAAGCCCTCCCAGCGCGAGGGATAGAGAACCACGTCGGCCCGCTCGTAGAGGCTGGTGATCTCCTCTCGATCGACCATCCGCTCGACCTTCTCCAGACCGTCCGTGCGCAGCAGGTGCGCGGGCACGTAGCTGCGTAGCGGCCGGATGGACTTGACGGTGCACGCGACGTCGTCCCGCCGGCTGCGCACCTTTGCATAGGCCGCCAGCGCGATGTCCACGCCCCGCCGGCTGCGCCATCCGCCCATGCCGGCGTTGACCAGGAAGCGCACCACCCCGGCCTCCCGGACCGGCCGCTCGCACCGGACCGGATCCGGGATGGACCAGTGCACGAGATCGGAGTCGATTCCGCGCTCCGCCAGCGTCCGCTGAATCTGTGGCGTCTTGGCCCAGACTCGGCAATGGCTTGCCTTCACCTCCTTGATCCAACTCTCCACGCCGCCCCCCGTGGTGGCCCAATCCAGGTTGGGAATGTAGATCACCTGGACACCGAGGGCGTGCGCGTGTTCAAAGAGAGTCCGGCAGCCAGTCCTCGCAGACGATCAGGACGTCCAGTTCTTGAAGCCAGTCGGAGAGGGGTGTACCGTCGGCCACCGCGGCGCCGCAGGGCACCTTGACGCCGCGCCGCCCGGCAACCGGCAAAGTTGCGCTCCGCCGCACGCACCTTCTCGACGGGGAAGAGCGTTACCCCGCCGGGTCGGACTAGCGGGCGTATCCGTTCGTCGGTCAACGCCCAGAGCAAGCACTCGGCGTCGCGCCAGAGCCCCCGTCGCGGGTCGTTGACGGTGAGGATGCCGACCCGTCTGCCCGCGGGATGTCTGCGTCTATGCGCCCGTCTGCACGGCTCTCTCCGTTGCGGAACCGTCTCTGTTCGGCGCTGGTGGCTGTGGCGCATCAGGAGCAGGGCGTTGGATCCGGTTACCGGACAGCGTCGGCAATGCTTGTGCTCCTTCGTCCGACAGGCGCGCCTGAAGCGCTGCCAGCGCCGCGTCGGTCTCGCCCCAGGCCGCCGGACCTACCAGTTGCCGAACATGTTCGAGCGCTGTTGTGAAGCGTCTCCTCTTGGCCGGGTTGCTGATGTTGTGGCCGTGGCAGAGCCAGAAGAAGGGGATCTTGTCGGTCAGCTCGACACTGCCGCGTGGGTAGCGGCGCTTGAGCGCCTGGAACCAGAGCGAATCGCTGGCCTTCCGCCGGTCTTCGGGAAAGCGCACGGCCAGGGCTACGTCACGGCGGAAGCCCGCGCTGTTGAAGACGATCTGGCGGCTCCTGCTGCGGTGGGCGACGCAGCGAAGGGTCTGCAAATTGACGAACCAGCCGCCGGCGGCACCGGCATAGGGTGCGCCATTCTGTAGGGCTGCCACCAGCCAGGTGCACTTGTCCGGATGCTGCCAGTCGTCGTCGTCGAACCAGGTGATGATCTCGCCCTGCGCGTGCTGAAGCGCGAGGTTGCGCTTGGTGGGCACGTTGGTCCCCGGCGCTGCGGAGATGACTCGCACGTCGCCGCGGTCGGTGACAAACGGCTCCGGCGAGCTGTCGACGATCAGCAGTTCCCGCTGCGGCCAGCGCTGTTTGTCGTAGTTCCAGAACAGCCAGGGCAAAAAGGCGGGCCGGTTTTCAGTGATGCATAGGCAGGAGATGAGTAGGGCTTTATATTGAGGCATCGGGTTGGATATCTCGTTTTGAACCACCATTTTCGATGTGCCGTAAGTCGCTCGTTTGCGCTTATGTGACGGATGCTCTCATCGGAGCAGGTGGCTCGAATTCTCCGATGTATATGCGTTTCATCGGATCTGAATCGCGCTACAGAGATCAAGGGCTGCGGAATGTTGGTCACTCTTCGTCCGCAAATGACATCTCTGTGAATCCTTGCTCATCCATAAACGTCATGATTTCAGGGTCAAGCGCTTCAAAAGGTTGAATATAGGCATACAAGAATGGGTATTCCCCGGTCATTGCATGGAGTCTTTCAAATGACTACGATCTTGGCTTTCTGGCGATTTGTGATCAAATAGGTTCCCCATCCCTCGATCTCTTCTGCGTCATATTGACCGCTCAAGTAATCTCGAACAGCAAATGCAGCTTGGATACAGGCATCAATCCCCGATTAGCTGATGATGGCAATATTCAACTGCTGGTTACAAATTTGTTCAAGTCCGACTCTGCAATCTGCTAAGTCATGCAGAACAAACCTACGGTCTTCTGATTGCGTACCGTCACAGCTTCAGTTGGTGCCGTAAATCTCTCTATTTGAGAACGCAGCGTAGGTGCGTCTGTCGTGCACGAATGTTCTTACGATTACGGCCAGCTAATCCTCGGACAGGTTATCCCATTTGTGACAAGATTGCATCAAATTTGCCGTCAATAATTCCATATGATCTCTGTGCTGTTGTCTCTTCCAGTGGAACTATTCGGTTCATTTTGATGCCGGAATGCCCTGAACAGCACGATGGCTGTTGTCCAGATTGACCTCGTGACATTTGATAATAACATCCTCGCCGGAATGTAGCTGTTCTTGCGAACTAGCTGGATCCTCCCCGTTTTGTCCGTCATTCTCCGCACCTCGCCCTGACTCATGTCTGCGGCCGACTGGATGGCTCAATGCTAGCCGAGCAAGTCACGTTCCACGCTCGCGCCTTCATCATCGGTATGCAATGTCTGTTGCAGTAAGAGCAGACGAATCGTCAGGTTAGGATTGTCCTGCAAAATCGTACTATCTCGGATCGCGTTGATCAGATTGATGGCTGATCCCCCACCGACCACTGTTTCGGCCACTGCAACCGTTATCTTGCTCTCAGAGTTTTGTCTGGCAATCTCGATCTACGCTACGTAAAAGGGCCTCTGTTTCCTGAGACTTTTGCCGAATTCGTCTGCCTTGACGTTCGTCGTATACACGGACACGTGAAATGAGGCGAGTTTCTATGTCTAGACCGCTTGCGATCTCCTCTGCAAGTAGTGCGCCGCCGCGTTCAGTCCCGAGAAGGGCCGCCGCTCCTTGAACGTTTTCTCGAAGAGCACCAACTGCTCGCTGCTGCTCTTCGACAAACGGAACATAGAGGAATCCTTGGAGAACCGTATATGACTTGTCCGAACCCCTTAGCCTTCTAATAACCTGAGTTTTTATAGTTTCGTCGCGTTCAATTGCACCATGCATAGGAAAGGCGTGTTCGAATGACCGGTATGCATCGACAAACTCGCGGCCAAAGGGAAGACTACTACTAATGTCAAATACATCTTCAATTCTGTACTCTAGCGGGCGCTCCTTAAATAGGATAAAGAGCCTTCTCATACCAGGAGTAAGTCGTTGTTCAAACGTTGTAACGTCCGCTTCTTCACGCCTGGCTTGATCCATTGCAGTCGGATCGTTGCTTTCTAATGCGCTTGTGATCGCTTGGTGCGATTCTTGAGCCTCTCGAACCGTCTGAGTAGATTGATTTCGCTCTTGTTCAATTAGTCCTTGAGCTTCACGACGTTCGGCTTCATCAGTTATTTCCGACAGACGTCGCTCAAACTCATTCAACTTGTCCGGAATCGGCATTCCGATTGCCGGATGCAACCATGACCTCAATCTGATCGCCATTCGACGATCCAAAGTCGATGAGCTTCGTCATCTGCTGTGAAGTGAATTTCTTCTCCAACTTCCGTGTCTGTGAGATTTCCTTCAGACTCATCCTCCTCACCACCCAACCCCAACATCCGCATCATGCCTTCCCACAGCCGCATGGCCTGGTCCAGCAGCCAGTCCAGCGCGGCGTCGATCATCTCGCGGATGCCGCCGATGATCTCGGACATCTTTTCGCCGATGTTGCCCAGCCCGAACTGGTTGGCCAGGAAGCCGATGGCGACCGGAATGGCGTTGGCCAGGCCCTGCTCCATCTTCTGCGCGCCGGGCTGGATCTCGCCCCGCGCAATGGCGGCGATGGTGCTCACGTAGTCGTTGATGATCTCCAAGATATCGCGCAGATACTCGATGGCCGACTGCACAGCGCGGAAGAAGGCGATGCAGCTGTTGATCACCGGCATGATGCCCGTCGGGATCCAACAGGCTCAACAACCACTGGATGGCGCGGTTGATGATGCGCTCCATGATCCACTCCTGCGCCTTGGAGAGCACCATGTCCCACAGGTTGCTGAGCTGGGACTCGACGTACTCCCAGATGGCGACCACACCCCGCTCCTGCACATCCTTGACGAAATTCCAGATGCCCACCAACTTGTCCATGGCGCCGCGGATGCGATCCACATTCTCCTGGCCGACGCGCTCGGCGATCTTCTCCCAGATACGCTCCATGCTGATACCGAGCACCTCCAGCACGAAGTCCAGGATCGAGGCCAAGGAGAGGTCGGCCGGCGGCTCGACGCCGGCATCGCGCAGGCCGCGGAAGAGCCAGTCGGCCAGCCCGCCGATCAGATGGGTGAGGATGTTGCTGAAGAAGTTGCTGAAACCCAGCTTCATGGCAGCCAGGATGTTGAGCAGGAAGCCCACGGGATCGTTGACAATGTCGTTGATGGCCTGGACCGCGTTGCTGACGATGCTGCCGATCAGCTCGAAGGGGAAACCCATCATGCGCAACACCAGCTCGATGACGATCTTGATCACCTCGGTGACGAAGGTGAAGAGACGGCCCAACGGCTCACCAAAGCGGTCCATGATGCGGGTAAAGGCGTCGATGGGGCTGAGGAGATCTTCGATGCTCAACGAGTTCCAGATACCCAGGAAGAGATCCTGGATAAAGGGCCAACTAATGCCCAGTTCGCCCAGCAGCGCTTCGATGCGGGCCGCGGCCTGGGGAATCACGCCGCTCTCCGACAACTGTTGGAATTGCTGCTCGCCACCCGGGACCAGGCTCATGAAGCCGCGGATGAGATTTGTGGGCGTGCGCGGCACCTCCGCCTGGGTGAAGACATCCCGGCCCATGATCACGGTCAGCAGATGGTAGCCCGGAATATTGGTCGCCTGCGCGGCCAGCCAGCCCAGTAGGGCATCCTTGATCAGTTCGAAGACCTTGGCCGCGACCGTGAGGGCAAAGTCCCACAGCCGCTGGAGGAAGGAGCCGGTCCGTTCGGCCAGGCCCGTGAGGCTGGTCATGAGGTTGGGCAGATTCTCGGGCTGGATGGCGGTCCAGGTGTCACTGAAGAGCGCGCCCAGTTCGGTGAGCAGCGAGAAGAAGGTGCCGAGCTGAGTATCAAGCCAGTCGGCCGTCTCCTGGACGGTCCCCTGCTCGCGCATGGTCTCCAGCTCCTGCTCTTTGCCGATGAGCAGCAGGAAGTCCTCGATGATCTCGGCGGTGGTGGCGTCGACCGGGATGTCGCGCAGCGGGTCGTGGTGCAACACCTTTTTGAGCAGAGCCCAGGCCCTGTTCTCGGCCAGCAGGTCGTCGACGATGTCCAGAACGGTTCGCTTGATCAGTTCGATCAGGTATTCGACCAGCGACGTGGCAAAGTTGGTGACGTCGGTCAGTAGTTGGCCGAAGTGACGCTGCAGCACTTCCAGGTTGTAGCTGATGCCTTCGGCAATACGGATATCTTCCCAAGCCGCGTCGATGGTCTCTTCGATGCGCGTCTGGGAGAGGTCCAGACGGCTCAACTCGCCTTCGACCCAGGTGAAAGCCTCCTGGATCGCGCCGCGATCGTTGAGCGTATCGAAGATGAGCGTGCCGAAGGGGACCAGCCCCATAAGTCCTTCCAGCAACGTAAAGGCGTTACGCTCAACCGCCTCACCCGTGAGCGGGTTGTACTGAATGATGACGGTGAAGAGCGTGTAACCGGGGATCTGGCGCGCGATGCTGGGCAACAGATCGCGCAGGCTCTGGATGGCATCCAGCACACTGTCGAGCATTTCCTCGAAGTCCTCGCGCAGCCCGCGGTTCTCCTGCTGCATCTCTTCGATGCGGGCGTCAATGGCCTCGCGCGATTCCTGGTAACGCTGGGCCAGCCGGTTGGCCAACTCCTGGCGCCGGTTCTCGACTGTGTTGCGCAGTTCATCGAAGCGCGCAGAAATGCTGCTCGAAGCCTCTTCGCCGATACGCCGCTGTTCTTCCGGCAGGCTGTCGACATAGGTCTGGATTTCGGTGCGGCCCTGCTCGATCCGGGTCTGGCACCAGGCCAGGGCTTCGTCCACCAGATTGCCGATCTCGACGATGACCGTCTCCAGTTCGGTCAGATAGCGTTCCCGCCCCTGGTCGAAGATGGCCACGACTTCCGGGAACTCGTTGATGCCGACCCACTGGTCGTGGAGCCAGGTGCCCGCGGCCACGATGGCACCGACTACCGGGATCGACAACGCGGCTTCGCCGTAGCGGCGCCACTTCCAGTCGGACATCTCGTCGTCGACGTAGCTCTCGAAGCGTTCCTTGGCCCGGGCCTCGCCTTGTGTAAAGCGCTCATCGACATCTGTATCCAGGCCGTCTAGCTTCTCCTGGACATCGGTCTGGGTGGCCGAGTAGATGGCTTCGATCCGGTCAGAGATCTGCTGCCGCTGCGTCTCCTCCTCGGTCATGGCACTCTGCTGATCGCCGGCGCGAGTGGTGACCGATTGCGTGCCGGCCTGTTCCATGGCCACAGCGGTGCTGCTCTCCAGCGTGGTCGCGGCTGCCTCTCCCGTCGAAAGGAGTCCGGACTCTTCGGCACGGTAGGCCGCCGGCGCGCTTTCGACATGGCCGTCGACCTGCGCCTTGGCGTCGAGTACTTCGGCGTAGCGGGGATCCTGGGGCCGGTCCAGATACTCTTCAGCCGCGCCGGCCGCCGTCAACTGACCGTCGACGGCCTGCTGGTTTTCCTCCAGCGGCGACGAAACCCGCACGTCGCTGCGCGGCACGGGAAGCGTTTCCTCGGCGCGCAGCGAGGGCACCTCCGGTGGTGTCTCTTCGGCGAGCGGCGTGGTCTCGCGCTCCGGCGCTGGCATCGCCTCGGCCTCGGTCGCGCTGCGAATGTCGCCTTGGGCGCCCGCAGTCTGCTGGGTGACGCCGCCCATGACCCCTTCCCTCAGCCCGGACGCGCCGTCGCTGTCACTGAATTCCTCCATCTCCTTGGGATTGTCGGGCAGGTCCAATTGGGCTAACTGTTGGCGCACCAGCGAAAGGAAGCTCTCCTGGTCAACTTCGCCGGCTTCCTGTTGATCCATGGTCTCGACCTGGGCCGCCTGCCCCAGGGCTGCGGCCTCATTGGCCGGCGACGGCGCGGCGGCCGACGCCGACGCCGCGGCACCCGCGCGCCGCACTCTGCTGGCTACCGGGCGATGCAGCCGGTCCCTCCTGCGTGGCCGCAGCGCTCTCCAAACGGTTCATCACACCGTTGATACGCGCGGCTTCGGCCGCTTCGGTGGCGGCGATATCGGCGGCGACAGCCGGATTTTCCGCCGTGACAGCCGGCGTCTCACCGGCCGGAATCTCCACCCCCGTCTCGGCCATCGCGGCGGCTTCTGCCTCCACGCTTCCTTGTGCAGCGACAGGGGCATCGTCCGCAGCCGGCTGCTCCTCTTCCTCCACGGGTGGCGCAGAATCGTACTCAGAGACAGACGGAAGAACTGGTGTCGGAAGACCGATGACCGTGAGCAGGGTCGCGAGTACAGGGATCGTTGAACGCCCCTGCGCAGACGCAACATCTGCACCGGCAGGCTGTGCACCATCCGGCGCTGCAAAGGTAGTCGGTTCGCCATGGCTGCCGATCGGTGTCAAACCGTCCGGCACAGCTCTCTGTATGACCGGCAGGGACCGTACGACACCGCCCTGTTGCAGCACATGGGTGGTCTCGTGAGCCATGAGCGAAATATTGTGCTGGGATTCGCCCCTGCCGAGCCAGATATGGTTCCTGTGAGTGAAGGCGCGGGCGCTAAGCGCGGCGCTGGTCTGCTGCGCCGCGCCGCCCTCATGGACGCGAACATTGCCCAGGTCTGCCTGCAGACGACTTTCCAGGATCCGGCGGGTCTGAGGAATGATGGGCGTCCCGGCGCCGGGTTGCCGGATCGCGTGCGCGGCGGCCTCACGCATGACAGGTGAGCCGCCGGAGAGTGGGCGTTCGCCGGCCTGGCCGCTATGGCGGACTTGCGACTCATGCGGGTTGGCCTTACTTCGCGTCGACAGCGTCTGCGCCGTTTCCTCTTCTTCCTCTTCCTGACGCTGAACAGAAAGACGCTGAACTTCCTCTTCCTCGGCCACCTGCCTCTGTACGGACAGCGCCTGCGCCGGCTCCTCTTCCTCTTCTTCTTGGCGCTGAACAGATAGACGCTGAACTTCCTCTTCCTCGGCCACCTGCCTCTGCACGGTCATCGTCTGCGCCGGCTCCTCTTCCTCCTCTTCTTCCTGGCGCTGAACAGATAGACGTTGTACATCCTCCTCCTCCTCGGCCACCTGCCTCTGCACGGTCAGCGTCTGCGCCGGCTCCTCTTCCTCCTCTTCCTGGCGCTGGGTTAGGCCGCCCGGAGGCAACGTGGAGATGTGTGACACGGATTGTCCGGCAGCCACCCGCCTGGCCACGGCATCAGCCTCCCTCTCGTAGGGGTCGTTCGGTTCCCCGATCGCGACCTTTGTCTGCACCGGTCCCAAACTCACCATGGGCCCAGCCGCATAGACCAGAGGATTGGGCGCTCGCACTGCGCGTGCATCTAGAGCACTGACCGATTCGCTGCCTGTGAAAGCTGACCGTTCAGAACGGTGTTTGGCCTTTTCTGCAGGTGCATTGGCGTGCACGATCGTCGACATCTCGTTGCTCGTCTGTTTGGGCGCGACAGGTGACGTCGCCTGGCCGGCGGAGGCGAGCCCCGCCGCTACGCGTTCAGGGAAAACATTGCCGGCTGGATCTCGGCCACAGCAAGACCTCCCGGTGGTGGAAGTTTGTCAGCTTCCTACTGCATCCAGAAAGGCCGCCATGCCCGGAGGCCGTCCCGTGCGTGACGCCGGTTTGACGAGGGGGAAACTGGCGCCTGCCTTGCGATATTCGCTGCGCAACGCCTGGTCCAGATGTCCATCGGTCACCCGCACTCCGTCACCTGCCCCGTCCAATGCCAGCAGCGTTGCGTGGAGAGCCGCATTGCGAATCTGGCCGCCGGTCAACGGACAGCGCAGGGCCACATCCGTCAGAAAATCGGGCGTCACGCCATGATCGTCGGGCAGGTGGAGCCGCCAGATCTGCCAGCGTTCCTGCTCCTGGGGCGGCATGAAATTGACCACCACGTCCATTCGACGCTGGAAGGCGCTATCGATGTTCTCACCCAGATTGGTCGTGATCAACACGATGCCCTGATAGTGCTCCAATCGCTGCAGAAGAAAGTTGGTCTCCAGGTTGGCGTAACGATCGTTGGCCGATCTGACGTCAGTGCGGTTGCCCAGAAGCGAATCCCCCTCATCCAGCAGCAGCACTCACATCCAGATCCTCGGCGTGCGTCAGGATCTGGTGGAGATTCTTCTCCGTTTCGCCGATGTACTTGTTGACCACTGCAGCCAGATCCACACGATAAAGGTCCATTCCCAATTCGGCTGCCAAGGTACGTGCAGCCAGAGTCTTGCCCGTACCGCTGGGGCCATTAAAGAGCGCGCGCACGCCGGCATTGGCGCTGCGTCCGTAGGCGGGTCCCAGGTGGCGCAACAGACGCTCTCGATGACGGCAGCGCATGGCCAATTCCTGCAACTTGTCACTTGCCCCGTCGTTGACCACCAAGTCGTTCCCAGGAACCGTCCGGCGTCAATCAAGGACGCCAGTGTGTCCAGCTTCTGGCGGTTGAGGGTCCGGCAGGCGCGACGGATATCGTCGGCGGTGACGCAAGTGCGCCCGTCCAGTTCGGACTGGGTGATCGGCCACGGTCGGCGGCCTGACGGATCGAACCACCCGGCAGGTGGAAGCGCGAGGCGATCTCGTCCAGGTCTTGAGCCGGGTGATCGCCAAGGGCGCGCTGCCACAGCCGCAGACCGGTCGGCATAGCCGGGCTTGGGCAGGTTCAAAGTGACTGCCCGCGCCAGTTGTGACCCGCTCAAGCCACCTTCGTGCCCCATCAATACGCCCACGGAGCCACGATAGCCGGTCAGCGCCGGGCAACGCCGCACTTTCCCCCGGCGTCAGTTCATAGGTGAAGACAGGGAAAGGCCTGGGTCAACCGGCAAAACGGACCAATCTATGCGGTCGTTTCTTCGGCGAGCGCAGGCGGCTTCAGCAGTGCAAGAGCACGGCCCAGTGCTCTCGCCAGGGCGCCCATTACCTCTTGGCGCTGACTATTGGACGCACCGCGTAGCACCACCGTCTTTACCTGTCCACCGCGACCAGTGCGGGCAAGTGACGCAGTCGATCGACGCAGGCTCGCGGGTATGATGAGTTCGTCCAACGGCGTCATCTCGCCTGCAGCATACACGAGCCAATCCACGCAGTTCATCACCATGTGACCGCACATCACCACGGGCGACGTCCCACAGCAACGAGCGGCACGCGCAGCGTACGTTCGGCGTGAGGTACGGAGCGGTCATCGGCGGCCAGAAAACCGTTTGCCAGCAACTCTCGACACACGGTCGATCGGCACGGCAGTGTCTCTCGTGCGATTCGCGAGCAGAATCCGGTTGATCAATTCCAGCATAGGCCGGCGACCATACAGCGGCTCTTGCAGCGTGGCGAAGAGCGTGCCGAAGCGGGAATCCTCCTCGACCAGCCCGGTCAACACAAAGGCGACGCGGTGTTGAAACGTAACTCGTCGCCCTGGCTCAAGGATGCCAACGGAAGATGGCCCATCAGCGTTCCGTTCCCAGCTGCAGATCTGGTACGCCCACCACCCGGGTCCCTCGTCCCAGGTCAGGTCCGGCGGCATCCGCCTGCGCATCTCGGCAAAGTAGCCGGCTAGAAACGGATGCTGGTCGAGCATCTCCTCCGGGTCGTGGCCTGCGGCTTCGTGTAGAGTGGCGGAGGTAATTGATCAGCCAGAAGACGGCAGCGTAGACGTGGAGGCTGAAGTGACCGGCCGCCGTACAGCGGCATGTCGCAGAACGGCGTGTCGGGGCTATGGATCTTCTCAGCAGGTTGCATGGTCTACCTATTCCTGAAAGTGGAACTGCACGACCCGCCCCCAATGGGGCAGCCAACCCGGATCCTGATCCAGACCCGCCAGCCGTACCGGCATCCAGATCTGTTCCAGGCGTAACATCAGGTCGACGTGGGTCGTGGTGGCAAAGAGCCGGCCGCGTAGGCAGAGCAGTTGCTCGATCATGGCCTTGTCCGGCATCGCCGGATCGACCACGAGTGTCTGACGCAGCCGGCCGCGTAGATACGGCAGCACCATTTCGAGCCATTGGCGCACGCCAAGGTTGAGCATGGCCGTGAGCGCAGATGGGATGGCGTGGTCGCTGCCGGTGGAAACGATCGGCAATGGTCAGATCCCAATCGGCGGGCAGCCTGCGCACAACAGGTGGCAAAAGCGCTCCTCCTACCACGGTCTCCAGTTCACGGCCGTCGAGTCGGGCCAGTACTTTCCACAGTGGATCGTATAGATATTGGTCGTCCGTAGCGTGCAGCAACCCACGCGCCAGAATCTCCAGCACACCCCATGCACCAACGCGTGACGCCAACTTCCAGTCCTCCTCAAAACAAGCCGGCCACCCCGATCGCATCATCATGTTGACCAGATAGAACACGCCCCCCAGATCGGTGGTGACGCCATGAACCGGATCGTCCTCTTCATGCCGGTCGGGCTGTTGCGCTACCACCTGTTGACGGTTGTGGACTTCCTCTCCCGGTTCCGGAAAACGCGGCCGGTCGGTATCAGACGCCGGCGGCACAACCGGGAAGACCGGCTGTCTATCCGGCTGTTTGGCCGGTTCCAGCCCCGACGATGCTGCCGGCCGGTCGACAAGCGGCAGCACGCGCGTTGCGTCTCCTGCCGGCGGTATAGGGTTGACCTCACCTGCGGCTGCGCTCCTGCCCGGCAACCGCCGTTCCATTGGAGCACCGATGCGCCGGTTTTGGGTTTCCGGTCGTGCGCTGGACACCTCTGTATCGACCGCCTGCCACCAGGCCCGGGCAACGGCGGAAAAGTCCTGTCCGTGTACAAGAGATCCGCGACGCTGAAGGAGAAGAGTCAGGCCCAGCAAAGCAGACTGCTCTGCAGTGAGTGCAGAGGCTGCCGCCTGTGTGAGATAGTCCGTCCACGGTGGAGCAACTCCAACACGATGATGGCGGCGGCGCGTACGATGCGCTGTCCGCGCCCGGTTTCCTCCGCTTCCACGACAGAACGCGCCGGCCGGATGTCATCAGCGGCCGTCAAAGTCGTCGAAGTTCGGAAGTCGGCCAAATGGAAGACAGTCAACAACGCAGATAACAAGTCGGTCGTGGCGCTCGCATCCAATGTGCGTACCACGTCCGAAGCGGCGCCCCACAGGTCGAGCAGATGGAAGACGCCGGGAAGCCGTTGGATGTGCTGCATCAGCAGAGGTGCGGCCGGCGCCGAACCTGTCTGCATTCCCCAACGCCGCAACCAGGTCTCCCACCGCCAATGGGTATGGGCGACATCCCGGCAAAGATCAAGCGCCAGGCAGGCCAGCAATTCGGCCTCATCGGCAAAGAGCACGGCATGCGCAGAATACGGGATCGCGCCGTGGTCCGGTCGCGTCGCCCGGCGGTACAAGTCATCGATCTCTTGGCGGACGGCACGGTCCCATCTGCTATTGGAAACGTGCGCCTGGTGTAGGGCGACCGAGCGGGGCCGTGGATCGGCCAGACGGCGTACGATGAGAATGGCATTGGGCGGAATCGAGCGCGGCGTCAAATCAGCCCTTTGCAGCAGATCGGCGGCGCGCAACTGTAGTGTCGTGCGCGGCGTCCTCTGTCGCGTCTGCCGATCGACGCGCATATTGATGCAGCCGACCACAAACCGGTCTGTCACCGCCCCAATACCCCTTTCGCCGATGCAATCAGGGTGGCCGCGCGCGTAGCGTCGCCGCCCAGGGCCCTGGTGACAGTTTGCACATTCAGATCGGATCGGGCCAGCCCACCCACGGTCAGGATGCCGGCCTTAGAAAGTTCGGCCGTTTCATCGGGAGACAGTACCAGATCGCCGCCGCCCGTGCTTACCAACAGAGACGCGGCTTTGCGTTCGGTTCGGCGCTGGGTCTTGGCGCTGTCTACCAGGCCGCGGAAACCCTCAACCTGCTCGTCGGTGGCATCGGGCAGCACCTCACGGACGGCGTCGCCGCTCGGATCACGTTCGGCCAACTCGTTGAGCATTCCCAAGGTCTCCACGCCGGAGTCGCGCAGCGCACGGGAGGCGTCGGGCGACAGTCCGGCGCTGTTCAACGACCAGAGATCGGGTGAGACGACCGCCCGGGCGTCGCCGACGAGCCGTTGGGCAAAGCCAATATCCACCTTGCTGCCGGTTCCCAGTGCCTCCACCAACTCCGCGGGCGTGCGATTGGCCAGATCGATGGCATTGGCAACACCCGCGCCGGCCAGTTCCTCTGCAACTGTAGCGTCCACGCCGGGAAAGAGAAAGAGACTGTCGTGAAGCGATCCCTCTTGGGCTACGTCGACCTTGCCGACCGCATTGTCGATCAGGTTGCCTGCGGCATCCTGGCTGAAGCCGAGCTCTTCGCCGAGCAGATCGGTCCAGAGAGCAGCAAGCACGTCGACACTCTTGACGCCGGCGGCTGTCAGTTGCTCTTCCAACGCCCGGTCCACGCCGGAGAGATTGCCCTTGCCGACGGCAACCGGCCGCGCCAGGGTGCGATCGGCGAGCGTGAGGGCCACGGGCATGTAAACGCCGCCGTCACCGAAGACCAGATAGGCATAGGGAGTCTTGCTGACCGTGCCAGGGTCGTATGTCGGGTCCACATGGAGGCGTACGTTGCCGGGGTCCAGCGGCGCTTCGGGATGGGTCGCCGCGACCCATTCGGCCATCTGAATCAGGTCCAGATCTGCATCGGCCGGCAGCGGATTGACCCGCGGATCGTGGTAGGGCCACTTCTCGATGGGTGGTTCCGGCGGCCACGGCCAGTCGATCGCCTTCTCGAAGACCACGAGCTTTTCGTAGATGCCGGGTTCGCGCCAACGGACATCCACATAGTCCTTGGGCGGCTTCGGTTTGCCGCCCGGTTTCACCGTCTTGGGCACGAGATTGAAGGTCGTCAAGACGGTCTGGTCCGAGCCGACTGGCTTGGTCTGGCTGGCGTTCTGGAAGCCGGTTACCTGGGCATTGATGCGATAGGTTCCCGACGGCAGCGGATCGATGACGTAGCGGGCGACACCCCGACGCAGGGAGATCTTGTCGCCGGCGCCGAAGCTGGAGAAGCCGCTTTTGACAAACCGCCCGGGATAGCGTCTGCCAGGTCTGATGATGTCCTCAGCCCAGACGAGAATATCGGCGCCCCGGTCAAACTCCTTGTCCAAGACCAGTTCCGTCCGATCCTTCAGAAAGAGAGCCGCGCTGCGTTCAGACTCCCGCACGGAGTTTCGTTCCGCCGCCTCGAGCGCGATGACGGCACGGTCGGCATCCCGCACAACGAGATCGACATTCACCCGGCCCGGCTGGTCAAACACCGGCGGCCGCGGGCTGTCGTCGGGTCCGGGGTCGACGATGATGCGGGACTCCTCCGCACGCACGAAGAGCAGATAGTCTTTGTCGCCGGCGTCCCGGTAGAGAAGAATGGGTGTCCTGGCCTGTTGCAGGTCAATGGGATCAACCCAGAAAGACTGCTGGAGGCGCAGCCGTAGAAAGGCCGGGTTGAACGTTGCCGACGTGGTGTCGAGACCGACGAAGAAGTTATCCGCATTGAAACCGGCCACGCCGAGCGGCAAGTAGCCCGCCGCGGGCAGAAAGCGGAAGTGGTTGCGCGCCTGCAGCAGATCACGCCGTGTCGTACTCGTGCGCAGTTGTTCCAGATGATCCTGAAACTGGAGGAAGGTGGCGTCGGCCTCGGCCGGCCGGCGCTCGCCCACGAGGAGCGGCCACAGTTGGTCCACGGACGGCGCCACCGTGTTGCGCCGGACCGACCAGATATCCACAAAGCGGAGCGTGTTCTGGCTCCAGTAGAGCAGGGCCAGGGGAACGTCGCATTCGGTCAGCTTCTGGCCGGCCAACAGGAGGTCGATGGCGCCGCGCGACACGTAGGCCGACTGACCGCCGACGGTCAGGAAGGGCTCACGGGCATAGTCGTTGAGCGTCAGGGTGCTGAAGCAGTAGTGGGCGAGCAGGTTGCGCAGTTGGGACAGCGCCCGTGCGTCAAAACTGACATCAAGTTGCTGATCCGATCGGGCAACGCCCGGCATGGCCGCGGCATTGAGTTCCACCCGACGAAACTGCACGCCTTCGACCGCATAGCGATCGCCGCAGCCGCTCACGCTGCCGTCGCTGAAGTCGCGCATGGGCGCCTGTTCGGCAAAGGCGGAAGCCGGCGATATGGTCAGGATATGTATCCCGGTCGTGGGCAGAAGCGTATCCGACGCCGGTTGGGCGCAGTCCACAAAGAGACCTGCTCCGGTCGAGGTGACATCTTGACCCGGTGTCAGGGCCAATTCGATGTCTTGTTTCAGAGCCAGCGTCTGGCCATTGGCGTTGAGCGCGAGCCCTTGATGCACGACAACAGTTTGAGCGCCGCCCTTGATCGGACCCTGTTCCACGTGCAGACCATGGACCACACCGGCGCCGATGGCTTGTCCCAATCGGGCGCGCTGGGCGCGGTGGACCGTCTGTTCGTCGCGCAGGTCGGTTGCCGTCAGCAGGCGACCGTTGAAGAAATTGGGGTTGCGCAGATCTTGATTCAGGATTGGGGTCAGTAGTTCGGTCATGGGCCTCTCTCCATCTGGTTACAGTGGTCCGGGATCCGCCTCCTGGAGGTGGTCGGCGCCCGTCCGTCGTGGGAAGCGATCCTGACCACCCGCGTGAGGTGAATCTCAGGCGCGATCCCTAAAGCGTGATGCGCCCGCGCAGGTTGTTCAGCAGGTTGTCGGTAATGCCCCGAATCGCGAGCAGTTCATTCATGTTGCGGAAGCCACGCTGCGGACGTGCCTCCACCAGGCGTTGTGCCAGCGTTGGCCCGATACCCGGCAGCGCGGACAGTTCCGCCACGGTGGCCGTGTTCAGATTGATGGGACCGGGACGCAAGCCGCCACCGCCGGGCACGGGAGTCCCCCGGACGGGAGTCAAACCGCCGCCGGGTACCGGAGTCAGTCCGCCGCCACCTGGACCGGGTCGCACGCCGCCGCCGCCGGGAGCGGGGCGTCCGCCGCCGTCCGGTGCATTGCCGGCCACTGCCTCCTCGACTCGAGGACCATAGGCACTGATCTCCACCATGAAGGGCTTGGCCACGGGTGTGAAGTGCAGCAGGCCCAGTGCCGCATTGTCGAAATTGCCCTGTGCGATCTCCTGGATGAAGCGCGGCCGCAACACAGGCTGGGTGATCCAGATCACGATGCCCTGCTGGGCGAATTGCACGACCTGGAACTGGGCCGGAAAGGGGTGCAGACGCAAGGCGACCTGAGGATCGCCGAGGCTATCCGCAACGACACTGTCCTCCATGCCCAGCAGTTCGTCTAGCCCGCTACGTTGAAACTCGGCCAATAGCGGGTTGACAATGGTCCCCTTGACGATGGGCGTGGCGAATTCCTGGATCTGATCCGAATAGCCGGGATAGGTGAGCAAGAAGCGCCCAAAGTCGATCTGTGTGGCGGTCAATCCGTTGTAGGGACTCGTGCCGTCGAAGGGGTTGCCGTTTTCGTCGAAGATACCGGCCGCCAGCACGGCATAGGGTCCGGCTTCAGGCGGGCGCAGGACAAAGTCACCTGTGGCCGGTCCGCCACCGGGCGCTGGTCGCGGAACCCAGGCCGTACCCGTCCAAGTGAGCACGTTGCCGGTTGGTATGTTGGCGTTGGGTGCAGGCATGATCACGCGGCGCGTCTGAAGTGCGGCAATGCCGGGGTCCGGATAGGTTCCGGCCAGATCACCGCCGGCTGCGTCGCCCTGCTTGATCGCCTGCTCAAAGGGAACTGCATCGCCGGGCTGCACACCCGGCGCCAGATCGGTGATGCGGTTGCCGCCGGCGCTTTGGTCGCCCGTCAGCGGCCGGGTGCCGTCCGTGCGCAGATATTGGAGATGGTCGTCCGCATCCAGGTTTTCGAGCAAGCTGTGGTCGTTGACGCCCTCCTGTCCGATGAGACAGAAGAGTTCCTGCTGTAGACGCGTGGGCGCCAACACCGGACGGTCGCAGTTCTCCGCAACCACGCTCTCCAGAATCAGACCGCCGCTGGGATCCAGTTCCAGGTCGATACAGGCCAACAGAATGCAGTCCTCGTCACCGTCGGTCTGGTAGCGCGGGCAGACGAGGGTCACCCAGATGTTGAGAGCCTCGCGTAACGTTGCACACGCCGTCTCTGCGCCGAGGATGAAGATATCTGGTGCGGGCGGCGACTCGGGCGGCGAGGTAGGCGGCAGCTCGTCCACTGGTAGTCCTAGATTTTCCACCGCTTCCAGGAGCAGCACAGCGTCGTCCTCACTGTCGGGCGAGCCGAGAGCGCCGCTGATCTGCACCCGCTGCATGAGTTCGCCGAAAGCCCGCGCGCCCTCTTCGGCGGCTTGAGCGGGTTTGATCCAACTGAACTCGGCCTGGTAGGCTTCGGTGACACGGGCGGGTGCGCGGGTGTCCTCTGCCGTGGCACAGGGCTGACCGGCCACAGGGACCAGATCCGTAAGACACTCGTCGTAACAGAGCTTGACATAGACGGTCGATCCGCCCGGCGGGCTATCCGGCGGACTGTCCAACGTCTCGGGAGGCGGGTTCTGGGCGATCCAGGCGCCGAGGCGGGCACACTGTTCGGCATCGACCCAGATCCAGTGGCCCTGGGGACTAACGCCGTAGCCCTTGGCAACGCGGACGAGCACGTCCGCGCCGTCGTCCGAAGGTCCGGTCGATACGGCCAATCCGCAGACCGTGCCGTACCCATGGAGCAACAGATTGCTCAGCCCGTGCTTCCATTCGAAGTGTTCCTGCTCCTGACGAAAGTCATCGACGCCCATGACCATGCCAAAGGTGTAGTTCAAGCGCTTGTTGGGCGGCAACGCTCCGTTGGCAGTTGAAGTGGTGATACAGTCTCTCATGAGTGCAATCCTTGTCTGAAGTCCGAAGTCGGTCGTCCGCAGTCAGTTGTCCACAGCCTGTCATCCGCGGCTGTCCGTCGCAGAAATTTATCGGCCGCCGGCTGGGCGGGGAAGATCATCAGGCTACACATGTCGCAGCCGCAATGTGATCCCGATCCAGGACGAGTCGCTCTGTTATATCCATGGGATGCGCAGCAGCCAGATAGCCGTCAGCCAGATAGTCTCGCCCCAAAATCATCGGTGTAAAGCGACTGGACTCGCCCAAAATGGTGTCTAGCCCCATGCGGGCTTCGCCGACCCGATAGTAGTCCCAGTAACGACGCACCTCGAAGTGGGTGTGGGCAGGCTTTTCCAGGTTCACGATCCGCCGCACCATGGCGGCTTCTTCCGTCGAGAGCCGCTCGGGAATGAGCACGGCAAAGCGATGGGCATCAGCCTCGATCACCGCCGGCGTGACAGGTCTATTGCCGCCGCGCGTACCGGTCGCGTCGCCGCCGCTCCTCTGTGACGGATCTCCGGCAGCCACTGCACGGCCGTTTCGAGTCATGAAGCGCTCGACCAGGCGCACGGTGGAAGGACGCCGCGGCGCCAGTAGGTAGTCGTAGAGCAGTTCTTCGAAGCCCTGCGCGCTGGTGGTTGGGGTCGGCGGCGTCAGGCCGTAGAGGGCAAACTCGGCCATGAGCACCGGATCAGGCCGGACCGCCGCGCGCTGGAACCGAGCCAACAGCACCTCAAGACAGGGTTCCAGCAACAGATGCAGGGCAAATTTGATGCCGTCCGGTGTCCCTCGACGCTCATAGAGTTGGCGGGCAAAACGAATGAAGAGACGCCGGCGGTCGGGGGCGCTCCGCGCTGTGCCGTCACTGCCATAGGAGAGCCCGTTGTCTGCCTCTTCCCATCGGCGCTGCTGGATCGTGGCCCAGATGGGATCCACCACCAACCCCAGCCAGCCTGCCAACCAGTCCAGCGTATCGACCGCCGCGCTGCGTCCGTCAAAGAGCGTATAGACGTCCCGAATCGCCCTTTCCAGTTCGCTGTAGACGCCTTCCATGTTGGCCAGCAGACGGTCCAGAAAGTCTGCCGACGTGGCGTCTTGCAGATAGACACTCGGCAGGTAGTTCTGCGGGTAGGAGAACCTGGGATAGTAGCCACGCAGGGCCTGAATCTGGGGCGTCATCCGCCCGTTGCCGCGCAGAACCAGACGAATCTGTCCGTAGCGGCCATGCATCTCCTGGCAGAGCAATTCCCACGTTCCCACACTGCCTGTCTCGATCTGTTCTGGTGTAAAGGCCCGATACCAGGCGATCTCCGGTCCGCCGCTGCGCAAGTAGAGCGACGGCTCGCGACGGAAGGCCATGGTCGTCACCAACTCCGGGTCATTGTGCGCTCGGGTCCAGAGTTCGACTTCAGTCTCGGGTGGGATACAGCCGTCCACAAAGATGCGGTGCCAGACGCAATCACGCGTGCGGCCGTCGAGGACCGGTGTGTCGAGCGTTGCGTTGCGTCGGTAGCGCTGCTGGTCGATGGCCTGAAGCGACATCCAACGCACGACGTCGTCGTTGCCGAGATCGCTGCCGATCAGGTCGTAGTAGACGCCCTCCTTGCTACCCACCAGCGCCCGCGCGCCGTGGTTTTGCATGGGTAGATAGATCGTCTCCAGCCGGAATTGGGGCGGTGAGGCGGTCCAGATCCAGCCGGAAGGCCATGGCCTGGTTGCCGTCGCGCTCCACCGCGTAGAGTATCTGGTCGTGGGCAACGTAGACCATGTCATGGGCTGTGACGGCGAGATGTTCCCGCTCGGTCGCTTCGTTGAGCGTCACAACCTCGATGTCATCCTCCAAGACAAAGGCAGCCAACGAGAGCGCGCCCAGAAAATGGTGCACGATCGAGGGTCCGCCCGGCGCGTTGTCCAGAATCAGTACCTCATCGTTCTCAAGTGCTTCGATGCTGATGGGGTCATCCAATTCCGGCAACGGATAGATGGCCGGCTCCCGCGGCGGGCTCGTCTCCAGCGACGCGCGCATCATCCGGTTCAACGGGGGGAATCTTCTCTGCGGTGGGACGAAAAGCGCCCGCGCTACTCTCGGACATGAACTGAACCGGTTGGCCCGCCACCTGGAAGGTGCGATCGAACTTCCAGTAGGTCCGGTTGTTGCGGTCCAGCACCCAGACGCCTCCGTCATCGGCCGCAGCCATGTCAAATGGTTCGAAGTTCGTCATATCTGTCAGACGGACGGCAGTTGGTTCGCCGCCGGCATGCAGGTCAAAGATCAGGAGACCGGGTTCGGTGAGATTGCCCACCACCAGGTAGTGATGGGTCGTCACAGCCAGCCCGCCGAGCGTATCGGGGCGTGATCGACGTGGGTGCGGTTGCTCCAAAGGCTGCGCTCTGCTTGCGGGTCGGCGGCCGGCCCTGTTCCCAGAAGACGGCTGGTCGGCCTGTGCCGGACGGTGCCCAGTAGATACGTTGCGCGTCGTGGCTGATCCAATACCAGTTGCCGAAGCCGTCTACGGCCGCACCGCGCCGGCTCTCCGGCGTCGAGCGGAACCGCACGGCGGCCACGCGGGAAGAAGGCCAGTTGCGGGCTGAGGGTCAGGCCCGAGGATGCGTCCCAGGCGACGTGCAGCCAGTCCGGATCGTGGTCGACCAGACTGAAGGCATACCAGTCGCCGACCTCCGGCGGTTGCCCGACCAGGCGACAGCGCGCCCAATCCCGACTGCTCTTGTAAAGATGAAAACGGGTTCCGTTGATATCCATAGGATTAGCACTTGGCCCGGCTGACGGGCACGGGTTTGAAGTAGGTCGGCGGGCAGGCTGTTCTCGGTCCCCTGGACAAGATTGGCGAGTGGTTCCGGCGTGCCGTTAGTGACGGTCAATGCGGCTAGCCACGGCAGTTCCAATCCGGTCAGCGGATACGGCTCGGTCACCGGAGTCAGCGTCCCGTTGACACCCATCTCCAACCCTTCCACAAATTCGACGTCCGAGAACGCGGGTGACGACCGCCTCCAGGTCTTTGGCCAGCAGTTGCCGGTTCAAGGGCCAACCGGTCTCATCAGGACCGCCCGGGGGCAACGCTGAAAGGTATTCATGTAGTCGCTGGTCGACGGCCCGGTTCACCACATCCTGAAAGTGCCCTTCGCGCACCTGGATGCCGACGCTTATGTAGACGGAGATGTACTCGGGCCCGCGCACATGGATTTCCGTTGTCACCAACCGCCGAGGAGCGACGTAGTCACAGACGGTGCGCAGAAAGAGGCGATCGGGTATGGGCCAGCCTGGGCGGACTGCGATCTGTGGCAGGGATGACCATAATCGTGACATTGCCGGGCGCGGGTTCACGCGGCGTGGCAGTGGGATTGTAGAGGGAGAGAATCTCGACCCGACCCACATCGACACCGGGCGTCCGCTCCACGATGTTGCGGAAATCGGCAGGCCGTCACCAGACCGATCGCGGTGGCGCAGATAGAGGGGAATGTTGCGTTCCCCTTCCTCGACTGTCTCACCGTCGTCACCGCCATAGGTGGCGATGGGGTTGCTCACTTTGTAGCCCGCCTGCAGACGCACATCTGCCGTGCGGTTGATGGCGCCGATGGCGACATTGCCCTTGGCGCCGCCCCCATACTCATAGCTGATACGTACCCTGGCGTCCAATGGCGGCCGTGCGCCGCGCAGACCGTCGCCAAAGCGAATCAGACCTGCCTCCGGGATCCAGCGTAAAGACCTCGTCGTCTTCCTCGGCGGCCAGCAGATCGTCGGTCAGTCGCCAATGCTGCCAGCCGTCCGGCGCCTGTCTCCACCTCCAGCCGCACGGAGTCGGGAATGACCGGAGTGGTGGCGGTGCGCAGCTCTTGATCGGGTTCGCCGTTGCCTGTACCTAACAATTCATTCGTGACGGGAATGGCCTGGTTGACGCGCGCAGCGTTGATGCCGATCCATGTCACGCGCGCCTTTGACACCCCGGTCTCGCTAACGCTGCCGGTCGTTCTCCGGCAGGCGTAGGCGCACCCAGGTGATCATGCGATTCCTGAATCTGCTCATCTTCGATCCGCGGCGGCAATCCGCCGACGCCGTCTTGAAACGGTTCGCTGAACGTCCACGTTTGCAGATCTGCGACGTCCGGCAGCTTGACCTGGATGACGCCAAGGTCGTTAAAGACGTCAGGGTGTTCGATGACCTGCAGCCGGCGATAACGCGGCGCAGTCCGGCGCGCTGATCCAGGCTCTGGCACTTCCACGATAAAGGTGGGGACCGGCTCACGTACGCTGGTGGTCCGGAGCGGCCGTAGCGGCGGAACCGTATCGCTCAGCGCCGGCACCACGCCAATGGATAGCACCTGATGCGCCAAGAACGGGACGCACTGCCTCGGGCGCAACATTTGCGGGCGCCAGCAGCGCAATGTAAAGCCCGTCCAACGTCTCTAGCGCCACGTCCAGTACGGGATTGGGCGCGCCCGTTGTGGGCAGCAGCCAGCGGCATGGTCTCATAGAACTGCAGATGGCTGGTGCTGCCGGGTGTCACGGACTCGCCGAGCGACTCAGCGAGAGCAGCCTCCTCTGCGGCCTGTACTGCCGCAAAGCTCACCTGAAAGTCAGGCAGGCGTTCGTCCGTCGTCGAGTACGGCGCGCTTGTAGTAAATCCGCGCCTCAACCGGCAACACGTTGACGCCATCGCGCGTGAGATAGTTGACATTGCCTGCCGACACGACGACGCCAGCCTCCAGCGGCAGAGCCCGCAGGGGACCACGATCGTTACGAATGGCGACAATGCCACGGGCCGCGGCCGCGGGTTGCAGCGGCACATCGAGCAGTTGGAGAAACTTGAGCCGGTTCAGTTCGGGCACCCGATTGGCTCGGTAGAGCAGGCTGTCGGTCAGGAAGGAGAAGACCTGGACCAGCGTAATGCCCGGATCGCTCTCCACATCGAAGTTGGTCCACTCCGGCGTGTGAACGGGGATCCGGCGTTTGGCTTCTTCCAGTAGTCTCCTCGAAGTTGCGGTCGTCGAGGACCGGTGCTTCCAAAGGCATATGGCTATCCTTCCAGTTGCAGGCTGAGGTTCAGCCGCTCCAGAGCCTGGGTGGCGATCAGGCGGTAGGTAATGGTGATGTCGATCATGCGCTCGTCGTCGGCATTTGCGTCGACCGTGACGTTGTCGAGCCGCACCCACGGCTCCCAGCGGTTGATGGTGCGCTGGATACGCTCGTTGATCAGCTGGCGGGTGGCCAGCGTATTGGGTTCGAAGAGAAAGCGGCGCAACCCACAGCCGAACTCCTCGCGCATGAGCCGTTCGCCCGGCTCGGTCAGCAGGATCAGGCGCAGCGATTCACGCACATTGTCTTCGCCGGCCGACCAGGCAAGTCGACCATCCGGCCCTACCCGCGGCGGGAACGAGAGTCCTTGTCCGAAGATGTTCTGTGTCGCCATGGCTAATCTCCAGATTTGGGAATCGGCAGACAGATCTTGAAGAAACGGCAACCACCAAAAGACGAGATTCAGCACGATGACCAGCACGAGTCAGCAGGATAAAAGCGCAAATGGTGATAATCGGAATCGAAAATGAGCAGATGTAGCTCAAGCTGATGCTGCCGGCATCGGCCGGTCCGCTGCCCAGATTCATGCCTGGCACCTGATTCACCTTGTTGCGCAGTGCCTGGGACATGACGAAAGTTGGCCCCTTTCTGAAATTTACGCAGAGCACTGAGACTCATATCGGTCGGCAGGCGCGATGTTGATCTGGCGTGCCGGCGCATCGGGATCATAGAGCGCCGCCAGTTCAAAGGGTGTCGTCGGGTGGCTGACCCAACGCTGCACCGGCTCACACTGGGGCCGTTCGTAGACGCAGCGGATGATGAATTGCTCTCCGCGCCGGGCTGAATCCTGCGGCAATACGACCTGAGGTAGTTCCCGGTCATGGATTGCATCAACGGCAGTCAGCGCTGCCTGTACCGCTGTCGTCCACAGTGTCTCGTCGGCAGTGCGGCCACTCAGGTTAAAGCAAGTTGGCAAAGGGTGACGGCAGAGGATCGTCGCCCAGGCTGTCGAGGGCGTCACGTTCCTTGGCCACGTTGGTCAGCAAGTAGACCAGGTCTGGATCTCCGTCCAACGGCTTCCGGTGTCGAGAAAAGTCGAACAGCGCCTGCTCTTCCGTTGTGAGCGTCACCGACTGTCACCGTCTAGATGTGCGGCCAGGTTCGGCAGATAGCGTGTTGAAATAATCCCAAAGGTCGAGCAGCAGATAGACGGACAAGCTGGCGCGCCTTCATTGGCCGATGAGGTGATGGCGTCGTCGATCACACCGGATTCAAGCGGGCTCCCAGAAGCGATTCTCCAGTTCAAAAAGCCGCAAATCGCCTGGGCGGATGCCTCGCCGAGTTCGCCTTCCGGGATATCGGTCAGATCGCCTCCGGTCGCGCTGCGACTCGTGGCCGGTACGATAGGCGTAGAGTAGACCACGTTCGTTGCCGGCGGCGGCCCGAAACATTGGCTGGCGCTCTTCATGATCGACCAGCCGCCGCTGCGACGCGCGGTCGATCGGTTTCCACGGCCGGTGTATCGCCGTTGACGATCCAGGCATACTCGTCGAACCCTGCACGCGGCGCAGTACGTAAAAGACACTCTCGCCCTCCGCCAAGCGGATCGCCCGATCCGGCAGTCCCGGCTGGCGACAGCTTAGCGTCGCACAGACCAAGTAGAAGCGGCCGTGTGCCGGCTGATAGAGCTTGGCAGCGAAACCTTTCCCGCAGAAACCACGTGCTCCTCCAACACTCCCGCGATGGACAGCGCCCGTGTCGGCCAGAAACTCCTCCACGAAGTCGTCGGACGCGTATTCCAGCACTGCTGGGCGGAAGAAGCTCCCCTGGTCCAGGTCGTCGCCGTTCTTGATCCAGAAGGGCGATGGTTTCACCCAGTCGAATGATTCCTGCATGGTTACCAGATATTTCCTGCCCCAGGCGTATAGGTGGACGCAATGACAGTGGTGGCGATCAGGGTGTCGGCCTGCACCACGCCGCTGAACTTGGACATGCCTGCGTCGACCGTCACCATGCCTGCGCTCACCTTGACCGTGGCAGCTTGCACCTTGACCTCCGCCGCGGCGTTGACGTCACGCCCGCCGAGTCCAGCTTGACCGAGTTGCCGTTGGCGTCGGTCACCTCGATGGCACGCTCGCCGTCGTTGATGACGATGGTCTGCTGGGGTGTTGTCAGCGTCAACATCTCCTGGCCGTCGGTGTCGTCCATCTCGATACGAATGCCGTTGCGCGAGACAAAGCTCTTGATGTAGTTGTTCTGCGCACTGTCCATGGTCTCGGGCGGCGCATCCTGGCCGTTCCAGAGCATGCCCAGGATGTATGGACGTCGCGGATCACCACCTTCGAAGGCCACCAGCACCTCGTCCCCCACATCGGGAATAAACCAGGAGCCGCGGTCGTTGCCCGCCATCAATGTCGCGATTCGAGCCCAGACATCGTAGCCGCCACCGTCATTGTCGGGCATCCAAGGTAGACGGACCCGGACGCGTCCTCGCTGGTCGGGATCGGCGATATCGGTCACCTCGGCCGGATGGACACCGTAGAAGCGCTGGCGTTCGACGGCCTGGGCTGCTTGGTCTAGACCATACATGAATTGATGTTCCGTTCCATTACGCTGCGGTGCGGATACCCCGATGGCAAATCGAACCATCCGGTTTGACCGCACACAGCAGAACCATTGTGGCGCTATTGACACCGGGATCTACGATTCGCCGATGCCCGGTCTTTCGGCCTCGAAATAAGTGCGATAGCCGTGGTCGAGATCAAAAGTGTGGCGCACCAACGTGACGTAGTAGTCGCCATCAAAGAGCGGCCCTAGTTCGTCCAGGGTAGCGATGACACCCACACGCAGGAACGGTTCACCGTCCACCGTCCCTGCCCCGCGTACGAAGCGGCGTGCGCGGGCCTTGTAGCTGGTCTCGGCGAGCGTCCGCGCCTCGTCTTGCGAGAGCGGCACAGACGATACGATGCGCTCATGGCGCTCCTGTAGGGCGCCGGCGAGAACCGAACTGCCGCTGCGATCGCCGTTGAGTTCGGCACCCAGCACGCTCTCGGTGGCCTCCACGTCGATCGCCTGCTTGTTTTCCACATCCCAGCCGCTGACCCGCACGGAGGTGCGTTGATGGGCCAAGTCGGCCAGCACCGAAAAGTCGATCAAGTTGTGGCCGTAGGTTAGGTCGACCCGACCGGCATCGCGACGGGTGCGGGCCTGGACATGGAGCGCCCCGTCTTCGAGCCAGAGCTCGCCGTCAACCGCTGCGGCCCGTTCACGCAGGAAGGCCAGATCGCTCTGGTTGACCTGGGTCACCACCGGATAGGATGGGCCGTCGACATCCACCTGAGCCGTCAGTCCGTGCTGGGCCGCAATCTGGTTCACGATGTCGGCATCGGAAATCTCCTCAAAGGTGCGGGTACGGCGCTCCATACGTAGGTCCTGGAAACGATCTTCGGCCAGAACCGTCAGTTCGGGTGGCAATTGGGCCGGATAACGCGCTTCCAGCCCCATGATGCGGCCTTCAAAGACCTGCTGCGCGTCTGTCGGCCGGCCCCAACTCAACGGCGAACTCTTTGCCGAAGTCGAGCAAGGTCAGGTCAAAGAAGAGATAGGCGCTCTCGTCAGTGGGTCCCCAGTTGGAGAATTGCGCCTCGCAGCGGAATAGTCCGAGCGTGGTCTCCTCGACCAGCAATGATGTCAGATAACCGTCGCCCAGCTCCTGATGGAATTCACCGTCGACGTGAATCCGCGGGCGTGAGGCGTAATAGGTAGGTTTGGTGCCGTTGCTCATGGATCGGTCAGCTCGCCCAAACTCGTTCAAGTCGCGTCCGCTCGTGGCGCTGGATGCGGATGACATCTTCGGGCCGTAGACGCAGACCCTCTGGCTTCGACGGTCCCCGTGCCGCCTCGACGGGCGCGGGGGCCGGTTCGGAAACGATCTCGAAATCATTGATGATCACAGCCATGAAACGCTCCTTATGAGATGCGTACGTTCAGGTCGATCAACACGCCGGGCTCCAACCGCAAGGGATCATCGATGTTGTTGGCCGATGCAATGCTCTTCCAGTTGGCGCTCAATCCGCTGCGGCCGGCCATCTTGGGCAGGCTGTCGCCTGGTTGCGCCTGCTTGAGCGGGTTGGTCGCTCCGGTGGCAGGTGCACGACCCGGCGCAGCGTTGTTGGCACTACTGGCGTTGCCGATCAGAAAGAGGCCGGTGTCGCTGGTCATACTGAGCGACACTGTGGCACGCAACGGCATGCCCTCCTCGGAAAAATACTCCACGGTCTCGTCCAGGGAGTCGACCTTGCCTTCGAAAATGAAGCTACCCCATTGGAAGCGCACATAGGGCGGCACCCGTTGCTGACCGGTCTTGAGCGCCGGCGCCATGAAGTAGGCGACGTCACGCGTCTTCTTGCGCACATCGGTCCCGGCTTCGGTTGTATCGAAGAGCAGTTCGACCGCCAGCTTGCTGGAGGAACTGCCCACATATTGGGACGATGAACCGGCAGGTTGATCACCTCCCGCGTTCTGGTTGGTAAATGTGACCTTGAGCGTCTGCGGATTGAAATCAACATCGACCCGGTTCTCGCCTTGGACATCCTGCTGCAGATCGTCCTGAGATGTGGTCAGCGCCGAAATTTCGATCAGGAATGCTTTGGCTGGCTCTGCCATGATCTTTGGTCCCTGGTGATCGTCTGTCGCACCCGAGTTGGGTGTCGATATGACCCTTGTTGTCGCCCGTCAGGCGGGGACAAACCCTGCGCCTACGAAGGACGTCAGGCCCCGGGTTCTACCGTGAAGTGGCTGTAGGCGATCTGCATCTCTTCGATGGCGAGCAGACCGTCCTTGCCATTGAGAGCCGGCGCCTTCATCTTGATGGGCAGGCAGTCAAAGAGATGGAACTTCACCTGCACCTGGCCCTCTCCGTTGCGCAGGATGACCGATCCGTCCGCTTTGGCGCCGCGCGTCTGGCCGCTGGTGGCGGCGCTGAACCAGGTCCAGAGATCGAAGGTGCTGGTCATGCCCCGTTTGAGCGTCAGTGTGCCGTAGGTGACAGGGCCGACCCGGTGGCTTTGCCGGGTGTTGATCCCGCCCTCCTGGATCGTCTTCGGCTCCATGGTCATCTCTAACCCGTCGCACTCGGCAAAGGCGGCGTCACAAAGCGGATTGGTGACACCGGCGCGACCGGGGTCACGCAGGTTGAGCTGGACGTCAAAGCGAAATGCAGTAAAGAGTGCGCCGTCGGCCATGGATCTCCCTCTTAACGAATCTCAGTCGCCTGGATGCCGCCGTCAACGGTGCGCAGCAGGCGCACCGTGATAAATTCCGTCGGTTGCGACGGCGCCACCTGGATTTCAGCGATGAAGCGGCCATTGTCCCGATCCTGGGGCCGGTTGACCCGTTGGTCGGTCACTATGCGATAGCTCTGTTGAGGTGTGGCGCCGGCAAAGGCGCCACGTGCAAACATGCTTTGGAGCAGTCGCTCCAGCACCAGTTGAATGCTGTTCTGCAGGCGCTCGCCGTTGTTTTCAAAGACGTAGTCCATGCCGCGCTCCAGGGCCACCTTGCGCAAGAGGATCAGCAACCGCCGCACGGACAATTGCCGCCACTCGCGTTCGTCGCTCAAGGTATGGGCACTCATGGCGCGGAAGTCTCGTGGTTCTGCTCGAACGAGATTGAAGCCCTGCTCGAACAGATCGGCCCAATCTCCATCGGCGATGCGGGGCTGCAGACCCAGTACGTTGGGCAGCGCCACATTGGCAGGCGCAATCCAGACGCCGCGTGCCAGAGCGTGGGCGGCAATCATGCCGCAGACCGCGCCATCGGGCGGTACGGTGCGCACCCGGCCGGCACGATTGGCGTCCACGGTATCGATGCCGTAGAGCCAGGGATGATAGACGGCGGCATAGCTCAGATCGACCAGATCGCCTATGCCGCTGTAGGCGCCGTTGCGTGTGGGCAGACCCAAGCGCGCACGCAGTCCCGACGACCAAGCCAGACATTGGCTCTTCTCGAAATGCTCCGGCAACGTCAGGATTGCGACCAGATCGCGCCGGGCCTGGCCGATGTTGACCAAGGCCTGATGAAGCTCCAACAGCGTGGCATAGGCTGCGCTGAACGCGGTGGTCCGGTCCAATAGCCTGAGGTCCGGCATAATTGGCAAAGATTCATCCGCCGCCAAAACTTCCGCTGCTGATTCATCCGGTGGGCTCGTAATCTCACCGCCCGACTCCGGTTCTGCCGGTCGGTTGCAGTCGTGGAAACGCGACTCGTCCGGCGGCAGTGGCGGGGCCGGTTCCACCTTCGGGTCCGGCGTCGGAACGGGCGCCGGCGTCCAACAGACGTGGACGGCATCAGGAATTGCGATCAGAGCCACTTCGTCAATCGGAAACAGGCTGTGGAGACCGTAAAGTCGCTGGTTCTGCACGTAATAGCGATCAGTCGCCTGTTGTCGGAGCGCCGATCCCGAGCGAGATTGCGCAGAGGCGTCCGGCACCAACACGGGATCCAGAAAGAGATCGGAGCGGAACTCCAACAGGTCGTCGTCTCCCGGGCTGTCGAGCAGTGGCCCGTATAGATCCCCAGTCGTTAGAAGCGATACCATGCCTATCGGCAGGTAGATATCCTCGCGCTCGCGCTCGGCAACGGGCGCCAACCGCCCGGCCCAGGCCACCACATCCAGACCGGTCTCCTCCAGACGTAGGGTGCGTTCAGGCTGCTGCATGGAGCGAAAGACGGCAGCCGTATCGATTGCCTGATCATCGTCGGTCCGGCCCTGGAAGAGAGAACTCGACTCCAGCAGGAGCCGGTCGCCCCAGAAGCGGACGTGGGTGTGGTGGAAGCCTAGGTCGCGCAAAAATGTGCGCTGGCTTTCGCCCTCTTGCAGCAGTAAGTCGAAGCGTAGCCGTTCCACGCTCAAGATCTCGGGGAGAGGTGATGAGGGGAGTTCCGGAGGCGTCATATCCAGCAACGTTCCCAGACGGATATCTGCATCTCCACTCCATGGAGGTGCTAGGGGAGAATCCGGTTCCGGCGAATACGCGCTCTGTAGGACAGCGCGAACCTCTTCCACAGGCAGCAGAAGTTCTGTGGTCCCCTGCGGCGAACTTACGGGAGTGAACCGTGCGCGCAATAGGTCTCCGCGATCGATGACAGGCAGGAGTGACGCCGGGCTGTCAATTGCCGGCAAACGTAGGCTGAAGCCGGCCTCGTCATCGCCCAGGCGCCAGATCAGCTCGCCGTCGGTCTCCAATGGCCTGCTGCCGTCACAGGTCAGCAACGCCAGCCCGTCGAGCGTGCCCAAGAATATCTCGCGCTCGTCAGTGGGGCTGGGCAGAGCCGCCGCGGAATCGAGTGCGGTCGCCGACGGTATGAGACGCCATTGGCACTGAACCGTCAGTGGCACCTCCTGGGTGTCGCCTGCCAGGTTATCGCCCTCATCCCGTCGCAGCAGTAGCAAGCGCGGTCCCTCTTCATGGGCAAGTGTGACTTGCAGCAGTTCGCCGTCGACAACGCTCGTTTCGCGCCCGTCAGTTCGCCACTGCAAGAGTGCCGGTTCGACCAACGTGAAGGCATCGGCCGGCAGCGGGACCATTCGCACCTGGCTGCCCAGCCGGAGCACCTTCGCCCACTCTCCCGGCGAGGAGGCAGCGATCGTAATACCGCGCCGGGTCGGGTGAGGTGGCTGCCTCGCCATTCAGCAGCTGTCCCATGGACACGACACCGGGCAGGCAAAACTGGGCAGCGACGGCCGCGGGACCGGCCACGCGGACCACATAGCAGCGGCGGCCGCCATTGGCGAAGAAGTGGGCGACAGCCGACGGCAAACTCGCGAATCGAATATCGTCCGACGTCTGGACAACATCCTGCCGTCCACTGTCCGACCGGCGAGCCAAGGCGAGATCGGAGCCGAATACGGAGCGAAAGGTATCCACATCCTCGACGGCGACGGGAATGTCAAGTGGTCCGCGCTCGGCAAAACCGACAAAGGCTGCCACATCCAGCGGCGGCAGATCAAGGCCGATGGACGGGGTCTTATCGTGAAAGTAGATGCCAGGTCGCGTAAACGCGTTGGCCGTGCGCTGCACAATCATGAGATGGTTTGCTCAAAAGATCCAAGGGTCGTTTATTCGATATCCAGCCGCTCGCAACAGAGAACCAGTTCCTCGATAGCGATTTCGGTGCCGGCGCCCGACAGCGTGGGTGCGGTGTATTTCATGGGCCGGGCGTTGGTCAATTTCCAGGTCATCGCGATGGCACCGCGATCTTCACTCTGGAGTTGAATGGTCACCGTGCGCAGCTGTTCCTGGGAACCGTCGCGCACTTCGTTCACCCACTCGTAGAGATCGAGCGAGCCGATAACGCCCCGTTTGAGGGTAACATCGGGTATCTTGTAGGAGCCGGTGATCTTGCGCGGTGCGTTGTCTTTCTCGTTGCCGTTGCGGTATTCGGCCACGTTGATCTCGAACCCCATACCGCTTACTTCGTTGAAGCCGGCCTGTGCGCTGGCCGTGTCTCCTGTTCCCAGGTTGACGAGATAGTTAAATTGACTGTACGGGCGTTCGCGAAACTCAGCCATTGCTGACCTCCTGAAGGTTTGTATGCCTAAACTTGCGGCGCTGCGAAATCATGAGCCGGTCGATACATGTCTGCCCGATCGCTCTTTTTTGTGCTGACTGCCGGTGGCAATCCGACCGTGTCGGGCAAGGATGCCCGACCTACGAGAATCGGGCTGCCTGGATGCTTAGTTGGCCCGATCGGCTGTGAACTGGCCAATTCGGAAGATGACGAATTCGGCGGGCTTGAGCGGGGCCACACCAATCAGACAGATCAAGCGACCGTTATCCAGATCGTTCTGGGTCATGGTGGAGCGGTCACAACGGACGAAGAAAGCGTCTTCCGGCTTTTCACCAAGCAGATGATCGGATTTCCATTCGTTGAAGAGAAAGTCTTCGATGGTCCGGCGCACGTTGGCCCAGAGCGTCGGGCCGTTGTTCTCGAAAACCACCCACTGGGTGCCCAGTTCAATCGAGCGTTCCAGGAAGAGAAAATAGCGTCGTACATTGACGTACTTCCATTCCGGATCGGAGCTGACCGTACGCCCGCCCCAAAGGCGATAGCCGCGGCCCTCGAAGAAACGAAAGCAGTTGATCCCTTCCGGGTTGAGCACGTCCTGCTGGGCTTTGTTGAGCAGGAACTCGAAGCCGATGGCCTGGCGGACCACTTCGTTGGCCGGGGTCTTGTGCACGCCCTTGTCCACATCGTTGCGGGCATAGATTCCGGCAACACTGCCGCTGGGTGGCACGATGATCTCCTGAGCCGAGAGCGGATCGAGGATTTTGATCCACGGATAGTAGAGCGCGCCGCGTGTCGAGTCGATCACGCCGCGGTAGTTCCGGATCGCACCCACCGACTGCCCGTTGGGTGCATCCAGCACCGCGATGCGGTAGCGCATGCGTTCGCAGTGCGTAAGGAGGGCGCCCTGGATGGACTCGATGGCGGCCTGCCCGTCCGAACCACTGTTGTCGTAGTTGTAGGAGTAGCCGGGCGCGGCCACGATGGAGACATCTTCCAGGTCTTCCAGGGACGCCAGACCTGATTTGTCCGCGTCGCGGCTGTCGCCTGCATATTCGGTCTAACCCCGGCAGATCGCCGTCCGAGCCGTTGGCCAGCCGGTAGACGCGCTGTCGTTCGGTGGGTTCGGAATCGACATCCATCGCGGCCAGGAGCACATCCTCGCCGAGAAGCGCCAGCGCCATTTCGCCGCCACCGTTGATGGTGGGAGCGTCCAGAGCGAAGGGTACGGTCACCTGGGCCAACCGGGAGGCTGGCTCCGCGGTGAAGTAGGCGGTCAGGCTGTTGCCGCTGCTGGGGTTCAGAGCGAAGCCTTCCAAGAGTTCGCCGGTGCCAAAGCGTTCATTGGGTCGTTTGGGGCGGACGATCGGCCGCTCGACCAGCGCGTCCACGGTGAGGATGTGAACCAGATCGCTGCTGTCCAGGACAACGGTCGGGCTGGTGGAGGACACGACTTCCAGAGCGTCGCCGTTGCGCACGGCGTCGAAGAGCTGGTCCTCCACTGGGCTGGTGGCGTCGGCCGCAATCAGGGTGTCGTGCTCCCGGATGCGGGTCGAGTTGGCGGGGATGGGCGGGCTGAGACGCGGGATAAAGGTGAGGCGCATATTGCCGCCTTCGCCGGGAAAACGCGCCTCGAGGCGGATCACTTCCGGTGTAGGCGAATCGATTTCCTGGTTGGTGACGAATGCCTGTCCCGTGGATGCCGGCGAGGTATCGGTGGGCAGGTGAATGCGCGCCACGTAGAGACGCCGGCCGCCTTCGTCAAAGAACGCACGCACGGCATGCGCCAGGAAATTGGGTTGGCTACCGCCGCTGAAGCTCAGATCTTCCAGACCACCGTAGATGCGTTCGAAATCGGCGAAACTGGTGAGCAGCTCCGGTTCGCCACGGTCGGGTCCGTAACGAGCGGGACCGACGAAGCCGGCCGTACTGGTACTGACACCTTCGATACTCTTGGCGCGGAAGCTTACTTCTTCCACATAAACGCCTGGAGCAAGATATTCGGGCATGATTCTTCTCCGTCTGAATTATGAATCGGTTCGCTTACGGTGACGCCGGCGCCGGCTCGATCACGAGATGGGACAGGTCGTCGCTGGCCAGGACTGCCTCTTCTTCGAAAAACAACTGGATCGATAGTTCATCCACCGCCGGGCTACCCTCGGTTGGGAACAGCTGTGCCTGCCCCTGCCGACGTATGGTGTGCAGCTCCGGCGCTGGCTGATCTGTCGGAAAGTCTAGGATGTCGGGCTGATAGTGAATGCGAACGGTGAGCGGCCACTGCTGTTCACCTGCCAAAGTCAATGGCGATTCTCCGTCCAAGGTCTTGGCAAATGTCGGGTATGGAAAGATGACGACGGTGCTGCCGTTCTCCGCGGCGAGGCCAAACCACGTCGCTGCGCCGTGCGACGCCTCCACCAGCGCAAAGGCTGCTGGCCGATCATTGGCCTGGTCGTATAACTGTACGCGGATCACGGCCATGCCGGGCGACGGCGTGCGGGTGGGTGCCGAAAAGAGATAGAAATGGGTCGCCGCCGCATCCTCCAGCGGGCTGGTCAGTTCGCCGCCCGGCCGGTATAGACCACGGTAGGGCAACGGCAGGTCGACGCGAAAGACAGCGGGTAGATAGCGCTGACGGTTATCGACCACGACAACGACAAACGTTGACTCGATTGCAGGACTTTCGACGAAATTCTCGTCATTTTCCAATCTACGCAGCCCCGGCAAGCCCTGAAAGGCGTAGATCCCCGAGCCGGTGCGGAAGGCAGTCACAGGATTTCGCACGGCATTGCTCTCCGGTCGGATAGAGACGGAGAGCCCATCTGTGATCTGGACCTCGCGTGCAGAATCCCAGAAGCGGATGCCCAGCGGTGTAAAGGTGCGGATCTGCTCCAGCATTACGGGCATCAGACGGCGGTCTCCTTGGCGTAGTCAAAGACCCGCGTTTGGACCGGCGGTCCCTGGTCGATGGTCAACGTTGAGTCGATCTGCACATTGCGCGCATAGTAGGGAACCGAGATCTGGTATCGATTGTCGGTCACCGTCTCCCAGATGCGAAGAATGTCCTCATTGGTCAGTTCGGCGATGCCGAATTCCACGGTTTCGTCCGGCAGGAACACATCCGGCGCGACGGCATTTAGCAAGCCGGCCGGCAAGATGGGCACATCCTCCAGAATACGCATGACAAGACCCATGATCTCGTGTTGCAGCGACGCGTCCTGCGCCCAGGCAGTGATCAGAAAGTAGAGGTCCAGCGGCAGCCGCGTCCGTAACCTGCGCCCGTTCGGACCGATGCGTCCGGTAGGTGTACGATGGCTGCCGTTGGGCAAGATCCGATAGAGAAACAGAGAGACGCCGGCGACCATCGGCTGGTTGAAGTCGTCCGACTGATAGACAGCAAAGGTGAAGCCTTCATCACCGAGACCCTCTTGCTGAAATCGACTTTCCAGCAGTTCGATCACTGCGCGGGAGACTATCCGGATTGCCCGAAAGGAGGCCATAGTTCAGTCCTCTGACGGTGGAAGATGGGGGCTGATTCCCATACTTGCCAGATAGGGTTGAATCAGATCGGCGATCATCTGCAACTGATTGAAGAAGTGGCGTCGGTGCGAAGTTACATGTTCAATTTCGCCCCGCCATACGAGCGGCGCCCCGCTTAACTCTCGAGGCTCTATCCATATGCGGATGATGAAAGACTCGGTCCTTTCATCATATCTTGGCATCATGGAGCGCAACATGAACTCCTGATCATTTGGTCGGGCTGCAAATGGCTGGATAGTTTCTGACCGCGGCAGAATAGCAGGAGGGCGTCACCTGGCAGTCACGGGGCCGTCACCGCGCACTCACCAGATAGCGAAGATTGAGATTTTGGAGGGAAGTTGGTGACGGTTATGTGATGAGATAGGACGCCGGACACTTCCGGATCCGGAAGTGTCCGGCGTCTTAACTCAGCTTGGGGTTGGCGGGGCCGGCGCTATGGTGGCACTGTTCGAGCAGATAGATGGTACGGTGGATCTGGGAGCTGATCTCGTCGATTCGCTTCCGAGCCAGCTTGAGTTCCCGCAGCGCCTGTTGGTACTCAAAAGGCGGTAACTGTCCGTTCGGCGCGACAATGCCTGCCACGCCGCTAATCTGTGCATAGAGCAATTGGGTCTCTTCCATGGGCTCGACACCCAGTTCATCTGCAATGACCTTGCGGCAACGCTCAAATTGTTGAACGGCCTTGGCACGTTGGCCTGTCTGCATGTAGAGCCTGATCGCTGCGCGGTGGATTTCCTCGCGCAGCGGGTCGAGATCGAGCAACTGATGCGCATAGGCCAGACTGCGCTCATGGTCGCCGTGGTGCGAGTAATATTGCATGAGATGAGCCAGACCTGTGAGATAGAGGCGACGCAATCGTTCTCGCTCGCGCAGCGCCCAGTCATCATAAAAGCCCTCCAGCAACTCGCCGGCATAGAACTTGCCGGCAGTTTCGAGACTGTGCGCTTGATCCGCCGTCATGTTCGGCGGCGACACGGTAACAATGTTCGCAATTCGTTCAAAGCTCTCCACATCAAGCCAGTACGCGCTTTGCCAGTTGAAGCCGATCTGGCCGTCTTCCATACTCAACAAATACTCTCCGGCCGGACAATTCACCGCGCCCAGCGTATTGCGTAGACGCCACAGCGCGGAATTCAGACAGCTTCGCGCACGCTGCTCGGAATGTTCACCCCAAAACGTACCCAAAATGCGCTCGCGTGGAATCGATTGCCCAGGCTGCAGGAGCAGATAGGCAAACAAGGATAGGCAGGAACGCGTCAGTTTCGCCGGTGATGTTGAATCCGGAGGGACAATACGCGGCTGGCCCAACAAGTATATCTGCATTGGATTCACCCGGACCTCCCACAAAATGATATGTAACGAAGCGCAGCACGTCGGACTATCCTCAACGACACAGCCGGGGCCTGGTCAGTTTCAGCGCGTCGGGCATGGAATAGTAGTGTTCTACGCCACTGCGCCGTTGTGTGTCAGGCAACAGGGAAACAAACGTTCGCCGTTGAGCAAGAATGTCAAATATCGATTTTCAGGCCAAACAGTGAGGGTTGCGCCGTGTTCATATTCTAGCGGAGTCTGTACAAAGATCAAGAGGAATTCCTCAACGATCCCTATACATCGCCCCGACCAGAAGGAAAAACGAGGACAAAGACGAACCGCATCAGCGGGAGTTCATTGGAGGCTGCAAATACTTCCATCTCGGAACCTAAATGAAACCAACCAGGCTCAATCCATAGAAAAACGCGATGATCAGGATGGCCGAAGGAATACCAACCACCAGACCGGCGCGAATCATCACCGGCGGCTCAACGGCGCCGGTGACAGAGACAAGTGTCATCCGCGCGGAGGCGCCGGGCAGCATATAGGCCAATGCCAATGCCATCATCGCCGGCAGTAGCAAGCGCTGCGGTGCAATACTGCTCGCCTGCCCAAGCGTGATCAAGATCGGGGCCCAGATTGCGCCCAAAGTCACATTGTTCATAAACTGTGTCAATGTAAACGCTCCTACAACCAATATGACCAAAATAGTCAGATAGGGAAGTCCCTTCAATAGTGGCGAGGCCATCTCTGCAAACCAAAGGCTCGCTCCCGTCTTGTTCAGCGCATCGCCAAGGGTCAGTCCAGCACCGATCACAAAAAAGACACCCCAGTTAACGCCGCGCAGGTCGTTCCAGTCGATCACTTCTTCGATGGAGAGAAACGCCACCGCGCCCAACGCCACAACCGCACTACTCAACACAGTCGGCGGCAGACTTAACATCCGTTCGATCGTTGCGCCGAATATCCAGAGAATCACGGCGGCAGCCAGGACGAGCAAAATCTCGCGTTGTGATGCGTTCAGAAAACCAAGCCGTTCGATCTCACGCGTCGCCGGTTCAGTGTCGATCATGATCGGAGGAACCCGTACAGCTCGCAACAGCAGCAGCCACGTCAAAGGCAGCAACACGATCACCAGGGGCAGGCCATAGATCATCCAGTTGATGAAACCGAAGTCGGTGATCTGACCCAGTAGACCAGCGGCGATGGCGTTTTCACCACTCCCCATAATAGTGGCCATGGCGCCAATGCTCGCGCTGTAGGCAATACCAAGGATCAAAAGAGCCAGCACCCGTTGGGCTGTCTCCTGATGTTGGACGCGCTGCGCAATCGTGATCGCGACCGGAATCAGCACTGCTGCGGTCGCCGTATTCAGTACCCACATGCTCAACAGTCCGGTAATGAGCATCACGCCTAGGAGCAGACGCCGGAACTCGCCCCCGCTGGCCACGATGGCATAGAGAGCAAGGCGGCGAGTCAATCCGTGCTTGCGCAGAGCTTCCGCCAAAAATAGACTTCCGAGAATCAAGAAGACTACCGGCTGCCCAAACGGCTCGAATGCGCCTTGCGCTGAGTCGATCCCAAGAGCAATCTGCGCAATCGGGACCATCAGCGCGGCAATCGGCAACGGGGCCGGCTCCAAGGCCAATATGCTTCCGGTAAAGACAAAGAGTGCCAATGCACTCTGTCCTTCAGCAGTCAAGCCCTCGGGCGTCGGCAGCAACAACACACCGGCAGTCAACCCCAGCACGACCAAGAAACGACGTAGGTCAAAGACCTTGCGTACGCCCGCTTGCAGCGGTTGTTGCAATACATCTAACGTGATTTGACGGCGCTGGATTCGTCGTTTGGACGTTGTGGTCCTACCGGCAGTGTCGCCCGTATGCTTGGTCGACACGCTTTTTGCATCGATTTCGCGATCGTCAGCTTCTGCCGGCGAGGGGAGACCGCCGTCCCGTGTCTCTATTTCACGCTGCCCGGTCAACGTCGCAGTATTGGGCAGATTTGACTTGAGACGCGATCGCCTATAGCTCATCGATGAACGTTGTCCTGATGGCGGTTGTAGCCGGCTGTCGGCGTGGCAATCTTGAAATCAACAATGTCTCCAACCAACACGCGCCGGCGTGTAGCCGTCTTGCTACTGCAAACATAGATTAAGGCCCTCAATCGCGGGTCCGGTTTCCGGATCAATTTCCAACGCCTTGCGCAGCCAGACGGCCGCCTTGTCACACTCGGTGGGCTCTTTGTAGATGTACGCAAGCCCAAGCGTGTAGATATGTTCGATGCGGGCGTCGTCACCGAGAAGTTGGACACCTTTTTCCAGCGACGGTACGGCATCTTCATAATTTCGACGGGCATACAGCGCCATCCCTAAATGTACCTGTGCCGGACCAAAATTCGGATCCAACTCTACAGCGTTGCGCAGTACCCGCACTGCCTGAAGATGATCGCCGATATTGTAAAGACCGAACCCGAGTGCATCGAGCGTAATCGCGGACTCATAGACATCCACTGCCTCTTGATAGCTCTGGTTGGCCAATTCATATTCCAACAATCCGACACGATATTGGCGACCACGCTCGATATACAGATCAAATCGGGTCGGGGCCAATTCGATCGCGCGATTGTAGGCGGAAACCGCCGTCTCGTAGTCGCCACGTCGTTCATAGAGGTAGGCCTGATTACGCAGCGCCAGTATGTTGTTCGGCTCCAGTTCAAAGGCCTGATCCAGGTAATCCTGCGCTACATCCCAATTGCCGACATCCGTATACACTTCGGCCAACACGGCAAGTGCATCTGCGTGCTCCGGATCGATCTCAAGCGCATCAAGGGCCAAATTAAGGGACGCTTCATACTCGCCGACCCAGTCCGATGCATGGGCAAATGCCGTAATCGCTCTGGGATCCTCCGGCTCCAGTTCATAGGCTCGTTGGGCATATTGATAGGCGCGGGGCAAATCCTGTAAAAGCAAATAGAGTCCGGAGAGTTCCACAAGCGGCATGGCGTTGTCCGGTTCCAGTTGCGCCATTTCCACATACGCCGAAACGGCGCCATCATAGTCCGCATTGGCCAGACGGTCTTCGGCATCGGCCAAATAGGAGACAGCGCTGCGGGTCGGCACGGCAGTCGGCTGAATTTGTCGAGGAATCAGCCAGGTCGGTTGCTGTTCATAAAGAATGATACCGATCACGACCAATAGTACCATCGGCCAGAGATAACGACCTTTGCCGCGCCGCCGGCGTGGCCTGTATGAGCGATCCAGATACATACCGGCGATTATAACACGCGGAACCGGGACCGGGCAGCTTATCTTGCCGAAGCGCGAGCAGATATGATATAAATAGTCATATAAGTCCCCGTAGCTCAGTGGATAGAGTACTGGCCTCCGGAGCCAGGAGCACAGGTTCGAATCCTGTCGGGGACGCCTTCTGGGATTCACTAGGTATCCACATATATCGAAAACACAAAGCAAATTGCCGGGGGCCATAAGTCCCCGGCAATTTGTTTCATGCTTTCGATTGTCCGCAGGGTAGCTACGCTACCACGGCCTCGCCTAGACCGGCAGCAACACGCAACACCTCAGACCGATCGGTGTTTTCCCACGGCAACTCGATATCATCGCGGCCGAAATGACCGTAGGCGGCCGTCTGTCGGTAGATGGGCCGGCGCAAGTCCAAATCGTGGATGATCGCGCCCGGTCTCAGGTCGAATTGCTCGTCAACCAGCTCCGCAATCTGCGCATCACTAATCTTACCGGTTCCGAAGGTCTCGACGTTCACGCTCAGCGGGTGTGCCACACCAATGGCATAGGCCAACTGGATCTCGCAGCGATCGGCCAGACCGGCTGCCACGATATTCTTAGCGACCCAGCGCGCCGCATACGCAGCACTACGGTCGACCTTGGTGCAGTCCTTGCCACTAAATGCACCGCCGCCGTGACGGCCCATCCCGCCATAGGTGTCGACGATGATCTTGCGTCCGGTCAAACCAGCGTCACCCATCGGACCGCCAACCACAAAGCGACCGGTTGGGTTGGTGTAGATGAGCAGATCTTCATCGATCAGATCGGCCGGCAACACAGGCTCGATGACGTGCTCAATCAACGCTGCCCGAATCTCTTCCTGGCTTATCTCCGGCGTGTGCTGGGTGCTGAGCAACACAGTATGGATTCGTCTCGGTTTGCCATAGGCATACTCGACTGTCACTTGGCTCTTGCTGTCGGGACGCAGCCACGGTAGCGTCCCGTTCTTACGCACCTCGGCCAGACGACGGACCAATTTGTGAGAATAGAAAATTGGCGTGGGCATCAACGTCTCTGTCTCATTGCAGGCAAAGCCGAACATCATGCCCTGGTCACCGGCGCCGATCGCCTCGATCTCGGCGTCGGTCACGGCGCCTTCCTTGGCCTCCTTGGACCGGTCCACACCCAGGGCGATGTCAGGGCTTTGAGCAGCAATCGCGACCTGCACGCCACATGTATGGCCATCAAATCCCTTTTCGCTGGCGTCGAAACCGATGTCGTTGACGACCTCACGCACCAATGCATCGAAATCGACGAAAGCTGTCGTGGTAATTTCGCCCAACAGGAGCACAAACCCGGTCTTGATAGCCGTCTCACAGGCGATACGCGCATCGGGGTCTTGGGCAAAGATCGCATCCACAACAGCATCGCTGATCTGATCGCACATCTTGTCCGGATGGCCTTCAGAGACCGACTCGCTGGTAAACAGCAGACTCGGTGCAGACATAAAAGTTGTCATGATTTTCCTCTCCTTCCAAAATACCAGGCGGATCAGTGGCCTGTGCCGACTGTCCACTCGTTCAGATATGCTTCTTGTTCGTCGGTCAGCACGTCAATGTTCACGCCCATGGCCTTGAGTTTGAGTGAGGCGATTTCGCGATCGATCACCTCAGGCACATCGTAGACCTGACCTTCCAGCTTGTCGCCGTTCTTGAGAATATACTCCGCCGCCAACGCCTGGTTGGCAAAGCTCATGTCCATGACGGCGCTGGGATGCCCCTCAGCCGCAGCCAAATTGACCAGACGCCCTTCACCAGCGACGTAGATACAGCGCCCGTCCTCCAACAAGTACTCATCCAGGAACTCGCGTACTCGGGTGACCTTGACCGCCATTTCATTCAGCGCAACCAGATTGATCTCGACATCAAAGTGGCCGCTGTTGGCGACGATGGCGCCGTCGCGCATGACGTCCAAGTGATGTTTGTCGACCACATGGATGTCGCCTGTTGCACTGCAGAAGATATGACCTTCCCTGGCCGCGTCCTGCATCGGCATGACGCGGAAGCCGTCCATGACGGCTTCCAGCGCGCGCAGCGGATCGACTTCGGTGACGATCACATTGGACCCCATTCCCTTGGCACGCATGGCAATGCCCTTTGAACACCAGCCGTAGCCACCGACCACGAAGTTTTTGCCGGCCAGCAGGATATTGGTGGCGCGTACGATGCCGTCGATGGTGCTCTGGCCAGTGCCGTAGCGGTTATCAAAGAAGTGTTTGGTCATGGCGTCGTTGACGGCCACGACCGGAAACTTGAGTGCGCCTTGAGCGGCCATGGCCCTAAGACGAATAACGCCTGTGGTAGTCTCCTCGGTCCCACCGCGGACATTCCCGAGCAATTCACTGCGACCGGTATGCAGCATAGCAACGAGGTCCATGCCGTCGTCCATGGTGATATGGGGCTTGATGTCAAGCACGCTACTCATGTGGTCATGATATTGCTCGTTGGTCTCGCCCTTGATTGCATATACGGGCATTTCGTAATGAGCGACCAGCGCGGCGGCGACGTCGTCCTGGGTGCTGAGCGGGTTGCTGGCGCACAGAGCGGCTTCGGCGCCACCGGCCAACAGGATACGCATGAGATCGGCTGTCTCACTGGTTACATGCATGGCGGCAGCGATACGGATGCCCTTGAAGGGCTGTTCGCGCTTGAAACGCTCCTCCAGCAGATCCAATACCGGCATTTCCTTGGCTGCCCATTGCATGCGGAAACGACCGCGGTCAGCCAGATTGATATCGGCAATGTCATAGGTCAGTTCTTTTACTGCAATAGTCATTGAATTGATGCTCCTGTGAACAAAAATTAGATCGTTTGTTTAGCAAATCAAATGGTCGATGACACACACTGGTAGATCCCGGCAGAAATCCCTTTACAGTTCCTACTATGAGGTAGCGTAACCAGATTTCTGTCCTGGTATTCACGCCAAACCGAACTGGGTATCGTGTACTATGGGGCAACTATCATATATCCGTTCCCTTCCTCTGTCCGACGCCTTCGTAATACGCACAATGAATCACGAAACCATGTCTTTCATAGATGCGGCGAGCCCCAGCATTGCGCCGATCCACGTTGAGCACGATGTTGTCGACTCGGCCGGAACGCAGGGCATTGACAATCGCACCGAGAATGGCGGACGCATGGCCACGTCCGCGCTGATCAGGTCGCGTGTACATGTTGCCGATAGCGCCAATGCCGCACTCCCAATTGACGATGTGGGTGCCGCCGGCAGCAAGTAGCGCCCCATCCGCTGCCTCTATACCGTAAAAGACTCCATTGTCCACTTGATAGGGCGAAAAAGCGTCCGGAGCAAATGGACCGCCGTGATCGTAGAGCGCCCGAAGACGACTGCTGTCGTCAGACTTGAGGCGCACCATGCCTGGTACCTGCGGCTTGACAAGCTCAGTGGTAGCCGGCAGGGCGAGGCGCCACATCCGGCGCGTGTCACCGGTGAAATCCCACAGAGTCTGCACCACCGGAAAATGATGCTCACGAATGGTGATATACACTTCCGCTGGAAGCATCATTTGCCGGACGGCGATCTCGGCAGCAGCAACGGACCCGGCCAGGAATAGCGTTGGGATTTGCAGCCCTGTAAAGACAAGCGCCACGGCGCGCTCTACATTGGACCGGCCTTGCTCCTTCTCGCCAACATACCAAGTGCAATAGGGTGCGAAGTCCGGATGCAGATCGGCCAATGCATAGGCGGACCAGATCGGTTCGGTCTTTAAGATGCGTTCGACGGCGGCAATGTCAGTCATAACGAGAAGAGTGCGGGTTGCTCTCTGATCTTACACCGTCACATTGGTCCCCAACTTCAACAACTGGGGTTCGGTGCCGAAGACGCTCTCATAACGGCTGACAAATCCATCAAGCGAAAAATGGTGGGTCGTCGTGCCGATGTGCTCCAGAGCATAGGTACTGCAGAGTGCGCCGACACGCCCGATCACCTCCCAGGACAGACCGGCCTGCCATGCTGCAAAAAATCCGCCCCGAAAAGCATCACCGGCCCCCGTCGGATCGTCGATGTTGTCCAAAGGTGCAGTCGGAATCTGATATTCTGCGCCTTCTGTGTAGATGACACTGCCCTTCTTGCCGTAGGTCACGATCAGTGTCTCCACATGGGCCCGGACCTCGTCCATGTCCCAGCCGGTCTTGTTCTGAATCACGGCAATCTCGTACTCATTACACAGCAGAAACTTGGCACCGGGCACGCTTTCCTTGAGATCATCCCCGCTCAGACGGGCAAGCTGCTGACTCGGATCGTAGGCGAATGGCACTCCCAGTTCCTTGCATTCTTTGGCGTAATTGACCATCGCAATTGGGTCATTTGGGCTGATAAGTACCAGTGGCCCATTGTCCAAACCGCGTGATTTCAGGCTGTAATCGCGTGCATGAACCATGGCGCCGGTGTAGAAATTGGCGATCTGATTCTGGTCCAGGTCGGTGCTGACAAAGAAGGTGGCGGTAAGTTCGTCAGGGATTTCGACGATCTGAGCTGTTGAGAGTCCCTGCTCTTCCAGCCAACGCCGGTAGTCGCCAAAATCGTGACCTACGGTGGCCAAGATCACCGGATCGCCGCCCAACAACTTGTTGGTATAGGCGATATTGGCGGCCACGCCACCACGCTCACGGCGCATAGAATCGGCAAGAAAACTGACGCTCAGACTGTCGAGTTGATCGGGCAAGATATGGTCGCGAAAACGCCCAGGGTAACTCATTAGATAATCGTAGGCCACAGAGCCCGTTATAATCAATGTCATCTGAAGTTTGCTCCTTATTTGTACGGTTGCCCCATCTTCGAAACCCTGCCGCCCATTCCGTCCTGCCCCCAACCGACGACAACAAAAAAACCCTCCGGCAATCGCCAGGAGGGTGTCGTAGGCTGGTCGTGTCATCGAACTCGCCAAGCAACCGGCTTGAGGCCGTGCACCCACTCTGGTATAGCCTTGCCGAACGATGCGAACCAAAACGCACTTGTCTCATCTGCGGCTGATCAAATGTTCAAACTGTCAACCGGAGACTACACTCGTTCAGCAACCGGAAACCGGGACTCCAGTGGGTTGCAGGAGGCACGTGAGAATTTTACTTACCTCCACTCTAGGGAAGAGTAGCAGACTAATTTTTATGAAATTGTTCAACAAAAATCGAGGTTAGCACACACTCGATTGACATGTCAAAATCCGCGGGCCGAGGATTATCCAAGCATTGCAAAATCATACTTCTCCGGAGTTATTGCGCCCAGCTTGACAGCCGAATGCTTAATCGCTGAATGAACGGCTATCCTTCGTGCGTCGCTATTTCTGATTGTTCTTCTGATTCTTCTGACTCTTGTTGACGCTGCTCACCACCTGTAGCTTAGGGTTCTTCTTTTTGAGAGCCTTCTTGGCCGGCGAGGTTGATTCTGAATTGGCCGGTTCGTTTGCCGGCTGCCGGATAGATGCAGCACCCGGTTGCATCGTATCAGGTCGTGCTTTGGTGATATCAACTTCAGCCGGGCCACGGGGGGCAGCTTTCTTGGCGGTCGCCTTTGGAGTGGACGCCTTGGTTGAAGAGGCTTGCGCCCCAGACTTCGACACTTTGTCCGCAGTCCGGCGTGAGGCCGTCTGCTTGGCAGCGGCAGTATCTGAACCGGTGGTCTTCTTCGCGGTTCTCTTTGACTTGTTCGGCTGCGGCCGGGAGCCTTTCGCACCGGGTTTGGAACTGTTCGCTACACGGCGGCGCGGGATCGCCGGCTTGCCGGCAGTGGTGCTTGATCCAGCAGTCGTTATTGCGGTTGTCTTTGGCTTGGACTGCTGAGCCGACTTCGATGCATTTTTCTTCACATTGCCTGCGGACGAAGCAGTTCCCTTCGCCTGCGGCGCGGCGGATGCGGCGGGCTTTGCGGCCCGGGTCTTGGCTGTTGCCGACGGGGCACGCGCCCCCATGGGCGGAGGTGTGTTCTTCTGCGCACGGGGAGGTGAAGTGGTGCCGCCGGAGCTCTTGTACTTGGAACGGGAGGATGGAGAAGCCGCAGTTGTCGACCCGGATGCAGCGCGAGCCGGTTTCTTCCGAGGGGCCGCAGTCGATTTTCCGGTACTTCCCTTGCCCACAGTCGGTGCGTCTGAGGAAGCCTTGCTTTGGGATCGCTGCGTGGATGTGCGTGGTTTGGATTTACTTCCGGTCCGAGCGGCCGCTTCAGCCGGCGCTGATTTGCCAGAGTCTGCAGAACGTTTCGTTCCGGTGGGCATGACTCTGGATCGGGCGACACCGTTTGCTCCCGATTTCGCTGTCCCTTTGACAGTGGCGCGTTTTGCCGGCGCACGGCTGCGCGCCTTAGCATTTGGCCGTGTACGCGCGGCGGACTGCTTCCCATCGGACGATTGCGTCGTTGTCGTTGTCGCCAATTTTGCACCGGTAGCCGTCTTGAGACTACCGTTCGGGTCATCTGTGGGCAAATCGGACGGATCGGCGACGACGTGGATGGTTGCGACCACATCCGACATGCCCAATGCCATGATTTGCTTGCCCTGAACAGCACGTCCCATCTTTGGAACAGCACTAAGCGCGAGGGCGGAGACCTGGTTCTTGCCACTGGCCACGGCCAGAAACGGGTCGGGATCACCCGGCCCTTGACGCCCGATGACCAGTGCTGCTGTGACATTGCCTGTACGACTGTTGGGCTTATGGGTGACGATGCCACCGCCGTTGCGGCCCTGTGTACTGTAGTCGCTCAATGCCGAACGTTTGGCATACCCATTTGCCGTGATGGTGATCAGCTCTCCGTTGGGATCAACCAACCCTGCGTAGACGACTTTTTCGCCCTTCTTGAGCTTCATACCGCCGACGCCACCGGCTGCCAATCCCATGCTACGCACATCTTCCTCTGCGAAGCGAATCGACTTGCCGCCACTCGACACCAGAATCACTTCTTGCTCACCCGGTGTATGGAACACCGCAACCATGCGGTCGTTGGCATCGACATTCATGAGGGTCGGGTTGCCGGCTGACGCCGAGACAAAGTCAGCGAGCGTCACCCGCTTCACCGCCCCTAGCTCAGTCACCATAAAGAGATACCCCTGCGCAACATCCGGGTAGACGCGCGGGACGGGAAAGGCTGCCGTGATATCATCGCGCCGAGAAAAGTCGGTGAGTTCACTCAGATGCTTGGCGCGCTCTTGCGGCACTTCGTGAATGGGAATGCGCGCCGATCGTCCGTCATGGCTGACCGCAAAGAGGAAATCCCGTGTATTGGTGGTCAGCAAGGCAACCTGGCTTCCTTTGCCAATCTCACGCGTCGTTGTTTTGCTGGAGCGCACGACGTTGCGCCGGATGAGATCACCGTTGGACGCGACCGAGACCCAAACATCCTGTTCCGGCAGCAGGTCGGTACTGGTCAGCGTTCCCTTGGTGCGATCCACAATCTGGGTGCGACGAGCATCGCCGTACTTTTCTTTGATGGCGAGCAAGTCCTCCTTGATCACGGCCAGAACTTTTTCAGGATGGGCGAGCAGGTCTTCAAGATACCCAATGCGTTTGAGCAGTTCCTTGTATTCGTCCTGCAGTTTCTTACGTTCAAGCGCGGCTAGACGGCGCAGCTGCATGTCGAGAATCGCCTGCGCCTGAATTTCTGTAAACGCAAAGTTCCTCATCAGGTTGTTGCGTGCCGTGTCCACCCGTTGGCTATTGCGAATGGTGGCGATGACCTCGTCCAGGATATCCAGTGCCTTGAGCAGACCCTCCAGAATGTGCGCTCGTTCTTTGGCCCGCGCCAGCTCGTACTCGGAGCGCCGTTGGATGATCTCTTCACGATGTTGTATGAACAGGTGCAACATACGCTTGAGACTGAGCAGACGCGGTTGGCCGTCGACCAACGCCAGCGCCTGCATGCCGAAGGTCTGCTGCAAAGGCGTATATTTGAAGAGATCGGCCAGGATGTCCTTGGGATCGACGTTGCGGGTCAATTCGATCACGATCCGCATTCCCGTGCGATCGCTCTCATCGCGCAGATCGGTGATGCCCTCAATCTTGCCGTCGCGCACCAGGCTTGCAATGCGCTCGATTAGTGCCGTCTTGTTGGTCTGGTAAGGAAGTTCGGTGATGACAATGCGGCTACGGTTGCGGCTCATCTCTTCGAAATGGGCTTTGGCCTGTAGAATCAGCCGCGCCCTGCCGACCGAATATCCCTGGGTGATCACATCCAGATCGTCGCTGTTCTTCTCTTCCCGGAAGCGATAGAGAATTCCGCCGGTAGGGAAATCCGGACCCTGGATGAACTGTAGTAGATGCTCGATGGTCACATCGTCGAGCTTCCGGTAGTGATCGATCATGTACTCCAGCGCGTCGACAACCTCGCCGAGATTGTGGGGCGGGATGTTGGTGGCCATGCCGACTGCAATGCCGCTGGACCCGTTGATCAGCAGATTCGGCAGCGCGGCGGGCAAGATATCCGGCTCACGCAGGCTGTTGTCGAAGTTGTCATGCCAGCCGACCGTATCTTTTTCGAGATCGGTCAGCATCAGGTCGCTGATCTCGGCGAGACGCGCTTCGGTGTAGCGCATGGCCGCCGCGTTGTCGCCGTCAATACTGCCAAAATTGCCCTGGCCGTCCACCAACATGTAACGCAGGCTGAACTCTTGGGCCATCCGCACCATCGCGTCATAGACTGCAGTGTCGCCGTGGGGATGATATTTGCCCAGCACTTCGCCGACGATACGGGCGCTCTTCTTGTGCGGCTTGTTGAAGGTCAGGCCGAGATCGTGATACATGGCGTAGAGGATGCGCCGGTGCACCGGTTTCAAGCCATCACGGACGTCGGGCAGGGCGCGCGAGACGATTACGCTCATGGCGTAATCGAGATAGGCTTCCTGCATCGTATCAGTGATGTCAATCGGCCGGACAGTACCGATCCGGTCGGCGGCGGCGGTGGTTCCGTTAGACATAGGCGCGTATCTCCCACCGAATGTGTTCGGCGTTCAGTAAATCCCAGCAGAAATTCCGCCACGGTTGCCGGGAGGTATGTGATCAAATTTCTGCTGTGGCATGAACTCTACGCCCGCAGTCTCTGCTCGACCTCCACCTGGCGCAGTTCGATCAGCTGATCGCGCAGCGCAGCCGCTTTTTCGAACTCCAGTGCCTTGGCCGCTTCCCTCATCTCGACCTCGATCTGCTTGATCAGCCTGGCCAGTTCATCTTTGGGCAACTTGACCAAGTCCATAACTGGTGGTTCGCCCTCAGCCGTGTACTCGGCACTGGACTCTGCCATCACTTTGACTCGGTCAGTCAGATCGCGGATGCTCTTGACGATGCCCTGCGGCTCAATGTCGTTTTCCAGGTTAAAGCGCTCCTGAATCTCGCGACGACGATTCGTTTCGCCGATCGCCGCTTCCATGGCCGCCGTCATCTTGTCGGCATAGAGAATCGCCATGCCCTCGACGTGTCGCGCAGCTCGCCCGATGGTCTGGATCAGCGCGCTGACACTACGCAGGAAACCCTCTTTGTCGGCATCGAGGATCGCCACCAGTGAAACCTCAGGCAGATCCAATCCCTCCCGCAGCAGATTGATGCCAACCACGACGTCGAAGACGCCCATCCGCAAGTCACGCAGGATCTCCACGCGCTCGATGGTGTGGATGTCGCTATGCAGGTAATTGACCTTGATGTTCAGCTCGGCCAGATATTCGGTCAAATCCTCGGACATGCGTTTGGTCAACGTTGTCACCATCACACGTTGGCCTTTGGCAACCCGAATCTTGATCTCCTTGAGCAGGTCGTCGATCTGCCCTTCCGTGGGCCGTACATCGACGATCGGGTCCAACAGCCCGGTCGGACGGATCACCTGTTCCACAATTTGCTGACCGTGCTCATACTCATATGGTCCCGGAGTGGCGCTGACGTAGATCGCCCGATTGACATGGGCCTCAAATTCGTCAAAACGCAGCGGGCGATTGTCCATCGCGCTGGGAAGGCGGAAGCCGTGTTCGACCAGCACTTCCTTGCGGGCGCGATCGCCTCGATACATGCCGCGCACCTGGGGCACCGTCATGTGGCTTTCGTCGATGAAGAGCAGCCAATCGGCCGGAAAGTAATCGAGTAACGTCCACGGTGTGCTGCCCGCCGGGCGTTGAGCAAGCGGACGGCTGTAGTTCTCAACGCCGTTGCAGTAGCCGACCTCACGCAACATCTCGATATCGTACATGGTCCGCTGTTTAATGCGCTGCGCTTCCAGCAACTTTCCTTGCGTCTCGAAGTCACCGACCTGTGCGGTCATCTCGGCTTCGATATCCTCGAGTGCCTCCTCAAGGCGATCCTGCGGTGTGACGAAATGCTTGGCCGGGTAGATGTCGACCTGTTGATGGTCGGCCAATATCTCTCCGGTCAGCGTATCGATCTCGCTGATACGCTCGACTTCGTCGCCCCAGAGACTGATCCGGTAGGCAAACTCCTTGTCCGCCGGCTGAACTTCCAGGATGTCGCCCCGAACCCGAAACTTGCCTCGCTGCAGTACGCTGTCGTTGCGATCGTAGTAGATCTCGATCAGGTGGCGCAGAACCTGATTGCGACGCAACATTTCGCCGACACGCAAATTCAGCACCACACGCCCGTAATCCTCCGGGCTGCCGAGACCGTAAATACACGAAACCGAGGCAACGATCACCGTATCGCTACGGCTGAAGAGCGCACTGGTTGCGGCCAGGCGAAGCCGATCGATTTCTTCATTGATCTGTGCTTCCTTCTCAATGTAGGTATCCGACCGGGGAATGTACGCCTCGGGTTGGTAGTAGTCATAGTAACTGACAAAGTATTCGACTGCGTTGTTGGGCAGAAACTCGCGCATTTCGCTGTAGAGTTGCGCCGCCAATGTCTTATTGTGGGCAATGATGAGCGTCGGATTCTGTATGGCCTCGATGACCTTGGCCATAGTAAAAGTCTTGCCGGATCCCGTCACGCCCAGCAATACCTGATGTACCATTCCGTCGTTGATGCCTGCCGCCAAGCGTTCGATGGCTTGCGGTTGATCTCCTGTTGGCTGAAAGTCGCTAATGACCTGAAACTGTGGCATTCCTCTATCTTCCTTGTTCCGGGCAATCGAACAAAAGTTCGGTAGGAGCAGTATACCGATTGCATCCACTTTTGTCCAGTGTTCCGGCGGTTTTTTGCCATCAGTTTTTGCGGCGATTGAAGGCCGGCAACGTGTGCCGTTCGCAGCGACTGGCACATGGGGGGTGCGTCCAAGATTCTTGACTGGCTACACCTACTTACCCTCTTCGCGCAATAAACTCATACGATTTTTATGCAACTGCCCTGCGCGCTGCCTATTTGTCCCTTCTGAACGGTTGGTGAGCGCGACCAACTGCGTCTGAATTGACCGGGAATCACCTGCAATGCCGGCCGACTTGCCTACTGTTCACCTATTTTCCCATTGGGTAACCGTCGCCTGCCTGACGAGTGTCATTTGATAGAGCGGCGCGGGTCAAATTGGGCTGGAGTTGATTCGTGGCCGGCTATTCTCTATACTCACTGCTACACTGCAGACTCCATCGATCCCCATCAACTACAGCGTAATGCTATCCATTTCAGGGTACTTCTGTGCATTCCGGTCGGGCGCCGACTTCGTACCGGCTGTCGACATCGTTGCACAGAAGGTGATGGACGCCCGCAATGCATGGCATTTTAGTTGGTCATCAGGAGGTTGAGATGTTGACCAAACGAGAACCAGTCGCCGTCAGTCGGCGCAAATTCCTTCAATCGACCGGCGTATTGACGACAGCAGCATCCGTCTTTACCATCGCCCCCAATCGCGCCCTTGTCGCCCAAGAACCCACGACAACATTGGCGGCAATGCGCAAGCCTCTCGATCAGATCGCGGCTGCCGGCGCCACCATGCCGGCGCTGCCGCCACTGGAAGTGATCGCCTTGAACCGCGCCGGTTTTGGACCTCGTCCCGGTGATCTTGCGGCATTTCGCAGCCTGGGAAGCACCGATACCGAGCGGCTTACCGCCTATGTGGACCAGCAGCTCAACCCTGCCGGCATCGACGACAGTGAATGTGACGCCATCATCGCGCAATACGGCTTCACGACCTTGAATAAATCGTTGGCCCAGCTGTGGGCGGATCACGTCAAAGCCGAAGGATTGTCCTACAACGACCGGAGTCTGCCGGCACGCGAAACCGAGCACGTCACCTTTCTGCGCGCCGTCTACAGCAAGCGCCAGTTGCAGGAAGCGCTAGCCGATTTCTGGCACAATCACTTCAACATCTACGGGTGGGACTACTGGACTGCACCTGTCTGGGTTCACTACGATCGGGACGTCATTCGCGGCAACATGTTGGGAAACTTCTACCAGATGCTGGCAGCCGTCGCCCAGAGCCCCGCGATGCTCTATTACCTGGACAACCAGTCAAATTCCGGCGGCAATCCCAATGAGAACTATGCCCGTGAGCTCTTTGAACTTCATTGCATGGGCGCAGAAAATTATCTCGGTGTCGTGCCACTCCAAATTGGCGAAAATGGCCAGTTTGTCCATCCGGCGCCGCTCGGGGAGAACGGCAAACCGCTGCTTTACGTCGACGCCGACGTCTATGGTGCGACGACCTGCTTCACCGGTTGGCGCGTCAACGCTGACACGGGCCAGTTCGCCTTCGATGCGTCGGCACACTTTCCCTATCAGAAGTTGGTACTGGGCCAGGCGATTCCCGACTCACAAGGCGTAAAAGACGGCCATGATGTCTTGAAGTTGCTGGCTGAACATCCAGGTACGGCGCGATTTATCAGCCGCAAACTCTGCCGGCGCCTCATCAGCGATGTGCCGTCAGAAACCATCGTTCAGGCAGCTGCCGACGTCTTTCTTGCTCAAAAAGACGCACCCGATCAACTCAAACAGGTCGTACGCACAATCCTCCTCTCCGACGAATTCAAGACGACCTGGGGCGAAAAGATCAAGCGCCCTCTGGACTATTGCGTCAGCGTACTGCGTGCGACTGCCGGTGACTTTGAACCCGAAGATCACTTCTACTGGCGCTACAACAACGTGGGGCAGCCCTTGTTTCGTTGGCAGCCGCCCAACGGATACCCCGATTTTCGCAAGGATTGGTCAAGTACCATGCCCATGCTGCAGCGCTGGAAACTGGTCAACTGGCTGCTGGAGTGGAAGTTCAGAGACGAAGGGCTGAAGGATGTCAAGCGGCTACGCTTTACCAACCCGGCCCAATACAGGACGCCCTACGACATTGTCGACTACTGGTCATACGTTCTGCTTGGACGTCCGCTGCCGGATGCCGAGCGCTGGCCCATCGTCAACTTTATGGCCTTTGGACGCAGCCCCAGCGCCGATCTTCCTGAGGACCAGATTGAGGAACGTCTGCGCTATATGATCGGACTGATTCTTGTATCGCCGTCGTTCCAGTGGCGCTAAACCGAAATTCTGATGAAAACACGAGTTTCGTCGGTCGGGCAAGGATGCCCGACACGATAGGAGAGCGGTCGGACATGGATACATCGACCAACAAACTCATGATCTCGTAGCGTTGCCGGTTTAGTTCAATTCGGCAAAAGTACCGCGGCGGCAAATAGATCCAAGCGACTCCAGGGGACGCGGCAAGGCATCCGTTACCAGATTTGCGCCTGGATCGACAAGAAATCCCCAAAAGGACCAACACTATGTTCAAACTATCTCGACGTGGATTCATGGTCGGCTGTTCAGCAGGAATCGCAGCCATGGCAGGTGCACGTCTATCCTATGTTGCCTTTGGCGCTCCGGAGGCAGAGCCGAACCAGGATACTCTGGTGATCGTGTTTCTACGCGGCGGCATGGACGGACTCAGCGTTGTCGCGCCCATTGCCGGTAGCGACCGCGGTCATTACGAGGCGAGTCGGGAGGATATTGCGCTGCCGATCTCCGGCGACAACGCAGCTCTTGCGCTGAATGCCCAGTTTGGCCTTCATGGGGCAGCGTCGCCGCTCTACGATCTCTACCAAGCGGGTCATCTGGCCATCGTTCACGCTGCCGGCCTGACGTCGGATACGCGCAGCCATTTTGACGCTATGCAATATATGGAACTGGGGACGCCCGGCAGCAAGAGCGTGACCTCGGGCTGGCTGACCCGTCATCTGCAGAGCTCGCCCAGCCTGCCCGACACCATCATCATGCCGGCCCTGGCCACCGGCAACCTGGCTCCGACATCGCTGCAAGGGAGTCCGGAAACCATCGGTATGACCAGCCCACGTGACTTTTCCCTCGATGCACACTGGTTCTACAGCAGTTGGCAGCGTGCAGCCATGCGCGACATGTACAATGGATCGTCATGGCTGCACGATGCCGGCAGCCAAACGCTCGACGCCCTTGACGTGATGGAACTGGCCGATCCCGGCGACTATGCACCCGAAAACGGCGCCGACTATCCCAACGGCGGGCTGGGCAACAACCTCAAGACCGTCGCACAGATGATCAAGATGCAGCTCGGGATGCGCGTTGCAACGGTCGACTACGGCGGTTGGGACACCCACGAATATCAAGGTGATGACGGTCGCGGCTATTTTGCCGATCACCTTGGCGAGCTGTCGCGGGCACTCAATGCGTTCTACACTGATCTCAGCAACTCAAGCGGCACGGATCACACCCAGCGATTGACCGTAGTGGTTATGAGTGAGTTCGGTCGCACGTTCAAGCAGAACGCCAGCCGTGGTACTGATCATGGTCACGGCAACCTCATGTTTGTCCTGGGTGGGCAGGTCAACGGCGGGCAGGTTCTGGGTACATGGCCCGGACTGCATGTGGATCAGCTCTACGATCACCGTGATCTGGACATCACGACCGACTATCGACGTATTCTGTCCGATATTCTGATCCGGCGTACTGCCAATCCAAACCTGGGTTTCATCTTTCCGGGATTCACTGACTATCAGCCACTGGGGATCGTCAAAGGCGTCGATCTTGTGCCCATTTATGACGATGTTCCCATCGTTCCGACTCCGCTTGTCACCGCCACGCCCACAAAGCAGCCGGGAGGAACCATCCCGCCCCAGCCGACGCCCATAGGACCGCCCAACGGTACACCCGTTCCGGCACCTACGCCCGGCATCAAGCCGACTCCAGGCAGCGGCACGCCGGGCTCGACAGAAGACAACGAGATATTTCTGCCGTTTGTGAGCAAGTAGCAGGTCGACCCGATGCCCCTATGAAGACCGGCGTCCCGGTGCGCTTCTGTTGAAATGCACTGGGACGCATTTTTATGTTCAGGGAATGCCACAAGGCCATAAGATCCTGATTGGCAGACTGCAATCTACGCGATAGACTAATGCATTGTGGCGTAGATCCCGCCAGAGATCCTTGGACAGTTCCTACCTATTTGCGCCTGCAACTGTTGTGCAGGACGGAGGCGCAAATAGGGCCTTCGGCCGTATCGGCAAAAATGTATCGATGTCGTTGCGTGCGCCTACCAGTGGGGGAGTCGCCGGATTTCTATCGTGAAACTCACGCCCAACCACACTGGTAGAATCCGGCGCAAATAGGGCCGCAGTCATCCTGCGGCCGACGGTCGAGCGAAAGATCAGCAACCGCCTAAACCCATCATTGGAGAGTTCCCATGCCATTCATCGATCTTGAAAGCCGTACCCCCAAGGAAGCAATGCCGGGTGTCTTGCTGCGTACGTTCTGGGGCGACAACATACTGCTCTCCCATGTTGTTCTGGAGCCCGGCGCTATCGTACCTGAGCATAGCCACCCTCACGAGCAAGCAGGCGTCGTTCTCGAGGGGGAGATGGACTTCACCATCAAGGGCGAGACACAGACTCTGACGGTAGGAGAAATATATATCGCGCCCGGCAACTCCTCCCATAGTGTCGTCGCCGGACCGGCTGGATGCGTTGCCCTTGACATCTTTAGCCCGGTGCGTGAGGAATACAAGTTCTCATAGCTCTCCACAACAACCATCGACCGCACGAATCGCCATTCAGACTCGACCAAAATGCCGGGTCGTTTTGTGCTGTCCGCTCCGTTCGACGTTGCAAACGTTTACGTTGCCTCAATTTTTTCACCCTTCGCGTTGAAGGCTGGTAAACTAGCCCCCAATATCTGGTTGTCAAACCATCTGAATTTTCCCTGTGGCAAGCGCGGCGACCTTCTTGCGTCACGTAGCCTTCATTTCCAGCGAAAGGAATGGTCATGGCCGTACAGGATTATTTCAATGCACGTGACACTTTCGACACCGGCAACGGCGAAGCGGTTCTCTATCGTCTGGACGCGTTGGAACGGGCCGGCGTCGGCAACGTTGCGACACTGCCCTATTCCATCAAGGTTCTTCTAGAAGCCGCGCTGCGACAGGCCGACGGATTCGAAATTACCCGGGAAAACATCGAGACCATCGCTGCTTGGAATGCGGATACAGCCGGCAAGGTCGAAATCCCCTTCAAACCGGCACGTGTCATTCTGCAGGATTTCACCGGCGTGCCCAGTGTGGTGGACCTGGCAGCGCTGCGCAACGCCATGGCACGCATGGGCGGCGATCCGCAGAAGGTAAACCCGCAGGTGCCGGTCGATCTCGTCATCGACCATTCGGTACAGGTAGATCGCTTCGGCAGCCGTTTTGCCCTCTTCTACAATGCCGAACGCGAGTTCGAGCGCAATATCGAGCGCTACGAATTTCTCAAATGGGGACAACAAGCATTCGACAACTTCCGGGTCGTGCCTCCTGCGACAGGTATCGTCCATCAAGTAAATTTGGAATACCTGGCCAAGGGCGTGCAGCTACGTGCCGAAGAGGGCAACGGCTCGCTGGTCGCCTATCCTGATTCCCTGGTCGGTACAGACAGCCACACCACCATGATCAACGGTCTTGGCGTTGTCGGCTGGGGTGTCGGCGGCATTGAAGCCGAGGCCGTCATGCTCGGCCAGCCCATCTATATGCTCATGCCCGAAGTAGTCGGCTTCAAACTCACCGGTGCACTGCCTGACGGCGCAACCGCGACAGATCTGGTTCTGCGTGTGACGGAGATGCTGCGGACCAAGGGCGTGGTCGGCAAGTTTGTGGAGTTTTACGGACCGGGACTCTCAAAATTGAGCCTGCCGGATCGTGCCACCATCGCCAATATGGCGCCAGAATACGGTGCGACCATGGGCTTCTTCCCCATCGACGATGAGACACTGCGTTACATGATCGGCACCGGCCGCACCGAGGCAGATGTCGACTTGGTCGAGCGCTACACCAAGGCGCAGGGGTTGTTCCGCGCCGAGGAGTCTGCCGATCCTGTTTTCATCGACACATTGGAACTGGATATGAGCACGGTCGTCCCGGCGCTGGCCGGACCCAAGCGTCCCCAAGATCGCGTCGACCTGTCGGCCATGCGTGCGCTCTGGAACAAGGCGCTGACGGCGCCGGTCGGCCCACAGGGCTTCGGGTTGGAACAGGAGCAAGCCGTCGCCGAGATCGATGTCGAACACAACGGCGAACGCTTTACGCTCCGAAACGGCAGCGTTGTCATCGCCGCCATCACATCGTGCACCAATACTAGTAACCCCAGCGTGATGATCGGCGCCGGCCTGCTGGCCCAGAAGGCCGTCGAGGCCGGTCTGGATGTCAAGCCTTGGGTAAAGACGAGCATGGCGCCCGGTTCCAAGGTCGTGACCACCTACCTTGACGCCAGCGGCCTGACGCCCTATCTTGAGGCGCTCGGTTTTCACACGGTCGGCTACGGATGCACCACCTGTATCGGCAACAGTGGTCCGCTGCCGCCCCATATCAGCAATGCCATCCACGAAGCCGATCTGGTGGCGGCGTCGGTCCTGAGCGGCAACCGCAACTTCGAAGGGCGTGTCAGCCCGGACGTCCGCGCCAACTTCCTGGCTTCCCCGCCATTGGTGGTGGCGTACGCAATCGCAGGCACGGTCGACATCGATCTGGTTAACGATCCATTAGGGTATGATCCCAACAGCCAACCTGTCTTTCTCCGCGACGTCTGGCCCAGCCAGGATGAGGTGCAGACCGAGGTGCGACGCAGTCTGAACCCCGGCATGTACCAAGCGCAATACGCCAACGTCTTCACGGGCAACGAACAGTGGAACGAAGTCGAAGTGCCGGGCGGCGAACTATTCCAATGGGATCCAGCCAGCACATATGTCCAGGAACCGCCTTTCTTTGTTGACCTGACTCCGGAGGCGCCCCCGGTTGCGCCGATCGTCGGTGCACGCGTACTGGCCGTCATGCCGGACAGCACGACCACGGACCACATTAGCCCGGCCGGATCGATTGCGCCCGGCAGCCCGGCAGCCCGCTATCTGGAGAGCCACAATATTGCGCGCGCCGATTGGAACAGCTACGGTAGTCGACGCGGCAACCACGAAGTGATGATGCGTGGTACCTTTGCCAACATCCGCATCAAAAACCAGATGCTGGATGGTGAAGAGGGGGGCTTTGCCGTCTATATCCCGGAGATGGCCAAGCTGGCCATGTGGGACGCAGCCGAGAAGTACATGAACGACGGGACGCCGCTATTGATATTGGCCGGCAAAGAATACGGCACCGGCTCCAGTCGCGACTGGGCTGCCAAGGGTGTCTGGCTGCAGGGCGTGCGGGCAGTCATCGCCGAAAGCTACGAACGTATCCACCGCAGCAATCTGGTCGGGATGGGTGTACTGCCGCTGCAGTTCAAACCCGGTCAGGACAACGAAAGCTTGGGGCTGACCGGGTTCGAAACCTTTGACATCATCGGTCTGAATGACGAAATGTTGCCCGGCCAGGAATATACCGTGCGGGCGACGTCGGACAGCGGCGCCGTGACCGAATTTACGGCGGTGAGCCGCATCGACACGCCGGTTGAAGTAAACTACTATAAGAACGGCGGCATATTGCATACGGTTTTGCGCCGCATTGCTACGCTGCACTAGAGACGGAACGATCAATGTCTACAGGTACCCTTGAAAACACAAAGCACTACGATCTCTCTGGTTGGGATCTGTCCGAGCTATTGCCGGAGCCCACGGAGGAGATTATTCAGGCGTCGTTGGTCAAGATCGACGCTGCGGTCGATGCATTCGTTGCACGCCGCAGTACATTGAGTGCGGATATGGATCCGGAAGAATTTCTGGATCTCCTCGAACAATACGAAGCCCTCACCGAGTTGCTCTATAGGCCGGTCGCCTATGGTAGCCTTTGGTTCTCGTCCGACACCCAGTCGACCGAAGCGCTGACCTATCAGAACCGCATGCAACAGCTTCTCACCGAAGTACAGAACAAAACCATGTTCTTCAGCCTTTGGTGGAAAGAGTTGGGCGACGAGGCCGCACAAAAGTTGGCGCCCAGTCCGGACGTTCATGGAGATTTCTACCACTTCTTGGAAGACCTGCGCCGCACCAAGCCGTTTACGCTGGATGAGAAGTCCGAGCAGATTATCAACATCAAAGACGGCGACGGCATGAATGGCCTGATCACGATTTACTCGATGTTGACGAACCGGCTCGAGTTCGAGTTGGAGGTCGATGGAGAGGTCAAGACCTTGACGCGCGACAGTCTGATGAGCTACGTACAGGGGCCAAATGCGGACCTGCGCGCGGCTGCCTATCAGGAACTCTACCGCGTCTTTCAGGGTGAGGCCAAGATTCTGGCCCAGATCTACGCCAATCGCGTTCGCGACTGGACGAATGAAAATGTCGGGTTACGCGGTTTTGGTTCACCGATTGCCGTGCGCAACGTGGCCAACGACATCCCGGATGCGGCTGTTGATGCCCTGCTCGAAGTCTCACGCCAAAACGTCGGCATCTTCCAACGCTACTTCAAGCTCAAAGCAAGCTGGCTGGGATTGGAGAAGCTGCGTCGCTACGACATCTACGCACCACTCACCGAATCAGATCGAGAGATTGAATACGACGAGGGTGTGCGTATGGTGCTCAACACCTTTGAAAGCTTCGAGCCCAGATTCGCACAGCAAGCAGGACGTATCTTCCAAGAGGGCCATATCGATAGTGAGGTGCGCTCCGGCAAAAGAGGCGGCGCCTTCTGCGCGACCGTATTGCCGAGCCAGACGCCGTGGGTGCTGATGAACTACACCGGCAAGGTGCGCGATGTGGCCACACTGGCACATGAGTTAGGACATGCCATTCACAGCATGATGGCAGAAGATCATTCGGTGTTGACACAACATCCAACATTACCTCTGGCGGAAACCGCTTCGGTCTTCGCCGAGATCCTGCTCACCGACCGGATGCTGGCTGAAGAGCGCGACCCCATTGTGCGCCGCGAATTGTTGGCAGCAGCGGTCGACGATATGTACGCAACGGTCATGCGTCAAGCATTTTTTGTCATCTTCGAACGCGAACGCGCACAGAGCAATCATGGAGAACAAGTCGGCAGATCAGTTGCACGACATGTATATGGCCAATCTGACTGAACAGTTTGGCGACAGCATAGAGATCGCACCTGAATTCCAATACGAGTGGGTCAGTATTCCCCATATCTATCATACACCCTTCTATTGCTACGCCTATAGCTTCGGACAACTTCTCGTGCTTTCACTCTATCGTCGCTTCCAGGACGAGGGCCCGAATTTCAAGCCCGGTTATCTCAAGTTGCTTGCCTATGGTGGATCAGCCCGGCCGGAACAGATTCTCGTCGAAGCGGGCATCGACACCACCGATCCTGCGTTCTGGCAGGGAGGCTTCGATGTCATCAGCGACATGATCGACGAATTGGAATCGATCGAACTGTGATAAACCCTAAATTTATGGATAGATTGTCACTTGTGTCCACACCGTGGTACAATCTAGTTGAATTACAGGTCGCGTGGCCGATGATAGCGAATTTTTTGTAAAGTATGATGAGTGAAGATGAGATTCGTAGCCTGATTGACACCCTTGTCGTTTTGAATCTTGTCGCTATTCAAATTGGTTTATCGGTATGATTTTTCTGGCAGATTACGCCTTTTGTTCGGGCGTATCTGCCTTTTTTGTTTTTCTGTTGATCGTACCTAACTCGAGGAGTTACGCGTGTGATAACTGTACCGTTGATTCTAGCCGCTGGCTTCGGTACAAGAATGAAGTCGGCCAAACCAAAGGTCGTGCATGAAATTTTAGGAAAACCGATGATTGCGTGGGCAGTTGATATAGTTGCGGCTATATCAACACAGAAACCCGTAGTCGTTGTCGGTTACGGACGCGAGCAAGTCGAAGCTTACTTGACAGATCGCGTTCGGTACGCGTACCAGGAGGAGCAACTCGGAACAGGTCATGCGGTCCTCCAGGCTTCAACGCTGTTACGAGGTTCCTGTGAGGCAGTGCTCGTTACATACGGTGACATGCCACTTCTTCAAGTCGATACCGTGAACGCACTCATAGATTTCTATGGGGCAAGAAGGTCGGCTGAAGGCGCCGTTATTGGCATGCTAACTGTCGTGCGGAACGATCCACAGGGGTTTGGGCGGGTGATTCGCGATTCAGATGGCCAAATATCTGCGATTGTTGAAGAAGTTGATTGCACACCTGCACAGTATGAAATTTCTGAACTTAACCCCGGGGTTTACTGCTTTGATGCTAACTGGCTTTGGGATAATTTGGCGAAAGTTGCGCCCAGTGCCAAGGGCGAATATTATTTGACAGATATGGTTGCGCTTGCAGTGAAGCAAGGCAAAGGGGTGGTGTCGATCTCTACACCCGCTGAGGATGTATATGGCGTGAACACGAGAGTGCATCTGGCCGAAGCGACGGCAATTGCCCGTGCACGGATTCTTGAACGCCATATGCTAAACGGTGTGACAATTATCGATCTGACCAATACTTGGATCGATGAAACAGTACAAATCGGTCGTGATACGATACTTTGCCCTGGAACCATTCTTCAAGGTGATTCAGTGATTGGTGAGGCATGCACTCTCGGCCCGAATTCAACGATAGTCAACAGTAGAATTGGAGATTGTTGTCAGGTTGTCTACTCAGTCGTTGAACGTGCTCGCATAGAACAGTATTGTGAAATCGGCCCGTTCAGCCATCTGCGTGCAGGCGCTCATTTGGCCGAAGGGGTCCATATGGGGAATTTTGGCGAAGTAAAGAACAGCTATCTCGGACCGGGTGTAAAGATGGGGCACGTTGGTTATCTCGGTGATGCTGAAATCGGACGAAATGTGAACATAGGCGCCGGCACGATAACCTGCAACTACGATGGCCAAACGAAACACAAAACCGTCATACAGGATGGTGCATTCATCGGAAGTGATACGATGTTGATTGCACCGGTACAGGTTGGCGTTGGCGCCAAAACTGGAGCAGGTTCAGTCGTGACCCATGATGTTGAAGACAATCAGGTAGTATATGGTGTTCCCGCGAGTGCCGAAATAGCCGCTTACCCACCGACTTCGACAGACAAATGTCGATCTGCGTATGACTGCTTGCCGATTCCGTCGCAGATATCTGGAACCAGCTTTGACTCGATAGAAAAGGCCGGCAATATGCGTCGTGCTATCTACGCCCAGCTGTACTCGCAGAGTTCCTCTGCAGATACGCAGTGGAGCCCGGCGCAAATGGGAGCACGGTTTCTTTGCCGCTTTCACTCGGGCAGCTTGACCCTATTTACCGCCGTAGTATTCACGCCGGACTGAACTAGTGAATCCCGGCAGGAATAATCAGACAGATAAATAGTCATCGTACTCGACTGAAACGGCTGATTTTTCTGTCGTGGTATTCACGCCCAACTGAACTAGTGCAGAACTTGAAGGAGCATTGAGTGGATCCTGACCCATTATCGTGGTTGGTTCTTATTGGGGCAACTGGCATGGTCGTATTTGTCGCTGCTGCCGAAGTGAGCGTGGCCAATCTCAATCTCCATGAACTTCGACGACTTCATGGCGGTGAGACTCAGCGGCTGGCTCGACTGGAGAGGCTCTTGTCTGTTCCTGCTCCGCTACTGTCATCTCTCATAGTGCTCAAGACCTTGAGTTTTGTACTGATTGGCTTCGCCGTTTTTGATAATTGGCGGGGAACAGAGAACTTTCTAAGCTTGGTGGGGCTCGTTCTTATCGTCTGGTTGTCGCTGACTCTAGTGCAGGTGGTTACGCGGGCGGTGTTGCTGTCAAAATCCGAAGCGTTTGCTTACCGATTTTCGGGGATCCTTGTCGTTCTAGTCGGCATATTGTCTCCCCTCACCAGTGTCTGCGATGTCGTTGCACGTTGGCTTGTTCCTGATTCCAATGTGTTAACAACGGACGACAGTATTTTGTTGTCGGAAGACGGCCTACGTCTTTTGATGAACGTGCGCCAAGAAGAGGATGCGATTGAAGAAACTGAACGCCAGATGATTGCCAGTATTCTTGACTTAGAGGGAACGCTTGCGCGTGAGGCGATGGTGCCACGCATTGATTTGGTTGCCCTCGACGTAGAAACTGACATCCACACTGCGCTAGCTGTCATTGTTCAGGCCGGACACAGCCGCATTCCAGTCTATGAAGAAAATGTTGATCGTATAATTGGTTTTCTTTACGCCAAGGACTTATTGCCCTGTATTGGTGATAGACAATTCGACCAGCCGATTCGTGACCTTTTGCGCGCCCCCTTTTTTGTTCCTGCGACCAGACGGATTAACGAGTTATTTGCTGATATGCAGAAGCAGCGTACTCATGTCGCCATCGTAGTGGATGAGTACGGCGGGACAGCTGGGCTGATCACCATCGAAGATATTCTTGAGGAAATTGTCGGCGAGATTCAAGATGAGTATGATTCTGAAGAGGACGAGTATGTACAGGCGATCGGCGATGATGGCTTTATTCTAAATGCTCGCTTAGATGTTGATACGCTTGCTGAAACTCTGATGATCGAACTGCCTGATGATCATGCTGACACACTGGGAGGATTACTCTACGGGCTGCTTGGAAGAGTACCGGAACAGGGCGAATCAGTTCAATACGGTGGATGGTTGTTTGCCGTAATTTCAGTTGATGGCCGTCGAATAGAGAAGGTGCGGGTAGAGGTCGCCGCATTTCCCCCTGTGGCGACGCAACAGACAAAGAAGTCGGAAAATGGGACTGCATCCGGCGCCCGCTCTCTACCCCGATTTCTTTCTCTATAGATTGGAGCGACTTTCGCGTCATGGAGGAATCTGATCAGCAACTTGTCCACGCTGCGGTTTTGGCACGTGCGAATGCGTACGCACCATACAGCAATTATCGGGTCGGCGCAGCTGTGCGTTGTGCGGATGGCACGATAATATCCGGCTGCAATGTAGAAAACGCGTCCTATCCTGCTACAATTTGTGCTGAGCGAGTTGCGCTTACCACGGCAGTCGCCGGCGGTCATCGTCAGTTCATGACTTTGGCGGTTGTGACAGAGAACGGCGGTTCTCCATGCGGGGTATGTCGCCAGGTTATGGCGGAGCTTGGCCCCGACATGACTGTTATAATTAGTGACTCCGTCGGAACCGTTCGAATAACCACCGTCCGCGAGTTATTGCCCGATTTTTTTGGCGCTGATCTGTTGCCCGCGAAACCATGACTGACTCCACCGATCACTTGGGAAGCGATGCATTAAACGTTCCCGCACTACTCGCGACCTATCAACTTCGTCAGCGTGAATATCTTCTACGAATCACGCGTGCAATGACGTCCAGGCTTGATCTTCCGAGCCTGCTTACCCTGATTCTGAACAGCACGGCGGAAATGGTCGGTTGCCGAGCCGGGCTTCTGGTTCTCGATGAAGCATCTTCTCGTCGGGAAGATGTGGATGGCCATTCGCGGTTTCGAATCCGCGCCACCTACAACATACCCACACAGTATGTCCCAGCCTTTGCCCCGTTGTTGGATATCGGAGCGATCGTGACGTTTGACGAGGATGGTGACGCATCTTCAGCGTATGATCGCGAATCCATTTTTGTTGATCTACAAGATCGAGTCCGCGAGGTTGGTGAACGATTAGGCGCGCCTCTGGGCCAAGTCTTGGGCATTCCACTGTTGTTTGAAGACGAACTGCTGGGGATTATCTACCTGTTCCGGGGCGAATACGCATTTACGCAAATGGATTGGCAACTACTCCAAGGTTTTGCCAATCAGGCGGCGATCGCGGTTCGCAACGCTCGCTTATATGAACAACTTGACACAGAACGAAGCCGATTGGCGACGATTGTCGAGAACAGTGCGGACGGTATTATGATTCTCAACACCTCGCGTACGGTGGAGGTCGTCAATCCTGCCCTGGCGGCCATGCTCGATATTGCGTCTGGCCAAGCCACTGGACGAGCCTATTCCGATATTTTAGTTTTGGAAAATGTGACTGGAAGCGACCTTGCCCAGGTCGATGATCTCGATGCTTTCTTTGCCAATGACGGCAAGCTCAGTTGCGAAGGTGACCTAATGCGGCCGGGTGGTCGCCGCCTCTCTCTCGCTGTTACCTACACGCCGATCAAGAATGAACAGCATCAACTCCTTAATGTGATTGTCAATATCTACGATATTACCAGATTCAGGGAGGAAGAAGAGGTGAAGTCGACCTTTACGTCGATTATCAGCCACGAGTTGAAGACCCCCGTTGCTTTGATCAAAGGCTATGCACAGACGCTTGCGCGAGAGGATGCAGAATGGGATGCTGATATTGCGCGTCAGAGCCTGGAGATTATTGAAGAAGAGGCTGACCGGCTTGAGTCGCTCATCAACAACTTACTTGACGTCAGCCGAATACAAGCGAGTGGGTTGCGCCTCGAGTTTGACGATGTTGACATGCAGAAATTGGCTGCAACGGTTGCCGCCAACTTTCGCACGCAAACGCAGACACATACGATAGAACTAGATTTCCCCAATCCCTTACCGGCAGTTTGGGGCGATAAAGAACGGTTGCGTCAGGTTCTGAATAATTTGGTCGGAAATGCGATCAAATACTCACCTGCCGGTGGCGTAATTCGAATCGGTGGTTGGTGTGAACATGAAAAAACTGGGAATGACGACGGAGGTGAACGTGTCGTTGTGTATGTTGCCGATCAAGGGATCGGGATTCCAGCGGAGGAACTTCCACAAGTTTTTGAGAGGTTCTATCGTGTTGACAGTAGTTTGCGAAGAAGCACTGCCGGCACAGGGCTAGGACTGTTCTTGTGCAAAGCGATCACCGAGGCGCATGGCGGAGACATGTGGGTTCGCAGTCAGCCCGATCAGGGAAGTACGTTTTTTGTGGCGTTACCGATTGCTCGGCCTTACCTGACTCGTGACTAACTCCATCTGCACGAAAATCGCTCTCGATCGGGTGGAGGTTAACCTTTGTCCACAATGATGGATGAGATATGTTTTGCTTCATTGAGTAGGGGCATTCGCAATGTAAACCTGCTTCCTTCATTGGGCACACTGGTAACGGTTATCTGTCCATTGTGGGCCTCGGCAATCCACCGCACGATGCTGAGCCCGAGCCCGCTGCCTCCCATCTCGCGACTGCGTGCTTTGTCTGTGCGAAAGAAACGGTCAAAAATCAGCCGTATATTGTCCTCACTAATTCCGATACCTGTGTCTGCTACGTACACATTGACGTGCTGATCGTCATTGTAGAGACCAATGGTAATATCGCCACCGACCGGTGTATATTTGACCGCGTTCTCGACAAGATTCAACAGCAGTTGGCGAAGACGCTCTCGATCGCCCATCACAAGTGCTTGATCCTCATCACCCAACTGGATATTAATCGCTCCCAGGCCTTTTTGCTGCTCGGCAATAAGCTGTGCTTTGCGATAAACCTCCAGTACAAGCGTGTCTAATTCGACGGCCTCCAAATTGAGTTGAAGTGCACCGCTGTCGGCCTGAGCGAGTAGTAAAAGATCCCCAATCATCTTGCCCATTCGCGCGGTTTCGTCTTGCACCTCGCCCAATATTTCACCTACGGTGTATCCTAGTTCGACGGCGTCGGCGTTTGCCGTGTGGATCATTCGCTGCAGGATTTCCACATTTCCCTGTACGGTGGTCAGCGGTGTCCGCAGTTCGTGGCTGACATCCGCTATCAGTCTTTGCTGAGTGTCAAACAGGGACTGAATCTGATCGAGCATATCATTGAAGGTCGCTGCTAATTCGCCCACTTCACTTGTGCTCTCTACAATTTCCAGGCGACGCCCCAAATCGCCGGTGTGAGTGATGCTGATGGCGGTACGTGTAATGTCATCAATGGGTGCTAGAGTACGCCTTGCGAGCACTGCGCCCACGAGTGCTGCGAGGATCAGTGTCAATGCCGTGCCCAAGATCAGATAACGGGCAACCTGTCGCAGCGAGTTCTCAACGGCGCCGACTTGCTTGATCACCTGAACAGCACCATTTACCTTGCCGTTAGCGATGAGCGGTACGCTATGGACAAACAGTGACGAATCTTCACTGTGGGTGGCATAGCTGTGCGAATAACCGGCGCTGACGTCGTCTAAAGCACTGGCATAGTCAGGCACGCGCAATTCTCCGAGATTGCTGGTGCGCTTGTAGATAAGTCCGTCAAGACCAATGACTTGAATGCCTGATGCGCTGGAGAAGAGATCGAGGTCAGGGAGTTGAACCTGGGTTGGCTTAAACCGGATGATGAGAATATCGCCTTCCAGCTGTTTTGTCAGAGCGTTCGCAACTTCATTTGCCTGACGTGAAGCATCCTGCTCAACCTGAGCCCAGAAATTGCTGGATAGAGCTGAATAGACCAAGACGCTGAACAGGACGAGTGCTACGCCCAACAGCGCCGTATACCAAACCGTAAGACGCAGCCGAATTGTCATGGTGGAAGGCGCGTCATTGCTGGAAGCAACAACAGGCTTGACGCCTGGCCGCCTTTGGACTGCTGTATTGGGCAGATTCCGAGCAACGGATTCCTGATGCGCCATGCGGGCATCGTAAAGATTGGCGGTGATCTATGCATGAACTCAAGGTTAAGATCATGTGAGAGCGCGAATGTGCTGGCTAGTCTTGCTGTGGCCGTTCATGCCTTGCGCAGTGTGTAACCGACACCACGCACCGTCTGGATAAGGCGCGGCATGTCATCGATTTCCAATTTTGTACGCAGATAGCGAACGTACACTTCGATAATATTGCTTTCGCCCCCAAAGTCGTAGCCCCAAATGTGATCGTAAATCATCTCTCTCGTTAGCACCTGGTTCGGATGGCGCATAAATAATTCAAGCAGATCGAATTCTTTGGCAGTTAGTTGGATTTCCACTCCGCCACGAAAAACTTGACGCGTCTGTGGGTTAAGACTTAGCTCTTCGTACTCGTATACGTCCGGTGTCGTCTCCATACGGTGCCGCCGAAAAAGGGCCCTTAGTCTCGCCAGAAGCTCATCAAAGGCAAAGGGTTTGATCATATAATCGTCCGCGCCTGCATCAAGCCCCTCTACGCGATTTGGGACTGAGTCCCGTGCAGTCAACATGATGATCGGCATATTTGACGCGTTTCGCAGTCGGCGACAAACTTCCAGACCGTCCATACCTGGCAGCATCAGATCAAGAATGACTGCATCCGGCTCGTGATCGCGGGCGACCTGTAACGCACTTTCGCCGTCTTCGGCGGCATCTACTTTGTAGCCCTCAAAAATCAGACCGCGACGGATCATGTCACGAATCCTTCGATCATCTTCAACCACTAGTATCCGTTCGCTCATACATTCTCTGTTCTGCTGTGCTCAAATTTGGCCGCTATCCGTCTCCAGTTGAGCCGTGCAGAAACCACCTGACTTCCGATTACAGTTTGGTGACCTGCAATGCATGCTCAATTGAACCGGGTAAATATTGGAAATCAACATCGATTGTAGACATAGGTGGTCAAGGTGTCAAACCTATCCTGAATTCACCCTTGTCGGCAAATGAATGCATTGTGTCGAGCGGGTCACGCGGGCCGTCTGAGTTGCAGCAGGATTGTCATCCAACGTGCGCTCGGATTGTACCGATGATACAATAGTTGCCATCACGGGGAGCCAATCAAACCTATATTAGTTGACCGAGAATAGAGGAGTATTTGAATGTCAGACAATCTCTATCGAACTGAGCGGGATAGTCTTGGTGAGATTAAAGTTCCCGTGGACGCGCTTATGGAGCACAGACACAGCGCGGAATCGAGAATTTTCCCATCAGCGATTTGCGTTTTCCGCGGAGTTTTATCCGCGCCCTTGGCATGATCAAAGGTTCTGCCGCTCGGGTCAATCAGGATTTGGGACTGATGACCCCTTCTATGGCAGATGCAATCGTACGTGCCGCTGACGAGGTTCAGAGTGGCAAATATGATGTACAGTTTCCGCTCGATATCTTCCAGACCGGATCGGGCACTAGCACCAACATGAATGTAAACGAAGTCATCGCGACTTTGGCGTCCGGGTTTTACGGAGGCCGTGTGCATCCCAACGATCATGTCAACATGGGGCAAAGCAGCAATGACGTCATTCCAACGGCTATCCACGTCAGTGCATATTTAGCAACAGCCGAAGACCTCATCCCGGCCTTGATATATCTACGCAAAGCTTTGTTGGATAAGGCCGATCACGTTGATCATGTGGTGACGACGGGGCGAACTCATTTGATGGATGCTATGCCGCTGCGGTTGAGCCAGGAGCTGGGTGGCTGGGCCAGCCAGCTCGAGCAGGGGATCGAACGGCTGCAGGCGGGCCTTGGGCGGATCGCGGAGTTGGCGCAGGGCGGCACAGCTGTAGGGACTGGAATCAACGCTCACCCTGAATTTGGCGAGCGTATCGCCGCAAAGTTGGCCGAAGAGTCAAATCTGCCTTTTAGGACGAGTCGGAATTATTTCGTTGGATTGAGTACCCAGGACGCAGCAGTTGAGCTTAGCGGTCAGTTGAAGACGGTAGCGGTCAGTCTCATGAAAATTGCCAACGATCTGCGTTGGATGAATAGTGGTCCAATCGCCGGCTTCTCCGAAATTCAGTTGCCGGCCCTGCAGCCTGGGAGCAGTATCATGCCCGGCAAGATAAATCCAGTGATTCCCGAAGCAGTCGCAATGACTTGTGCGCAGGTGATGGGCAATGATGTAACCATTTCCATTGGTGGACAATCAGGTAACTTCCAACTAAACGTGATGTTGCCCGTGATCGCCTACAATTTGCTTGAGAGTATTCACTTGTTGGCAAATGCAAGCCGTCTACTTGCGGACAAAGCCATAGAAGGGTTCACTGTGAATGAGGAACGTATTGCCTCGCTAGTTGGACGAAACCCTATTCTAGTCACAGCACTCAACCCCGTAATTGGCTATGAGACGGGTGCCAAAATCGCAAAACAAGCCTACTCCGAAGGACGACTGCTCAAAGATGTCGCATTGGAGAATACGGATTTGTCTTCTGCAGAGCTTGATCGGCTTCTTGATCCCCGTCGACTGACCGAGGGCGGGATACAGAAGTAATCCTGCAACGAGTGCATCTCCCTGCACGGACACAAAAAAACTCGACCCGCACATTTGGGTCGAGTTTTTTTAATTCGATGGTGCCCTTCGGCAGCAGATCTTCAAATTGGCTATGGCAGATACCCAAAAGGATTTTGCGGCACACCTTGATACCGGACCTCAAAATGCAGGTGGGGCCCCGTACTATTGCCAGTGTTTCCAACGGTACCAATTTGCTGGCCGCGACTGATATTCTCTCCTGGTCGAACAAAGATGCTGTTCAGGTGAGCATACAACGTAACAAAACCGTTGCCGTGATCGACGATGACGTGGTTGCCGTAACCTGCGTTCCAGCCGCCGCCTGCAACGACGACGTAACCGTTATCGGAGGCTTTGACTGAGGCACCCGTCCAAGATCCGACGTCAATCGCAGGATGACCTCCCCAGTATCGCTGCGTAATTGATCCGCTGGTTGGCCAACTAAAGGCCCCGGTTCCTTTCACGGCAGTAGAAGGAATCGGACCACTGTATGCCACAACCTGTTCGGATTTGTACGGCTTTGTCCCGCCAGGAATCAGGATTTCAGTCCCGACCACCAATGGCGCAGACGCGTCGGTTAGTTCATTGCCTGGATATCCGACGACCGCATCAATGCTGGTTTTATACTTTGACGCTAGAGTTGAAAGAGTATCACCGAGTGTCACCGTATGTAGAACGCCATCAACCGGCGGAATTCTCAATCGATCTCCAATGCGAAGCAGGTCGGGGTTTAGCTCAATACTCGGATTCGACCACTGAATTGATTCCGGCCGAAGTCCATGGTTTTCAGCAATGCCTAGGACAGTATCTCCGGATTGCACCTGATATAACTCAATTGAAGTGCGCCCCCGCTCAGGGATGATGGTGAAAGGCACTGCTGCTTTCTGCAGAGCGTCGTTGGTTGCCTGCGTCGACTGGGAACCCGTCGCCACCACTTGATTGGCTTCCGCGATTTCGTCCCCATTGCCTGAACTGCTTTGCAGTGAGATATCCCATTTTGGAATCTGAATTTGCGACAGAATCAATATTGTTGCTGCCACTGCAAGTACGGACAAATGGCCCGCAAGACGTAGAGGAGTGACTTGATCGCTCAGAATATTGTGTGTATGAAACTGGAATCGCTGTATCACTCCATCTGATTTGGTTTGATCGGCGCGTGCATCCTGCTCCAACGGGATTTGCTGTTCGTTGGAATGACGACTGTTTCCTGTCGGTAATAGGGAAGCCGAAACCGAATACGAAAGTGGGCTTGGTTGGTCACTTGTGCTTTGGTGAGGGGGGAAATACGAGAGACTGCGTTCATTCGATGGTGACTTTGCGGTGTACAACGACCGTTGACTGCCACCTATATTCGAATTACCGTCACTTGTCATATACACGCTCCATAGGTCGCGTTATTCAGGAATACCTGCCCAAAGGAGAGTGTGGTGCTGATAATGTCACCAACAGCCGACACGTCCCAAGACCTTGGCAGTACAACTCCCCTAATTGACGGGAATTATAGCACTTTCCGATCGCCGATCAAAGCTGTCGGACGGATGCAACAAAGAGAAAACCGACGATAATTACCTATCATCAGGTTATCGTCGGCTTTTCGTATATTTTACGTATGTAGATGTGGTTGAACTACCCATACAACCCGGACGGGTGATGGGTAACGCAAAATCCCGTCAAATTCTGAATTTGCGCCTCATTGACTGTTCCAGTAACCGGCTATAGACATATAAGTTGGCCAATCTGGCACGACCTATCGCTTTGTAAGTGTCTCAAGAAATTCATGGTTGTTGCGGGTACGGCTCATACGTTCGATAATGGGCAAGATTGCTTCAGAGCCACCGCCCATGGCGTCGATCATGCGGCGCAACGTGTACACTTTGGCCAATACTTCAGCATCCAGCAGCTTCTCTTCCGCACGAGTACCGCTACGCTCAATATCGAAGGCCGGAAAAATGCGGCGTTCAGCCAACTTACGGCTAAGGTGAAGTTCCATGTTGCCAGTGCCCTTGAACTCCTCGTAAATTACGTCATCCATACGGCTTCCCGTATCAACCAGCGCCGTGGCTATGATCGTAAGACTTCCACCCTCTTCAATGTTTCGCGCGGCTCCAAAGAAGCGTTTGGGAGGGTAAAGTGCTGCCGGATCGATACCTCCCGACAAGGTGCGGCCGGATGGAGGAACGGTCAAATTGTAGGCACGAGCAAGCCGAGTGACGCTGTCCAGTAAGATAACCACGTCCTTCGATCCCTCGACCAGCCGCTTTGCCCGTTCCAATGCCATTTCAGCGACGCGTACATGGTTCTGCACAGGTTCGTCAAACGTCGAACTGACAACTTCAGCGTCGACGGACCGGTCCATATCAGTGACTTCTTCAGGACGTTCACCGATCAGGACAACCATCAAATGGATGTCGGCAAAGTTCTTTGAGATGCCGTTGGCGATGCGTTTGAGAACTGTGGTCTTGCCCGCTTTTGGAGGGCTTACGATCAGGCCGCGCTGACCGCGTCCGATAGGAGCAAGTAAGTCAATCATGCGCGTGGAGATGACATTCGGCCGAGTCTCGAGCATTAACTGTTCGTCAGGGAAGATCGGCGTCATTTTCTCAAATATTGGACGGCGCTTGGCTATTTCTGGGTCAACACCATTGACCGCCTCCACCTTGAGCAGCCCGTTGTACTTCTCGGTCTCTTTGGGTGGGCGAACTTGGCCCACAATGAAGTCGCCTGTGCGTAGTCCGAAGCGTCGAATTTGACTCTGGCTGACGTAAACGTCTTCCGGGCCCGGAAGCAGATGATCGCTACGGAGGAATCCGATTCCATCCTGTACAATTTCCAGTATGCCGCCGCCAAAACTGTATCCCTGTTGCTCGGCATTGGCACGGAGCAACCTCATTACGAGGTCATACTTCTTAAGCCGTGTATAACCTGTGATATTGAGTGTTCGAGCTAGTTCGCGCAACTCGTCAAGATTCATTGCGTCTAACTGCGAAATGGTCATTGAGCTTAACTGAAGTTCAGACATTAGATTTTCCCGGTAATTTAGGTGCGAGGGGCATTTACCCGCTCGCAATTTGCGTTGAATTGCTTTCCTATGACTTTTCACTGCCGTTACCTGCATGGACGCATATCATCCATACCGATCGACGAACCGCAAGTCATGCGACCACCCATACACAATTCCATCAAGAGATGAAACTTTATGTTGATGGGCGGCAAATCTATCGCTCTGTGCGTATTTGGGCTATGCGTCTACGTTTGGCTTTGGAGAAATTTCGCGGGGAACCGTCGCTGTTCCGGCGTGTTGAGTTGTCAACAATTTACGAGACTAGCCTGAATACAAATGAAGACACTACGGCCATGCAACGCACTCCGCCCAGTTGAAATTTCTGTTCTAATGCGTCAACCCTGGAAGTAAGCTGTTGGAGTGAGAGAATGTTGTCGTGCTAATGTGACGCCCGCCGCTCCTTGGGTGATCCCGGTGCCTCGTTGAACTTCCGTTGAGGCGTCGGCAAAAAGAGCTAACTAAATATTACAAGAGAGACAGTGAATTCTTTTTGGGGATGGTTGCCAAGACTGGCTTGTGGACAGTCAAACTCTGCTGAGTATATCAGCAGTTTCCACGTGCGTCAACTACCTACAATGAAAAAAAATGTAGAAATGACAATATGTTGGATGAGAGACGTACGAAAGTGGTTCGATCAACAGGACAAGTGTAGCCCATCGTTTCTGTGGGCTACACTTGTCCTGTTGTTTGGATTTACCAATCCCAGATTCCTGCAACATCCTTGAGCGTTTCCGCATCCAAAATGTTGATACGGCGATATCCCAGCTCGACCAGTTCCTGACGCTTGAAGTCTCTCAGTATGGCACTAACTGTCTCGCGATATGTGCCAAGGTGATCCGCAAGCGATTGATGGCTAATCCCCTTAATTAAGCCATCTTCATAGTTGCTGAGTTCGAGCAGGAGCGATGCCAGACGCTCGGGAAGTTTCTTGTAGGCTACATCCTCAAGACTGTTTTCGACCTGGAGCAGCCGCTGTCCATAGGTCTGCAAAAGGCCCCAACCCAGGATAGGGTACTGCACTGTAACGTGTCTCGCCTGTCCACCTGGAATCTCCCATAGGGCAACGGGTTCAGCGGCTTCCACATAAATGTTCGGATCGCCGCTGTTATCCAGTGCTCCTTCACCAAAAATTGCCCCGGGTTCCAAGGTTGCAATAACAAGCCGTCGTCCTTCGTTGTTGGTGCAGACCATGTGAACCTTGCCGCTCATCAATACAAACATCTTTTCTGCTAGTTCATCGGCAGAGGCCACAATTTGATTGCGATCATAATTTTTGATGCTGATCACCGCGTGAAATGCCGGGTCCTCGGTACGCAACATTGATAGCGTCTGCGTGATGTTTGTATCAGCCACGGCGGCAGCCGTCAGCGGGGAACTATGTGACATCTGAACGTCCTGTGTGCGATAGGACATGAGCTGGTTCTCCTTGATAAACAATGTGTCGGTAACAGTCCGTCACTTGAGCGTAGAAGGTATCGGACGTAAGCCGCCGATGGTCGTGTGCAAACATTATGCAAAGTTTGGACAATCTCTACCTGAGTGTGTTATACATGATAAAAGCTGTGCAAATACTGTACAATTATTAAACCATGGTATTGCAATTCTGTCTACCCCTCAAAATGAATATATGATTAAAGATAGACAATTGTTGAACAATCTGGTCGTGCTATTGACGCTTTCGGTGTTAGAGAATCCCAGTACAAGAGAATCACAGTTTTTCTGACATACCTGCCTGACTGGCTATACTGACCGCAATGATATCTATGCCGCAGCAGACCGCCGGAAGAAAGATAGTATACCCAACAACTATTTGCTCAGCGTTCGCGAATCGTTAGAGTTCTGTTAGGATAGGGGCTATGAATGTAGACAGTGAATCTTCGCCGATTGTACGGTTTGTACGGCGAAGATTCAAAGAGTGGGAATTCACCGATTGCAACTGGTTGATGGCTGTCTGTCCATGGTTGCGAGTAAACATTCACGAGTTATTGCAGTGCTGCGTAAATTCTTGCAGAAGTGCCTGGATGCAGCGGTCGGTTCAAGGACGACTCCGTCTGGCCTGTTTTTCTACCGGATTTATCAGGTCATCCGACACGAATCACGCGTCCAGCGGCAAGAATATGGCCAACCTTTCCCGTTCATTTGTGGTCAGTACAAGATCATTGAGAAGACCGTTACACTGCTCCTCGAACGCGTAGCCACCATACTGCGCAGCAAGAGCAGTTGCAAGGTCAGAAGCAAGCAGTGGATCGTTCGATGGCGTCGCTGCCAGAATCCGACCTGCCAGAATCCCTGAATAGAAGAGAGGCTCGTTCTCGTCAAATTGGCTCTTGTCCGGTGTAAACATCGCACGCAGATTTCCTTCACTGACGCGTTTGAGTGCTTCGGAAAAGGCGCGAACGACCGCGGCGCTGTCAGTGCGAACGGCCAAGTCAGCCGAATGGCTATAGCAAAAATCACCTGTCAGAATGGTGCTGCCCAACATCGATTTGTCAATCTCGTCCGCGTCTGTATCCAAGAGAAGCTTGTGGATCTGGTGAGCGATATAGAGTAATTCCAGGGCGGCAGCCAAATAGATGCGTTTGTGGCGCGTATCGGCTGAATCTACTGCAGGCACTGCGAAGGCCAAGACTACCATCGCCCGTCCGTAGGGTGCTGCACGCTTGATTTGGCTGCGAATCAGTTGCTGTAGTGGATTCTGAAGTTCTTCAGCTACCTGAAATAGCAAATGAGTGGTCTCCTGAACTTCGGCCAGGAAATCCTTTGTCAATTTGGGACTACTGTCATTCATGTGGGAAACCCGTTCAAGGCCTAGGTGATTTTGCCGCTGTTCCGTGTTGTATGCTCAATCGCTCCGATCGTCGTGGACCTACTCGTCACGAACGGTTGGTGTGGGTATTCTTGCGGAGCAATTCATCGATCATGCCGATCGCTTCCTGCGCTGTTCCACCCAAATATACACCGGCGATCTTGTTACGCATTTCTGGAACTTCATTGAAGATCCGTCCCCCATAACCGATGATGGGGCGAGGCGGTTGAACGTTGGCCAGAGCAAATGTCATGGTTTCGAGTGTTCGGGACGTTTCTAGCCCGCCGGCGCTGATCAGGATCATGGCCGGGTGTTTGCGCTGAATTTCAGCAACAAGATCCTCGACGGGAAGATTGCGTCCGAGGTACTGAACATTGTATCCGTTGCGCCGCAGAAATATGGTTAAAAGAAGCGCACCGATTTCATGGGATTCGCCCGGCGCACAGCCCACCCAAATAACAGGGCCACCGACAATATTGTTGCTCGTTCGTAGCAGCGCCGTGAGCCGTTGCATGAGATAATTCGACGCGAAATGTTCCGTTGTCACGCTGATTTCGCCTGCATGCCACATTTCGCCAATACGCACGAGCATCGGAACCACGACCTCTTCGCTGACCTGTTCGACAGAATAGAGCGCGAATGCCTCTGCCAGCACGGTTTCAGCGGCTTTATCATCATAATTGAGCAGAGATGTCAGCAATTCTTCCTGTAGGGAACTACAACCACGAACTCGCGACCCCATGACCAATGCCGGTGCTGCCGGCGTAATTGCCTCACCGGCGAAAGGCAATATCACATGACCGTCGTCGCCTGCTTCAAGCGTCAATCGTTCCATCCATGACACGGCTTGGCTAATCGCCATGCCGGCGTCAACTTGCGCCTTGAGCCAACGAATCTTGGCAATGTCACGATCAGAATAGAGACGATATCCGCTGTCCGAACGCTGTGGGGCGCACATCCTATACCGGCGTTCCCAAGCACGTAATGTGCTGGATCTGATATCGGTGGCTTGCACGACGGCCTTAATATTGTATAGCGGCGTAACGGAAAAATCACCTAATCGAATGTCTGTTGCCACGGTGAATTGAACCTGCTGGTAATGGTGCTACGTTCAGGGCCGATTACACTGATTTCCAAAAACGAGATGGTCGACACGCTGTGCGTTCACCAGCGAAAGAGGTAGAACCGAACTTGTGCATTTCCAGTGCAATCCTAGCACATGATTGTCCGGCAATCAACTGGATCGAGTCGGGTGTGGTGTAGCTCAGATTCGGAGCGAGAGCGTGCCGAGGAAGGTCCGGAAACAATTCCACATGAGCAAATTGGGCTGGACCCCGTCCCCGGCGCGTAATCATATGGTTTCCAGCGTGAGATGCGCCCAGAGCCGGTCCGGTCTATTTTGCCGCCGATGTGCATTACAATTCTTCGTCGCCGATCATCCGCTGAAGAAGGTGGTCCAGATCATCATCACTGAAGAAATGGATGACCAATCGGCCGGTGCCGTCTGCGTTGCGGCTGAGGTTTACTTTGGTGCCCAAAGAGCTGCGAAACCTATTTTCCAAGGCATGCAGATGGGCATCCTGTGTAGCTTGAATATACTCGGATTTGTCAGTTTCCTTTGCCAACGCCGTATCAACGCGTTGATCTGCCATTGCACGGTTTTTGACCAGTTCCTCCGTTTGGCGTACGCTTAACTTTTGACCTTCAATGAGCCCAAGGTACTGAATCATCTCCTCGTCGTTCTCCAGCGCCAACAGCGCCCGTGCGTGTCCGGCTGTTACTCTCTCCTCGATGACAGCTTCTTGCACCGAAGTGGGTAGCTGAAGCAAGCGTACCGTATTTGCCACCGCGGATCTGCTTTTGCCGACGCGATCTGCCACCTGTGCTTGAGTCATTCCGAATTCCTGCATCATCGTATGATATGCGGTTGCCTCTTCAAAAGCATTCAAGTCCGCGCGCTGGACGTTCTCGACCAGCGCCCACTCCATAAGTTGCTGGGAAGTGGCCTCTCGAACGATGACGGGCACATCCTGCAAATTGACATGTCGCGCAGCGCGCCAGCGCCGTTCTCCTGCAATCAGCCAATAACCGTCAGCTACATCCGGCGCGTGCGTTACGATCAGCGGCTGAATAATGCCGTGCTCGCGGATAGATGCCGCCAGCTCTGCAAGCGCATCGGTATCGAAGCGCGAGCGGGGCTGATGGGGATTGGGGCGAATCTGAGTAACCGGAACGAGCAACACGCCGCCGTTCTCCGCTTGGGCCCGGACATCAGCTGAGGCAGGATTTCTCTCTGTATTGACAATTAGTGCACCCAAACCTCGTCCGAGTCCCGGGCGTCTGCCGGATCTATCGTTCATGTTCTTGCTTTCTACTCTTCACAATGTATTTGGCCCGTATGGACTCGGGAGACAATCCCTCTATGCGTTGGATGAACTCACGTGCAAGAGCCTGGTATGCAAGAGCGCCGGCGCTTGCAGGGGCGTACGTTAAGATAGTTTGACCATGGCTGGGGGCCTCACTAAGTCTGACATTGCGCGGGATGACTGTTTGAAATACTTGCTCCGGAAAGTAGGTACGCACCTCCTGAACTACCTGCTGCCCAATGTTGGTGCGCCCGTCGTACATCGTCAGAGCGACGCCGGCTATGGTCAGACGTTCATTGAGGACTTCGTGCACCTGTCGGATCGTTTGTAGAAGCAGGCTCAGTCCTTCTAGAGCCAGATATTCGCACTGCACCGGTATGATGACGCCATGTGTTGCTGCGGTCAGTCCGTTGATCGTGAGCAGACCAAGGCTAGGCGGCGCATCGATAAAGACATAGTCATACTGTTCCAGAATCGGTGCGAGTCCACGCAGCAAGAGCCGTTCACGCGCCATCATACGCGCCATTTCTACTTCTGCTCCCGCCAAATCTGTCGTTGCCGGGAGTAGATCCAAACCTACCTGATCGGTAAGTGCAAGTATTTCCTTGACATCCGTTTGTTCTATGAGCAAATTGTAGACACTGACTGCTACTTGGCGGGGATCGACACCCATACTGGTTGTGGCGTTTCCCTGCGGATCAATGTCGACAACCAAAACGCTCCTACCATGTGCGGCCACGTAGGCGCCCAGATTGACCGCTGTGGTGGTTTTTGCGACTCCGCCTTTCTGATTTGCAACTGCGAAGATTTTGGCTGTCATGCCTGCACGGCTCCTCAACGAATGGTTCTGGTGTGCCAACGTCGCATCATGCTTGTGGTCCGTCGCCAATTGGATGGAGCGCCATATAGTCTAGGACTTGGTCGCGTCCCGGTATTCCCCCGACACCTTCAGATTCCACAGAGAAAGACGCGGTTACATTGGCGAATCGCGCTGCTTCAATGGGGTCATTGGTCTCCTGGAGACGGATCATGAACGCAGTGGCAAACGTATCGCCGGCGCCTGTTGGATCTATCTCGATGGCCGTTCGCGGTGGTATCTTTGTCTCGAGAACTGATCCATTTGACTGACGTTGGAAGACTGTGCTGCCGTCCCGATACTCAGTCATAACCACTAAGTCCAGATAGTCATAAATTGGGTTCAGCCGGTCCAGATCATGGTCGATGTCTTCCAATGACAGTATGAGTGCGTCGAGGTGCGGCAGGATTGCACTTGCCGTTTCCCAACGCTTGCTGTAGACGCGCCCGGTTTCGTCCCAACGTCGCATCCATCCCTGAGGCACTGCTGTCACCAATGTCTGACCGCCGAATAAATTGACCACATCCGGTCCGATTTCATTGACTAGTGGACCCAGCAGCACCGCTCTAGGTGTATGGTACGCTGCCGGAATCTCCTCGGCAAGAATCGGCGGTGCAGGTGTAAAACAATACTGTATTCGACCAGTGGGCGTATAGATATTCGCAAACGTCGTCGTCGTCAGACTGGGCAGCAGACAGACATTGACGCAGTCGGGAAGCTCAGCGAGGTCCGCGTTTGACTCTGCACGTGTAACGATCGTTGGCCTGCGTCCTAGTTTCTGTGCAACAACGGCGGCGAATGTGACCGTTCCCCCCATGCGCTGTCCCTCGCTCGGGGTCTGGCCGATCAGATCTCGGGTTACATGGCCGATCAACAAAATATCGACGTCAGAATCCGTCGCGCGATTGATCGAACTTACATCCATTGGCGCCATCGTAGAAACTCCGGGGTCACTGCGTATGACTAGACTGTTTTGGCAAATCTGCCACAAACCCTTTCCAGAGGTAGCCTAGCCCGATTTCTGCCGTGGTACGTATGCTGGACGGTACTGGTCGATTATGGCATGGGATGAGCATCCCGCAAAAAGATCAGCTGGGTCTGTTTCGCTGCAGAGCCACTTTGCCGCCTGCTCATTGGTTGCCGGCGATTCGGCCGAACCTAGACACAAAAAAGCCCCGCCTTGGAAGTCGCGGGGCATTGCCAAACCGAAATCGGGTTGCTGCCTAGAGGCGGGGTGCGATCGTCACTTTGCGGCGCTCGCCTTCTCCAATACTTTCAGTGAAGACGTCAGGATTGTCCCGTAGGGTGAGATGCACGATTCGTCGCTCGCTAGCCGGCATCGGTTCAAGCGCGATCGAGCGGCCGGAATCCACAACTTGGCGCGCCATGCGTTCAGCAAGCTGCGTCAGCTGGTTGACACGTCGTTGCTTATAATGTTCAACATCTACGACGATATTCATCCATTGTTTGAGCCGCTGGTTTACCATGAGCCGTAACAAATATTGCAGGCTTGTGAGCGTCTCTCCTCGTCGCCCAATCAGCGCCCCCAAATCATTGCCACAAATATTGAGTAGCAAGTACGGAGTACCGTTCTCATCGGCCTCCTGCCAACTTGTTTCGATGTCGGCCTCAAAATCCATCAGAGTTACAAGTTTGGCCAGCATCTCGGATGACATCTGCGCGAGTTCGTCATCGCTGACATCTACCGTTGTGCCCGACTTACTGAGATCTTCGTCAGGTAGATTCGCTGCAACTACTGTGGACGTCTCTTGCGCCTCATTCCTGGGCGGAGTTGTAGCCTGGGACGTCGCGGCAACGATTTGGTCGCGGTCGTTGTCTTGAAGGGGCAACTGTTCTTCGTGTGTAGACTCGAGTTCGCGGACGGGTGGCGTCGACGTGTCCGTCTGGCCAGTCTGTTCCACAACGCGCAGGCTGACACGCACGAGGGCCGGTTCGCTTCCCAAACCGAAAATGCCGCGACTGCCTCTGCTGACGATCTCAACATCCACGTCCTTTTCGGTCAGGCCCAGGCTTTTTAGGCTGGCCTGAACCGCCTCTTCCACAGTCTTCCCGCTGAATTCGTACGTGCCGTCGCTCATCATCTACCTTCTCTTCTTCGACTTCCGCCGTCTGGACGTCTGCTTTGTCGTGCCGGACCCGTTCTTGTCTTCAGATGGGTTCTTGCCGTTGTTCGATGTATCGGCACTGCTTGAAGGCAACTCTGCTGGCGCATGGCCATTGGCGTTGCCCGAAATCGAACCCTTCGGGTCTGCTTTGCCGGTGACCGGGCCGGATTTCGCGAAGCTAAACCGATCCGAGGTGACTACCCATTGTTGACCCATCTGCAAGAAATTGCTGGTCACCCAGTATAGGGTCAGGCCGGCAGGCACTTGGAGGGTGAAAAAACCGAACATGAAGGTCATCATTAGGCCGATCTGTTTGGTCATGCCGGCCTGATCGCCTGCGCCGGTGGTAGGTGTCATCCACTTCTGCATCACGAACTGACTCGCCACAAGCAGGACCGGCAGAATGAGGTAGGCAACCAGCAAATAGTAGCCACTCTTGTCTAGATATTCATATCCTGCTGGAACCGCTGTGCCCGCTGCGAAGAAAGTTTTCAGCCAACTCATGCCTTCCGTATAGCGTGGGATACCGAGATCGGGAATCCAGAAAAAGTTTGCATTGGCAAGACTCTGTCCGAGCGCCACCAGAGCGGAATAGAGACCAAACAAGATTGGCATCTGAATAACCATGGGCAAGCACCCGCTGAGCGGATTAACCCCTGCCTCCTGATACAATTCCATCTGTGCCTTGGAAAGTTTTTCGCGATCCTTGCCGTACTTCTTTTGAAGTTCCTGAATCTTGGGCTGCAGGTCTTTCTGGGCCTGCATGCCGCGTATTTGCGAGATGGTGAGCGGAAATGTGGCGATCTTGATGATGAGCGTGAAGGCGATAATGGCGAAGCCCCAATAATAGGGAATACCTACACGCTGAAAAGTTGCCGCAATCCAAGTCAAGGATTTTGCCAATGGCCAAACAACAAAGGTTTGCCAGGGCCCCTCTGGCGCTTGGGTCGCAATGTCTACGCCCTCACGGGGCACGCCACATCCGCTCAGTAGCAGCATGGCTACAATCAGGATGAGCAGAAGCACCCATTGCTTGCGTTTCACGAAATGTGTTCTCCTTGGTCTCTGCGCGGACATTATCATATCATCTAGACACGTTCTGCAATTGCGCCGAATTGTCAATCCCCTGTTGATCTCTACTTGCAGCCAATCCCAAATACCACGGCACTACTCTGGTGCCCGCCACCCATTGTGGACCTATTGGGTTAATTCCTACGGAAGATCATTCACGGGACCGGATCATACCCACCCTTACTCCACGGGTGACAACTCGTTATTCGCCGGACACCCATCCATCCACCTTTGGCAACGCCATACTTTTCGATGGCCTGATAGGTATAACTGGAACAGCTGGGGTAATAGCGGCAATTGCTTCCAAGACCAGGTGAGATAAAACGCTGGTAGATTCGAATCAACGCCAAAATGCACGCACGCACTGATTATCCTCTTGTGTCCGTCTCGACAGGTGCAACCTTTTCTATGTTGCACTGCATCGCCTGAACATCTAATAAGTGCGCCCGCCGCAACAGGCGAGCGCAAACGTCATCGATGTGCCAGTAGCCAATTTCGACAATCGGTCGGCGAGCGATGAATACAACATCCCAGCCCGGTGTTATCGACCGCATGCGCAGTCTAATTGCTTCTCGTAGCTGTCGTTTGATGCGATTGCGGGAAACGGCATTGCCGATTCGATTGCTCACCGAAAAACCGTAGCGGCTATAGGTGCGTCCATTCGGTAACGAACAAAGAACCAGATGCCGATCGCTAACCGAGCGGCCATTGCGTCGGATTTCCTGGAAGCGTTCGTTGTCTTGAATGCGATACCGTCTCTTCACGCAACTCCTCTCGCTTGCACTGGGCGGGAGTGATTACGATACGCGACCACGCGAACAGCGGCAAAGTCCACCGTGCATGAACGATCTGCTCGGCCTTTGCAGCTCAATCCCTACGACTTCGCATCCGCTACTTGAATGGCTTACGCAGCGTCATCTGGACCGCCAAAGTCTTGCGGCCGCGCTGGCGACGCCGTTTGAGAACGTTGCGGCCGCCGGTCGTTCGCATCCGTTTTCGAAAACCGTGTGTCCTGAGTCGTTTACGAACTTTCGGTTGCCAGGTGCGTTTCGTGGCCATAATTTTCTCCTCCAAATTATACATGTCGTCCGGTTGGACGTCTGGTGCTAGTATCAACCGGGCATTATAAGTGGAGCGTTCGACGACTGTCAAATACGCTGGCAATTTTCAGACGATCCGTCGTGTCGAGTTTGCATTGCCATTGTCCTGCCGGGCACACGTTGCTGCAGATTGGTATTGTGGCAACGCTACTATGATGAAGCGTATATCCAAACGAACTCAGCGAATTTCGGATTCATGGAAAACATTGGCAAGCCGGATACGCCCATGGTACTATGCGACTATAGTCGCTGAGAAGTGGACCAACCGTTGAAACGGATACGCTGTGGTGATCGTTTAGTAGCGTCAACCGAATGTTGCGGCATGGAGATCGATGGCGTTGGACGAACGGCCTGAGTCAACTACAACATCACAGCCAAGCAACCGTCAAGCAAGTAAAGCTGATGGTCAACGAATCGACAATTCTGCGTCCAAGCTGGAAGATAGCCCGGAGTTGCTCCGGTGGCGCGGCAGACATTTTGATGGATGAAATGATGTTGGGTGGTGTCGATATGGCCATCCAATCGCCTCGGGATTACGCCAACGGCGGTTTACGGAACAGCTCTGGGCGTCGTTCGTTCACCCCGGCATCGCAATCTGCTGAATCAGGTCGTACAACGGAACCCGACCAGACGCAATTCACGACTCATTCAGCGGAAGAAGATCTTTCTGCGCATTCAGCTCCGCGGTCAAGCCAAGATACATTGCTGCGCCCTCCATCTTCAGCCGGCTATCGCGAGGAGCAGGATGCAGCGGAAGATTTCTCGTTAGCGGAATCCTGGGGACATAGTCCACGAAGCCCGCGACGCCAGGTACGGACCAACAATCTGCTACCGCGAATGTCCCAAATGGATGTTCGTCAGCTTCAAGAACAATTGGTGACGTTGCGCGAGGATGCGGCTAGGCTTCTTCCGCCCGACCATGACTGGCAGTTGCGCAGCTTGCATCTGCTTGAAAAGGCAGAGCTTCTACTGCGCTCTGCGCCGGATCGAACGGCCGAAGTTGAATACTATTTGCAGCAAGTTCGTGCAATCCTCGAACGCGCACGACAGACACATGATTGGTCAAAGGCTTATTTGAAGCGGCTGACGATCTATCATGGCGCCTGGCTACTATTGTCATTGACTGTGCTGGTGGGCTGTCTGCTCTATCCGTGGCCACTTACCAGGTGGGTGGCGCCTTTGTTGAGGCAATCGACCGACAGCCTCGCTGCCGGATTCATCGTGCCTTATCTCGCTGTGTTAGGGGCAGCCTGTCTGGGCACGTCCCTTGGCGCTCTACGGAATATGCGCCGCCACCGTCTCTTGGACAAAGGCTTTTTCGATCGAAAGTACAGCTTGCGCGGTCTATTGCTGCCTGTGTTTGCGCTCCTAACCGCGACTGTTGTGTTTGGCCTATTTGTGCTTGTCTGCTGGATAACCGGCACCAATCCCCTTTACGAACCTCTCTACATCATTGTTCCTGCTGTCATTGCTTTACTCTTCGGGTTTTTCCAGGAGTCAATATATGGCACCGCGCCAAAGACCCCCTCCTGAGAATCTTCGTGTTCATGTAGCCATTTTGCTACCTTCGAGGAGTACCCATACTAATATCCAGCCTGACGTGTCGTGGTTACACATCCATCTATGTCGTATATAGAAGTAGTCATTAACATCCCTATGCGTCCTACCTTTCGTCCGAATGACGGATTGCCCCACGAGGATGAGCCTGCGCGCAGCCGCACATTTCATTACAGTCTACCTCCGGAACTGGAAGGTATAGTTCGTCCGGGGCACCTGGTGTGGGCGCCGTTTGGCCGGCAGACCCTCAAGGCAATCGTGATCGATGTTGCGGAATCCGCGCCAGTTCAGACCCGACCGATTGACAGGCTGGCCCGGCCGGCGCCAGTGCTGAATGAGCTTCAACTGCAGTTGGCACATTGGATGGCCGAACAATATGTCGCGCCACTGTCAGAAGCAGTCAAACTCTTCATCCCGCCGGGGTTGATGGGGAAAAATGAAAGTGCGCCGACAGTGCGTGCCAAACGTGAGTTCCAGATTACGGCGCTTATATCTGCAAGTGACCTGAGTCGGCAGCTTGACTCATCCGGTCGCGAATCACCGCAAGCGTCTGTGCTCTCATGGTTTGTGGAGCGCTCTGCGGTATCCGCTTCTCGATCAGAATTGATCGACGCGTGCAGCCTAAAATCGCCCAGTGCGCTCGATACGTTGGCGGCAAAGGGTCTGCTTCAGCGTCGAGGTGGCTGCTATTCACTTGCGGTGACATCCGATGTGGCGACACTGAAGCTACGATCCCTCCGCGGCACTGACCGCTACGAACCGGTCATGCAGGTGCTCTTCGAGGCGGAAGGTCCAGTGTGGAAATCTGATCTCTATGCGCGTATTTCGGCAGATTTCGCATCTGAGCCAAAACCCTCTCTGTCGTTGCTGCGCGGCATGCAAAATGCCGGGCTGATTGCGCTGGACGAGCGGATTCGGTTTCGGGATCCGTTGGCCGGGCGTACATATGCAAGCACTGCGCCGCCGGCGTTTACATCTGAACAGCGGGCAGTGTGGGAGCAATTGGCTGTTGGCGCCTTCGCAGACGGAGGGATCAATGGCGGAGAGTTCCTGCTTCACGGTGTAACAGGTAGCGGCAAGACCGAAATATATCTGCGAGCACTGGCTGCAACATTGGCCTGTAATCGGCAAGCTGTTGTGCTCGTCCCTGAGATTGCGTTGACGCCTCAGACCGTCGCGCGTTTTGCCGGGCGCTTTCCGGGACGCGTTACGGTCGTTCATTCCGGACTGAGTGCGGGTGAACGATACGATGTTTGGCGCTACGTTCGAGACGGCCATTTTGACGTGGTGGTTGGTCCTCGCAGTGCGCTGTTCGCGCCTTTTCACCGGCTTGGCCTGATCATTGTCGATGAAGAACACGAGGCGTCCTACAAGCAGAGCGCAGAGGAATGGGGTAGCTACACAGTTTTTTATGATGCCCGTGCGGTTGCACGGAAGATGGCTTCACTGACGGGCAGCGCCTTAATATTCGGAAGCGCTACGCCAAGCCTTGATGCATATTACCTGGCCGAACGGGGAGAATTGGTGCTGCTTGAGATGCCAAATCGCGTGATTGGGCATCGTTCGATCGTCGCTGCTGAGGGTTACGATGACCCGAGTTTAGCAGAGGTCGCCCCGGCTGCCAGGCTCGGTCCTGTACCAGCCGCGTATGCCAAACATGCGATGGACGATACCAATGCTGTCTACGCAGACATGCCGCCGGTTGAAATCGTCGATATGCGACAGGAATTGCGCGCCGGCAATCGCAGTATCTTCAGCCGGGCTATGGCAGGCGAACTCCATGCCACGCTTGATGCAGGGGAGCAGGCCATCCTATTCTTGAACCGGCGTGGCACTGCTACATTTGTCATGTGTCGCGATTGCGGTGCTGTCGTCGAATGTAAGCGGTGCGAAATTCCGTTCACCTATCATGAGCGCGCACAGATGTTGATTTGTCATCACTGTAATCGCCGTGTACCCATTCCCGATCATTGCCCCAACGTTGAATGTGGTAGCAAACGGATCAAGTATTTTGGCAGCGGAACACAGAAGATTGAGGAGTACGTTCGTCAGGTCGCACCACGCGCACAGATTGTGCGCTGGGATGCAGACTCGGTCGTGCGCAAAGGCCGTCACGAGGTGATCCTCGATCAGTTCTTGCGTGGTGAAGCGAATGTATTGGTGGGCACACAAATGATCGCCAAGGGACTTGATTTGCCGATGGTAACCCTGGTTGGCGTTATCGCGGCAGATGTGGGACTCTACTTGCCCGATTTTCGGAGCGCTGAACGGACGTTTCAGCTCTTGACACAAGTTGCGGGTCGCGCGGGTCGCAGCGCACGAGGGGGACGCGTGGTTGTCCAGACCTATTCACCCGATCACTATGCGATTCGAGCAGCGGCTGCACACAATTACGAGCAATTTTACGCGCAGGAGATGCAGTTTCGCAACGAACACCAATACCCGCCGGTGCGACGTCTCGCGCGCTTGATCTGATTGGAACAAGCAGCTCGACAAGGTACAATCTGAAGCCGAGCGCATGGCTGCGGTAATGCGTCATCGATTGGCAGAGCTTGGACTGACTGGCGATTCGATCGGAATTTTGGGCCCGGCACCAGCATTTTTCTCACGCCAGCGCGGGTACTACCGATGGCAGATATTGCTGCGAGCGCCGGAGCCGGCACGCATTCTACAGGGAATCGACATCCCCTTTGGCTGGCGAATTGATATTGATCCGGTAAGTACACTGTGAATTAACGAAGATAGAACCTTTTGCTGCCGAAGTCTACTTAATCTCATAATGATGTCGAAGAAACAAGTAAAACAACGGTCCTTGAGGCCGCAAGATCCCTTGTCTGAAGATCAACCACGATCGTTGTCAGGCCACGGCCAGCAGCAGTGGCTGACGTTGAGCGATGCCAGCGAATTTCTTGGTATACACTACACGACACTAAGGGCGTGGGCAGACAATGGCGACATCCCTGTATTCCGTACACCTGGCGGCCACCGAAGGTTCAGCGTGAATGACCTGCGCAGATTTCTAACCGATCGCGCAACAACGAGCGCCACAACAGATTCGACTGCGCTCGTGGATATTGCCTTGGGGCGCGTACGCGAACAACTTCAACGGCAAGAACTTTCCTGGTTGCAGAGACAGAATGAAGTCCAACGCAGCGAGCACCGGCAGCGCGGCCAGCAGCTCTTTAGCCTGGCAATTTCCTACGTTATGAAACCTCATCAACGAGTGCATATTCTTGAGGATGCGCGAATCGTTGGCTGGCAATATGGTCGCGAAGCCGCAGTTTCCGGAATTACATTGTCTGCAACGGGACGGACCGTTCAGTTTTTTCGACGACAGCTCACTGAGGCCGTAAGCGGTACGACAGATGGTCTGGATGTTGAGGACGTGCGGATTCAGAAGCTGCTGAACGAGTTTTTGGATGAAGTTCTGTATGCTGTCTTGGACGGCTACGAACAATTCCAATAATGTTGAACTCTTTCGCACACTGTAGAGATTCACCACGTGCGCAGAGATTTGATCGATCCTGATAAGTTGGCAAAGCGTAGGGGAATCACCAATGATTAGTTGCCGGTGCTTTCGGGTTCTTCGCGATAGACGCTAAATTAGCGGTTGCATAGACACATAGATGCTGGTATAATCTTGCCGACTGAATCCCCCATCGGGTTGCATCGAGTCACGCAATTGATGTTGCACCAGTTATCTGTTGTTGCAACAAATATCTGTGTTTCCGAATTTTCACAGAATAGTACTATAATCTTGTCACCCCATCTCTTTAATGACGTACAACAATGACGTACAACAATGACGTACAGTGAAACCAGCCTACAGCGAAGACGCATGAACTTGTGCTGTCAACACAGGCATCACGTAGAGTTTTGGCAGTAATCCGCAATGGTGCGGGTTTCTACGGCGGGTGTTTGGACATTGTAGTCGCTCTCTGTAAAGTTGTTTTTCACAGTTTCGTTCACGCGGACTGTGCAGAATAAAAATTCCTTGTCAACCAATTCGCATTCAGGCAAAAAGGGAGGTTTTTATGCTTAACCGCAAGAACTTGGTCGTTACCTTTGTCCTCGTGTTGCTCATTGCTGCACTGTCAGGTTGTATGGCGGGTGGCGAAGCCATGCTCGAGCGCTCTCCGGATATCAGCATGGACGCAGCAATGGAAGCACAGAATAAGGCTATGGCCGGTTTGATGGCCGGTCAGGTCGAATGGACAGAGAGTGAGTTCAGTAGCTTGTTGACGGCCTTGATTCAGCAGAATCTTGGTTCCGACATGATAAGTGGTGTCGGCGCCAACTTTAACCCTGACAATGAAGTTGTATTGGCTGTTGGCACTCCGTTTGGTGAAGCCGTATTGTCGGGCAAGTTGATGGTTGAGGACAACATTCTTCAAATAGATCTTGAAGAAGCCAGCGCGATGGGCATGTCTGCTGCCGGCTCGATTCTAGGTGTTGTCGAGGGCGCAATCAACCGTGCCTTGGACGATCCGAGCTTGGGCGTTGCCGTTGGCGTGGAAACCGGTGATGGGACTCTCTTTCTATCCTTGGGTCAGTAATAGTCCGGGGCGCCAAACACAGTAGCCATAGGTAGAATACAGGAAAACAGAACGGGAGCGGCATTTGCCGCTCCCGTTCTGTTTTCCTGATATTTCACGACACAATGTCGATGAGTTGGTGTATGATCTACCTCTCCTAAATTTGGCCCCATTTGGCGGCATATGCTACAATCATCGTTCGTGGGCCAACAGCATGCCTGTCGGCCTGATTTTTTGTGTTTGGATATTGCCCGGTTCGGCTGAACGTGTGCCTGGTTGTGCGGATGTTTGGCATAGTGATGTAATATCGAGTTCAACGGAACTCTACGCGAAACGACTTTTGCCGGTGTCGGATAGGCGCTTACGCAACGACATGGACAAAAGTGTGTCGATACGACCGAAGGCCCGGTCTGCACCGCCGTCCTGCACAACAGTCGCAGACGCAAATATGTGGCTACTGTCAATGCCGGTGTGATCCGAATCGGCCGATGTAAGAAAAATTACGTTGCAGTGAAATCTCATTGTGATGGAGCAAAGAAAAGAATAACACTGCGCAATCGAGAATTAGCGGGAGGGTTTCTTGCCAACAATTAACCAGTTGATCCGAAAGGGTCGGAAGAGTCAGCCGAAAAAGGAAAAGGCGCCGGCGTTGCGTTTCACCCAGAATACGTTGACTGGACGCACGCGACGCATGCGCAAGGGGAACCCTCAGAAGCGAGGGGTTTGCACACAGGTGCGAACGACTACACCGAAAAAACCCAATTCGGCATTACGCAAAATTGCTCGTGTCCGCCTTACCAACGGTATGGAGGTGACCGCTTATATACCTGGTGAGGGGCACAATTTACAGGAGCACAGTGTGGTTTTGGTGCGTGGTGGTCGCGTGAAGGATTTGCCTGGCGTGCGCTACCATATCGTACGCGGCGCACTCGATAGCACTGGCGTGAATGATCGTAAACGTGGCCGTAGCAAGTACGGCACCAAACGACCCAAGTAGAGTTCAAGAGGCCGCGAAATAAGTTGCCGGCGGTATCGACTGGTCAGCTTTTCGATACGTCGCCAGGAAGAGATAAAGGCCTGTTCCCCTCCTGCTGTGTGCATCAAATGGCATTTAGTCTAGGCGGAGTAAATTACTATGCGTAGAAATCGTGCTGAGCGTCGCCCGGTGACGCCTGACCCGCGCTTTAATAGCGTAATCGTTGCAAAGTTTATCAATAACGTCATGGAACGTGGCAAAAAGAGCCTGGCTTCACGTGTCGTATACGATGCGCTTGATATTATTGGCGAGCGCACCAGCCGGCCCTCAATTGAGGTTTTTGAAGAAGCGCTCAAGAACGCGACGCCGTTGGTTGAGGTTAAGCCGCGGCGCGTGGGCGGTGCTACTTATCAGATTCCTGTGGAAGTTGGCCCTGCCCGCCGTCAGGCCCTGGCGATGCGCTGGCTGATCGACAGTTCTCGTAAGCGAAGTGGTCGTAGCATGTCCGTGCGTCTGGCCAATGAGCTTCTTGATGCCGCTCGCAATGAGGGAACGACCATCAAAAGGCGAGAAGATACCCACCGGATGGCCGAAGCCAATCAGGCATTTGCTCATTTCCGTTATTGATATTCTGCCGTGACCATGTGGTGTGCGCTTGACTGCACCCAAAAACTCTTCCGCTTTAGGTGGCTTTGAGAGTCATTGGGTCTGTCTTTCCATACCGTAAGTCGGATAGATAACCAAGTTCATTTGTGCTGAAATGCCGGCAAGACTATGTTTTGCCGGCACTCGACTGTAATTTCTGCGGCGCCACGCTCACCAGCAGTTTCTACTTGAACCGCTCTCGCGGCTTCCAGTGAACGAAACTGTGATCCAGCGGCGCCGCACTGTTTTGTCAAGAATTAGGGTTACATTGCTATGAGCATTGAATTTCCGATCGAAAAGACGCGCAATATCGGCATCATTGCCCATATCGACGCGGGTAAAACCACGACAACCGAGCGCATCCTCTTCTACTCAGGTCGCATTCATCGTATGGGCGAGGTTCACGACGGAACTGCTGTAACAGACTGGATGGTTCAGGAGCGCGAGCGCGGCATTACCATTACTGCTGCCGCCATTACGACAACGTGGAAAGAGCGGCAGTCCGGCGAGGAACTTCAGATCAATATCATCGATACGCCTGGGCATATTGACTTCACTGCCGAGGTGCAGAGGAGTTTGCGTGTCCTCGACGGCGGCGTTGTCGTCTTCGACGCCGTTGCCGGCGTTGAGCCCCAGTCCGAAACGGTCTGGCGCCAAGCCGATCGGTATGGGGTGCCGCGGATTTGCTTCGTGAATAAGATGGATCGCATTGGTGCTGATTTTGAGCGTACATGCGCAATGATCACCGATCGTCTGGGGGCTGAGCCGCTCCCCATCCAATTGCCTATCGGCAAGGAAGATGCATTTCAAGGCGTCATCGATCTGTTCCAGATGAAAGCGTTGATCTTTAGTGACGAATTGGGAGCAAACCCGTCGGTGGAGGCGATTCCGGCGAACCTGGTCGATGCTGCTGCCACGGCGCGCGAACACATGATCGAACGCATCGCCGAAACCGACGATGAGTTAACCTTGATGTTCCTGGAGGGCGAAGAGATCGACAACCAGATGCTCATGTCCGCCCTGCGAAGAGCCGTTTGTCGCAACCAGGTTGTTCCGGTTATGGCCGGCACGGCATTGCGTAACAAGGGTGTCCAGCCGTTGCTGGATGCAATTGTTCGTTACCTACCCAGCCCGCTGGAAGTGCCGGCTGTGAAGGGAGTAAATCCCAAGACGGATGAAATGGCTGAGCGCAAATCCAGTATTGATGAACCCTTTTCGGCTCTGGTCTTCAAAATTGTGACAGATCCGTTTGTCGGTCGCCTCGCCTATGCGCGCATCTATTCCGGCAAGCTAAACGCCGGCACAAATGTCTACAATGTCAACCGCGATCGCAAGGAGCGGGTCAGTCGCCTGTTGCAGATGTATGCCGACAAACGCGAGGAGATCAAAGAGTGTGACGCCGGTGATATTTGCGCCATCGTTGGCCTGAAACAGACGTTCACCGGTGAGACACTCTGTGATCCGAGTAATCCGATTATTCTTGAGACGATTGAGTTTCCCGACCCGGTCATCAAGGTTGCAATTGAGCCTAAATCCAAGACCGATCAAGATAAGTTGACCGATGCTCTGATCAAACTAGCGGAGGAAGATCCGACTTTCCAGGTCAACTACGACGAGCAGACCGGGCAAACTGTGATTGCCGGTATGGGTGAATTGCATCTTGACATCATTGTCGATCGTCTCAAGCGTGAGTTTCGAGTTGGTTGTAATGTTGGGCGTCCGCAAGTTGCCTACCGGGAAACCATTTCGCGTCCTGTCAGGATCGAAGGTCGTTTTGTGCGCCAATCGGGTGGCCGCGGCCAGTTCGGACATGTGTGGCTCGAGCTGGAACCGAATGAAGTGGGCAAGGGCGTGGAATTTGAGGAGAAAATTGTCGGTGGTGTCGTGCCGCGCGAGTATTTCCGTGCGGTGGAAAGAGGTGTGTTTGAGGCGGCCGAAAGTGGCGTTTTGGCCGGTTATCCAGTCGTCGATGTCAAGGCCACCCTTGTAGACGGTAGCTATCATGAGGTCGACTCCAATGAGATGGCCTTCAAGATCGCAGGGAGTATTGCGTTTAAAGATGGTGTTCAGAAGGCCTCGCCGGTTCTGCTGGAGCCGGTGATGCGGGTTGAGAGCGTCGTACCGGAAGAATATGTCGGAGATATCGTGGGTGACTTCTCCAGTCGTCGCGGCGAGATCGAAGGTATGGAGCCAAGACAGGGCGGTGTACAGGCCGTCAAGAGCCTGGTGCCGCTTTCTGAGATGTTCGGTTACGCAACCTCGCTGCGCTCTCTCACCAGTGGACGCGGTACATTCACCATGCAGTTTGAGAAATACTCCAGAGTTTCGGATTCCATTGCGGAAAAGGTGCTGAAGGGCGGGTAGCCGAGCAGCATGACCTGTGTCCGAGAAAGTAATTGGTTTTTGGCGACATAAAATTTTGGACACTTGCCCTGCCCTGGAGTATACTTATCCGGTTTGCAGTTGAATGAAGTACCTGTTTACGAAAATGTAATTTTCTGCACCGCCAGACATGTTTGGCGGTGCAGTTCTGCCATTAACCGGTCGTTCGGGTTGAGAATGACCGGTTAGCTTGATGAATCGGCTTGCCGAAGCTAATTGCTTTGAAGACCTGGCTACTGTGGTTTCGGCGTCGGCCTACACCGCGACGAGCGTGAGCAAATTCGGTGAATCGGCTTATTCGAAAGCGAAGGAGAGAAGGATGTCGAAGGCACAATTTGAGCGGACGAAGCCGCACGTGAATGTAGGGACGATCGGTCACATCGATCACGGGAAGACGACGTTGACGGCAGCGATCACGAAGACATTGTCGTTGAAGGGTTGGGCGGATTTTTCCAAATTTGACCAGATCGACAATGCGCCGGAAGAGAAAGCGCGTGGGATCACGATTGCGATATCGCATGTGGAATACGAGACAGAGAATCGTCACTATGCGCATGTGGATTGTCCGGGTCATGCAGACTACATCAAGAACATGATTACGGGTGCGGCACAGATGGATGGAGCGATCCTGGTGGTGGCAGCGCCGGACGGCCCCATGCCGCAGACGCGGGAGCATATCTTGTTGGCGCGTCAGGTGGAAGTGCCGGCGATGGTGGTGTTCATGAACAAAGTGGACATGATGGATGACGAGGAGTTGCTGGAACTGGTGGAGATGGAGCTGCGGGAGTTGTTGGACAGCTATCGTTTTCCTGGCGACGACATCCCGGTGGTGCGGGGAAGTGCATTGCGGGCGTTGGAGTGTGAGAGCACGGATCCGAATGCACCGGAATATGCGCCGATTTGGGAGTTGATGCGGGCGGTGGACGAGTACATTCCGACGCCGGAGCGAGAGACGGACAAGCCATTCTTGATGCCGATCGAAGATGTGTTCAGCATCAAGGGACGCGGAACGGTGGTGACGGGTCGCATCGAACGTGGTGTGATCAAACCCATGGAAGAAGTGGAGATTGTGGGGATCAAGGACACCCGCAGAACCACGGTGACGGGCGTGGAGATGTTCCGCAAGTTGCTGAGTGAAGGTCTGGCCGGTGACAACGTGGGTTGTTTGCTGCGAGGCATCAACCGTGAGGAGATCGAACGTGGTCAGGTGTTGGCCAAACCGGGCAGCATCACGCCCCATACCATCTTCAAGGCGGAAGTCTACGTGTTGAAAAAAGAAGAAGGTGGACGCCATACTCCGTTCTTCAAGGGCTATCGTCCCCAGTTCTACATTCGCACCATGGACATTACCGGTGCCATCAGGCTGCCGGATGGCGTGGAGATGGTGATGCCGGGTGACAATGTCAACATGGATGTCGAGTTGATTTCGCCTGTTGCCCTGGAAAACGGCTCTCGTTTCGCCATCCGTGAAGGCGGTCGCACCGTCGGTGCAGGCGTCATCACCGAAATCATTAAGTAAGACTGGCAGTTTTCGAGGGTCGGCAAACAATAGTGCCGGCTCTCGAAATTTGTTTGCGTCGCTTTGAAAGGGTGTGTAGTCAATGGCAAAGCAGCGAATTCGAATCAAGCTCAAAGCGTACGACCATCGGGTCCTGGACGCCTCAGTTCGCCAAATTGTCGATGCGGCTGAACAGACCGGTGCGCAGGTAGTTGGCCCCGTGCCACTGCCGACACGCATCGAAAAATTCACGGTCATGCGTTCGACCTTTATCGACAAGGATAGTCGCGAGCAGTTTGAGATCCGCACGCACAAGCGCTTGATCGACGTTGTTGAGCCGGGTAGCAAGACGATTGAGAACCTCACGCGTCTGAACCTCCCGGCCGGTGTAGATATCGAGATCAAACTCTAAACTGCAGATTAACAATCGAGGACAATGCGCGTGGAATAGATGTTCCACGCGGTGGGATGATGTGGTTTGACCGTGTTGATACGGTAGACCGGCAGTCCTAGGAGGATAGGATGCGAGGAATTCTCGGCAAGAAGGTGGGCATGACCCAACTCTTCGATGAGTCTGGTGTGGTAGTGCCCGTAACAATTATTGAGGCTGGACCGTGTTACGTCACTCAGGTGAAGACTGCGGACACGGATGGGTATAATGCGGTCCAAATTGGCTACGACGAAGTCCCTGAGCGCAAGCTCACCAAAGGGGAACGTGGTCACCTTTCCAAGGCTGGCGCCCCGCTCGTACGGCGTCTACGCGAACTCCGTTTCAAGACAACTCCGGAAGTAGCGCCCGGTGATGTGATCAAGGCCGACATCTTTGATGATGGCGACTTTGTCGACGTAGTCGCCATCTCCAAAGGCAAAGGTTTTGCGGGTGCCGTGAAGCGACATGGCTTTAAAGGTGGCCCGAAAACCCACGGTCAGTCAGACCGACACCGCGCAACAGGTTCTCGCGGCGCCGGGACGACACCCGGCCACACGTTTCCCGGTTCCAAAGCTCCTGGTCACATGGGCAGTCGCCGTGTGACGGTTCAGAATCTGAAGGTCGCGCTGGTTGATGCCGAGCGCAATTTGCTTGCCGTGCGCGGGTCGGTTCCAGGTCCGCGAGGCAGTCTTGTTTTGGTGCGTGAAGCTGTAAAGAAGCCACAGAGTTAGGATTGCACACACCAGGACTGACAAGGAGACTATCGTTATGTTGTTGCCTCTAAAGGACATGGCCGGTAAGCAACTGGGCGAAGTGGAAGTGAGTGATGCCATCTTTGCTGCTCCGGTCAATACAATACTGATGCACCAGGCGCTGATCCGCCAGTTGGCAAATCAACGCGCCGGAACCCACAAAGTGAAGACCCGTGGTGAGGTGCGCGGCGGTGGCCGCAAACCATGGCGCCAGAAGGGTACAGGGCGCGCGCGCCAGGGGTCTACGCGGTCACCCAACTGGGTTGGTGGTGGCGCCGTCTTTGGACCGACGCCACGTAGCTATGCCAAGGCAATGCCGCGTAAGATGCGCCGGTCTGCTCTGCGCAGTTGTCTATCTGCAAAGGCAGCCGGGGGCGGAATAGTGATACTTGACCAAGTTGTCATGCAGGAGCCAAAGACCAGGGAAATGGCCAGAACGCTCTCTGCACTTGGTCTTGACGGGCAGAGCGTACTGCTTGTAACAGCCGAGAAGAACGAGGTGGTGCAAAAAAGCGCCAGCAATCTGCCTCGGCTAAAGACGCTGTTGAGCACGTACCTCAATATTCGTGATCTGCTCGGCCATGACGTAGTCCTGTTTTCCAGGACGGCAGTGGAGCATGTTGAATCCTGGCTTGGTGGAAGCGATGCGATGGAGACGGACGATCTCGTCGACACAAACGCATCTGCGGAAATTGTGACCAGCGAACCAATGTCTGAAGAGGCAACGTCCGAAGAAACGGTGGCGGAGGAATAGGCAAATGCATATTTACGATGTGTTAAGACGCCCCGTAATTACCGAGAAGACGATGTACGAGTTGGCCGATGACAACAAATTCGTTTTCGAAGTGGATATGCGGGCCAACAAGATGATGGTCAAAGATGCGGTGGAAACAGCCTTTGATGTCACGGTTCAAACTGTCAACATCATGGTGATGCCACCCAAGACAACTTCGCGCGGCAGTCGGATCCGCATCCGTAAGCCGAAATGGAAAAAGGCGATTGTCACGCTCGTACCCGGCGACAGCATTGCGCTGTTTGAAGGCGTCTAGGTGAAGGGAGCGTATTTAAGATGCCGGTGAAAATTTATCGTCCTACCTCACCGGGACGCCGCAACATGAGCGTTTCGACCTTTGAGGAAGTTACATCTACAAAGCCCGAGCGGTCGTTACTTGCGCCGCTTAGCAAGAAAAGCGGTCGCAATAATCGCGGCAGGGTGACGGTGCGCCACCGCGGCGGAGGGCATAAACGACGTTATCGTATCATTGATTTTCGTCGCGACAACTTCGGCGTGTCCGGTCGTATCGAGACGATCGAATATGACCCGAATCGCAGTGCACGTATTGCATTAGGCAAAGTGGCTGGTTTCGTCCACCACCAGTGTGTTGTGTGCGACGGTCTGCTTGGCCCAGGTGTCGTTCTCGAGCAGGTAACGCCCGCCATCTTTTTCCTCAACATTCAGGAAACGCGCGGCGCCGTAATCCCTGACAATTTCATTACCGTTGTCGTAAAACAGCCAGGTCAGTTTATCGAAATGACCATGACCAAGGCCCTGCCCTGTCGCTTTGAAGACCAGCGCCTGATCTTTTGCACCGGCACCGCTACGCAGGATACTCACCACACCCTGCTTGCCATCCGGGCCATCACTGATCTGCATGGTTTCAAAAACGAATGGCTGGGCTTTGTTACTTTCAAGCGCCCGGGACAGGCGGAAGCCATCCCCGGTTAATACAATTCTGTTTTGCGCTTCGGCAATTGATAGCAACTTTGGATCACCCGTCAGAGCGTAAACAATAGCCACCCCATAACAAAGCTCCTGTGTATCCAGACCCTTGTCCTTGAGTGCGTCATTGATGGGGAAAAAGTAGTTGGCATAACTCAACTGGATAACAGTGTTGACCGCTTTGAGTAAAACATCATTACGATATTCAAAAATCTTGCGTTGCGGATCGTTTCTTTCGATGACCTTTGCAAACAGAAGAAACGGCATCAGGGCATAACGCTGGTAATAAGGGCCCTCGCTATAAAAACCATCCAGCGAAAAAAGCTCATCCAGCTGTTTCATGAAACCGGCACTGCCATCGCGTTTAAGACCGTACAGGGCTTTTTCTACATAGTCATGATCGCCGATCACGTAACCCGTCATGCCAACCGCTGCAACGGCCCAGGTGCCATGGTTATGTATCCGGTCAAAGGTTTGCGGTGCCTGATCGGAAATAGAAGCACACCATGGGGCGCAATAAGCCGTTCTCAATGGCTGCTCTTTCAGTTTCATCAAGCGCGGTATAGGTCGCGCAACGTGCT
>CAVQSG010000035.1:0-5219 GCA_963715415.1 uncultured Chloroflexia bacterium | reverse complement strand
GCCGAATCGGGCGCAGACGGCTTCCAGCGCCTCCGTCTTTTCAATGATCTCTGCCGACGGCGCCCGATAGTTGTACTTGGCGTTGGGTCCGGCGCCGGTGGCAAGGATGCCGCTGTTGTAGACGCCTGCCGCCAGGATGGAGATCCCCCGCTCCGCGGCACATGTCCATGAATCCCAGAGCGCCCTGCTCCAGCAGCGTGTAGCGCCCGGCCAGCATGAAACAGTCGAACTCGCCGGCATTGGCAAAGTCCAGCAACATCTGCCACTGGTTCATCCCCGCGCTCACAGCCCGGATCACGCCCTGGCTGCGCAGCTCGGCCAATGTCGGGTAGGCCTCTTCGATGGCTTCCCGGTAGTGATGGTCGGCGTCGTGGATATGGACGATGTCGACGGCAGTCCAGCTTCAACCGTTCCAGGCTGGCTTCCAGGCTGCGCAGCACGCCGTCCCGACTGTAGTCGGTGACGCGCTCGCCGTCCGGCCCGAACCAGCGTCCGACCTTGGTCGAGATGTGTGAACTGATTGCGCGGCACGCCGGCCAAGGCAACGCCCAGTCGTGTTTCGGAGACGCCTGCGCCGTAAGCCGGCGCGGTGTCGAAATAGGTTACACCCTGTTCCAGCGCGGCATAGACGGTTTCGTAGGCCTCCGATTCAGGCACATCACGGTAGAGGTTGGCCAGCGGCGCAGCGCCGAAGCCAAGCAGAGAGACTTCCAGGCCGGTGCGGCCAACGGGACGAACTTCCATAGGTTTGATGCTCCGTCAATGTTGATAGGGTGGTTGGATTCTAATCATCCAAATAGTTCATCTCAGGCTTCAACGGCCAGCGGTATAGATCGGGTGGCTGCACGTGTTCAGCCCACGCTTTCATGATGGCGATATCGGCCTTCTTGTCCGCCATCTTTGCCTTGACCCACTCCGGATTCCAGTCGGCGAAGCACCCTGGCCGTCAACTCTGTACGCACGGCTTGACAGTCGGTATCATCGGCGCGGTCGATGAGTTCGCCGGGGTCCTCGGCCAGGTTGAAGAGTTGCGGCGGCTGGCCGTGATAGTAGACCAGCTTCCAGTCGCCGGCCCGGATCATGCGCTGGTAGCAGCCGCCGTCGGGACAGAACTGGTCGGAGCAATATTCCGAGAAGGCGACGTCCTCCCACTCCGTTCGCCTGCGTCGCGCCGTCGATCAGCCCGAGCAGGCTGCGACCCGGCGAATTGGGCAGCGCCGGCGCGCCCAGTGCATCCAGAATCGTGGCGGTGACATCCAGGGCGCTGACCACCTGTGTCACTGCGCTGCCCCGCCGCAATCACGCCCGGCCACGAGAGGATCAGCGGCACCTTCACCGACTCCTCATAGAAGACATGCTTCCACCAGAGACCATGTTCGCCGAGCATGTCGCCATGATCCGAGGTGTAGACGATCAGCGTGTTGTCCAGCAGACCGTTCTCCTCCAGCGCCGCCAGAATCTGCCCGACCATCGTCATCGACCCGCGTCACCATGCCCCAGTAGGCGGCCCGTGCCCGCAGCACCTCCTCTTCGGTAACCTCTTCGATATCGGTATGGCTTCGCCACCAGCGTAGATGCGGATGCGTTTCATCGGCAAACGAGCGAGGCTTGCGCGGCAGGGTCATCGTGTCTCGTACGGGTCGAAATCCTCCTTGCGGGCCACAAACGGCGCGTGGGGCAACATGAAGCCGACGGTCACGTTAAACGGTTCATCCGATTGCCCGGACTTTCGCGCAAGCCCGATTCGATTGAGATAGTCGACCGTGGCGGCCGTAACGTATTCGTCATGCACCTGGTAGGCCGACTGACCCGCGCCCGACCGTTCCAGGCTGATGCGATGGGGACCGGCCGTGCCGTTGAGCACACCGCGATCCACATCGGAGCCGCCGATATAGTTGGCCCCGTGGTCGCCCACCAGCCGCTCAGCGTAGCCATGCAACTGGTCCGGTCCCAGCGAGTGCATGCGCCCGATCAGCACCGGGCGATAGCCGGCCAGCGCCCATGGCATGGGCCAGCGTGGGGATGCCCGAATCGAGAATGTGTTCGTTGGTCCAGACCTCATTCTGGTAGGGATGCTTGCCTGACAACATCGACATGCGCGAGGGCACGCAGATCGGCGAGGCGCAATAGCAGTTGTCAAACATCACGCCATTGGCTGCCAAGCGATCCAGATTCGGCGTCCGCACAAGTTCATCGCCATAGCAGCCGGTGACGTGGAATGAATGTTGATCCGTATGGATGTAGAGCAAATTCGGGCAGTTGTTCACGTACGCTCCTTGTCTACTCGGGGAATGAATGCGGCCGCAAACAGGCGCAGGCGTCCCCCAGATCAATTCCGAGATGCGCCGGTTGAAGTCGGCTGCGTATTCAGAAGATGCTGAGATGTGGATGGGGATCGACACGAGCAATTGCTCTATTTACAGGGCGAGTCCCGAACCGCCTGCGCGATCAGGGTGACTGATAGAATATACTGGCGATCGATAGAAAGAGTATCCCACCAGCCGTAGACCGTGTCAAGGAGGAAAAAGGAGGCACGATAGAAAAAGATCCGGTTGCAGACTATGACGGTAGCTGGTACTATCTGCCTATCAGCGGGCCGTTTCCCCCTGGAGAAGAAAGGATGTGACCAAATGCGCTACAGCGCCACCACCGCCATCAATGCATCGCCCGACACGATCTGGACAATTCTCGCGAACGCTGCAGGCTATCCGGACTGGGATCCAGGCATCGACCACGTCGAGGGGACGCTGGCTCTGGGAGAGAGCGTCAAGTTTTTTACCCTCATCGACCCGAGCCGCGCCTTTGCCGTCAAGGTGACTACGTTCGAGCCAAGCGCCAAGATGGTGCTCACCGGCGGCATGCCCATGGGACTCTTCAAGTCAGTGCGCACCCACACGCTGACGCCGGGCGAAGAGGGAACGACGTCCTTCCACACGGAGGAAGTCTTCAGCGGTCTGATGCTCACTTTCATCAAAGGCAAGATTCCCGATCTCACCAAGAACTTCGAGCAGTTCGCCGCAGGGCTGAAGGCGGCTTCTGAGGGAGAGGCGGTTTCACGCTGACACGCATGCGGGTGGACCACTGGCAAACAAAAAACTAGCCGCAGATTTGCGCAGATAAACGCAGATGGGTGCGGTCCGTTCTCGCCTGGTTGCTGGCAGTTCGAGCAGACCCGTTTTATCCATCTACGCCCAATGGGCGTGTTCATCTGCGGTTGATTCCTGCGCGTACAAGAGGAGAAATATGCAATGTATGATGCCAAGATCCACTATGCCCAACGCTTTGCTGCCACTCTCGGTGCGTATGCGTTTCGGGCTGAGACGGCAGACGAATTGTCCGAATGGCAAGTTGAATTTCGCGCCCGGCTGAGGAGATCCTGGGTTTGAACAACATGGTCCATGATCTCGTCGATCACCGTTCACATGCCGAATTGATCGATTCGATTCAAGAAGACGGCTACATTCGGCAGCGCTGGCAGATCTGGGTCGAGCCGACCGTGCCACTGCCCTTCTATCTGCTTCTCCCAGATTCAGACGTAGCGGAGAGCGGAGAGCCGCTGCCGTTGGTGATCTGTCCCCACGGTCACAATCAGCCCTACATCTATGTCGGCCTCTACGCCGATGAAACCGAACGGTTGAGCATCATCGAGGGCGAACGCGATATCGCCGTGCAGGCGGTGCAAGAGGGCTACGTTGTCATCACCCCCACTGTCCGCGGCTTCGGCGATACCCGGACGGCCGATGACATCGCAGCGGGAAACCTCTCATCCTGCCGTACGCAGCTCATGCATGGCCTGCTTCTGGGCAGAACGCCCATCGGCGAACGTGTATGGGACATGTCGCGATTGTTGGATTGGGCGCTAGAGAATCTAAACGTCGACAGCCGGCGAGTCGCCATCACCGGTAACTCGGGTGGGGGAACGGTATCGCTCTTTGCCGCAGCCTGCGACACGCGCTTTGCCGTGGCCGTTCCGGGCAGCTACCTGAACACTTTCACCGATAGCATCGGCACGATCCACCACTGCGATTGTAACTACATTCCCGGCATCCTGCGATTGGGCGAGATGTACGACGTCGCCGGACTGATCGCACCCAGGCCATTCTGTGCCATCGCCGGTGCAGCGGACCCCATCTACCCCATCGAAAGCGCCAGGTACGCCTACGAGAAACTTCGGCAGATCTATGCGATTGCCGGCGCAGAGAATGACTGTCGACTGTATGTGGGAGACGGCGGTCACCGCTTCTACAAGGACGGCGCCTGGCCATTCATCCGGGAGCAGTTTCGACGGTTATCAGGCGAGTAAGTAGCCTTGCGTTGCAGATACAGCAACTTGGCGTATCATCTTTGTCAAAGCACCATCACTATCGTATGATAGCGTAAAATCTAAGACGATAGCCCCTTTTTTTGCGAAGATTTGGCACAACACGTTGTTAGAGAATATCTGCGGCAAACCCTAACCACCGGGCAGGACCACAGGGCAATTGCGGTTACGACATCCCAGAACAGAAAGGCATATCCTATGTCAGACCCAGTACAGCTTCAACCTGATGAAGACGTCATTATGACAATTAAGCGCCATCCGGTCCACCTTTGGGGCAGGCTCGCCCTGATCATAATTATTGTGGCGCTGATACTTGCGCTCTGGCTCAGTTTCGGAATGAATCAGACCGGATTCCTTGGCACGTTCATGAATATACTTGCTATTGGGTCAGTCGTGATTGGCGTCATCATGGCCTACGTCTACTGGTACCGTTATAACAATGATCTTTGGTTGATCACCAGCCAGCGCCTGGTCGATTCGACCAAGTCTACGCCTTTCGCACACGATCTGTTGACTGCAGATCTGCTGAATTTGCAGGACATCAACATCCGTCAACGAGGCATTGCTCAGACCGTCTTTCAGTTCGGTGATGTTCGCTGCCAGACCGCATCCGCGGCCAGCTCAACCTTCGAGTTTCTGGGTGTGAAGGATCCGCAGGAGGTGCTCGACCAGATCGAGAAGGCGCGGAGTCAGGCCAGAGACCGCCAGGCCGGTAGACCCGTCAAGCCGACGGCACCGGAACCGGAGACGGATGAGGAATCCGAATAGAGGAACAGACCGACGCCCGATGTGGATTTCATCGGGCGTTTTCACATCTTTCCAACAGCTCACCTTGGGGATTTTGGATGGACATACTCTACGTTCACCCGGCCAAACAAGAGGTCGATGCACGCTACGA
>CAVQSG010000034.1:0-180624 GCA_963715415.1 uncultured Chloroflexia bacterium | reverse complement strand
GTCTACAGTCGTTATCGAAATCGACGCTGTGATACATGCTGTCTAGCAATTTACCCGAAAATATCCATTGAACACAGCTCACCAGTCTGCTATACTGGTGTTTGTCCCCATTGCATTTCTCCTACTTGCCGACCGGTTACTTTTACTTGCCTTGACCCAATAAAATCGTCCATTGAGTCATTCTTATCTCGTGTCGATCCTAGGCATCCAATCAAGTATCAGGAGGTCATAGCCCAATGAAGACAGCCAATTGCATTTCACGCCGCACCTTTCTCAAGAGCACGGCAATTACCGGCGCCGGGCTTGTGTTGGCCGCATGTGCACCGACTACGGCGCCCGCAGGGTCATCAGGAGCTGAAGCCGCAGATTCGGCTACAGTTGAACAAATCCAGATCGAGTATTGGCATTCATGGACCGAACAGTGGGAGGAAATGACGCAGTTCGTCTGCGACTCGTTCAACGCCATAAATCCCGACATCGTCGCTTCCCAGACAGTCGTTCCCGGTCAGGAGCTAACCACAAAATTGTTGAGTTCGATTGCTGCCGGCGCGCCGCCGGATATGGTGACGATTTACTCAGCGATCAATATCCCCAGTCTTGTGGAACAAGACGCCTTGGTTGCGCTCGACGATATCTCGCCGGATGATCTGTCGGCAGCTGCGGAATGGTTCCACCCGGCCGTGTTGGACCTGGGTCAATATAGCGGCAAGACGTGGGGATTCTCCGATCGGCAACAGACTTCCTGTTTGGGATGGAACAAGGGGATCTTTGAAGAAGCCGGCTTGGATCCGGAAAAACCACCGACTACATTGGCCGAGCTTGACGAGATTGCCGAACAGCTCACCCAGGAAGAAAACGGTCAGATCGTGCGTATGGGCCATATGCCGTTCAATTACTGGGGATGGCTTGCAGCCTGGCGAGGATCGCTCTACGACGAGGAAAATCGGGCCATCACCGCCAACGACGAAAGAAATGTCGCCATGTTTGAGTGGATGGCCTCCTATTCTGAGAAATATGATGTGAGCAAGGTGCAGGGCTTCGAGCAAGGTCTGGCAAGCGAACGCGCCGGCATACTGGACCCCTTTATCTCCGGTCGCATTGCGATTCACGAAGTCGGCGGCGCCTGGAAACTAGGTGATTTCGGCAAATACGCTGACGAGGGCTTCAGCTACGGTATCATGCCCATGCCCAATCCACCCGGTGAGGAGGGTGTGGCGACCTACAGCTACGGCGACTTTACAGTCGTGCCCAAGGGAGTTGAACATCCCGACGCTTCCTGGCAGTTTGTAAAGTACACTGGTGGTCTGGGCGGTGATCTGGACGACTACATGACCGTCCTTTCCTGGGGCGGGAGGCCAATCAATGTACCGGCCACGACCAAGATCCTGGATCATGAGCCATTCAAACAGCTCGTGGCTGAGTATCCCGGATACCAAGAAATGATCGACATGTTCCTCAACGGTGACTATGTATTCCTGCCGCCGAAGATGCCGGTGGGCACTTTCTATCAGGACCGCTTGAATGCGGCTCGCGATCAAGTTCGGCTCCTGTCCCAGACGCCACAGGAGGCGATGGATCTGGTATCCGACGAAGTACAACAAGAGTTGGACAACTATTTTGCCTAGCTGCAGGCGCCGCTGCGGAGAGGCGCGCCTCTCTCGCAGCGGAAACGTAAGAATACGTACACGCCATCGCCCCGACCATTGTCATACCTCCTGGAGGAGGTGCAAACAATTCTCCGGCATCCTGATGATCGCCGGTCTCTTCCAGGGGGGTTGCGCCTGCTTCTCCGCTTTTCAAACAAACATCAGCACCAACGCGCCACATTGAGCAACACCTATGGCCAGCAGCCGAAAAGTACGCCACTATGTCGGTGGTGTCGTCAAGCATAGCCTACTCATATTTTTCGGAATCTTTTTTGTCTTGCCGTTGCTCTGGATGTTGTCCACTGCACTCAAAACTGATCAGCAGATTCTTGACTACACACCGAACTGGATTCCTGATCCCTGGATGTGGCGGAATTTCCCCGATGCCTTTCGATTCGTTCCTTTCGACATCTATTTGCGCAACAGTCTACTGATCGCAGCGCTGACAGTAATGGGCGCGCTAATTTCAGCCACCTTGCCCGCCTATGCGTTTGCGCGGATGCAGTGGCCAGGACGAGATTTCCTCTTTGTCCTGGTGGTGAGTACGCTGATGTTGCCGTTTGCCGCCACCCTGGTGCCGCTCTACGTCATCTTCAACAAGCTGGGTTGGATTAATACACTATTGCCGCTTATCGTGCCCAGTTTCTTCGGCAATGCGTTTTTTATCTTTCTCCTGCGACAATTTTTCCGATCGATACCAGCAGAACTGTCGGACGCCGCTCGGATCGATGGCGCCGGCGAATTGCGCACATTGTGGAGCGTGATTCTGCCCCTCGCACGACCCGCGCTCATGGTCGTCGCACTCTTTCAGTTTCTTGCCAGTTGGAACGACTTCCTAGGACCGTTGATCTACCTGAACGACACCGAACTGTTCACCATCTCGCTTGGACTAGCACAGATGCAGAGCGCATATGGATTAAGTCGTTTTTCACTCATCATGGCCGCAACATCGATTTTTGTCGTGCCCGTGATCGTCTTGTTCTTCTTTGCTCAACGTTCATTCATTCAGGGAATCGCATTGACAGGGATCAAGGGATAAAGTGGAGTGGCAAAACGTATGAGCAACCAGGTAGCGGTTCGTGCACTGCAGTCGCAGCGCAAAAAAGATCTGATCAAACTGGCCAAGGGCTTGGCTTTCTGTTCGCCGTGGATCATTGGATTTGTCGTTTTCGGCTTGATTCCCGTCATACTCTCTTTCTACTATAGCTTCACCAACTACAGCATCCTTCAGCCCCCTACATGGGTGGGCCTCCAAAATTATGGTCGCCTGTTTTCCAGTGACAGACTCTTTTGGCTGTCGCTTTGGAACACTCTTTACTACACCGTGTTCGCGAACCTGTTCGGTATTGTCCTCGCACTGTCAATGGCAATGCTCTTGAACATGAATGTGCGCGGATTGACCGTGTACCGCACGATCTACTATGTGCCCGTCATTGTCCCCATTGTGGCCACCTCCATCATCTGGATTCAGCTGTTCAATCCCCAATACGGCGTGTTTACGCATCTGTTGGGCGCCGTCGGCATCCCACCCATCCCATGGCTCACCGATCCGATGTGGGCGAAACCATCACTCATCATCATGAGCGTCTGGTCAATCGGAAATGCAGTGGTCATCTTTCTGGCCGGCTTGCAGGATGTACCCAAGGAAATGCTCGAGGCGGCAGAACTAGATGGCGCAAATAGCTGGCAAAAGATCCGCTCGGTAACAATTCCCATGATTTCGCCGGTGATCTTCTTCAACTTGGTGGTAGGACTCATAGGCGGATTTCAAGTCTTTACCCAATCCTACATTATGACACGCGGCGGGCCGGCCGACGCCACACTGTTCTATGTGCTCTACCTCTACAACAGTGGATTCGCCTATTTCAAGATGGGGTACGCGTCAGCTCTGGCGTGGATCCTGTTTCTTGTGATCATGGTTTCGTCACTGCTTGTGTTCCGCAGTTCGTCGCGCTGGGTTCACTATGGCGGCGAATAGTCCAGCATTGTGCCGAAATTCGCCGTGTCTGTTCATCTAGAGGATCTTCATCATGACGCAGATTGCCACGCAAATCTCAACCCCGAACCGCAATAAACAGGGACGCAAGGAATCGATGACGCCACGCGAACGCTGGCAGGCTTTGCTCAGCGGCGCAATCCCCGATCGGGTACCCATGGACTACTGGGGCACCGTCGAGGCCACGGCGAAGCTACGCAAACACCTGGGCTGCAGCTCGGACTGGGAACTGTTCGAGCGCCTGCACATCGATCGCGTCTTGACCGTTGCACCGACCTACATCGGCCCTTCGCTGGCGCCCAACACCGACATCTTCGGTCGCCGCTACGCGCTGGTCGACTACGGGACCGGAGCCTACAAGGAATGTGTCTCCGGACCGCTCGAAGATTACGGGTCCGTCGAGGAAATCGAGGAAAACTACCGGTGGCCGGTGGCCGACTGGTATGATTACCGCACCATCCCCGATCAGATCAAGGGCAAGGAAGTCTACCCGATCCAGGGCGGCGGATCGGAACCGTTTCTGATCTACTGCGATCTGCGGGGACGGGAGCAGGCGTTTATGGATCTGGTGCTCAATCCGGAGATCGTCCACTACTGCTTGGACAAGCTCTTCGACCTGGCCTACGAAAACACCGTGCGCATCTACGAGCAGCTGCCTGGACGCATCGACCTCTCCTATGTCGCAGAAGACTTCGGTGGCCAGGACAATCTGCTCTACTCGCCGGCAACCATCCGTGAGTTCTTTCTGCCGCGGATGAAACGGATGATGGACCTGGCCCACGAGGCCGGTGTATCCGTATTTTTCCACAGCGACGGCGCCGTTCGGTCGATCATTCCGGACATGATCGAGGCCGGCATCGACATCCTGAACCCAGTCCAGTGGCGCTCGCCCGGCATGGAACGAGCAACCCTCAAACAGGACTTCGGAGGTCAGGTCGTGTTTCACGGCGCCATGGACAACCAACAGACCCTGCCCTTCGGCACAGTCGAAGATGTCCGCAACGAGGTGTTGGAAAACCTCGAACTTCTCGGTGCTGGCGGCGGCTTCATCATCGCTCCTTGTCACAATATTCAGGCTGTCAGTCCGCCGCAGAATATCGTTGCACTCTATGAAACGGCCTACGCCCAGGGCTGGTATTGACATGCACTCAACCATCTATTCCCAATCGATACGACACCATCGTCGTCGGCGTGGGCGGTATGGGCAGCGCAACCGTCTACCAGCTTGCCAAGCGCGGCCAGCGCGTGCTTGGGTCTGGAGCAATTTGACATTCCCCACGACCAGGGCTCGTCCCACGGCGCAAACGCGCATTATTCGCCTACCCTACTACGAAGACTCGTCCTACGTCATGCTGCTGATTCGCGCCTACGAACTCTGGCGCGAGATCGAACGTATCTCGGGCGAGCAGCTGCTCCATCTGACCGGTTCCATCGATGCCGGACCGGCCGATAGTTGGGTCTTCAAGGGCGCGCTCCAATCCGCGGTCGAATACGACCAGCCCCACGAAGTGCTGACCGGGCAAGGAACTGGCCCAGCGCTTCCCCGGCTACAACTTGCCCCGGGACACCTTGGCGCTCTTTCAGCCCGAGGGCGGCTTCCTGACGCCCGAGCGCTGCATCGTCGCCTATGTCTTTGCAGCCATGGCCGCTGGGCGCAGAGATCCACGGTCGCGAGCCGGTCCTGCGCTGGGAGCCGCTGGGCGACCGCGAAGGCGTGCGCGTCCACACCACACGGGCGGTCTACGAGGCCGACTCGCTGGTCATCACCGCCGGCGCCTGGAACGACCAGATGCTCCAGTTCCTCAACGGGCTGGCCACGCCCGAGCGCCAGGTGCTGGCCTGGTTCCAGCCCGAGCGACCGGAACTCTTCCGGCCGGACAACTTCCCGGTCTTCAACCTGCTGGTGGACGAGGGACGCTTCTACGGTTTCCCAGTCCACGGCATTCCCGGCTTCAAGATCGGCCTCTACCACCATTTCAACGAGACCGGCCGGCCCGATCAGATCGACCACCGGCATCTACTGGGAAGACGAAGAGGTGTTGCGCGAATGCACCTCCAAGTATTTCCCCCAGGCGTCCGGACCGACCATGACGCATGGCCTCCTGCATGTTCACCAATGCGCCGGACGGCCACTTCATCATCGACCTGCACCCCAATATCCCGCAGGTCGCGTATGCGTCGGCCTGCACCGGACACGGCTACAAGTTCGCCAGCGTCATCGGCGAGATCATGGCCGACCTGGCCCAGTACCAACGCACCCGCCACAACATCGAACCCGTTCACCGCCAACCGCTTCGGCAGTGCGTTCCCCTTCGGCGTCGGCGGCGAACTGTCCAACGTCACCCACCACGCCCGTCGTCGCCCGCGTATCGATCACGAGTACGTGGCAGGGCCACTGCGCCCACGCCGGTTGACGCCCATCGACCGGCCTCGTTCGCCCCGCGATTGGTTGCCGGCCACGCCGATGCACCACGGCACGCAGTCGGCCGGTCCACGCTTCGGGCAGCTACGCTACGGTCGGCGCTTTGAGCAGCGGACCTATTCGGACCGCCCCAGCGAACAGCGCATCATCGAGCAGAACGCAGACGATCCGGTCGTTCTGGTAGCCGTTCATTTGTGACCGTCCTTGAGCTGCTCTGGGAATAGCCACAGATGGACACAGATTCCCACGGATAGATTCAGGTATATGGCCGATTGACGTCATATCGAGCCGAAAGAAAAGATTTCAAGCAAAATCTGTGATTTTCTGTGTCCATCTGTGTTCATCTGTGGCTGATCTCTTGTTTTTGCAGCAAAGTCATCTGTGGCCAAAAGGAGTTGTTGCAGCATGGCCATCTCGCTGATTTTTCAAGGGGAGAAGTATGACAACGCCCACTTCCCAGTGCGGCCCGCCTGGTCATCGTCGGCGCCGGCATTGTCGGCTGCAGCCTGGCCTATCACCTGACCCAGCTGGGCTGGCACGATATCGTCGTCGTCGACAAGGGGCCGCTCTACGAGACCGGCGGTTCGTCCAGCCACGCGCCCGGCCTGATCTTCCAGACCAACTACTCCAAGTTCATGACCGAGTGCGCCATGTACTCGGTCAATCTCTACAAGGATCTGCTCTACAACGACAACCAGTGCGTCTACCAGGTGGGCGGCATCGAGGTCGCCTACACCGACGCGCGGCTGCGCGAGCTCCACCGCAAACAGAGCGCGGCCGCGGCCTATGGGCTGGAGGGCCACGTGATCTCGCCGCAAGAGGTGGCCGGCTATCCCGATTCTCGATCCGAGCGTGATCAAGGGCGGCTACTACGTGCCCACCGACAGGGACGTGCGCGGCTGGTACTGCGCGGCGGCGCTGGCCGAAGCTGCCATGGCCACCGGCGGCGCGTTTGCGGCAACGTCCACGTGACGGACCTTCCGGTCACAACGGCCGCGTCACCGGCGTCGTCACCGACCAGGGCACCATCGAGGCGACCAGGTGCTGCTGGCCACCAATGTGTGGGCCGTGTGCTGCCGGACAAGCTGGGCCTGCGCTTCCCCCTCCTCGGCGTCGAGCACCAGTACGCCATCACCGAACCGCTGCCCGAACTGGCGGCCGACAAGGATCTGTTCGTCAAGCACCCGATCCTGCGCCACCAGGATTTCTCCCTCTACTTCCGCCAACACGGCGACGCCTACGGCATCGGCAACTACCGCCACGAGTCACTGCTCTTCGAGGGCGACTACGTCGGCGCCCGGGCCGAGCGCGAATTCACGCCCGAGCATTTGCAGGTTGCAGCAACGGGCCGCCGAGGAGTTGCTGCCGCGCTCGCGGGCAAAGGCTATGTGCGCAAGTTCAACGGCTTCATGGCCTTCTCCACCGACATGGGTCCCATCGCGGGCGAGACCGACATCCCCGGGCTGTGGTCTGCCTGGGCGTCTGGGTGACCCACGCGGGCGGCGTGGGCAAGACCATGGCCGAGTGGATGGACAGCCGCACCAGCGAGTTCGCCATGCACGAGATGTGGAGCCGGCGCTTCCAGCCCCACGCGACCAGCCGAGCATGGATGTATGCCCGCGTCGACCGCCAGTACCAGGAGGTCTACGACATCATCCACCCGCTGCAGCAGATGGAGAAGCCGCGCAACGTGCGCCTGGCGCCCTTTCACCAGCGGCTGGTGGAACAGGGCGCGCATTTTCATTCGCCCGCGCCGGCTGGGAGGTGGCGCAGTGGTACGAAGCCAATCCGCGGTCTGCTGGACGAGTACGGCGACCGGATGCCCGACCGCAGCGGCTGGGAGGCCATGAACTGGTCGCGCATCCAGGGCGCCGAGCACCTGGCCTTGCGCGACAAGGTCGGCCTCTACAACATCGCCAACTTCGCCAAGATCGAGGTGAGCGGACCGGGCGCGTCGCCTTCCTCAACTACATGCGCGGCCAACGACATCGACCGGCCCGTGGGCACCATCGTCTACACCGCGCTCTGCATGACAGCCAGGCGGCATCAAGGCCGACCTGACCGTCACGCGGCTGGACGACGACCGCTTTCTGGTCCTGACCGGCGGCGGTACCGGGCCGGCCGATCTGGCCTGGCTGCGCTATGCACGCCCCGGCCGACGGCTCGGTACGCATTGACGACCACTCGTCCCGACTACACGGGCGTGGCTCTGTGGGGGCCCAAAGGCGCGGTCGGTCCTGGCAGGAGGTCGCGGACGAAGATGTCTCCAACGTCGCCATTCCCTATTTCACGGCATGACCCGTCACCATCGGCGCGTGCCGGCGCTGGCGCTGCGCCTCTCCTATGCCGGCGAATTGGGCTGGGAGATCTACTGCCCCAGCGAGTATGGGCTCAACCTGTGGGATACGCTTGTGGGAGGCGGGCCAGCCACACGGCATCTTTGCGCTGGGCGCGGGCGCGTTCAACTCGCTGCGCGTCGAGAAGGGCTATCGGGCCGTCGGCGCCGACCTGACCACCGACTACAATCCCTACGAAGCCGGGCTCGGCTGGGCCGTGCGTCTCAAGAAGGGCGATTTTCTGGGACGAGAGGCGCTGCTGACGACGTCAAGGAAGCGGGCATCGACGCGCACGCTCTGCTGCCTGACCAGCGACGATCCGGCCGCCATGGCGCTGGGCAAGGAGCCGGTCTTCGCGGATGCGAAGAGCCATCGGCTACCTGACCAGCGTGGACTACGGCTACAGCGATCGGCAAGCTGGTCGGCTACGCCTATTTGCCGGTTGATTTTGCCGATCCGGACGCCGAATTGACGGTACAAACCTTCGACCGGCGTTTTACGGTAGTGGTGTCTGACGATCCCCAATATGACGCAGAACTGATTCGCCTCAAAGCGTGACGCGCCGGCCCAACCGGGTAGTCTACCGATGACCACATGCCGCGGAAACATCTTCGCCTGTAAGGTCTATCAGCGATCGAGATTGCGCTGATTTTGGCGTGATATTGCCAAAGCCTACCTCTGGTAGTATCATGAGATCGCTGGTTGCGGACAGCCGGTTGTTGCTTGGCTGCAACCGTTGAACCATTCATCCAAATCACAGAAGCCTGGAGAAAACTTATGTCAACATCTACGCAGGGACGGCGCACTGCCGTCGTCGTTATCCTGGCCATACTGGCTGTGATTGCCGGATTGCTGGCCTTTCTGGACGCGGCCCGCTACATGGGTTGGCTACCGGTTACCGTGCCGACGATTTTGGGTGAGTACAAGTTCATCATGCCCAATGCCTACTGGTTTGGCGCCATCCTCTCCGCGCTTGTCGGCATCATCTGGTTCTCAGTCGCCAATTGGATCTGGAACCTGAATCCGCAGGGATGGCTCTTCATGGTGGTGATCGCGGTCATCAACCTCATCATGTTACTGGTCGCCCTCATCGGAAGCACACCGTTCCAGGCGATCCTGCTGCCGGGGTTGGTCAACGTCGTGGTGCTGATCCTGGCGCTGTTGCCGGGAACCAAGGCCGCGTTCGGACAGGGCTGAGCATGACAGGCCCAGGAGTCAGGGCCACACTGCCGAGGATCGAAACGATCCCCGGCAGTTTTGATCCACAAATTGAACTGGCGCCCCGGAAAATGGGATGCCACCTCCAGATTGCGACAAATTGACAGAGGAACCACGCCTGCGATACCATATTTGTAACTGTCTCACATCGTGAATCTGTACCAATATGTGAGATTGCTGTGTGTACCCCTTCCATCACACGAGCAGCCGACGCCGTGAGTGTCCAGTCCATCGAACGAGCCTTTACACTGTTGCGCACCATCGCTGCCTATCCGGACGGAATCAGCGTGACCGAGTTGTCGCGTCGGACAGCGCTGCACAAAAGCACGGTCTCGCGTCTGGTCATATCGCTAGAAACGGAACGCGCCATTCAGCGCGATGAGGGACGCATCTTCATCGGCGCCGGCATCGGCGAATTGTTTGCCTCTGCGGTACCCCCAACAACGCTTGCAGCACTCATCCATCCCCATTTGCGTCGCCTATCGGAGCGCTTTGACGAGACGGCCGGACTCGCCGTCCCCAATGGTGACTGCGCTCTCTACATCGATCAGGTCGACACCGGTCGATTCATCCAGATAAGTAACTGGACAGGCAGACGTTTTCCGCTCCATGCCGTCTCCGCCGGCAAGGTCTTCCTCGCCTATGCGTCTGAGGACTTTGTCTCCGACTATCTCACGCGCCCACTGGCACGCTTTACTCCGCACACGCAGGTGGATCCGGTTGCGTTGCGTTCGCACCTGGGCAAGATTCGTCAAACAGGATTCGATTGGTCGTTCGAGGAGTTTACAGAGGGGCTTGCCGTCGTGTCGGCGCCCGTTTTTGCCCAGCAGGACGTTCCAATTGCGTCGATCTATCTGTGCGGTCCCAGGTTTCGGTTCCCACCGGAAGGTCAGAACGACGACATCTCCGGAACTCTCGTCGAAACCTGCCGCCGAATATCGCATGCGCTGCTCAACGGAGCCCACAACGCCATCGTCGCTGAAACCACCGCCGGTGCCGACCCGGCACGCACCACCGTTTTTACAGGTTCCAGTGAATCCCGGCAGAGATCTTTGGACAGTTCCGACCGGGGGTAGAACGGCCGTATTTCTGTCGAGAAATCTATCAGCACAGTAGACTCGCACACCAGAAAGATGCACTACAGATGGCCGACACGATCTATTTGAAAGAGGGCATGCGCCGGCCCGGCAGCGAATGGCTCAAGAACCACCCCCGGTTGCTGGAAACACTCTACAACAGCACCATCGCGGCATTTGATGCAGCCTATCCCCTCATGAAGCGTGTAAATCCGACGTTGATCGAACGCTTTATGATCTGGAACGAGAAATTCTTCAAAGGGTATATCTTCAACTGCCAGATGTGTGGCCAATGTATCCTGCACAGCACCGGCATGACCTGCCCCATGACCTGCCCCAAAAATCTACGTAACGGTCCATGCGGCGGCGTGCGCACGGACGGCCACTGCGAGGTCATCCCCGCAAGACCCTGTGTCTGGGTCCAGGCCTGGGAGCGCAGTCGCGACATGGGCGCCTACGGCGACGAAATCATCCTCGCTTCAGCCACCGGTCAACCGTTCGCTGGAGGGGACGTCGTCATGGATCAACATGGCCGAGGGCATTGACGTCCAGACGCCGGGGGTGGGAAATGCGTACCGTGATGCGTGATACGACGCCGGGCATAGCAGGTCACCAGCATCATCATGCGTCATCGGAGCTCTATGCAGACAATCGTCAAATCACCAACCAAGACCGTCATCATCGGACCGGATGAACCGTTTGTCATCATCGGCGAGCGCATCAACCCCACCGGGCGCAAGAAGCTGGAGGCCGAGATGCTGGCCGGCGACTTCAGCCGCGTCGAGCGTGATGCCCTGGCGCAGGTCGCGGCGGGCGCCCACATTCTGGACATCAATGTCGGCGTCACCAGCGTCGAGCCCCAGAGGACCGAGCCGGACCTGATGATCAAGGTCATCGAACTGGTGCAGACATCTGACCGACGTTCCGCTCTGCATCGACAGTTCAGTCGTGCCGGCGCTCATCGCCGGCATCAAGGCCGCCAAGGGCCGCCCCATCGTCAACAGCGTCACCGGCGAAGAGGAGCGGCTGGAACGCGTGTTGCCCGTTGTGGCCGAGTACGACGTGCCGGTCATCGCCATCAGCAACGACGAGATCGGGCATCAGCTACGATCCCATGGTGCGCTTTGAGGTGGCCAAGAAGATCGTCGAGCGCGCCGAAAGCTACGGCATCAAACGCGGAGGACGTGATCGTCGATCCGCTGGCCATGCCGGTCGGCGCGGTCACACCGCCGGCGCAGACCTCTTCACCATGGTGCGCATGGTCCGCGAGGAACTGGGCTGCAACACCGTCTGCGGCGCCAGCAACATCAGCTTCGGCATGCCCAATCGCAAGCTGCTCAACGCGACCTTTGTCGCCATGGCCATCGCCGCGGGCATGACCAGCGCCATCACCAACCCACTGGAAGCAGGAGATCCGCAACGCCATCTATGCCGCCGATGTGCTCATGGGCCACGACGAAGGCACGCATGCGCTATCTGACGGCCATGCAGAATGCAGGCGCGCAGGCAAATGCCAGGCCACGCCGCGGCTGTGGCAGATGAACGGCGTGCAGCCAGAAGGCCCGCTGCGCACGCGCAGCGCGGCGTCAGCCGGGAACGGACGGCAAATCGAGAATGACGACAGTAACGAGCGATGTCCGGAGAAGCAGATGTGCCGACATCGAGCGACAGTGTGCACGCCGCGACACGCCAGCACGACATCCCCGATCACGCTGGATCAGCGCCCGAAGACCGGCGACGCGCCCGCTGCGGGCCGACAGCCGGCTGGAGCGGGTGCTGCGGTCGCGGGCGCTTTGCGGTCACCGCTGAGACTCAACGCGCCGGACAGCGCCGACCCGGAGGAGGTCTACAAGAACGCGCTGGTGCTGTCCGAAGTCTGTGACGCGCATCAACGCCACCGACGGATCGGGCGCCAACTGCCACATGAGCAGCCTTGGTTGCTGCGCGCTGCTGACCCGCGCCGGGCTACGAGCCGGTCTTCCAGGTCAGTTGCCGGGATCGCAACCGCATCGCCATGCAGGGCGATCTGCTGGGCGCGGCCGCATTGGGCATCAAGAATGTGCTCTGCCTCACCGGCGACGACGTGACCGCCGGCGACCAGCCCGAGGCCAAGCGGGTCTTCGACTTCGACAGCCTGCAGTTGCTGCGCACGGCCGCGCATCATGCGCGACCAGGGCGTCTTTCTCAGTGGGCGCAAACTGACCACGCCACCCCGCTTCTTTCTCGGCGCAGCAGCCAATCCGTTCGTGCCGCCCTTTGACTGGCGTCCGCTGCGGTTGGCCAAAAAGATCGAGGCCGGCGCCGATTTTATTCAGACCCAATACTGCTTCGATATTCCCCGGCTGCGGAGCCTACATGGAGCGGGTGCGTCGATCATGGGGCTGCACGAGCAGAGTCTATCTGCTCGATCGGCGTCGGACCGCTGCGGTCGGAGAAGGCGGCCGAGTTCATGCGCACCAAGGTACCCGGCGTCTGGATTCCCGATGCGATCGTCGATCGGCTGGCCAAAACGCCCAAAAAACAGAAGAAAGAGGAGGGAATCCAGATCTGCATTGAAATCATCCAGCAGGTGCGCGAGATCGACAGGCGTACACGGCGTTCATATCATGGCCTATCGACAGGAAGAGACCGTGGCCGAGATTGTCCAGCGCGCGGTCTATTGCCGCAGCCGATGCGCGCCCGCGCGTCATGAAGTTGCGAACTACAGTCCGGCGTAGATACCACGGCAGTCGATAGGGCCATCTCACTCGAGTGGAAATGCTGAAGTCATATGGCCCTATTTCCGCTGAGATCTAGTAGGCTACGACCACCAAATCAGCACCAATTACCACACACGGAGGATTTCATGTCAACGAAGACAGCCGTACCAAGCGATCTGGAGATCGCCCAGACTGCCAAGCTGGAACCGATCGAGGCGATTGCCGAAAAGATGGGGCTCGGCCGCAGCGACATCGAGTTCTACGGCGACAACATGGCCAAGGTGAAGTTGGAGGCTCAGGAAAAGCTCAAGGATCGACCCAATGCCAAGTATATCCTGGTGCACCGCCATCACGCCGACACCGCTGGGCGAAGGCAAATCGACCACCACGGTCGGTCTCGGCCAGGCCATGCACGCACATCGGCAAGACGCGCGACCATCGCCATCCGCCAGCCCTCCATGGGTCCCGACCTTCGGCATCAAGGGCGGTGCGGCCGGCGGCGGCTACAGCCAGGTCGTGCCCATGGAGCAGTTCAACCTGCACATGACCGGCGACATCCACGCCATCACCGCGGCCAACAACCTGCTGGCTGCCATGATCGACAACCACATCTACCAGGGCAACGAACTGGACATCGACCCGTACAGCATCACCTGGCGGCGGGTCATGGATATCAGCGACCGAGACCTGCGCAACATCGTCGCCGGGCTGGGCAGCAACGGCGACGGCCGCCCACACCAGACCGGCTTCGACATCACCGTGGCCGTCGGAAGTCATGGCCATCCTGGCGCTGACCACCAGTCTGCGCGACATGCGGGCCCGCTTCGGTCGCATCGTCATCGGCCAAAACAGGCAAGCGGGAGCCGGTCACGGCCGAAGACTTGAAGGCGGCGGGCGCGATGACCGTACTGATGAAGGAAGCCATCAAGCCCAATCTCTTCCAGACGCTGGAGAACACGCCGGCGCTGGTCCATGCCGGACCGTTTGCCAATATTGCCCACGGCAACAGTTCGATCCTGGCCGACCTGATCGGCATCAAGACGGCCGACTATCTGCTCACCGAGGCGGGCTTCGGCGCCGACATCGGCGCCGAGAAGTTCTTCAACATCAAGTGCCGCTACAGCGGTCTGCGCCCGGACGCAGTCGTGGTGGTGGCCACGGTCCGTGCGCTCAAGTCGCACACCGGCAAATATCAAGATCGTGCCCGGCCGGCCCTGCCCGAAGAGATGCTGCAAGAGAACCCGGACGACGTCTACGTGGGCGCCGCCAATCTGCGCAAGCAGGTGCGAGAACATGGCCAAGCACGGCGTCAGCCCGGTCATCTGCGCCAACCACTTCTCCAGCGACTATCAGAGCGAAGTCGATGCCATCTTCGAAGTCGCCGAGGAGTTGGGCGTGCGTTGTGCGCTCTCCCGCCACTGGGCCGAAGGCGGCGCGGGCGCGACCGATCTGGCCAGGGCCGTGGTGGAGGCGGCCGAGGAGCCGACCGAGTTCAAGTTCCTCTACGAATTGGATCAGCCGATCAAGGCCAAGATCGAGACCATCGCCAGGGAGATCTACGGTGCCGCCGACGTCTCCTATGACAAGAAGGCCGAGACCCAAATTCGCACCTATGAACGCAGCGGCTTCGGCAACCTGCCCATCTGCATGGCCAAGACCCACCTGAGCCTTTCAGCCGATCCGAAGTTGAAGGGGGCGCCGACCGGATTTACACTGCCCATCCGCGAGGTGCGGGCCAGCGTCGGCGCCGGCTTCATCTATCCGCTGGTGGGCGAAATGCGCACCATGCCCGGTCTGCCCAGCCACCCGGCGGCAGAGAATGTGGACATCGACTTCGAAACCGGACGAGTCGTGGGGCTTGTTCTGATTGTTAATGGTCAATTTGGTGGCCAGGTGTGCGTCCGTTGAACTTGCTCGGTTCCGTTGACATTTCAGCTTTGGCGGCATCAGTGGCTGCGTTACGTCCCCGGCACGGACCGGCTCCACTCTGGTAACCGGACTAGTTTGTGGTCCGATGCCGGGGACGTTGTGGCCAAATGTCAACAGGATCTAGAAGGATCGACTTCATCGACAGCATTGATCGACGCTTGACAGTTGCGCGATTTTGCCATATGAGCGACTGTTTCACAAGGAGACGTTCGTCATGAGTTATCAAGAGTTGAGCCTCGAGGATCTCTATCTGCAGATGCAGGACGATCTCTACGACGGCATCAAGGAAGAGATCCCTCTGCAGGTGCACGAGGCGCTGAGCACGTGGCCAGTCACCCCAGGAAATTCTGGACCAGGGCCTGGTGGCGGGCATGGACATCGTCGGCGTGGACTTCCGCGACGGCATCCTCTTTGTGCCCGAGGTGTTGATGGCCGCCAACGCCATGAAATCCGGCATGGAGATCCTGCGCCCGCTGCTGACCGAGACCGGTGCCCAGCGCATCGGCAAGATCATCGTCGGCACCGTCAAGGGTGACATCCACGACATCGGCAAGAACCTGGTCAGCATGATGATGGAGGGCGCCGGCTTCGAGGTGATCAACCTGGGCATCAACGTGGACGCCGACAACTTCATCGCCGCCATCCGCGAGCACGAGCCCGACATCATCGGCATGAGCGCGCTGCTCACCACCACCATGCCCTACATGAAGGTCGTGGTCGACACGCTGGGCGAAGAGGGCCTGCGCGACGAAATCTACGTCATGGTCGGCGGCGCGCCGGTGACCGAGAACTTCGCGCGCGAAGTGGGCGCCGATGCCTACGGCCGCGACGCCGCCGTCAGCGTCGACATCGCCAAGTCGTACATGGCACGCAAGCATGCGCGCGGCAGCTGCCTGAGACGAAAACCAGATCGAGCTGATGCAGCTGACACCTGAGTCACCACAAGCCCATATCGCCAGCGGCGCGCCGGCTTGGCCGGGCTGAGGATCACACATGCACTCTACAGAGCACCACAGCTTAGACGGCAACCCGGAATCCTTGTCTTATCTGCTCTACCGGCCGGGCGATGGCGCGCGCGGCCTGGCGCGACCGAAATCGACGGCACGCCGCTCATTCTGTTTTTACATGGGCGCGGGGAGCGGGGCGATGACCTATCTCTCGTCAAGCTCTACGGGCTGCCGGCTTTGCTCGCGCAGGGCATCTCGCTCCCGGCGCTGGTCGCGGCGCCCCAGTGCCCGGCGGAGAGTGATTGGGAGGAACAAACCCCAGCCCTGAGCGCGCTGCTCGACGACTTATCGGCGCACGAGCCCGTCGATAGGAGCAGAGTTTACCTAACCGGTCTGAGCATGGGTGGCCGCGGCGCATGGAAGCTGGCCGTCGAGCAGCCGGAACGCTTTGCCGCCGTCGTTTGTGCCGCCAGTCGACTTCCGGATGCGATCTCGGACCCGGCCCGCTTTCGCGATCTGGCCGGCAAACCGGTTTGGGTCTTTCACGGCGCACTCGATACGGTGGTGCCCATGGATCGTCACGCAGCGCTGGTGCAGGCGTTGCGCACGGGCGGCGCCGATCTGCGCGTCACCGTCTATGCGGATGCCGGTCACGACTCATGGTCGGCGGCGTATCGTGAACCCGAACTGTTTCCTTGGCTATTGGCACAGAAATGATAGCCGGCCGACGGTAGGAGTGACAGAGATGGAACAGAAACGTTGGGCACTTTCCAGCGCATGGATCGCCATCGGCTCCGGCATCGGCGGGACAAACGGGGTGGCCGTCGGTGCCGGGCTCGGGACTGCCGGTGATCTGATTGCCGGCAGACGGCGTTGACCCCATGTTCGGCAAGACAACATACCTCATGTGGCTGTTGCTCTTTATCGGCATCCCGCTGCTGATTCTCCTCCGCTGGCGCCATCATCTCCGGCAACAGCGCCGTGCACTGGCCTTGACCGTCCTTGGGTCGCTGGCCGGCGGCTGGCTCTGGGACGCCATAGCCGTACGCCTGGGACTCTGGTACTACGATCCTGCCAACATCTCGGTCTCTGGTTTTTGGGCCTACCGCTGGAAGAATGGCTCTGGATCGTGGGTGTCACGCTCCTGTTTGGCGGTGTGACAGCGGTATTGATGGCGCAAGATCGTTCCTCTTGATTCTGCTGCAACAGTCATGATGCCCGAGTCACTCACGCACCTCATCCTGCTCACTATCGCCGGCCTTCTCTTTCACGGCATGCTCTGGGCGCGCAACGGTCGCTTCCTCTGGTCCAAACGCGGCGTCATCGTCAAGGTGATCCTCATCGCCGAGTCTTGGATGCTCGTAACCGATCCCATCGGTGGCCACATGGGAGCCTGGTACTTCGATCCGAACAAGGTGCTGGGCATCTGGTTTCTGGAGGTCATGCCGCTGGAAGACTTCCTCGGCGCCGCCGTGATCAGCAGCGCGGCGGCGTGTGCCGTGCTCGTGTTCGGCTACAGTCCGCGACGTTGGATCTAAAAACGTTCACCAAACCGTAAGATTTCTCGACGGCTTACCGTGCTACAATGCGGCCATTGCTACATTGATGGGTACGGGTTGATAGCGCCAAGAGAACTTGAGTGCGCTGCCGGGTTACAGTCGCCGGCGGAACGAGTCAGCCCCGGCCAGACGGCATCGTGCCAGTGACTGTCACGCCGAGCAACGTCACGATCCCGTAAAACCTACGGCGTAAGAGGTCGAATTCCATGCAAAGAAAGATGGTCGTTCCGGTATTGATACTCGCCGGCATCCTGTTGGCAGGATGTGTCACGACCTTGCCCGTTGAAGAAGGCAAGCCAACCGCGATCCTGCCGACGCCGACAAGCGACGCTTCTGCCCTGCAGACCGAGAAGCAGAGACTACTGGCGTCGCTCAAGAGCCAGGGTCCGGCGCCGGCGCTCTCCAATGAGATCTGGATCAACTCGGAACCGCTCGCACTGGAAGATCTGCGCGGCAACGTGGTCATCGTCGAGTTCTGGACCTACGGCTGAATCAACTGCCGCAACGTGATCCCCTCGGTGAGGGGATGGTATGAGCAGTATCACGAGGACGGGCTGGAGATCATCGGTGTCCACACGCCCGAATTCAGCTATGAGAAAGACGTGGAGAACGTCCGCGTGGCTGTTGCCGACCTGGGTGTGACCTGGCCGGTCGCCATCGACAACGAGTGGACGACGTGGCGCGCGTACGCCAATCGCTTCATTGGCCGGCCATGTACATCGTGGACAAGGCCGGCAACATCCGCCATCTGAAGATCGGTGAAGGACAGTACGAACACACGGAGCAGATCATCCAGGCGCTGCTCGTGGAGGAACTGTGAGGTCGCTACACCGTTATTCGCCGATATCTTCGTTCCACAGCTCGGGCCGCGCGGCGATGAAGTCTTCCATCAACTGGATACACTCGGGGTCGTCCAGCATCACCAGCTCCACGCCGCGCGAGCGCACATACGCTTCCGGTCCCTGGAAGGTCTCGTTCTCGCCGATGACGATCTTGGGAATTTTGTAGAGCAGCGCCGTCCCACTGCACATGTCGCACGGCGACAGGGTCGAGTAGAGCACGGCGCGCTGGTAGTCCCGTGCCGTCAACCGACCGGCGTTCTCCAGCGCATCCATCTCCGCGTGCAGAATCGCGCTGCCCTGTCTGCACGCGCCGGTTGTGGCCCCGGCCCACGATTTCGCCGTCGATCACCAGCACCGACCCGATCGGTATGCCCCCCTCGGCCAGTCCCTTGCGCGCTTCCTCGATGCGCCGCGTCCATGAAACTTATCGTCGCATGGCTCTTTCCTCCTGAGAAGCAGATAATGGACTACGTCTCTTTCACTCCCGCCGATACGGCTTCAAATACGCGCCCGGATAGGCGGCGTTGCGGCCGGCGATGGCCAGCGCGACGATGGTGACGATGTAGGGCAGGGCCAGAAAGAGTCTCGAACGGGCAACGTCATAGCCCAGGGTCTGCAGACGCAGTTGCAGCGCAAAGACGCCGCCGAAGAGCAGCGCCCCCAGCACGCCGCGCAGGGGATCCCAGCGCGCGAAGATCACCAGCGCGATACAGACCCAGCCGCGCCCGGCAATGATCCCCGGAGTGAATGCGCCCAGCTGGGCCAGCGACAGGAAGGCGCCGCCGACGGCCATCGAGCGCCGCCACCGACCACCAGCGCAAGATAGCGCGTGCCGAGCGACGCTGACGCCGGACGCGTCGGCTGCCTCGGGATTCTCGCCCACCGCACGCAGGTTCAGCCCAAAGCGGGTGCGGTAGAGCAACCACCAGGTCAGCGGCACGACCACCAGAAAGGCCACATAGGTCAGCAGATACTGACGGAGTGATCGGTCCCAAGTAGCGGCGTCGTCGCCCAAAGGCGACAGCTGCGGGAAAGGGCGTCGACCTTGGGCAGCACGTGCGCTCTCGCCAAAGACCAGCCGGAAGCCGTACAGCGACAAGCCCGTGCAGAGCAGCGTAATGCCCAGCCCGGCCACATGCTGGTTGACGCCCAGAGTCACGGCGAAGAGACCCATGAGCGCGCCCATCAGCATGCCGGCCAACATGGCCGACGCCAATCCGATCCAGAGATAGCCGGCCACGCCGCGGCGCTCATCGGCCGCGGCCACGGCAAAGCCCACGAACGCGCCCAGAAACATGATGCCCTCGATGCCCAGGTTGAGCACACCACCCCGTTCGGTGAAGATCTCGCCGATGGTGGCGAAGATCAGCGGCGTGGCGACGCGCAACGTGGCCGCGATCAACCCGACGAGAAAGGTGACCAGGTCGCGTCGTCGCTCATCGTGCCGTGCCTCGCACGAGACGGATCCGGTAGCGCTGCAACAGCAGCAGCGCCAGCGTGACCAGCAGCAGCGTGGCCTGGATCACATCGCCCAGATAGGCCGGCACGCCCAGCGCGCGGCTGACCGTCTGCGCGCCGGTGTCGATCACGGCCCAGGAAGAACGCGGCCAACGCCACGCCGACGGCATTGAGCTGTCCCAATGTCGCGACGATGATGCCCGTATAGCCGTAGCCGGGCGAGATGGCGTCGATCAGATGGTAGTGAATGCCCGCGACCTCGCTGACGCCGGCCAGCCCGCCGATGCCGCCGCTGATCAGCGCACTGGTGAGCATGGTGCGCGGCACGCTGATGCCCGCAAAGTGGCCGCGGCCTGGCCCCAGCCCCACGGCGCGCATGCGCAGCCCGAATGCGGTCCGCGACAGCACGAACCAGAGACGACGATCAGCGCACCAGCGCGACCAGAAAGCCGAAATGCAGACGCGAGCGGGGCATCAGCCGGGGGAAGATGGCCGGTCGCTGCGATCTCGGGCGACTGGGGCCACTGGGAGACCGGGATCGCGCCACGGGCCGTTGAGCAGCGCACTGACCCCGAAGAGCGCCACGTAGTTGAGCAGCAAGGTGGTCACCACCTCGTCGATGGCCAGCCGCACCTTGAGCAGCGCGGGCACCAGCGCCCAGCGCCATACCGGCCACGAAGCCGCCGACAACATGAGCGGCAGCGCGATCCAGGGCGAGACACCGCTCATCTGCAGTCCGATGGCCGTGGCTGCCGTCGCGCCGGCATAGAGTTGCCCCTCCACGCCGATATTGTAGTAGCCGCCCACAAAGGCAAAGGTGACAGCCACACCGGTCAGCATCAGCGGCGTCGTCTTGACCAGGACCTCCAGCGCGCTGACGCGGCCGGTGAACGGTTTCAGGATGAAGTAGTAGCCGGCCTCCAACGGGTTGGCGTCGACCAGCAGCACCAGCACCGCAGGTCAGCAGAAAGGTGAAGAGAATGGCAATGATGGGCGTCAGAGTCTGCAGCCAAACCGGCGCCGGCATGCGTTCAATGCGCAGCCGCACGGTCGCCTCCTCTGTCCGGCTTGGCCGGCGAGACCTGGTCGCCGTCACACCCGACATCAGCAGGCCCAGCCGTTCCGGATTGGCCTGCGCTCGCCGGCAGGATGTCCATGATCTCGCCTTCGTAGATCGACCGCAACCCGGTCCGACAGTTCGAGAATCTCGTCCAGGTCCTCGGAGATGAGCAGGATTGCCGCGCCCCGGCTGCGCTGCTCGACCAAGCTTGCCGCGGACATACTCGGTGGCGCCGATGTCCAGCCCGCGTGTCGGCTGGGCGACGACGATCACCTTGGGGTTGCGTTCCAGCACCCGGGCCAGGATCACCTTCTGGATATTGCCGCCGGAGAGGGTGCGGATGCGGTCGCTGGGCGTGGCCTTGATCTGGTACGCGGCGATCAGCGCCTCGGCGTGGGCACGCATCCGCTTGCGGTCGAGCGCGCCGCGCGCTGACGAACTCGTCCAGATGCTCCAGCGCCATGTTCTGCGCCACGGTCAGCTCGCCGACCACGCTGGCATGGCGATCCTCGGGGATGCGCCCCACGCCGGCCGCCATGATGGTCCGCGGGTCGCCGTTGGTGACATCCCGGCCCGCCACCGTGACACCGTGCCCGGGTAGCACCGGCGCGTGCCGTCCAGCACCTGGGCCAGTTCGGCCTGTCCGTTGCCGGAGACACCGGCCAGGCCCAGGATTTCGCCCGGCGCGCACGTCGAGCGTTGATGCCACGCAGTGCAGCAACGCCCTTGTTGTCGTCGGCATGCACGTCCTGCAGCCCGAGCGGTCCGCGCCGTCTGATCTGACCGCCGGCGGTTTCACCGAGGGCATGGTCACCCGGCCGACCATCATCTGGGCCAGCTCCGCGTTCGGTGGTCTCCGCCGTGGCCACACTGCCGGCCACCTGTCCGTGGCGCAGCACTGTGATGTGATTGGTGATGCTCATCACTTCGTGGAGTTTGTGGGTGATGAAGACCACCGAGAGGCCGGTCTCCTGCAGACGGCGCAGCGCGGCGAAGAGTTGGTCCACCTCCTGGGGCGCCAGCACCGCGGTCGGCTCGTCCAGAATCAGGATACGCGGCATTGCGATAGAGCGCCTTGAGGATTTCGACCCGTTGTCGCTGCCCCACCGATAGATCTCTGATGCGTGCACGCGGGGTCACATGCAAAACCGAAGAGCGGCGGCGGCCGCGCCGATTTCTCCGTGTGCGCCGTTGAGATCGACCCGAAAGGCGCCACCGCCGGCCGAGGATGATGTTTTCCGTTACCGTCAGCGGTGTGACCAGCGCAAAGTGCTGGGTTACCATGCCGATACCGAGAGCGATGGCGTCCTTGGGCGCGTGGATCGTCGGCCGGTTGTCCGTTGACCAAGATCTTGCCCGGCGTCGGCGTGATAGAGACCATAGAGCATGCGCATCAGTGTTGTCTTGCCGGCGCCGTTTTCGCCCAGCAACGCGTGGATCTCGCCCCTACGGAGCGAAAAGTCCACATGATCGCTGGCCACGACATCGCCAAAGCGCTTGACAATGCCGCGCATCTCTACGGCAAAGGGATAGGCTCGTGTTTCCACTGGGAAATCAGTTTGTCAAAGTTGACGACACCAATCTTGAGACGTGACGAGATCATCTGTAGGTCGGCGCATCCCTGCCCGACCGCTCTGTCTATCCTGACCGTTCATGGTCCTCCGACCACGTCGGGCAAGGATGCCCGACCTACAAGACTGTGTCCATCTGTGGCTTGATTCCTAGCTACCGGAATTGCTGGAGGCGGGCGGTTGGGCTTCGTTGACGTCGACGCGGAAGAGGCCGTCGACGATCTCCTGCTGTTTGGCCTCGACGGCGTCGCTCAGCTCCTGCGGAATGCCGCCGGCGACGTCGGCATTGACCGGCGCCAGGCTGGCGCCGCCCTTGGCCACCATGCTGAAGTCCTTGAGGTCCTGGGCCGTGTAGGCGCCGGCTTCCACCTGCTTGATGATATAGTCGACCGTCGGTTCCATGTGCCAGACCGGCCCGCTGACCACATATTCGGGCGCAAGTGCGGTCTGGTCGCTCATGTTGCCGAAAGCATAGAGGCCATTCTCCGCCGCGGCTTCGATGACGCCGAAGCGTTCGGCGAAGAGCACATCAGCGCCGGCGTCGACCTGGGCCAGGGCCGCTTCCTTGGCCGCGGCCGGATCGAACCAGCTGTTGATGAAGGACGTCAGCACCTCGACCTCAGGGTTGACCGACTCGGCGCCGGCGATGAAGGCATTGACGATGCGGTTGACCTCGGGCACGGGCAGGCCGCCCACCACACCGAGCACGTTGCTCTCGGTCAGGCCGCCGGCCAGCATGCCGGAGAGATAGGCCGGTTCGTGGATCCAGTTGTCGAAGACCGAGAAGTTGGGTTCGGCCGGGCCGCCGCCGGAGCCGAAGACAAAGGCGATCTCCGGGTAGTCCTTGGCCACGCGGCGCACGGCTTCCTCGTTGCCGAAGGCGTCACCGAAGATGATGTTCGGTTTCGTCTCTTCCGCCACCTCGCGCAGAATGCGTTCCATATCGCCCGAGTAGCCGATGTCGTCGCTGTAGCTGTAGTCGATGCGACCCTCGCCTTGGGCTGCGTTGAGCGCGGTGTGGATCACGCCGTCCCAGGGCTCTTCGATGGCGGTGGCGTAGGCGCCGAAGACCACCAGCGGGCCGGCCTCCTCCGCGGGTGCCGCTGGGCACGGCCACCGGCGCCGCGCAGCCGCCGAACGCGGCGAGAATCAATAGAAGGGCCAGCAGAATTGTGACGTTGCGGGTCATGGATTCCTCCTGTGTGTTCGAGATCGAATCGTTGTTGCAGGTGATGGGTATAGTGTACAGACGGCTCGTCGTACTAGATACGCGCGAGGATGTGGTCAACTCGGGCGCGACGCTGTGCCATGTTCGCCGTTGAGGGTGGGAGAAGGATACTGCGAAAGGGGAGGTTGCGTCAATGCGCGTTCGACAGTGGCGTGCAATGATCGCCGGCAGTTCGAGCAGCTATGCAAACAGAAAAGCCGGATTGCGAATATCGATCCGGCTTTTCGTGAAGCTGGTCACAGCGGGCAGGTGCAGGACCTGTCCCGACAGTATACGGCCTCAGTCCTGCCGAATGGCCGGCAGGAAGAGCCGTAACTCGTCCTCGGGGACGAATGTGCCGTCAATCAAGCCTTCATCGTCGGCGTCGAGGAAGTAGCCGCTGACCAGGTAGGCGGCCCCAGTGACATCTGCGGCGTTGACCGTCAGCGATGTCTCGCCATCTTCTGCCAGGGCAGCCGGCTGCAACACCACGTCATCGAACCAGAAGATCGTGTCCGGTTCGTCGAAGGGCGCCAGCCAGAGCCGCAGCCGGGCATCATTGACCGGATCGCACAAAGCCGGTGGTCGTGAACTGGAGCACGAAGACCTGCCAATCCGAGGTCAAGTCGAGCTCGACGCCGTTGAGACCGTAAGTGGAGTGGGGCGCCCCGTGTTTGTGCAGGAAGAGCTTGACATCCTGGCCCGTCGCTCGCACGCGTGGCGTAGCCGCAGCCGGTAGGTCGTCTCCGGTTCCAGAGCAACGTTTTTCTGGTAAAGTTGCACGTTGCCGCCGGACCGGGTGATGGCGATCGCGGCCGCTTGGTCACACTCGTAGGCGTCGCTGTCAAAGCCGAAGCTGCCCTGGCCGTCGGTGTAGAAGCGCCACTGATCCTTGTCGTCCTCAAAGCCCGGGTTCTGGACCACGTTGCCGGTCGCCGGGCCACAGTGGCCGGGCGGTGGGACGGTCACCGGTAGCGGTACACCGTCATCCGGCAGCGGGTCGCCTTCGGCGATCTTGTAGAGCAGGACATGGTCGATGCGATAGCTCGCGCCTGCTTCGTCGAAAGGCGCCAGCCAGAAGCGGAGCCGGCCGTCGTCCACCGGGTCGACGAACCCCTCGTAACGAAGTCGACCGGTAACTGTCCCAACCGGTCTGGCAGCTTGACCTCATAGTCACGCAGCCCGTAGTTGGTGTACGGTTCGTCGTGCTTGTGGAGGTAGACGCTGAGGTCGGCGCCGTTACTGGAGTAGGCGGCAAAGTGGAGGCGGTAAAGCTGGTCCGGCTCCAGTTCGATGCCGCTCTGGTAGAGCTGGACATTGCTGCCCTCTTCGACAATCTGGACGTCGGCGGCGAATTGGCCGTTGTAGGCGTCCGGTGCAGTGGTGTAAGTACCCCTGCCGTTGGTGTGGAGCTTCCAGGGCGCTGTACCGTTCTCGAAGTCGGGATTGGCCACTATATTCGGCAACGCCTCTGTCGGCAACTGCCAGACGCGAAAATGGTACTCGTCCGGCGTGTCGCCGGGCAACCCACGTGCGTCCAGGTCCAGCGTGTCAACCCACTGTCCATCGTCGTACGTCGCCCTGATCCCGAAACGAGTGACCTCTGTAAAGACGCCATCCATGGTAAACTCGGTCACATAGGCGGCACTGGCCTCAGATGGTCCGATGGGAAACCGGTATCGGACGCCGGGCTCAAGTGTGACGGTGAACTCCTGTGCGACCGGCCACGAGGTGATGGCACGAACGCGCAGATTGACGTCGATGGTCGGCTGCCCGGTGGACATCATGACACGCAGGACATCCGATGACAGTTCAGGTGTCACACGATGGCGTTCCACATGGGCGCCGTTGGTCGACGGCTCAAGGGGCGTGATTTCGACGATATAGCCTTGGTCTTGCGCTGCCGGGCCGATTCCCCAACCGTGCCAGACACCAGGCTCCAGCGGCGCCGTGAACTCCATGACCACTGGTAGGCTGGAGACGTCATAGACCCGCACGCGCACCGGCATGCTGGTTTGATCCTCTGGAATGATGAGGCGCACCACGTCGTTCCACTGGATGCCGTTGTATTCCGGCTGTACAACAGGAGCCTCGACGAAATTGCCTTGGGCGCCGGGCAGCAGCGGATCGACTTCCACCAGATAGGCGCGATCCAGAGACGACGGCCCCAACACGTGCCCTTCCCAAACGCCGGGTTCCAGGGTTGTCGTGAACTCCATGATCAACGGATAGGCGACATCTTCGGTCGCCGCGGAAGCCTGCACCGTTCCTGCCAATGCCGACGCCATCAGCATCGCCGCCAGCAAGGCAGTGCAGAGCAGCATCCTTCTGATCAGTTCGTTTGGCATAGATCCTCCTCTCCGATTATCTCGATTCGGTTCTTGATCGTTATGCTCGCACACGAGCGCGAGCGCGACGCGAGACGATGTGAGAATCATACGAATCCTCCTTTCCGCGTGTAGACGGGACAACGGTTCTAACACCGTGGGCCGCTCGACACACCCGGTGCTTCGCGACAGATCAGTCGCCGACGGTGGTAGCAGTTGAGGAAAAGTTCGCACGCCGGGCGCACACGAGCACGGATGATAATAGCATGGTCCACTTCACAAAATGTGGACGGAATGTCTACAGCGCAGCCGTACCACAGTGGACCCTGCGCGATCGGCGGCAGCGTCCACTGTGTGGTCGGTGGTAGTTCGTACGCGATTTGGGAAAGGTGTGCTGGATAGGGGTAATGGGTGGAGGTCGGATGTGTGTGCCAGGCTCCTTACTCTAAAGCTAGCGCACGGCCCGATCACCTACTCAATACGGCGCCTCCGCCGGCCCGTCATACCCACACGCGCCGGTGCGCGGCGAATTGTAGAACCCCACGATCATCGCCTCCTCGCAGTCGTGGTCTTCGGCGTGCGCGTCGCAATATTTACACTCGTCGCTCTCCCACAGACACGTCTGGCAGATGACCGTGGCCGGCTTGCCGCAGACGACACAGGGCGTCGGGTCGAGCTTGTTGCGCGCCATCAGCGCGATGGGATGGGACGTGGTGGGTTGGCCCTGTCGTCCAGCTCCTCTAGCGGTGCGTCGCCCCGCATCTCCAGGTGCAGCCAGAAGTAACCATGCCAGGCATCACGAACCTGCAGATGGTAGAATGCCTGCGTGGCGCCGCGCTTGCGATCATGTTGAGCGATGTTCTCCTGCCGCGGCGAACAACGTTGTAGATGTTTGGCCATGCCGCTGCGGGTGTACTCCTTGCCGCAGTAGGCGCAGTCGCCGCGGGATTGTTTGCGTCGAGCCATGATGGTTCTCCCAAGATTGTCAACCCAAGGCGCGCAACATCGGCATCAGCTTGTATTTGCGCTGGTGCACATCCATGACACCATTCAGATATGCGCTCCACTCCGTTCGTTTGCCTGCCACCAGCAATATCTCGCGCCCGCGACGCAACCACTCGGCAGCGACGTCGTAGTCCTTGGCGCGGCCGGCGTCCATGATCTCTTCGGCATGCCTTCGACACTGGCCGAATGCCCAGTCGGGATAATCGACCTTCACAGCCTCGATCACCGGGTCGATGTCATAGAACCACTGCGCGGCATCAACCGTCGCGATGGCTTCGGCATACATGCCCTCGTGCAGATAGATGTCCACCCGGCCCTCGACTTCGTCAGCTGCGGCGACTATCTTCAAGACAGCCGCTCTCATCGAGTCCCAGTGCGCACCGGCGACCTCCTGCACAGCAACATAGTTGGCCAACGTCGTCTCTGCAGCCAATGCGCGCTGCGCGGCGTCCAGCGCCAGTTCCGGCTCATCCTGCGTGCGCGCCGTATCGCGCAGCCAGGCGGCGAGCCGCGCTGTACTCGGTTTTGCCGGGAGTGCCAGGCCATGTTGTGCCAAGCGCAGGGCCTTGGCCGGCTCGCCGTGATCCAGGAGCGTCTGCGCCAGGGCTTGCACTTCTGCCGGCGACTGCACATGCTCCTCAGCTTCGGCAACGGCCAGCCCGCTCTGTCCTTGCTTGACCAGCATATGCAGATAGAGCATGAACTGGCCCTCGGCCTGGGCCAGATTCAGATATTCCCGAAATTGTCCTCGCCGCTCCAACACGTGCAGGCGCACGGCGGCCAACTCATTGGCAAACCAGGGAGCTTCGCCCTCCCAGGCACCTTTCTCGGTGATGTTGCCCTGCATGGCCGCGACCAACGGTGGGTAATCCCAACCGTGTCTGGCGGCCGTCAACGCCATCTCCAGCGATTCGCCACCGAAGACCATGTCGGCTAGGTCGTCCAATGTGTCGATCCAGTGGGTTCGTTCCTCCTGGTCGAGGTCGACGGTCAAGATCGCTTCTGTCCAAAGCGCGGCCAGATTGAGGATCGATATCGCCGGCAACATCCTGAAAGTACTCGACAACATAATCATCCAGCGTAGCAATACCATCGTCCCATGCCCGGGTAGCCGCCTCGAGCAACAGCAGGGCATCGCCTGCGGCACCGGCGTCCAGCAGTGCCACGTGCGCGACTTGCTGCCGGCTCCAATGCAACACCGAGGTCGCTGTCGTACCAGCGCTCTTCGCCCCATGAATCGTAGCCGGTCTCGATCGATCCGCGCAGATCGCCCTTGATCTGGCGCCGCAGAAGCTCGAGATCCACGGGGAGCGCTGCCAGGGGACCGGTTCCTACGGCCGATGGTGAGCTGGAAGTACTCGCCGCCAAGAGGTCTTCGATTTCCTCGACCAGGCCTGGATAGCGTCGGACCAACTCCAGCAGAGTCATTGCCAGCCTCTCGTGAGGTTGTTCTCGTACCAGCGCGTCGATTGTCGGCCGCTGCTCGACCGTCTCAGGTCGGTGCATCAGGTGCAGCAAGACGGCGACGATGTGTTTGCAGTCACCGCCCCAGTCATAAGGGCACGTACAGCTTGTCGCGACAATCTCTTCGCCGGCAAATGTCACTTGCACGGTATAGGGCTCGTAGTCGCTGCCCTCCACCTTGGCCCAAAGCACGCCATCGCGCCAGATGACGTCGGCGACTTGATTGCCGTTGTAATAGCTCAAGCCACGCACCCAAGGTTTTGCTTCGGTGCGGAGACGGATCTCCTGTTCCGTTAACATTGGAAGAACTGCCATAAGCGCATTTCCCTCCGTTCGGCACGCCCACTATTGCCACAGAACGAGGCCGTTGTCGACGAGCGGCGCCCGTTCACCTCGACCGGCCACCACCCCGCCAACCTCGACCATCCACCGCCACCGGCCACCGCCCGAGCGTCAACACACAAGGTACACAACTACGCCGGTTCAACCCTGCTTCACAACACAGCGCCGATCTCACCTGCGGACAAGCCCTTTTCCAAAGGGCGTCGTTCTGTAGCCCATGGCTTTAGCCTTGGGCGGCGCCCCGCCAACCACAATCGCCCGCCGCGATCGGCCACCGCCCGATCATTCACACACTGGCTACACAACTACGCCGGTTCAACCCTGCTTCACAACACACCGCCGATCTCACCTGCGGACAAGCCCTTTTCCAAAGGGCGTCGTTCTGTAGCCCATGGCTTTCGCCTTGGGCGGCGCCCCGCCAACCACAACCGCCCGCCGCGATCGACCACCGCCCAATCATTCACACACAGGCTACACAACTACGCCGGTTCAACCCTGCTTCACAACACACCGCCGATCTCACCTGCGGACAAGCCCTTTTCCAAAGGGCGTCGTTCTGTAGCCCATGGCTTTAGCCTTGGGCGGCGCCCCGCCAACCACGATCCTACGGTCGAATACCGGATGCCGCGTACCGACAGCCTACAGGTCCGTCACACATCCCTCGGACGCCGACGAGACGGTCTTCATGTATTTGTAGAGTACGCCCTTGGTGAAGCGGGGGGCCGGTGCGCTCCAATCGGCACGGCGCGCGGCCAGTTCTTCCTCACTCACGTCGACATCCAGTGTGTTGTCGACCGCGTCGATGGTGATCGATGTCGCCGTCCTGGATCAGCGCGATGTTGCCGCCCACCTGCGCTTCCGGCGTGATGTGGCCGACCACGAAGCCATGGGTGCCGCCGGAGAAGCGGCCGTCGGTGATCAGCGCCACGCTCTTGCCCAGCCCCGCGCCCATGATGGCCGAGGTGATGGAGAGCATCTCGCGCATGCCGGGGCCGCCCTTGGGACCCTCGTAGCGGATCACGACGACGTCGCCGGCCACAACCTTGCCCGTCTCGATGCCCGCCAGACAGAGCCTCTTCCGAGTCGAAGACCTTGGCCGGGCCGGAGAACTGCTCGCCTTCCTTGCCGGTGATCTTGGCCACCGCGCCCTCTTCGGCCAGATTGCCGTAGAGAATCTGCAGATGGCCGGTCTTCTTGATCGGGTTGCGAGATCGGGCAGATGATCTTCTGGCCGTCGCTGAGATCGGGCAGGTCTTCCAGATTCTCGGCCAGCGTCTTGCCGGTGACGGTCAGGCAGTCGCCGTGCAGCAGACCGCTCGCGCAGCAACATCTTCTGCACGCCGGGCACGCCGCCCACGTCGTAGAGATCTTCCATGACATAGTGGCCGCTGGGCTTGAGATCGGCCAGCAGCGGCGTGCGGTCGGAGATCGTCCTGGAAGTCGTCGATGGTCAGCGGCACGTCGGCGGCCTTGGCCATGGCGATGCAGGTGGAGCACGGCATTGGTCGAGCCGCCCAGGGCCATGACCACCGTGATCGCGTTCTCGAAGGCCTCGGCGGGTGAGGATATCCAGCGGCTTGATGTCCTCTTCGAGCAGATGGCGCATGGCCGCGCCGACGCTGGCGCATCTCCTCCCGTTTGTCCTGGCTGTTCGGCCGGGTAGGAGGAGCTGTTGGGCAGGCTCATGCCCAGCGTCTCGATGGCCGAGGCCATGGTGTTGGCGGTGTACATGCCGCCGCAGGCGCCGGCGCCCGGACAGGCGTGCTTGAGCACCTCCTTCAGTTCCGCCTCGCCGATCTCCTTGGCCAGCTACTGTGCCGTAGGCCTCGAAGGCCGAGACGATGTCCAGCTTCTCGGCCGTTCAGATAGCCGGGATTGATGGTGCCGCCGTAGACCATGATGCTGGGCCGGTTGAGCGCGCGCCATGGCCATGAGCACGCCGGGCATGTTCTTGTCGCAGCCGGGCAGCGAGATGTTGGCGTCGTACCACTGGGCGCGCATGACCGTCTCGATGGAGTCGGCGATCATGTCGCGCGAGACCAGCGACGCATTTCATGCCCTCGGTGCCCATGGAGATGCCGTCGCTGACGCCGATGGTGTGGAAGATCAGGCCGACCAGATCGGCATCCTGCACGCTCTCCTTGACCTCGGCGGGCCAGGTCGTTGAGATGCATGTTGCAGGTGTTGCCCTCCCAGCCCATGCTGGCGATGCCGACCTGCGGCTTCTGCATATCCTCGTCGGTGAGACCGACGCCGTAGAGCATGGCCTGCGAGCCGACCTGCGAGCGCACCTGGGTGAGTTGGCCGCTGTACTTGTTGAGCTTATGGCCGTTCATGGTTGTGACGGACATGGGTGACAATTCTCCTATTGTGTGACGAGAACAGTTGTGCTATTCTTGTGTCAAGTTTGTGTGTTGTGCTAACAGGTGTCGGCGCCTATGACTCGAGATGAGATCTCCATGCCCACCGCTGCACGGAAACAACTAACCATACCTGAGATGCTCGAATTCGGCGACCGCGATAACGATTCATGGTCGCCGCTTCTCAGCAGAGGACTTGCTGGAAGTGTCCGGCAACGTTATGCATGCGCTACGAACTGCAGGAAGGAATTCTGACTATCATGTCCCCCGCTGGTAGTGAGCATGGCGCCCTTGCCATGAAGCTGGGCGCACAGCTCGGCATGTTTGTTGAAGACAACGATCTTGGCGATCGTCGTAGCAGCAGAAACTGGTTTCCGATCTGGAGAGCTGATCCGGACACAGTTCTCGCACCAGATGTCGGATTTGTTCGCAAGGACCGCATCCCATCTGACGAGCATGCCGAAGACCTACTTTCCAGGCGCTGCCGGATCTTGCTGGTCGAAGTTCGTTTCGCCAAGTGACAGAGCATCCGATGTCCAGGCAAAGATCCAGAAATGGCTCGAGCACGGAGTTCGGCTGGTCTGGATCGTCGACCCCAAAACGCAAGACCGTCACTGTTCACAGGCCCGACGGCACGGTCGACACTCTTGGTTCGTCAGACATCCTACGATGGCGAGGACGTGTTGCCCGGTTTCCGCTACGAAATTTGCCGTCTCTTCCCGTAGAAGAGTCCATGACGGCGTGTTACGAACCTCTACACGATATCATGCGGCGGACCGTACGCAACCTGCCTACGCCGTCTGAAGGGCCGAAGACTCCTCGTCCAACGCTCGCCGTCTGCAGCCGATACTCCTCATCCGTTAACGAGAAAGAATTCGACCAGTCCGACAAGTGCGGTCCAACTGGCCTCGATGATGTTGGAACTGGCGCCGACGGTCGTCCACGAGCGTTCGCCGTCGGTGTAGTCGATGAGCACGCGCACGATGGCGCCGGTGCCCTGCGCGCTGTCGAGGATGCGCACCTTGTAGTCGGTCAGGTGCATCTCGTTCAGACGCGGGTAGATCTGCTGGATCGCCTTGCGCAGCGCCAGGTTCATGGCGTTGACCGGGCCGTTGCCCTCGGCGACCTCGTGGAAGATCTCGTCGCCGACGCGACCTTGACCGTCGCCTCGGAGAAGAGGCCGCGCCCGGCGCGGTGTTCCACATTGGCGGTGTAGTCGATCAGTTCAAACGGCGCGACGTAGTCCTCGTCGGGTGCGGCGCAGCATGAGATCGACGCTGGCCTCGGCGCTCTCGAAGGCGAAGCCGGCGTTCTCCAGCTCCTTGATCTGGCTCGAGCACCTCCCGCTCCTGCTCCCTGGCTCAGCCCTTCCAGACCAAACTCCTCGCGTCTTGTAGGCGATGTTGTCCTTGCCGCTCAGTTCGCTGACCAGAATGCGCGTCTCGTTGCCGACCAGCTCGGGATCGATGTGCTGGTAGCTCATGAGTGTACTTGCGCACGGCATTGACGTGGGTGCCGCCCTTGTGGGCAAAGGCGCTGGCGCCGACAAAGGGCTGGTGCGATATCCGGATTGAGATTGGCCAGTTCGCTGACATAGTGGCTCAGATCGGCCAGATCGCTTCAGCTTTTCCTCGGGCCACCAGATCGTAGCCCATCTTGAGCTGCAGATCGGCGATGACGCTGACCAGGTTGGCGTTGCCGCAGCGCTCGCCGTAGCCGTTGATGGTGCCCTGGACGTGGTTGCAGCCGGCTGCGCACGGCCTCCAGCGTATTGGCGACGCCGGTATCGCTGTCGTTGTGGGCGTGGATGCCCAGCGTCACGCTTGGCAGCCGGCGGCGCGACGCCGTTATCGCTGTCTTGACCCAGCACCTCGCGGCGCACGGTCGCACCGCTTCGGCGATCTGCCAGGGCAGGCTGCCGCCGTTGGTGTCGCAGAGCACGATGCTGTCCGCGCCGCCGACGATGGCGGCCTGCAGTGTGGCCAGCGCGTACTCGGGGTTGGCCCGATAGCCGTCGAAGAAGTGCTCGGCGTCGTAGATCACCTCTTTGCCGTGGCTCTTGACGATAGGCGACCGAGTCCCGAATCATGCGCAGGTTCTCTTCCAGTTCGGTGCGCAGCACCTCGGTCACATGCAGATCCCACGATTTGCCGAAGATGGTCACCACCGGTGTGTTGGCCTGGATCAGCAACTGAATCTGCGGATCATCGGCCGGATCGACGTGGGCCCGGCAGGTGGAGCCAAAGGCGTCGACCTTGGCATGCTTGAGTTTCAGTTCGCTCTGCGCGCGCTCGAAGAACTCCATGTCCTTGGGGTTGGAGCCGGGCCAGCCGCCTTCGATATAGTCCATGCCAAAGCCGTCGAGCCGGCGGGAAATGCGCAACTTGTCATCACAGCTGAAGGTGACACCTTCGCCCTGGGTGCCGTCGCGGAGCGTTGTGTCGTAGAGTTGGATCTTGGTTGTTCATGGTGTGCCTTTCGAATCTGCGATGCGCGTAATGCTTGTCGTAGCCTGCTGCCGCAGCAACCTGCCGCAGCAGCAGATCATCGATGTTCAGTCAAGACCTGATCCGGCCAGATGCCGCGGCCCAGATCCTCGCGTGCGGAAGCGTCCGGTCTTGACCAGCCAGCCCTGCATGCCCATCCGCTGGGCGCCTTGCACATCGATCTCGATGTCATCGCCGATCATGGCGACCCGCTCGGGCGGAAGCCCCAGATCGTCGAGCACCAGGCTTGAAATAGGACTCGCTGGGTTTGCCGATCACCACACTGCCTACTGGGATGCATATTCCAGCGCCACGACAAAGGGACCGGCATCCAGAAAGAGACCATCTTCCGTGCGCCAGAAGCGCTTCTTGTGCAGAGCGACCAGCTGGGCGCCGTTGAGAATGGCCCGAAAGGCCGTGTTCAGGCGAGGAAAGGTGAAGCTGGCCCCCATATCGCCGACGACCACAAATTGGGGCGACTCCTCGTCGACCTCGATGCCGTCGAATTCCAGCTGGGCATCCGGCAGCAGCAGCGGATAGTAGCGTCTCGGCCTTCTGGCTCGCGCAGATACTGGGCCGCCGCATAGGTCGCCGTGAAGAGCTCCTCCACCTCGATGGCGAAACCCAAGCGCCTGCAAGCGGTCGACCAAGCGTCAAGCGGCAGTAGATGGTCGTGTTGGTGATGATAGCGGTGTGGAATGCCGCGGGCGCGCAGGGTCGTCGATGACCTCGAGCGCACCCGGTATCACCTCGTTCCCATGCATCAAAACGCCGTCGATGTCGATCAGCAGACCGTCGACAGTCGACAAGCAGATCAGTCACAGATGGTGTCCTCTCTGGAGCTAACCGACATTCTGCAGCCCGGCGGCGATGCCGTTCACCGCCAAGCAGCACGGACTCGCGCCACTGATCCGCTTCCGGCGCATCGGGATCCTCGCGCAGTTGGCGCAACAGCGCAACCTGCACCAAGTTCATCGGATCGACATACGGGTTGCGCAGTTCGAATGCTGCGCCGCAGCCAGGCTTCGTTCTCGAGCAGCATGCGACCGGTCTGCAACAGCCAGCACCATGCGCTGGGTGCGTTCAAATTCGGCGCAATATCATCGTAGACGGCCCTGCGCGTGCGGTCATCGGTCAGCTCAGCATAGAGCGAGCGATGTCCATGTCGGCCTTGAGTCATGCCCATCTGCACGTTATCGAGCACGGTGCGGAAAAAGGGCCAGTCCCGGTACATCTCGCGGAGATGCGCCAGACGCTCCTCGGCATCGCCGTCGCTGCGACCCATGTCTCCAGTGCGCTGCCGACGCCATACCAACTGGGCAGGTTGACGCGGGTCTGCGTCCAGGCGAAGACCCAGGGAATGGCGCGCAGATCGCTGATGTCCTGGGTGGCCTTGCGCCGCGACGGGCGCGAACCGATGTTGAGCGCATCGATGTGGTCGATGGGCGTTGCCTCGTGGAAATAGGTGATAAACTCGGGCTTCTCGACCAGCGAGCGATATTGTCTGAACGCGACCTCGCTCAGCTCGTCCATGATCTGCGCCCACCGCTCTGCCTGCGCATAGTCGGGTCGTCTTGCCGCTGGTCAGCAGCACGGCGTTGACCAGTTGCTCCAGGTGGCGATGGGCGATGTCCGGATTGGCGTAGCGGCTGCTGACCACTTCGCCCTGTTCGGTGATCTTGATGCGACCGCGCACCGATTCGGGCGGCTGGGCCAGGATGGCGCGATTGGCCGGTCCGCCGCCGCGCCCGATGGTGCCGCCGCGCCCGTGGAAGAGCGTCAGCCGCATGCCGTGTTCGTCGCAGACTTCGGCCAGCGCGCGTTGGGCCTTGAAGAGCATCCAGTTGGCGCGCAGATAGCCGCCGTCTTTGTTGGAATCGCTGTAGCCGATCATGATCTGCTGCTGGTCGACCGCGCAGGTCGAAGATGGCGGCGATAGGCCTCGTTGGCAAAGAGCTCAGCCATCAACTCCGGCGCAGCCTTCAGATCGTCGACCGTCTCGAAGAGCGGCACGATGTCGATCTTGCCAAAGAGACCGGCATCCTTGGCCAGCAGCAGCACCTCCAGCACGTTGCTGACCGAGGTGGTCATGCTGATGATGTAGGCCTGTGATCGCCTCCGGGTCGACCTCTTCATGGGCGTGGCGGATCAAGCCGAAAGAGGCCGAATCGTCTCGTTGGTCTCCGCGCGAGAAGTCGAGCTGCGCGGTCAGCGGGCGTTCGCTGAGGATCTCGCGCGTCAGCACAGCAATCTTGTCGGCTTCGGCCAGCGCCTCATAGTCGGCGAAGACTATGGTAGCGGGCGAAGATCTCGGCGATGGCAGCGCGATGACGGCGGGCATGTTGGCGAATGTCCAGCGTCGCCAGATGAAAGCCGAAGATCTCGACCGACCGGATCAGCGCGCGCCAGCCGACCATCGGCCAAGCGCGCCGCCCTTGTTGGCGCGCAGGCTCTCGTCGATCAGCTGCAGATCGTGCAGAAACTCGTCCACGTTGCGATAGGCGCGAGGATTGCGCGGCCTTGTCGTTCCACGGCTGTTCATTTTCGGCGCGGGTGGCGCGCAGACGGCGAAACATGAGGATCAGCTTCTGAGCCGATAGGGTTCGAGCTGGAAGCGCTCCAGCACCTCGATTTCGTCCTCGGGCACCAGCTGGAAATCCTCGTCGATGCTGTCCAGCAGCGCCTGGCTGACCTGCACACGGCGGATCGACGGGCTGAGATGGTTGTAGAGCTTGATCGACCTCGATGTTGTAGAGACGCAGAATGAACTCCTTGTGGGTGCGCAGCGTCTCCTCGGTCACCGTCAAGGGTCACAAAGGGATTGCCGTCCCGATCGCCGCCGATCCAGGAGCCGTAGCGCAGAAAAGCCGGGAATCTCGAACGTCTCGCCGGGATAATTCGTGGCCAGCGCCTGTTCCAGCTCATCGTAGATCCGCGGAACCAGCTCGAAGAGGGTCGCTTCGAAGAAGTAGAGGCCGTTGCGCACCTCGTCCAGAACGGTCGGCCGGCGATCGCGCGTCTCGTCGCTCTGCCAGAGCAGCACGATGTACTCGCGCAGCAGACGTTGCATGGCCTCGTCCTGCTCTTCGCGGCGTCAGGTTGTCCTGACCCAAGCTGCTCCAGCGCATCGGCCATGACTCTGAGCAGTTCAGCAACATCGTGCGCCGTTTGGTCTCGGTCGGATGGGCGGTGAGCACCGGCGAGATGAAGAGATCGGCGAGAATCTGGCGCATCGTCGTCGGCGGTCAGCCCCTCGTCGCGCAGACGGGCGAGCGCGTCGGCAATGGTCTCGCGCATGGGCACGCCGTCGCTCGAAGGCCGGCGCGGTCGCGCTCGCGCAGCACGAAGACGCGCTGCTCTCTCTTCGGCCAGATTGATCAACTGGAAGTAGGTGGATGAATGCCTTGAGCACGCGAAGGTGCGCGGCATATCCTCGACCAACTCCGGAATCAGGGCGTCGATCTCGCTCCAGCGAAGCGCCATCGCCGGTGCGCCACGCCTTGGCGAGTCGACGGATCTCTTCCTCCAGATCGAAGAGATCTGCGCCCTCCTGCTCGATGATGGTCTCGCCCAGCAGATTGCCGAGCGTGCGAATGGTCGTGCTCAGCTGCGTTGTGTCTTGCTGTCTGGTTCTTCGATCACGATGTCACGCTCAATGTCAGATTAGTCGGCTCGCTTACAGCATCACGCAATGCGTGCCGCCACCAGATCGCCCATCACCGATGTGCTGACCACCTCCGTGCCGGTCTCGGCGATGTCGGCCGTGCGCACGCCATCGGCCAGCACGCTATCGACCGCCGCTTCGATGGCGTCGGCCTCTGCCTCCAGCCCCAGGCTGTGGCGCAGCAGCATGGCGCACGCTCAGAATCGTGGCCAACGGATTGGCGATGCCCTGGCCGGCGATGTCGGGCGCGCTGCCGTGGATCGGTTCATAGAGGCCCAGCGGCAGCCCGTGGCTGTTCTTCAGATTCGCCCAGGCTGGCCGAGGGCAACATGCCCATGGAGCCGGCCAACATCGAGGCCTCGTCGGTGAGGATGTCGCCGAAGAGATTGCCGCTGACGATCACGTCGAAGGCGGCCGGGCGGCGGATCAGGTGCATGGCCATGGCGTCGACCAGCACATGCTCGACCTCCAGTTCGGGATAGTCGGCCAGCACCTCGGTGGCCACGCGGCGCCAGAGCCGGCTGGACGCCAGCACGTTGGCCTTGTCGACGCTGGCCAGCTTCTTGCTGCGCCCCATGGCGGCGTCGGCCGCCAAGCGCACGACACGCTCGATCTCGGGCCGGGTGTAGAGCATGGTGTCGTAGGCTTCGTAGCCCTCCTCACCGGCCTCCTGGCGCGGACCGAAGTAGACGCCGCCGGTCAGCTCGCGGATGACCAGGATATCCACGCCCTCCAGCACCTCTTCCTTGAGCGTGCTGGCGCTGATCAGTTCGTGCTGCAGCTTGACCGGGCGCAGATTGGCGAAGAGGTTGAGCGCCTTGCGAGATCGCCAGCAGGCCCCGCTCCGGCCGGTCCGGTGCATTGGGATTGTCCCATTTGGGGCCGCCCACCGCGCCCAGCAATCACGGCGTCGGCCGTCTTGCAGGCGTCGACCGTGGCATCGGGCAGGCTGGTGCCCAGCGCGTCGATGGCGCAGCCGCCCATCAGTTGGTGGTCGAAGGCAAAGGTGTGGCCGAAACGTCTCGCCGATCACGTCGAGAATCTTCTTGGCTTCGTCTGTCACTTCCGGGCCGATGCCGTCACCGGCCAGTACAACGATTTTGGCGTCCATGTTCATTGCTTTCTACGGTTGCACATCTGAGCGGCCTCGAAACTCTCCAGCGAGCTTCCGAACCACACAGATGTCTTGTTCAGTGTCGATGGTGGCGGAATCGACGCCACTACTCGGCGTCGGAATCCTCGAACGGTGGAAAATGTTCCGGCTCGGTTTCCCATTCGAAAAATCGGCTCACGCCCAACACACGATGGGCAAGACGACGGGCCTCGACAAACCGATCCTGGATATTGCCGGCGGCATAGACGGCTCGCGCACGCCGGCCAATATCCGGTTCAAGGGCTTCGACAGCATTGAAGAGTTCCTTGTTCGCGGGGGATGTTAAGGCTTCGCTTCTGGAACAGATAGCCAAGGATTTCGGCAACGGAACGATGGAGTAGAAGTTCGGCTCCGGCCGGATCATACAGGCATGAATCCACGTTCAGCAGATCTGCGGCATTGTCAAGCAGATCAACTGCACAGTAGCGCGTCCTGGCCAGCTGTGCCTCGGACACGGTCGGCGGCCGCCGAAGCCACGCAAGAGCCTCGGCGACGAGTTCATTCACTACTGGGTCGCGGTCTGCAAGTATGACGCCGAAGCTGATCATGTGTGCGGTACAAGGCCGCGCATCCCGATTCTCTTCGACAAAATAGTGACGTATCGCTGCCGGCGAATTCACAAAGATCTCGGCCGGTACGCCCTTGAACCAGCGCTGGATTCGCTGGCGCAACGGCTTTCTATGCACAGCAACAATGTCGAAGTCACTACTTGCGCCCGGGTTGCCGCGGATGATACTGCCGCAGGCGATGATGCCGACCACCTCGAAAGCATCATCGATCCAACGGACTGCGCTGCGGAGTGCGGCATCGTAGGGCGAGGGTAGGTCAGGCAGTGTTAGTCGCTCGGCATCCATGCAACGCGATCCGTTTTCTGTACGCGCTCGCCTCAGTAAGCGGGGCGCGCCTCATGTGCGGCAATGGCATCGTCTTTCGACATCAAGTACCCCATGTCGTCCATCCCCTCCATCAGACACCGTTTGCGAAAGGGATCGATGGAGAACGAGTGCTGTTGGCCGTCCGGGAGTGTGACGGTCTGTTCTTCAAGATCGACCGCGATCACTGTCTCCGGTTCTTCTTCGACCAGGTCCAGCAACATGTTGACAACCTCTTCAGGCAGAGAGACCGGCAGCAGCCCATTTTTGAGACTGTTGTTGTAGAAGATGTCGGCATACCCCGGCGTGATGACGACACGGAAACCATAATCCGTCAGTGCCCAAACGGCATGTTCTCGGCTCGACCCGCTGCCGAAGTTACGCCCAGCAATCAGGATTTCCGCGCCCTGATACTCCCGTTTGTTGATGACAAAATCCTCTTTGGGCGAACCATCGGCGTTGTACCGGATCCACGAAAATAGACCGTCGCCCATGCCTTCTTTGGTGACGGCTGTCAAGTACTTGGCCGGGATAATCTGATCCGTGTCCACGTTTTCCATGCGCAGTGGCACGGCGGAAGAAGTGTGATTGTTGAACGGTTGCACCTTTTGCTCCTATACGTCCACTGGTTTCAACAGAGACTCGCGCACGTCGACTACTTGACCGTTGACGGCCGCCGCGGCTGCCATGATCGGGCTCATCAGAAAGCTACGCGCTCCGGGACCCTGTCTGCCCTGAAAATTGCGATTGCTGGTGCTGGCCACGTACTTGCCCGCACCGGCTTTGTCGTCGTTCATGGCGAGACACATGCTGCAGCCGGCCCCGCGCCATTCAAAGCCGGCTTCACTGAAGACGCGATCCAGACCCTCGCTCTCGGCCTGCGTCTTGATGGCCTTGGACCCCGGCACCACGATACCCCAGACGTCATCGGCGACCTTCCGTCCCTTGACCACAGCGGCAGCCTCGCGCAGATCTTCAATCCGGCTATTGGTGCACGATCCGATAAAGACGACGTCGACCTTCTGGCCCTCCATGGGCTGGCCTTGTTTTAGCCCCATGTAGTCCAGGGCGCTCAGCAGACTGCGACGTTCCGCCGGGTCGTCCAGTTCGTCGACCGTGGGCACGTGGCCGGTCACCGGGATGCCCTGCCCCGGGTTGGTGCCGTAGGTGACCATAGGCGCCAGTGCATCGGCATCCAGAAAAAGCTCACGGTCGAATTGGGCATCGTCATCTGTGACCAGTGTTCTCCAGTAGGCGACGGCTCGGTCCCATGTCTCGTCCTTGGGCGCAAAGGGACGGCCCTGAATATAGTCAAAGGTCTTGTCATCCGGTGCGATCATGCCGGCCCGCGCGCCACCCTCGATGCTCATGTTGCAGATGGTCATTCGATTGGCCATGGTCAAGCGCCGAATCGCGCTGCCTCGATACTCGAAGACATAGCCTGCGCCACCACCGGCGCCGTTCTTGGCGATGATGGCGAGAATGATGTCTTTGGCCGTAACGCCGAAACCCAGCTCGCCTTCGACGTTGACGGCAAAGGTCTTGGGCTTCATTTGCAGCAGACATTGGGTGGCCAGCACATGCCCCACTTCGCTGGTGCCGATGCCGAAGGCAAGCGCACCGAACGCGCCGTGGGTACTGGTATGGCTGTCGCCGCAGACAATGGTCATGCCGGGTTGGGTCACGCCCATTTCCGGACCGACGACATGGACAATGCCCTGCACGTCGCCGTCAATATCCCAGAGCGTGATACCGAAATCCTCACAATTCTGGCGCAACGCGCGCACCTGAATCGCGGCATCCGCCGGCCACAACTCGATGCCGACATCCTGGCGCGTGGGAATCGCATGGTCCATGGTCGCGAAGGTGCGGTCGGGTCGACGCACCGCTAGACCGCGTTCACGCAGCGTGTTGAACGCCTGCGGAGATGTCACTTCATGGACGAGGTGGGCGTCGATATAGAGGACGGCAGGAGCGCCCTCGTCCTGCGAAACGACATGTGCGTCCCACACCTTCTCGAATAGAGTCTTGCCGCTCAACTTGTCTCCTCCGGTATTGAGTTTTCAAATGGATACAGTCGGACTTAGCGCTCATCCGAACATGACCTCCGGGAGGTCATGTTCGAGAGCTAATTTACGGACGATCGCTTGGTTCAGGATAATGGAGCCGGTTTCGCCGCATCATCCGACGCGACTTCACCAGATCCCTCGGTGGCCGATTCGATGGTAACAACATTCTCTTTGGGCATGACATGCCAGAAAAACCGGCGCTGGGCCTGCCAATCGCCGAGAATCTGGCGCGCATGTTGCGAACCGGTCTTCTCCAGATGTCTTTCGATGAGATCACGTAGGACGGCCTCGTGCTCAGTCGCCTGTAGACGCCGGATCGAAATCAACTCCGCATTATACCGCCGCTCGAATTTTTCGTCCTCATCGAACACAAAGGCCTGGCCTCCGGTCATGCCGGCGCCGAAATTGCGGCCCGTGTCACCCAGCACGACGACGATACCGCCGGTCATATACTCGCAGCAATGCGCGCCTGCCCCCTCGACGACGGCAATGGCGCCGCTGTTGCGAACTGCGAACCGTTCGCCGGCGACGCCGGCCGCGAAAAGCTTGCCGCCGGTCGCGCCGTAGAGTGCAGTATTGCCGATGATGACGTTTTGGTGCGGCACAAAACGCGCATCCTCATGGGGGAAGATGACGATCTCACCGCCGCCAAGCCCCTTGCCGACGTAGTCGTTGGCGTCGCCCATCAATTCCAAATGCAGGCCACTGATTCCGAAGGCGCCAAAGCTCTGGCCGGCCGTACCTGTAAATAGAATTCTGATATGGCCCTCGCCCAGCCCTTGGTCGCCGTAGCGCAGCGCAAGCTGGCCGGAGAGTCGAGCACCGACCGTGCGCTCGGTATTCGAAATACGATGGGCGAGCCGGATCGGTGCATCAGGATTGGCCTGTAGCCCGGCCAACACTTGCTCCACGATGCGGTCACCGACTGTCTCGTCGGCAATCACTTCGTTACGCGGCAGCACGTTGCGCCGCGCGCTGCCTGTATCCGGAACATAGAGCAGCGGCGACAGGTCCATGAAGCCTGCGTCCCGTCCGAAACAGATCTGTTCCAACATTTCCGGATGACCCACAACTTCGTCCAGGCTGCGGAAACCCAGTTGGGCCAGAATTCCTCGCACGTCTTCAGCCACATTGGTCAGAAAGCGCACAACCATTTCCGGCGTGCCGTCAAACTTAGCCCGCAGTTCGGGATCCTGGGTCGCCACACCGACCGGACAGGTATTTTTGTGGCAGACGCGCGCCATGATGCAGCCCTCGGCGATCATGGCGCTGGTGCCGAAGCTGAACTCGTCGGCCCCCAACATGGCTGCCATGACGACATCACGCCCGGAGGCGAGCCCCCCGTCGGTACGCAAGGTGACACGGGTGCGCAACCCATTGGCCAGTAACGTCTGATGGGTCTCCGCCAGCCCAATTTCCCAGGGCAAGCCGGCATTCTTCACACTGCTTAATGGACTGGCGCCGGTGCCGCCGCTGGCGCCACTCAGGTGAACCACATCGGCAAAGCCCTTGACGACGCCGGCGGCAATGGTGCCGACCCCAACCTCCGATACCAGCTTGACACTGACCTTGGCATTGGGGTTCACGGTCTTGAGATCGAAGATCAACTGCGCCAGGTCCTCGATACTGTAGATGTCATGATGTGGCGGCGGGCTGATCAGCGCCACGCCTTCGGTGCTGTGGCGCAGAACGGCAATCTCGGCCGTGACCTTGTGTCCGGGCAATTGCCCACCTTCACCCGGTTTCGAACCCTGGGCCATCTTGATCTGCAGTTCTTCGGCACTCATCAGGTATTCGGGGGTGACGCCGAAGCGGCCGGATGCGACTTGTTTGATCTTGCTGGCGCGCTCGGTGAAGTAGCGATCCTTGGCCTCGCCGCCCTCGCCGCTGTTGCTCATGCCGCCGATCCGGTTCATGGCAATCGCCAGCACCTGGTGAGCTTCGGCGCCCAACGCCCCATGGCTCATGGCCGCGGTGCTGAAGCGCCGCAGGATTCGCTCCGTCGGCTCGACCTGCTCGAGCGGCACCGGCGGGCGGCTGCGACGAAAGTCGAGAAGATGGCGCGGCGCCAGCTTCATGTTGTCCACCAGGGCGGTATACGCTTTATACGCAACCAGGCTCTTTTCATCGTCTTCGGCGCGTACGGTCTCCGTCAGCGCGTGCACGACCTGTGGACTCCATTGGTGCACCTCACCGCCACGCCGCGACTTATAGATGCCCCACGTCACCAGTTTGACCGTCTCGTCTGTCCAGCGGTCGGGATAGCCGAAGTTATGCCAGGCAAGTACGTCTTCGGCGACGCCGGCAAAACCGATGCCCCCGACAACACTGGGCGTGCCCGCGAACGCGACATCGAGCAATTCAGGCCCGATCCCCAGTGCCTCGAAGATCTGCGCACCGCAATAGCTGTCAACGGTGCTGATCCCCATCTTGCTCATAATCTTGAGCAATCCCTTATCGATGGCTTTCGAGAAATTTGTGCGCAGGGCGGCGGCAGAATAGTCCGCCAGCTTGCGGTCTTCTGCGGCCATGTGGTCGATGGTCTCGTAGATCAGATAGGGGTAAACTGCGTTGGCGCCGTACCCGATCAGGGCGGCGAAGTGGTGCACTTCCCGCGGCTCACCACTGGCGCAGATCAGGCTCGTATGCATCCGAATGCCCCGGCGAATCAGGTGGTGATGCACAGCCCCCGTCGCCGATCGGGAAGGAATCGGCAGCGTATGCACGCCGGCTTTCTCATCGCTGACGATCAAGATGCTCACGCCGGCACGGACAGCATCCTCCGCGTCGCGACAGAGCCGATCGACGGCGGCCTGAAGCGCCTGTCCTGCGTCGCCGGCGTCGGCAGGCACAAGCCATGTGGCGTCAACCACACCGACCTTAAAGTCCGGTATCGCCAGTCGTTGCAGACCGGCCATCTGTTTAGGCAACAGCACAGGCGATGCCAGTTCAATTAGGCGGGTCGCTTCGGGCGCTTCGGTCAACAAATTGCTGCGCCGCCCCAACAACATACGCAAGCTCATGACCATCTCTTCGCGCAGGGGATCGATGGGTGGATTCGTGACTTCAGCGAAGCGCTGTTTGATGTAGTGGAAGAGCGGCCGCGGCAACCGGCTCATTGCAGCCGCCGGGGTATCGTCACCCATGGCGCCCACCGGCTCCTTGGCGTCGCTCAACATCGGCCGCAAAACGACGATGATCTCTTCGCTGGTATAGCCGAACGCGCCCTGTCGATTGCTCAATGGAGCGCTGACGCCCACCGCTGACTTCCGGTGTCCGTTGCCGTTCTTCTTCCGGCCACCGTTGTTCCCACGGCCACGGACATAGCCGTTGCGGCCATTGCTCTCGTGATCACCGGCCGGTTCTGCCAGTAGAGCAAGGTCGGGCCGCTCTGCGATCACCTCGTCCAGTTTGACCAGGTTCTCGCGCAGCCAGACGTCGTACGGTTGGCGGCCGGCAAAGCGCTGCGTGATCACTTCGTCGTCCATGACCAGGCCGCGCCCGGTGTCGACACAGAATATCTGGCCGGGTCCGACGCGCCCTTTCTTGATCACACGTGCTTCATCGTAGGCCACCGATCCGGTTTCACTGGCACTAATCACATAGCCGTTGTCGAGCACGACATAGCGCGCCGGACGCAGGCCGTTGCGATCCAAAATGGTGCCGACCACACGTCCGTCAGTGTAGGTGACCGCCGCCGGGCCATCCCACGGTTCCATCAGCGCGGCATGATATTGGTAAAACGATCGGCGTTCCGGTGTGCTCTCGCCGGCGGGAAGTCGTTCCCACGCCTCAGGCACCATCATCATGGCCGCATGGCGCACGTCGCGACCGCCACGCACCAATAGCTCCATCACATTGTCGAGCTTGCCGCTGTCGCTGCTTTCCTGCGCAATGATCGGTTTCAACTCATCGGCAGGATCATCCCAATACGGACTCACCAGGTCATGCTGCCGGGCCAACATCCAGTTGACATTGCCCTGCAACGTGTTGATCTCGCCGTTGTGACACAGTATACGGAACGGCTGTGCACGTTCCCATGTGGGAAAGGTGTTTGTGCTGTAACGCTGATGAAAGACCGCAATTGCAGTCTGAAAATCGGGATCGCTCAAATCCGGATAGAAATGGGCCAGCTCCTCGGCCAGCACCAAGCCTTTGTAGACAATCGTACGGCTGCTCAAACTGGACGTGTACAGACGCTGGACGCCGGCCTCGCGGGCACGTCTCGATATTCGCTTGCGGGCGGAGTAGAGCAATCGTTCGAATGGTTCGCCGGCTTCACACGCCGCCTCCGTACGTTTGACGATCACCTGCGCCATCCACGGGCGCGATTGTTCCGCCCGGCGGCCCAACGCAGCTTCGATGACGGGCACCGAGCGAAAGGTCAACACCTCAAGCTTCAATTCGCCCAATACCTGGCGGACGATCTCGCGTGCCATCGCGCGATCTTCCCCGTTCTGACGATTCAAGAAGAGTTGACCCACTGCCATATCGGCCGGCGGCGGTGGTTCGACACCCATCCTCCGCAGCTCGCGGTTGAAGAACTCATACGGCAATTGAGTCAGAATACCTGCCCCATCGCCGGTCTTCCTGTCATCGGCCAACGCACCGCGATGGGCATGATTGCGTAACGCTTCCAACGCCATCTGCAAGACGCGATGATTGCGTCGGCCTTCGACATGCGCCACAAATCCAATGCCGCAGGCGTCATGTTCAAACGCAGGATCGTACAAGCCCTGCTTATGGGGCAATCCGCTGCCGCCGATGGCTTCTTCACCGGCAGCGTCGCCATATAGATCAATTCGATGGTTTAACCGGGGTAGTTTCTGCTCCTTCAACGTGAGACCCTCTTTTCTATCAAGAACGGATATATCGTCCCGACGCGGCAAGGGCATGTACTTGCCGCCGCCAATGGGGTCAAGATCTGCCCTGCCGCGCAATATTGAGAAGATACAACATGCTGGTCGCGTCGCGATTCTAAGTCGGCACAAGTCAACGTCGACCAAGCTCCTTCCACGTTGAAGGGTGGAGAGCGGTAAGATTATCCGCAATTTGTTCCGGTAGTCGGGTGTGAACGGTTTCACAACCGCAAACTAAGATGGTGTGGGGACCAGCGAAAAAATGCCCCGCCGCACAGGGGCACCAGGCAATTCCCTACAGAAATCCACCGACCTGTTCCACCAGAGGTGGAGGGACCGGAATTTCCGTCGCGCTTTATATGCCAGAAGGTACCGGACCTATCTCTTTCGCCTTCGTTTTACACTGTCGTAGGCCACAGTAACTATTATGAATAATACCAGAAAAAGTGCAAGAAGTGTAGCCGCGACAATAACACTATTTTCCCGCATCCACGTCTGCGCCGGCGTCTCAACGACAGCGGGGAATTCCTCGTTCACCGCTGTGCTCGTCTGTGCGCCAAATTGGTCTGTATCCTGCAATGCAATGGGCGCACTTTCGCCACTACGAAGGCCCTCAATGACGCTTTCCAGCGACAACGATTGGTCGTTGGCCACAGAGACAATTCCGGCGATCTCGCGGTCGGTAAAGTCGGCCAGGACCGATTCCAGGGCAGGTTGCGGCAGGCGCAGCAACTGGTTGCGCTCCTGTTCCGCCATGTTGCCGAGCCTCTTGACCAGATCGGCGTCCTCCAGCGCCAGTAGGGTAGCGAGTCCTACGACATCCACCCCGTCCGGAACGAAGTGTTCATACACGCCCCATGCGAAGATCTCTTCGAGCTGTGCCGGCGCCAGTTCAGCCCAAGCCAGCGTTGTCTCGGGCGATTCCGTGGCCGTGAGGATGGCTAACCCGCCGGGCTGCAGCGCGAACAAACGCTCAAATCTTCCCGATAGCAAGTCAGCATCCAGTCGATTGCGGTTCCCATGCTCGACGTAGACGCGGACCAGTGTGGACAGCCGGTTGAGTTGGTCCACCGGTGTCGCATCAAGAACGGCGCGGAAACCGTCGCTCTCCGCCGGAAGGTCGCAGAGATAGGGGTGACGTGCGCAAAAATCACCCCAGTCTGCGACCAGGGCTTCGGCCAGGGCCGCAGCGATGTCGTCGAGCTGTTCGTCCAATCCTTCGGAGACCGCCAATGCCACTTCCTGGCGCATGGTCTCTTTCAGTTCCGAGCCCTGGAGCGCATCTCGAATCTGGGGCAGTGCGCCCTGCCCACCTTCCCACAGATCCCATAGAATCAATGATCCGCCAATCACCCAGCCGGCCACAGGGATCAAGGATGAGCCGAGCCGGCCCAATACGCGCCCGGCAACCCGCCCCGCGACCCGGCCGGCAATCCGCTTCCCAAGCTGTACGCTGATGGAGCGGACAACCTGCGAGACGACGATGACGGTGGCGCCGGTCAACGCCTTGTTGTGCGCAATCACTGCTGAAAAGTCCGTGTCTGAGCCGAGATCCGCGGTGTCGACTGTTCCCAGCTGTGCACTGACCTCCTGTACGAAGAGTTCGAACAGTGTCGCCGAAAACTGATCGCCCACATAGGCCTGCATACAGAGCAAGGTGGAGGAGGCGGACTTGGCCGAGATCGACTGCACTTCTGCAGCCAGTTCCCCGGCAATGCCCACGGAGAGGTCGTCCAAGGCCTCCCGCATCGCGGTGGAGTTGAGTGCACGTTCGGCAACGACTCCGCTGAACTCTTCGGCCTTGGCCGCGGACCAGCCCGACCAGAAGCGCTCCCAGTAGGGCTTTTCCAGCATCAACTGGGCGATTGCTGTGTTTACTTCACGATCCAGCACCTCATCAAGTCGACCGGCATCCCACTGGCGATCTACAACCGCACGAATATCGATCCCGAGCGCCTCATCGCGCAGGACGGTGCGTGCCAACAGTTGCATCTCGCCGTGCAGATCGTCCGACTGCATTCGGCTGCATTCTTCATAGGTATAGCTACTCTGGGCGCCGGCCGGCGCCGGCAACAGCACTGTCAGCAGAATCGTGAGCAAAAGACGGAATCGCCACCCTGGTCTGCCCACCGAGCCGAGTGTACGTCCCACGGTGTGCCAACGGACAGAGCCTGCCCTGGCGGATCGCTTCATTGACATACGTTGTGGTCCACAGCCACCGCACTATGGCACATAACGATAGCCGTTTCCGTAGACGATGATTTCGACGCCGCCGTCGACCACCTGCGGATTGGCAATCTTGATGCCGACCACACCGTCATAGCCCTTTGTGACAGCCTTCTGCTCCAGATCGTGAAGCGCGACGTCGACTGCATCTTGGACCAACTGTTCATAATGGCCCATTCTGCCGCCAGTCAGATTGCGAATGTTTTCACGGATGTCGCGCACGACGTTGGCCGCTTTGATCACAACGACGGTCAACAGCTCACCGATTTCGACCCGACCGTCCGGCAAGGTGTCCAGCGCAATCAGTAGGGGCTTGGCACGCTCATCAGACATAGAGTTAGCGTTCCCGCCGAGAAAAGAGCCGCGCCAATCCGCGAATGGGTCGCACAACCACCGTTGCCAGTGAGTAGGCGACTCCGAAAACAATCAGCAGCGGAACCAGGACTGTCGTCAAGGCGACCAACGTCCCATATTTTGCCGCAAACAGACGGTAGGAGATTGCACCCCGCCCCAGGCTCAACAGATCCGATCCGTAGCTGACGGCGTCGGCCGGCGTCGACAAAAACGCAACTGCGCCGGCAATGCTACGCGCGGAGAGCAACGCCGTTCCACTGCCGCGTGTCAGGGTTTCGGCAGCCGTAGGGTTGTTCAGCAGCGCCGTCACCAGTTCGTTTCGACGAGGCTCATCCAGCCCGGACAACAGGTGGCCCAGCGCCACAAGTTGATCGATAGGAAAGCGCGTCGCCAGTTCAGTCAGGCTCCTTGATGAAACGGCAAACAGCCCGGCCAAGGCGGCGGGTTCAACCGCGGCAAGTTTGTGCGCGGCCGTGCGGTCTTGCAGCGTCAGGAGTTGTGCCAATAGCTCTGGGGACCAGTCGGTCGCGTCGCTGCTCATGTGAAGCTGCAGGTCAGCGACATCAGCCAGTCGAGAACCGGCCGCCGCCTGCCAGGCCAGCACTGTCGCGGGTGAACCCGTGTCGCGCAGGATAGCTGCGCCGGGTGCAGGCAGAGCAGCCATTTGCGCAAATGATCCGTCTCGCAACGCGATTGCCGCACCATCAACGCCCAGGGTCGTCAACGCAGCGTCCAGCAGGTCGGCAAGACCCGGGAGATTGTCTGTGGTCGACAGTAGCAGGGCGAAGTCGGCGTCGCGCTCGGCCAGTTCCAGCACTTGACGATACTGGCGTTTGAAATCAAGCCACTCCGTGTAGAGATCGTTGGCGACGTCACGCGCCAGTTCGGGCAATTCGCGCCGCAGTTCGGGTTCGATGGATCGCACGATTTCGGCGCGGATGGCCTCCTTGACGTCGGGTGTGGTCAGCGACTGTTCGATCTGCGGCAGCGCGCCGTCCAGGCTTTCCATGAGATCGTAGGCGATCAGACCGCCGCCGATGATCCATCCGGCCAATGGAATGACGGTCGCGCCGACACGGCCGAGCAACCTGGTTGCTACCCGACCGGCCAACCGTCGGGAAACTGAACGCCCCATACGCAGCAAGACTTTGCGCGAGATCTGTGCAGCGATGATCACGCCGATGCCACCGATGGCAGGCTTGTGCTGCTCGAGCACCGTCATGATGCCGGCGTCAAGCCCTTGGCCGGGAGAATCGGCAAAGTCGACGCCATCGGCGCGGATGGTCCCCTGAAATGCGCTAAGCACCGCGTCCGAATAGTGTTGCTCGATGAACTGCTGAAGACAAGCCAGGTTGCGGGTGGTGCTCTCGGCCGCCAATTCGCCGATTTGACCTTCAATATCCGCTGCGATCGCGTCGGCCAGTTCGTCCAGGCTTTTGCGCATGGTTTCGCTGGAAAAGGCAGCCGTGGCCACCGCTGAGGTCAGTTCTTCAGCCTTGGCCGGCGACCATCCGGAGAGAATCGTGTCGATGATCTGTTCGTTGCCCTGCACCTGGATGACGGCCTCGGCGACCGCATCGTCGACAGTCGAGTCCAGATCGAGTGCAATCCACTGGCGCTCGACAATGGTCGTCAGATCCGCGGTGGCATCTGCACCGCTGAAGATTGACTGTGAAATGCGGTTCAGCTCATCGCGAACCGCGGATTCGGTCAGCGCCTCACAGGCGGCCAGGGCATCACTTTGGCTCTGCTTGGCAGGGGCGGCACGTACCGGTGCAGTGGCGGTCAGCAGCAAACAGGCGAGAATCAAAACCCCAAGCCAATGTGGAAAGAACGGCAGGTGGGCGGCACCTCTGCGGGCGGCATATCGTTGCGAGGCCAGGCGCGCGACCATGCCGCCCGCTTGGCGCAAGCGATTGTCCGCAGTGGTTACGTGACGCTTCAATCATCCTTTCCCCACTACCTTTGCAGATTTCAATTTGCCACAGATGGACACACATTCACACAGATGCCAACAGACCATCCGTGTCTATCTGCGTCCATCTGTGGCTGAGAAAAAGTGCAAATCGCTTTCCCGTTCCAGCCCGGCAACTCAATACAAATGCGGGGCGATAGCCTCCGTTCCAGCCAGCGCCCCGCACCTGTCAGGTCGAATTCGAGTAGCAGAACGGCGATCAGGCTGGAACAGGATCGTCGGCGGCAATACTGACCGCCGCGCTTTCCCCCTCTCGGGCTGCCAGCGCCTTGTTCAGCGCCTGCAAATAGGCCTTGGCGCTGGCAACGATAATATCGGTGTCGACGCCGCGCCCGCTGAAGAGGCGGCGGCGCAGCCGGCCCTGGGCAGTCTCCTTGTAGCCCAGGCTGCCGTCGGGCACCTCGATACGAATGGTCACGTCGCCGTTGGCGTCGATGCCCTCCGTCACAGCCTGTACGAGAAACTCGACCAAATTGTTTCGCACCCCGACCACACGGTTGATACCCTGGTAGATCGCGTCTACGGGTCCCGTGCCGAAACCGGCGTCGGTCTTGATCTCCCCCGTCTCGCGGTTGCGCACCGACACGACGGCCGTCGGAATCATGCCGGTGCCGCACTGGACCTGCACCGTCAGCAGTTCCCACGTCTCCACCGGCTGGTAGATCTCATCGCCGACCAGCGCTTCCAGATCGGCGTCGGTGACAGTCTTCTTCTTGTCGGCCAGATCTTTGAAGCGGTGAAATACGTCATTGAGATCTTCGCGGCTCAAGTGGAACCCCATCTCTTCCAGACGGCGACGCAGCGCGTGGCGGCCGCTGTGCTTGCCCAGGACGAGCTTGCTCTGGTTCAGCCCGATGGTGGACGCGTCCATGATCTCATAGGTGCGCTTGTCCTTGAGCATACCGTCCTGGTGAATGCCCGCTTCATGTGCGAAGGCGTTGGCCCCGACGATTGCCTTGTTGGGCTGGATCACCATTCCGGTGTAGCGGCTCACCATATCGCTGGCCCGGTGGATCTCATGGGTGACGATGTTGGTGGTCAAACCGTAGATCGGCGTTCGCACGTGCAGCGCCATCACCGACTCTTCCAGGCTCGTATTGCCCGCGCGCTCGCCGATGCCGTTGACGGTCACCTCGACCTGGCGCGCCCCGTTGCTGACACCGGCCAGGGTATTGGCAGTGGCCAACCCCAGGTCGTTGTGACAGTGGACGCTGAAGATGACATCCTTGCCGCCGGGAACGTTTTCGCGCAAGTATTTGATCAGACCGCCAAATTCCTCCGGCGTCGTGTAGCCAACCGTGTCGGGAATATTGAGTGTGGTGGCGCCGGCCTTGATGGCCACCTCCAGCACCCGAACCAAGAAATCGGGGTCGCTGCGGCCGGCATCTTCCGGGCTGAATTCCACGTCTCGGCACAACGTAGCCGCGTACTGGACCATGTCGCCGACCGTTTCCAGCACGTCGTCGCGCGACATCTTGAGCTTGGCGGTCCATGTGGATATCGCTGGTGGCCAGAAAGGTATGTATTCGCGGGCGGACTGCGCCCTGCACGGCTTCCCAAGCCTTGTCGATGTCATTCTTGTTGGCCCGGGCCAGCCCTGCAATGCTGGGCGGCGCCGTAGGGTTGCCGTCTCGATCCAGGCGTACTTCGCGCCCAACCGTGTCGGCAACAAGCTTGACCGCCTCCAGGTCGCCCGGACTTGCAGCGGGGAAGCCCGCTTCCATGATATCGACACCGAGGCGAGCCAGTTGTTTGGCGATCTCCAATTTTTCCTGGGTATTCAGCGTGGCGCCGGGGCTCTGTTCACCGTCGCGCAATGTGGTATCGAAAACAACGACAGTGTCGCCGTGTGCGATCTCACGTGCGTACGATCGCATGTCCTCAATCGCGTATTGATTGACGTCGACAACAGAATCGTCGGCGCTTCCCATAGCGTCGGGCTGACTGTCACTGCCGTGTTCCTCGTTGCTCATCTTTGCGGTCATCGTATTCTGCTCCTCCTGAAGGGGTGGACACAAGGGTTAACGTTGGGCGTCGTACAGTCGAAGGCGATTCGTCGACTGTCGTCGAAACTTTTCGTCGATCGGTCAGAAGATCACCAAGACCATCTTCCAAGGCCATCACCCCCTTTCCAAGAGTTATGTCGATTGCTACTGCCACCCGCCGTACAAACCAGCGTAATCATCGTGCGGCCGGACTATAGCACGAATTGCTGGCGCCGACGGGCCACCAATTGCTGACCGGCCGCGCGTTCGCCCGCGATCGCGGTGCTGAACGTCCCGCTGCCGCACCGATAGCCCAGCGAGGGTGCGACGCCTTGCCCAATTACCGCCATGGTACGGACAGCCTGCACCGGATAGCTGCCGACCGCGGTTTCCGCGCTCAACATGACTGCATCTGCGCCGTCGATCAGGGCATTGGCCACATCGCTGACCTCGGCACGGGTGGGCCGGTGGTTGTGGATCATGCTCTCAAGCATCTGTGTAGCCACCGCGACCGGCTTATCTGGCGCTGCGACAAGCGCGCACGATCTGTTTCTGTAACAGGGGCAACTGCCAGGGGCTGGTTTCCAGCGCCAGGTCGCCCCGCGCCACCATGACACCGTCGCTAGCCTCGATGATCGAACGCAGGTTCTCGACGCCGTCCGGGCGTTCGATCTTGGCCATGATCCGCGGCATGTTGCCCTGGGGTCGACTGCGCACGATGAGGCTGCGAAGTTCATCCACATCGGCAGCTGAGCCGGCAAAGCTCAACGCGATCCAGTCGACCTGCAAATCGACGGCGAAGGCAGCATCGGCGCGGTCCTTGTCGGTCAGTGCCGGAATGGGCAGTGTTGTGTAGGGTACGTTGACGCCCTTGCGAGGCTTGATCAAGCCGCCGTGGAGTCACCCGGCAGTGCACATGGCCGTCGGCGACCTCTTCGATCTCGAGTTCGATATTGCCGTCGTCGATCAGGATGGCGCCGCCGCCTTCACATGGGGCGCCAGGTCAAAATCGACCGGCAGAATAACCGCATTGGCTTCGACGCTGCCGGGTCGACGACGAACGTCGACGTCCATGCCGACCAGAACGACCTGACGGCCGCCGGCGACGGTCACCTCCTGATCGAGCCAGCCCAGACGCACTTTGGCACCCTGGAGATCGGCCAGCAGCGCCACTGGTTTTGCCCATACACGCGCGACGCCGTTCGCACCAGATCCTGCCATCTTGCGTATGAAACGCATAGTCGCCATGGGTGAAATTCATCCGGGCCAAGCTACATCCCGGCCTTGATCATGTCGGTCAGCGTGTCCGCGCCGCGCAGGCCGGGCCTAGAGTTGCAATGATTGTAGGCATAGGATGCGCCTTGACCGGTGGTGTCGATCTATCCGTGACTCCGACCGTTGGCATGGGCAGGAGTCCCGATTCTGCAGAGAATTCACGTAACAAATTCAGTAGGGCGTGACGCCGTAGATGCGACGGCGGTAAATAGGGCCGCACCACTCGAGTAGAAACGACAAATTACCGTGGCCCTATTACGCCGAGTCGCTACACCTCTTTGGCGTCCAGGAAAGTCATCATGCGGCGCAAGCCCTTGCCCACCTGCTTCGAGCTGCAGATCCTGCTCGCGGTCCGGGTGGTGAGCAGCGTTCTTGGCGCCGCCGTGGTACTCGTCCATCCACTCCTCGGCGAAGGCGCCGGACTGAATCTCGGCCAGGATCTGCTTCATGGTGGCGCGGGTCTCGTCGGTGACGATACGCGGGCCGCTCTTGTAGTCGCCCCATTCGGCCGTGTCGCTGACGCTGTAGCGCATGTAGCTCAGGCCGCCCTCGTACATCGAGATCCACGATGAGCTTGAGTTCGTGCAGACACTCGAAATAGGCGATCTCGGGCTGGTAGCCGGCCTCGACCAGACGTCTGGAAGCCGGCCTTGACCAACTCGCTGGCGCCGCCGCAGAGCACGGTCTGCTCGCCGAAGAGGTCGGTTTCGGTCTCTTCGGCGAAGGTCGTCTCCAGGACGCCGGCGCGGGTGCACCCCATGCCCTTGGCGTAGGCCAGCGCGTTGTCCAGAGCGCATTGCCGCTGGCGTCCTGGTGGATGGCGACCAGCGCCGGCACGCCGGAGCCTTCCTTGAAGACCTCGCGCACCCGATGGCCGGGCGCCTTGGGCGCAACCATGGTCACATCAACGTTCTCCGGCGGCGAGATGAAGCCGTAGCGGATGTTGAAGCCATGGGCAAACATCAGCGTGTCGCCGGCCTTCAAATTGGGCGCGATGTCGCTCTTCATAGACGCTGGCCTGGATCGGATCCGGCAGCAGCAACATGATCATGTCCGCTTCAGCGGCCGCATCGGCGTTGCTGAGCACACGCAGCCCGTCGGCCTCGGCCTTGGCCTTGCTCTTGCTGCCAGCATGCAGGCCGACGCGCACGTCCAGCCCGCTGTCCTGCAGATTCAGCGCATGGGCATGGCCCTGACTGCCGTACCCGATGATTGCGATCTTCTTGCCCTTGAGCTGAGTCAAGCTCTGCGCTCTTCTCGTAATAGATTTTTGCCATGAGTTTCGTTTGCTTCCTTGGATGATTGCATTGTGTCGTTTCGGTTTGCTGGAACGGCCCGTTGCGGTCGCCCGCAGCGGGCAGACGCAAGGCCATGCCCGGTAAATCGAAAAGCGACAATAGATTTGAGTAGTGACTTCGACGCTCCGGAGACATTGCCGCGCAGCTCACGAACCCAAATTGTATCATTCGCCATTCCGTCATCCGAGTCCGTTCTGCCTACACTCCACCCGTCCGCAGGCGTTCGTCATCGGAATGATGGCCGTTGGCGACGGCCCGCCAGACCGCAGTCGAGCGACGAGCACGGCGCTCGGTAGCTGCCGCGGACCAGCGCGACCCGCCCGGTGCGCACCATCTCGACGATGCCGAACTTGGTCAGCAGTTCGATGAGCGAGTCGACCCGATCTTCGCGAGCCGACAATCTGGACGACCATGCTGTCCATGGCCACATCGACGATTTCGCCGCGATAGATCTGCACCATCTGCACGATCTCCGACCGGGTCTCGGCGGTTGGTGTGCACCCGGATCAGCGCCATCTCGCGAACGACACTGGGTCTGTCGGTGATGTCGTCCACACGGGTGACATCCACAACCTTGCGTAGCTGTTTGATGACCTGATCGACCATATGCTCATTGCCGTCAACGACAAAGGTCATGCGGCTGATGCCGGGTGTCTCGCTGTGGCCCACCTGCAGACTGTCGATGTTGAAATTGCGCCTGCGCAACATACCGGACACCCGGTTCAAGCACGCCGGGTTTGTCGCGCATCCAGGCGACAAGGGTGTATTTCATGAGATTGTGTCCTTTTGCGCTCAGATAGTATCTTCATCAGTCTGTTTGAGGCAGATCCTGCACCTGCCGGCTGCGGGCAGTGGGCGACCGCAAGGCTTCGCCCGCAGCCCCGTCATATCCGGAAGATAGGTCAGTGGTTGACCCCCGGATTTACCAGCTCGGCTCTACACCGCTGTATCCCTGCACCACCATCGGTTTGGGACGGCGAATCAGCTCGTCGACCGCCGCGCCAGGGGCGACCATGGGATAGACGTTGACCTCTTCCTTGACCCGGAAGTCGATGAGAAAGGGACCAGGTGTAGCGTTGGCCTGTTCCAGGGCGGGCACGACCTCTTCCGGTTTGGTCACCGATCAACGCCGGGATGCCGTAGGCCTCGGCCAGCTTGACGAAATCGGGCGAGACCACGGGGGTGCCGGTGTAGCGCTTGTTCGTAGAAGAGCTGCTGCCACTGGCGCACCATGCCCAGGAAGCCGTTGTTGATGATCGCGATCTTGACCGGCAGATTGTGCTCCTGTTTGAGCACGGCCAGTTCCTGCAAGCGTCATCTGAAAGCCGCCGTCACCGGCCACGGCCCAGACCATGCGATCCGGATGGGCCATCTGCGCGCCGATGGCGGCAGGCAGCGCATAGCCCATGGTGCCCGAGTCCGCCGCTGGTCAGCAACTGGCCGGCATGATCGTGGGTGTAGTACTGGGACTCCCACATCTGATGCTGGCCCACATCGGTGACGATAATGGCGCCGTCCTTGGCATCCTTGGTCGAGTGCCAGAGTTGGCGGATCACATAGGGCGGAATCAATTGGTCAACTTCATAGTTGATGATGTCGGTCTGGTTGGTGTCCTCGCGCCACTCTTGCAATTCCTGGATCCAGACCTGATGCCGGCGTTCCTCGATCAACGGCAGCAGCGACGGCAAGGTTTCGCCCAGATCGCCGATCACGGGAATATCCGGCACCACATTCTTGCCGACTTCGGCCTTGATCCAGCTCAAAGTGGATGATGGTCGACTGCTTGGCAAACCGGTCCAGCCGGCCCGTAATGCGGTCGTCGAAACGCATTCCCATGGCGATCAGCACGTCACAGTTCTGGATCGCCCGGTTGGCAAACGCCTCGCCGTGCATGCCACCCATGCCCAGGCTCAGCGGATGGCTTTCCGGAATATTGCCGGTTCCCAGCAGCGTGGTCACCACCGGGATCTCGGCCTTTTCGACCAGTTCCAGCAGTTCACGGCTGACGCCGGCCAACTGGATGCCATGACCGGCCAGGATCAGCGGGCGCTCGGCCCGGTTGATGCAGCCGCGGCGGCACGAACGGCTTCCTGATCGACCTTGGGCCACGGCTCGAAGCCGGGCAGATCGATTTCGAAGTCGTAACGGAATAGGCCGGTGGCGTTCTGCACGTCCTTGCAGATGTCGATCAGCACAGTTCCGGGGCGTCCTTCACGGGCGATATAGAAGGCTTCTTTGAGAATGAGGGGCAGTTCGTTGACGTCGGTGACCAGATAGTTGTGCTTGCAGACCGGCTGGGTGACGCCCACCACATCCGATTCCTGGAAGGCGTCGGTGCCCAGCAAGATTGGTCGGCACCTGGCCGGTGATGGCGACGACGGGCACGCTGTCCATCTGCGCCGTGGCCAGACCGGTCACCAAATTGGTGGCGCCGGGACCGCTGGTGGCGATACAGACGCCGACCTCGCCGGTCACACGGGCGTAGCCGTCGGCCATATGCGCGGCGCACTGTTCGTGGCGCACCAGCACATGATGGATCTTGCCTTCTGCCTCAAGGGGCGACAGGGCATCGTAGGTGGGCAGAATCGCGCCGCCAGGATGACCAAAGACCACGTCACCCCTTCGCGCACCAGCGCTTCCCAGACCATCTGCGCGCCGGTCATCGGCTGCGGTGTCTCCGCCTCCTGCAGGCGCTGAGGTCGACCGTCTGCGCTCTGACTTTGTCATACTGATCTCCTTCGTATCCGCGTATTTACCGGAACAGACATAGACAGATGCGGACTTGACAGAGACAATCTTCGCCGAAATTTCGGATAAAAAAAACCCTTCCCGGTTGGGAAGGGTCTTCAGTGACCTGGTGCGTTCGGCGCCTAATTCTGCGCTTCGCTTCCAACCGCAATCAGCCTCCGGTTGATGATAAGTACAACAACCAAAAGCTCGCTAAGAAGCAGGCTGACTACGATGCTGGAAAGCTCTGGAATCAATGACATTATTTTTATCTAGCACCAAAATGCTGTCGATCCTACAATCGGCTGTCCAGCAACTTGCACGAAAAGATTTGTTCAAGTTGTCGGCAAGTATAACCGACGCCATTGCGGTTGTCAACTGTGGCTTGGCGCGCACGAACCATTTTTAGTCTGCCGTAACACCCGTTTCAATAGAGACCATCGACAGGCAGAATCGGCGCGTTCACGTCCCGAGCTTGACCAGGCGACCTTCCTGGCGTGCCGAGTCGCGGATCGCGTCCCACAGGCGCGCCATCCGCAGCCCGATTTCAGGGGGAGAAGGATTGGCGAGTTGACCTCCACGGACGCGCACAAATTGCTCCCATGCGCCTCGCGACATGGGCACATCGACCGGCTCGAGCGAGTCCTGGCCGGCGCGCTGGATCTCCAGGCGCTCGCCCCAGACGCCGGTGCGCAAGATGCCGTCGGTGCAGAAGACGCGCACGTCGGACGCACAGGAGCGAATGGTGTCGCCACACGCGCTCAAGGTGACGAACACACCGGAGCGCAGCCTGGCCATCACAGCGCCAGTGATGTCGACCGGCGCGCCGCGGTTATCGAGCCAAGCCGCCACCTCCACGAAGTCCTCACCGGCCAGGTCGGCCACCGTGTTGAGCAGATGGGCGCCCGTGTCAAACATAAAGCCGCCACCGGCAATCTCCGGTACCTGGCGCCATTTGCCCGTGGTCGCCTCGCGCCAATTTTGCCAGACGGTGGCATGGATGTTGAGCATCTGCCCCAATTCGCCGGCGCGCAGAATGTCAACGGCTGTGCGGATCTGGGGTGAGAGGCTGCCGTTAAAGGCGATCACCAGCAGCCGGCCTGTGCGATCGCGCGTCTCGGATCAGGCTTTCGGCCTCGGTGACGTTCATGACCATGGGTTTTTCCAGTAGGACATCCAGCCCTGCCTCGAGGCAGGCCTCAGCCTGGTCGTGATGCAGAGCATGAGGCGTGATGATAAAGGCCGCATCCAACTCGTCTGCGTGTTCGCGCAGCACGCGCGCCGAGATCCGGCACGTTGGGCGGCGGCTGCCGACCGGCTTCTTCAAACAGATCGGCCGCCAGCTCGTAGGCCGGACCTGACGGCTCGCAAACCATGCGAATGTCGGTCGTCTCGTGTTCAAGAATGCGGCGAATATGATGGCGTGCCATGCCGCCGCATCCGACCATCAAGAGACGCACCGGCGATGACGTTTGACGAGCCGCGTTGCCCATGGAACCTATCCTTCTGTGGTGAGAATGTCGAGCAGTGGAACGATTGACACTGTTATTGGAGCAGTCTGCCATAGGGATTAGAATTTGTCCACACACGGGATTAATCAGTCCTGTCATCTGACGGAATGGATGGTCTATGGCAAAATGGAGGGCGTTACCTTGCCGTAAGCAGGCAGCCGCCATCGACTGCGCGGTTGGGATCTAGGTTTGCAGATGATACGCACGGAAATCGGTGGTATCCCGAATCCTGTGCAACTTCGCGATCTGCCGGAGAGAGCAAGCTGCTTTGACAGAATTCGGGATATATCACCCGGAAATCGGAGTTCCGCATGAATCGAAGTATGCCACCGATAGTGCTCGCCTCGGCAAGCCCGCGGCGCCAGGCCTTATTACGCGATCTGAAGCTGCCCTTCAGCGTGCGCGTCGCGGGCAGTCGACGAGACACCCCTGGCCGGCGAAAAGCCTGCCGCGCTGGCTCTGCGCCTTGCCGAGGCCAAAGCAATTGCGGTCGCCGACCGCATACGAGACGAGTTCGACGATTGCCTTGTGGTGGCAGCCGACACGGTGGTGGCCCAGAATGGACTACTTCTCGGCAAACCGGTCGATGCCGACGATGCGACGCACATGCTGGCTCTGCTGCGCGCGCAAGCGCATCAGGTCTATTCGGGCCTCTGTGTCCTCGACCAACGAGACAGTCGCCGGCACACGATTGTCAATGTCACATCGGTCACCATGCGCGCCTATACCGACGACGAAATCCACACCTACGTCGCCACCGGCGATCCGCTGGACAAGGCGGGCGGGTACGCCATACAGCACGTTGGGTTTGCTCCCGTTGCTACGTTGGATGGCTGTCTGGCCGGGGTCATGGGGTTTCCGCTGGCAGATTTGTGTGATCTTCTGGCAAAGTGTGGTGTTGAGGTTGAGGCGTCTCTACCGGATATCTGCGAGCGACATACGGCCTTCAGATGTTGCCGGCGCTGCAGCCAAATTGCAGATCAGCTGAAACCATGAATCCCGTGGGTCACCGCTGCCGGCATGACGTCTCTAGCCAACGAGAACGTCCGGCTGGTTGAAGGTTGAGAAGATATTCTGGTCTAGCGGCGGGGCTTGCCCCCGCCGACGGCGGGCGACCGCAAGGGTCGCTTCCTACGCGTTACCGGATTGAACGATGAATCTTCAAGCAGCCGGACCTACTTGAATTGTGCTTCCGCAGTGTTTTTGGTCTAGGCTTGCGGCCAATCGGCGAACAACTCGGCAGGATTTTCGCTGAGCACCACCGGGTCGTAGAGCGTGTCGTCAGCCTCGACCAACGCGCCGCCGGGCATGAGGTATTGGTTGCCGAGACTGGCGTCGATGTTCAGTCTGTAGCGTGCCTGAAGTTCTTGCTCGCCATCGATACGCTCCTGGGCCGCAGCTGCGAAATCGATGGAGCGTAGCGCCAACGCGGCCAGCTCTTGCTCGGCGATCGCGGCCTCACCCGTTGTGCGACCGATCAGGTTGCGTTGTTCGCCCGGATCGGCCGACAGGTCGAAGAGAAATGGTCGGTGTGCCCGGAAGCGCACAAACTTATACTGGCCGTGGCGAATCATGCGGAATTCCGTGCCCTCGCCCCAACGCTCGTTCAGGTTATCGCAGAAGATTGGGCGGTCCGGCGCCGAACCGAGCCCGGACACAACGTCGCTCAGATCGGCGCCGTCCAGATCCGCCGGCGGCGTGACGTTTGCCAAGCCACAGAGTGTCGGGAACAGATCGATCAGCCCTACCGGCGTCGAAATCGTCTGTGCGGCCTGTTCGCCGCGGCGCTGGGCCGGCGCCGAGATGATCAGCGGCACGCGTGTACAGGCCTCATACCACCCCTGCTTCCACCAGACCCCATGTTCGCCGGCCATTTCACCGTGATCACTGGCGTAGACAATAACTGTGTTGTCGAGCAGGCCGTCTGCCTCCAGCCGCAGCAACAGGTCGCCGATCACTTCGTCCAGATAGGAGACGCAGGCGAAATAGGCGGCACGGGCGCGCTGGGTCTCGTCGCCGTCGATGCGGTCGACCTTGAAACCACTGCGCATGCCGACACTCATGGGATGGTTGAAGGCGTCGCCGCCAGCCGGCACGCGCGGCTCAGTCACGCGATCGGGCGTGTAGCGCGCAAGGTGACGGGCCGGGGCAGTCAGCGGAAAATGTGGGCGGCTGAACGAGGCACAGAGAAACCAGGGCCGGTCGGGCTGGGCAACGCGGTGTTCGCGCAGAAAGGCAACCGTCTCGTGAGCGACGACCGCGTCCTGTAGTTTGCTCTCGGGGATGCCGGTTAGGCCGGCGTCGCGTGTACGGCTTTCCAACATGTCGTTACGCAATGCCAGCGGTTCCCACTGATGGCCTGTGCGGCCGGTCAGATCGCCGTAGGGCCGGTGCTGAAAACCGGCAAACTGGAGATTACCACCGAAGTGCATCTTGCCCACGAGACAGGTCGTGTAGCCTGCACCGGCCAACGTCTTGGGAATGGTCGGCAACGCCGGATCGAGCACGGAATTGTTGTTCCAGGCGCCGCAGTTCGCGCGCCTCTCGACCGGATAACAGACACATGCGCGACGGCGTACAGAGCGACATTTGGCAATAGGCATCGCTGAAGACCGTGCCTTGGGCGGCAAGGCGATCGAAGGTCGGCGTACGGACGGGCTCGCCGCCCTGCGATTCGGCTACATGGCCCATGAAGCGATGGCTGTGCTCATCGCTGAACAAGAACAGGATATTGGGGCGAGTCATCTCAACCACTTCCCTTCATGAATAGGCTGCCGGAGGGGAACAGAGAAATTATATGGGGGTCGCGCAGACGATGTCAATGTACCCAAAACGCGACGGGAGCATCCCAGATGATAGGGTGACTACTGCGGACGATCGGACAAGCCGGGTTGCAGGCAGCGTCGCTGTGTCAGCATTACTTTAGCCTTGGGCGCTCTTCGGCCACGCAAGCTGTCGCGATAACGGCGACCGCCCAGGCGTGAACACCCAGGCTACAGAACGACGCCGGCTGCAACAGTCACCCAAATATTTGCGACACTCCCTCGAGTCGGGTGAAGATTGACAGTCATTACTCGAGGCTGATACACTCGTGAAGCCATATTTTGCTAACGGGAACGACCGTCGGTCTATTGCCGCGTTCTTCCTTCTTGCGCCGCCCACACGCCCATCATTCTTGGAGTCGATAGTTGCCGACCAAACCGACCGCGTCAGACCCAAATCAAGACGAACAACTTGAGTACGAAGAGTACGACATCGCGTACGCCGATTCCATCTACGAGGATGCCGAATATCTGGCCAGGCGTAAGCGCAAAGCGCGGCCCAAGAAGCAGAGGAAGGGCGACGTCTTATTGCCCGGCATCATCGTTCGCGCCCTGGGCCACCATTTCGAGGTGCAGGTTGACCGCAGTGCGCCCGATGAAGCCGCGGGACAAATCTACCTATGCGAAGTGCGCCGTCGACTGCGGCAAGATCGGACCGTGGACACGCTCGTCGCGGTCGGCGATCGGGTGCGGATTTCGCTGCTTGAGGATACGGAAGGCCAGATCGAGGAGATCCAAGAACGCAAGAGCGTGTCCTGAGTCGCCAGCGGCCCGGCGTCAACCAGTTGGCCGAGGATGTCATCCTGGCCAATCCGGATCAGGCGCTGATCGTCTTCTCCATTCAGAATCCGGAACCCCACCTGCGTATGCTCGATCGCTTCCTGGTCATCGCCGAGTTCGCCGAGTTCCCGTTGTCATCTGTGTCAACAAAATCGACTTGACCGGCATCGACCGGGCTCAGAGCCCTCTTTGCCAGCTACGAGGAGATCGGCTATCCCGTCATCTATGCCAGCGCAGAAACCGGTGTAGGCATCGACGAGTTGGAAGAGCTGCTGACCGACCGCATCACAGTCGTCACCGGTCCGAGCGGTGTCGGCAAGAGCAGCCTGCTCAACGTCATCCATCCCGATCTGCACCTGGAAACCGGCGATCTGCGTGACTTCATGAACAAGGGCAAACACACCACACGTACGGCCCCTCCTGGCTCTTCCCTTTGGCGACGACACCTTTGTGGCCGACACACCCGGCATTCGTGAACTGGGGCTCTACGACATCGACCCGGCCGACATCGCCTTCTACTTCATTGAGATGGAGCCCTTCATCAACGCTGCCGCTTCCCCAATTGCACCCATGACCATGAGCCGGGCTGTGCGGTGCGTATGGCTGTCGAAGAAGGAACGATCCGGCTGGAACGCTACCAAAGTTATCTGCGCCTGCTACACGGTGAAGAGGAATAAACATGACTCTGCACACCGATCTCAACCCCCAACAGGCTGCGGCGGTTCAGGCCGTCCACGGTCCCGTGCTGGTGCTGGCCGGTCCCGGTTCGGGCAAGACGCGCGTGCTGACCCGGCGCATCGCACACATGATCGATGACGCAGGCATCGCGCCGTGGAACATCCTGGCCGTGACCTTCACCAACAAGGCTGCCCGGAAATGCGCGAGCGTGTCGAAGGTCTGCTGGCCGACGCGTTTCGGCGAACCTTTGCCCGGCCAACCAGCCGTCTGGGTGGCCTGACCATCGGCACCTTTCACAGCATCTGTGCGCGCATCCTGCGTGTGGAGACCGAAGCCATCGGCTTCGAGCGCAACTGGGTCATCTACGACACGGCCGACCAGCTGTGCGCTGATCCGCGCGTCTCATGCGCGAGATGAACCTGGACGAAAAGCGCTACAACCCGCGTGCGGTGTCTCGCCCGCATCAGCAGCAGCAAGAACGAACTGATCACGCCCGACGAGTACCAATCCGAGACCTACTTCGAAGAGATCGCCGGGCGCGTCTATGTGCGCTACCAAGAGGCGCTGCGAGCCAACAACGCCATGGATTTCGACGACTCTGCTGATGAAGACGACGCTGCTGCTGCGCGACAACCTGGAGACTGCTGCACAAGTATCAGCAGAAGTGGCCTTACCTGCTCGTCGATGAATTTCAGGACACCAACACGGCGCAGTTTGAATTGCTGGCCGTACTTGGCCGGTCCACCGAATAGCAAACGCAATCTCTTCGTCGTGGGCGACGAAGATCAGTCCATCTACCGCTTCCGAGGCGCGGATTATCGCAACGTGATGCGCTTCCGCGATGACTATCCCGACGCCAAGGTCATCCTGCTGGAGCAGAACTACCGCAGCACCCAGACCATTCTGGATGTGGCCAATTCCGTCATCTCCAACAACCGGTCGCGTACGCCCAAGACGCTCTTCACCGACAACGGCAAGGGGCTGGAGGTCACGGTCTACGAGGGCTACAACGAGATCGAAGAGGCAGCCTTCGTCTGCGATGAGATCGAACGGCTGGTCGGCAGCCGCGCCTTTGGCCTCGGCGACTTTGCCCTCATGTATCGCACCAATGCCCAGAGCCGCGCCCTGGAAGAGGCCATGGTGCTGCGCAACATGAAGTACAAGCTTGGTCGGCGGCACCCGCTTCTACGAGCGCAAGGAGATCAAGGACGCGCTGGCCTTTCTGCGCCTGGTCCACAATCCGCTGGACAGCGTGGCCATGGATCGTATCATCAACGTGCCGGCACGTGGCATCGGCGCCAAGACCTATGCCGCGCTCAAGGACTGGGCGCCGGCAGATGGGATGCCGGCGAGTACCGGCGTTGCAGATTCTGCACCATGGTCCGGAATCGGTCAGCCAATCGCTGGGCTACGCGACTGCCCGACGACGCCTACTCGGCGCCATTGGCCAAACGCGCGCAGAACGCCCTGGTCGGCTTTTGCCGCCCTACTTGAGGGCTGGGTCGAACGCAACTGAGCAGCCAATCGCTACGAAAGCGTGGCCGATCTGCTCGACACCATCATGCACGACTCGGGCTACGTCGACATGCTGCGCGACGGCACCGACGAGGGCGAGGACCGCTTCGCCAACGTCCAGGAACTGCGTGGTGTGGCCGCCCAGTACCTCCCCGGCATGGCCGGCATCTTGCCCGAACAGTCCGCACTCTCGCTCTTTTTGGAGGAGATCAGCCTGGTCAGCGACGCCGACCAAGTGGACGATACGCAGCGGCGCCGTCACGCTGATGACGCTGCACACGGCCAAGGGGCTCGAGTATCCCGTCGTCTTCATGGTCGGGCTGGAGGACGGCATCCTGCCCCACAGCCGCAGCATGGAGAGCGGCGATCCCGAGGACATGGAGGAGGAGCGGCGGCTCTGCTACGTGGGCATCACACGGGCCAAGAAGCGGCTCTATCTGGTGCATGCCTTTCGGCGCAGCTTGTGGGGCGGCAGCGAGGTCCAGGAGCCCAGCCGCTTCCTGGACGAGATACCGGCCGATCTGCTCTCCGGCATGGTCAACCGGCAGGGACGTCGCCGGCAGAGCTACGACACGCATGACCGATTGGGGCGGCAATGGCGGTCGTTCCAGCGACCACCGCTCCGGCGCGGGGATGCGGCACAGCAAGGGTCGGCGGCAGTCCTATGACTGGAGTGGCAGCAGCCCCAGTGACCAGAGCGGAGAGACGTCACAGACCTACTGGTCACCGGCAGGTCAGCCGCTCGAACGCAAACCCCGCAAGACCAAGACGGCGCCGGACACCGCCAACCTCCAATTTAAACGCCGTGACAGTGTCGAGCACCCTAGCTTCGGCGTCGGCACCGTCATCGAAAGCCGGATTGTGGGCGGTGACGAAGAGGTGACCGTTGCCTTTCCCGGCGTCGGCATCAAGAAGCTGGCCGCGTCGATGGCGAATCTGAAGAAGCTGTAGCGCCATGAGCTATTCGTCTCCCCCATGGGGCCGTACCACAAAGGCCATCATCGCTTCTGCCTCACTCGTGCTGCTGGCGCTCGCTACCTGGCAGTTTCGGTCGTTGATTGCGCCGGTAGTCAGCGCCGTCATTGTCGCCTATCTGCTCAACCCACTCATCACCTTCTTCCAGCGCAAGATCACAGTCTCGCGCGGAACGGCTGTCCTGATCGTCTATGTTCTGCTGATTCGATTGGTCGTCGGCGGAGGACTGTTCGTCGGCCTCACTTCGGTTGAACAGGTCTCGCTGCTGATCACACAGTTGCCCACGCTAACCGAAAACGCGATCGAGCTGTTCCAGGCCCAGGCTGAACGTCTGATGAATATCCCCATCCCCCTTGGAACAGTCGAGCTAAACCCCGCCACGGCGTTAGAGCAGTTGGATGCAACCGCGATCGTCAATCAGATCACCGGCCTGATCCAGCCCTTTCTAACGCGGGGAACATCGTTCGCGGCCTGGTTCGCACAGACTGCCATACGCCTGCTCAGTTTGAGTGTGCTTGTCTTTGCACTCTCGATCTATGTAGCGCGCGACTTTCCAAAGTTCGGCCGCGCCATCAGCGATTTTGCCCACCAACCGGGTTACCGGCAGGATACCGATCGTCTGCTGGATGATTTCACGCGTATTTGGAATGCATATCTGCGCGGACAAGTGGTGCTGGCGCTCGTGATCGGCAGCGTCGTGACTGCAACGCTGGTACTCCTCGGCGTCAACAACGCGTTGGGGCTGGGGCTGCTGGCCGGTCTGCTCGAGTTTCTGCCCATTGTCGGCCCGGTCGTCAGCACATTGACAGCCGTCCTGGTCTCGCTCTTTCAGAGTGAACCCTTCTTCGGGCTCAACCCACTTTGGCGGCCGGCGGCGGTCGCCGTCGCCATGATCGTCATCCAGCAGATCGAGAACAATGTCCTTGTGCCCCGTATCGTCGGCAAGGCGCTGGACCTGCATCCACTCATCACCATGGTGGCGGTGTTGATGGGCGCGTCACTGGCCGGCATCCTCGGCGCGATTTTGGCCGCGCCGGTGATCGCCTCGATCAAGCTACTCGGGGCCTACGCCTGGCGCAAAATGCTCGACCTGCCGCCATTCGCAGACACGCTCGAGGACGACACAACGCCGGTTCCGCAGGATGGGCAACCCGGCTCTCCCGCCCAACCCGACGCAGCGACTTCGCCTCGGCCGGAAGAATTCCCGGCGGATTCAATTTAGTACAGCCGGACTGTGAACAATCCAAATTGACACGAAATCGGTGGAGACGACAGTACTGATTCACAGCACACAGCAGGAGTAATCCATGTCTGTCTACCCGCTCACGTTCGACCCGATCTTCAAAGATTATGTCTGGGGCGGCCGTAATCTTGCCGATCGGCTCGGCCGGAGGCTGCCTGACGGCAATGTGGCCGAAAGCTGGGAGATTGCGGCGCATCCGGACGGCTCAACCAGAGTCAACGCCGGTCCGCTAAAAGGCAAGACGCTGCTGGAAATCCAACTTCTCTGGGGAATCGATCTCGTCGGTTCGCACAATCCGCGCTTTCTCCAACTCGGCCGCTTTCCCCTACTCATCAAATTGCTGGATGCCAACCGCTGGCTGTCTGTTCAGGTACATCCGGATGACGCCTATGCCCTGGCTAATGAAAACGACCTGGGCAAGACCGAAATGTGGATCGTGCTCCATGCCGAACCGCATGCAGAGCTAATCTACGGCTTTCGCAAAGGCGTGACCCGGGAGGCATTCGCTCGGGCAATCGCCGACAACCTCGTCGACCCGTGGCTCCACCACGTTCCGGTCCAGACCGGTGACGTCATCTTTGTTCCTGCCGGCACCGTCCATGCCCTGGGTCCCGGCACAATCGTGGCGGAAATCCAGCAGAACAGCAACACAACATACCGCATCTATGATTGGGGGCGACCCCGCCCGATCCATGTGCAACAGGCGCTCGACGTGCTGGATTTCGCCATGGTCGAGCCGAGACCGCTGAATCCTACTGCGTTGAGCGGCAACGGCGGTGCATCGGGAGTTGATCGGTCATTGCGCCTTTTTCGAGACCGAGCGTCTCATTTTCCCGGCCGGCAGCGCGTTCTCGGGGTCCTGCAACGGCAAGACCTACCAAATCTGGGCAGTATTGGGTGGAGAAGCGATCATTTCTTGGTCCGGCGACCCAGTCAGCGTCTCCGCCGTCGGTTGGGTGCTGTTGCCGGCGGCACTGGGCGATTTCCAGATCACTGCCATCGAGGAAAGCACGCTGCTACGTGTCGTTACGCCGTAGATTCAACGTGGGCAATTGGCGCTCCGTAGCAGAGTACGGTAAGTCTATCTTCTACATTCTCTGCAACACAGGCTCGAATAATATGACGGGTAGACGATGTTCGATCTAGTCATCAAAAACGGACTGGTTATTACCTCTTCCGGCACGCGGCGCGCCGATTTGGCTGTCGCCGGCGAGAGCATCGCCGCTGTCGACCGCCAACTGGATGGAACCACAGTCATCGATGCCGGCGGCTGCTATGTGCTACCCGGTGCGATCGACCAACACGTACACTTGCAGATGCCGCTGGCCGGCCGCATCAGCAGCGACAGCTTCGCCACCGGAACCATCGCGGCTGCATCCGGCGGCACGACCACTGTGATTGACTTTGTCACGCCAAATCCCGAGGAATCCATGGCCGAGGCACTGGCTGCGCGGCAGGCGGAAGCAGATCCGATCGTTGCAGTCGACTACAGCCTGCATATGACCATCCCGACCTGGCATGCTGCCGCGACGCGAGCGATTGGTGGAGGTTCCGGCCATGGTGGAAGCCGGCTGCGCCACCTTTAAGCTCTACCAGGCCTATGCCGGCATGATGCTGGACGATGTGTCGCTTTTGCGTGCGTTCCAGTCAGTGGCTGCTGCCGGTGCAGGCGCCGTTTTGCACAGCGAAGCCGGCCCGATCCTGGACGAACTGCGGGCGACAGCGTTGGCCGCCGGTCATAGGGAGGCAATCTGGCACGAACGGACGCGCCCATCGAGGCTTGAGGCATCGGCCATCCGGCGCGCCGCTATATTGGCCGACATGGCGGGCTGTCCGTTGCTGATCTTCCACATCGGCTGCGCAGAGGGCGTGCGTGCGATCGCAGAGGCGCGATCCCACGGCACCCAGATTGCGGGCGAAACCTGTCCCCATTACTTAACCCTGAGCGCAGAAGAACATCTCGGCGGGCCGGACGGCAACCTGTTTGTGTGCGCGCCGCCATTGCGCAGCCAAGTTGATCAAGATGCCATCTGGCGTGCACTCGCCGACGGTGTGCTGGAGGTAATCAGCACCGACCATTGTCCCTGGACAAGGACAGAGAAGGCGCAGCCGGATTTTGTCGCCGTACCCGGCGGCGTACCGGGCATTGAGGCACGCCTGGCATTGATTCACCACTTTGGCGTACGCAGTGGACGTCTGTCGCCGGCACGGTGGGTCGAGCTCTGCTGCACGAATCCGGCACGGCTGATGGGTCTGAACCAGAAGGGACGACTGCATCCTGGCTGTGACGCGGATATTGTCATCTTCGACCCGAATCGGCGCCGACGTTTGTCCGTAGACACCCTACACGAGGCAGTCGACTGGACGCCATATGCCGGATTCGAGTTGCAGGGTTGGCCCCGCACGGTGCTTCTACGAGGCCGCCCGGTTGTGGACAACGGACGCTACATCGGTCATTCTAAAGATGGCCGCTTTGTCAAACGATCTCTGAAGTCTTGAAGAAGATATGACGAAACCGGTGCCGAAGATATCCGTACGCAGGGAATTTCCGCCCAGTAACCCGATCTCAGGAGGAACTCATGCAACAATCTCATACTGCGGCCGATTGTCCGTTCTGTGCGATCTTGAGCGGCGACGCGCCGGGAAAGATCATTGAACGGGACGAAGCAGCGCGGGTTCGCGCTGATCAACTCTATCCATCCGGAAAGCGAAGTCCACTGGCTTGCAGTGCCGATCGAGCATGTGGGCAGTACGGAAGAACTGGAAAGAAATAACAGTGCCCGCTATCTTGAGTTGGTCGACTTCGCCGTCAAACAAGCGCGCCGCCATTCTCCCGACTACCCGCGGCTAGAGAGCGGCTTCACTGTCAAGATGCACTTTGGCGCATTTGAAACGGTTCCCCATGCCAAACTCCATGTATTGGCCGTCGAATAGCCGCCGCAGTCGCTAGAACGAGCAGCATAGACTTCCTGGAGGGAGTCAGTCGAGACTCGGCAGGCCGAAAATCGATTGCCTCCCTCCGAGAAATCGCGACGAGATCAAGCCGCCTTCGCCATCGAATCTGACCCAAATCCACTTTGACTATACGAATATGACAGCACGGACGACATGTGGTATACTTCCTGTCTGCGTAAGCATTCATGAAGATTTGGGAGGTTTCTATGCACTACGACATCGGCGAGCATGTCGTTCACCCTGCCCACGGCGCCGGTACCATCGTCGATATCCAGGAACAGGAGCTGATTGAAGGCTTCAGTCAGTACTATGTGATCAAATTTTCGGACAAGAATTTGACCGTTAGTGTGCCGGTCCGCCGCACCAAGGAAATCGGGCTGCGTGATATTATGACCAGCGACAAATACGATCAGATTCTGGCTACACTGTGTGACCGCCCCAATCAGTTGCCAAAAGACTACAAGGAGCGCAAACACGTCCTGGCCGATCTGATCCAGTCAGGGCGACCGGTCAAGGTTGCGGAAGCGTTGCGCGAGCTGACATGGCGGCGTGAAGACAAGCATTTGACCATGGCGGACAGCCGTATGCTCGACCAGGCCCGTACCATGTTGGTCGAAGAGATCGCGCTGGCCACCGACAGCAATCCGCTTGATATCGAGTCCGCAATTGAAAAAGCGCTGCTGGAAGCCGTTGCCAAGTGCCAGGTGGATACCCAGGAGGTCACGCATTAACCTGCCTGATCCAACCATTTTGTCTGTTTACAAAACGGGCGGCCGGCAACGGTCGCCCGTTTCTGTTGACGCAGGTTTCAGGGTACATTCTATTTTGGGGGCGGCAAACAGAAGGACGACGTCGAACTTCCCAGAGAAGCCCCCCAAATGTGGTATGGAGCCCAAAATTCGGAATCGTTACGTTCCAGTCGTGCAGACGTGTTATACTGTCGCGCGCGTGGCCCAAACCAGGACACCGTAGAACGATCATCAATTTATCGCTGCCGAACCAAGATCAGGAATCATTTCACCCTAGATGGCAAAAAACCGTACGCACCGGTCAAGTCGAAATTCACGACACCAGAAGAAACAACAGACAGGGCAGTTTGCGGGCGCTCCACCCGACGAAAGCGGCGGCATCATAAAGGAGTGGGGCGGCCGACTCTGCGTGGCATTGACCATGCCCAACACCTACTACGTCGGCATGAGTAGCCTGGCCCTGCAACTGCTCTACGCGCAATTCAACGCAGCCGACGACGTGCTATGCGAGCGGATCTTCTGGGAGAAGGGTGCAGCCGAAAGCGGAAGACCGCTGCTCTCACTCGAGAGCGGACGACCGGCCGACGATTTCGACATTTGGGCATTTACCATCTCATGGGAGATGGACTACTTCAACGTCGTTGAATTGCTGCGTCAGGCCGGCATTCCGCCGCTGGCCGCTGACCGTGCGGCGATCAACACAATGGAACGGTGCTCCGTGGCCGTTGCTCATCGCCGGCGGACCGGGCGTGACCATGAACCCCGAGCCGATGGCGCCCTTCTTCGACGCCATCCTGATCGGCGAAGGTGAAGAGGCGGTGCCCCAGTTTGTCGACCTCTGTCGCCAGGCGCTATGACGACCGCGAAGCCCTGCTGGCCGACACTCGATCGCACGCCCGGCTGGTATGTGCCGGCACTGCGACCGTCCAACCGTCACCATGTCGACTTTCGCCAGGTCGAGCGGCTGTGGGTGCGCAACCTGCCCGGATTTCGACACATCCAGCACGCTCTACACGCCTGACACCGAATTCAGCAACATGCATCTCATGGAGATCGCGCGCGGCTGCGGACGTGGCTGCCGCTTCTGTCTGGCCGGCTATGTCTATCGACCGGCGCGCGAACAGCCGCTGGACAAGCTGCTGGCCTCGGCCGAGCGGGCCGTCGCCGCCGGCCAGCACCAAAGTCGGTCTGGTCAGCGCGGCGGTCAGCGACCACACCCAGATCGACGAACTGGCGACCGAACTCCAGCGCATGGGCGCGAGCATCAGCGCCAGTTCCATGCGCATGGACCCGATCAGCGTGCCGCTGATCAGGGCCATGGCCGAAACCGGTGCGCAGAACCTGACCGTTGCGCCCGAGGCCGGCAGCCAGCGCCTGCGCAACGTCATCAACAAGACGCAGACCGAAGAGCAGATGATGCGCGCCATCTCGCTGGCGCAGGAACTCAACTTCCCGCAACTCAAGCTCTACTTCATGGTCGGCCATCCCACCGAGACCGACGACGACATTCAGGCGCTGATCGACTTTACGCTGGCGGCGCGGGCGCGTTTCAAACGCCGGATCGCCATCAACGCCACGCCCTTCGTGCCCAAGGCGCATACGCCGTTCCAGTGGGAAGGCATGACGCCGACAGCGACATCTGCGCAGCCGCCAAAAGACGATCCACCGCAGCCTGGCCCGCCACGGCATCGACGTGCGCGCCGATTCGCCGGACTGGGCCGAGGTGCAGGCCGTGCTCAGCCGCGGCGACCGCCGGCTGGCCGACGTGCTGCTGGCAATCCCGTCCGGCGCGGCTGAGTGTGCGCAGCTTCTTCCAGGCCATGGACCGAGCTGGGCTGGAGAAAGAGACATTACACCGGCGCGTGGGAAGTCGGCGCGCCGCTGCCGTGGGACGTGGTCCAGAGCGGCGTCAGCGAGAACTACTTCCACTATGAACTCAGGCTCGCGGCCCGGGACGAGACCGGACTGAGCTGCCCGCCGGACAGCGCCGGCTGCCTCAGCTGCCAGGCCTGCGATCCGGGCTGGGCGTTCCGCTACGGCGACAACGGCGCCCGTCCGGTGCCGGCTGCCAAAGGTGGTCCCTGGCGTGCACAGGACTGGCAGCCGTGGACCCATCTCAAGCGTCAACAGCATGCACAACCACCGACCATCGAGTTGGTTGAATCTTGATCCCGGCAAGAGTTCGAACCCACGTCCAGATCTGAAAGGTCGTCATGGAGCGGACAGTCCGTGCCGGCGGCGTAGTCACCTACACGTTCGCATCGTTGGCTGCACATCCGATCTCGGCATACGTCAGCACGCGCCGTGGCGGTGTCAGCCCGGCGCCGTGGAACACGCTCAATTTTAGCGTCAAGCGCGGCGACACACCCGAACGTGTGTGCGAGAATCGCCAGCGCTTTGCGGCCGCGATCGGCGTCGATGCATCGACGATCGTCTCCTGTCGCCAGGTGCACGGCACTGGAATCGCCAAGGTCGATTGGGCTGATGCCGGTCAGATACAGGACGGCGTCGATGGTCTGATCACCGATGCGGCCGGCTTACCCCTGGGGCTGGTCTTTGCCGACTGCGTGCCTGTATTGCTCTACGATGCGCATCGGCACGTACTCGGCGTTGTCCATGCCGGGTGGAGGGGAACGGTCAACGGTGCGGCTGAAGCGTTGCTCTGGGCGCTGCAGGCCGCATACGGCGTCGATCCGGCCCACGTGCTCGCCTGTATCGGGCCGAGCATCGGTCCGGAAAGTTACCAGGTTGGGGCGGAGGTGGTTGACATGGTGCATGCCAAGTTGCGACGGCCGGAGACAGTGCTCAGTTACCCCAACGGGGTTGATGCGGGTGCTCATCTGAACCTCTGGCTTGCCAATGCGCAACAGTTGGAGGATGCAGGCGTTCCGGCGGGGCAGATTGAAATTTCCGGCATCGATACGGCCCGAAGAACCGACGATTTCTTTAGCCACCGCGCCGAAAAGGGCCGGTGTGGGCTCTTTGGCATGACGGCATGGATAGGTGCAAATCTATAGGAGCCAGTAGCATGGGAGAAAGAGAAATGCGTGCCATACCAGTCGCTGTCTTCGTTCTTGCCGGCGGACTCGTGATCTTGCTGTCGATGGCTTTGGGTGGCTGGCCGGCGATCGCGACGGCCGGAACGATCCCGCCGGACCCATCTGGGCTGCTCAACGGCGATTTCGAGTGCAGTGCGGGCTATACCGATGGCGTCAACGATCTCGGCCAGACAATTCGCGTTCCCAACGGCTGGAACTATGTTGCACAACTGGGGTCGCCGAAAGTCAATAGCGCTCGGATTCAATATACGGGTTCTTGCGACGGCAGCGGTCACGTAGAGAGAATTCACGGCGAGGACAGTTTTTCGTTGCGATCGCAAGATATGGAGACACCGCCTACCCCGGGCAAGCCTTTCGACAGTGTGCTGCTGCAACAGGTAGGAGTCGAGCCCGGAGGTGACTACAGTCTGAGCGGTTGGATGCTGACATTATGCGGCGGAAGCGCAGTGCCCAACGACTGTCCCAGCGACGGTTATATGGCCAAGATGCTCGGCATCGACCCGGCCGGCGGTGTCGATTCGACGGCGTCGAGCGTCGTGTGGGTCGAAAATCGCAAAAACTTCATCAGCCCTGACGGCGAACGGATTGGCTGGCAAAATCTGCGCATTGCCGCAACAGCAGAGGCCATGACAATGACGGTCTATGCCAGGGTCAACAGCCCGTTTCAATGGCATGGAAATCATGGCTTCATCGATGCCCTGAGTTTGGTTCGGGCGCCGGTCGCGTCATTGCGTGAACTGCCGGAGACGTCGCCAAGTGGACAGGTCGAACTCGAATGGAGTGCCACACAGAGCCCGGATGTGGTCGCGATACCGGACGGCAATTACCAACTGCTGGTCGACATCGAGCGGCGAGTCGAAGACGAAGATTGGCGGCCGCTGGTGACGGCTTTTCCCGGCGACGGACAATTGACCTTCATCGCCCCCTGTCTTGATACGACCTACGAATTCCGCATTCGCGCGCGCCGAGCAACCTGACGGTGAAAAAGGTGCGTCGCCGAATCAGCGGTATCCAGGCGTATGGAGTACAGGCTCAGCCGTCACGTTTCCGCAGCAAAATTCAACGACACCCGTGATCTCCCAACATTTGGCCGCGGAAACGGTCATCTACCTGCCGCTGATCCGGCGAGACACGGAGTGTTAGGTGGACTACCTTGCGGCGTCGATTTTTCACTGGTACAATCGCCGGGTCATAGACCGAGCAATCCAGACGATAATTCACCAACGATTTCTACCGGTGGTGGCGTGATCTGAGCTTTGCCGCCATCTGCGAAGGTTTGTCAAGCCCTCAATCGATTGCATGCACCCATGAACGTGGACGAAAGCCCGGACCTACACCGTATCGCAGACAATCTTGCGGTTGTTCGGCGTCGAATCGATGACACGGCAATTCACTGCGGCCGTTCAGCTGAGTCGGTCACGCTGGTTGCCGTCACCAAGACCCTGTCAATCGCGCACATCGAGGCGGCGTATGCCGCGGGTCAGCGCGACTTCGGAGAGAATCGACTCGAGGAATTGTGGCAGAAAATCGACGCCGCTCGCACGCTGGGGCTGGACGATATTCGCTGGCATATGATCGGCACGATTCAGAGCCGCAAAACAAGTCAGGCGATCGGACCGATTGTACTCATTCACTCGGTAGATCGCCTGAAAATTGCCCGTCGACTCAGCCGCGACGCCGTGGCCGCGAGTTGCGTACTGTCAGTATTGCTGGAGGTCAACATCAGTGGCGAAGCCAGCAAACACGGTTTCACAGCGGATGACCTGCAAATAATGTTGCCGGAGTTGGATGCACTGCCGGGAATCAAGCTGGAGGGACTGATGACCATGGCTCCCTACATCGCCGACATGAGCGCGGTGCGTCCGGTGTTCGCTGGGCTGCGTCGAGTCCGCGACGAACTCGTGGTGCGGAACCCCGGAATTGTGCTACCGGAGCTCTCGATGGGTATGACCAACGATTTCCCGGTCGCGATCGAGGAAGGCGCGACACTGGTCCGGATTGGATCAGCCATCTTCGGTGCACGACATCACGGTGCATAATGATCACGGTGCATAATGCCTATCCAAGGAAGTGGCTACCCCATACACCTTCCTGGAAGCTTTCGGCCAAACAGGTTGTCTCGCAGTCAGCTGCCAGGAAGATCGGGGTCTCAATTTCTCTGGCATGGCACAAAAACCTTGTAATGCATAGACTGTTCAGGGTGATGAGTCCCTGTGCGACAAGAAAAGGTAACGTTCATGCTTGACGTAGCGAAGATCGCCTTCGTGGGTTGTGGTGTCATGGGCGAATCCATGATCAAAGGCATTCTCGACGGTGGGCTGACCACAAAAGAAAAGATCGTGGCCAGCGATCCGTGGGAGGTGCGTCGCCGGCATATGGAAATGACCTATGGCATTCAGGCAACGGCCGACAATGCCGAGGCCGTAGACGGAGCCGAGATCGTCGTGCTAAGCATTAAGCCGCAGACCATTCCCAAGGTGACGCCCGAGCTGCACAGCAAGATCGACCCTGGGGCGCTGGTCATCAGCATCATTGCCGGCGCACGAATCAAGACATTGCGTGATGGACTTTTTCACGACCGGATCGTGCGCGGCATGCCGAACACGCCGGCGCAGGTCGGCAAGGGAATGACGGTCTGGAATCCCACGCCGCAGGTCACCGCGCGTCAGATCGAGCAGACGGAACAGATACTTGGTGCGCTGGGTAAGCAGCTAGCCGTAGATGACGAAAGCTATCTGGATATGGCAACCGGACTCAGCGGCTCCGGTCCCGGTTTCGTATTGCTCATCATCGAGGCCATGGTTGATGCCGGCGTCCATATGGGATTTTCGCGCCGCGATGCCGAGACCATGGTACTTCAGACCATTGACGGCAGTGTCGAGTTGCTGCGGCAGACAGGCAACCACTCCGCTGAGCTGAAAAACCGCGTGACGAGCCCGGGCGGTACGACAGCAGCGGGTCTGTATGAATTGGAAAAAGCTGCAGTACGCGCCATATTGAGTCGGGCGATCTTTGCAGCATATCGGCGCAGCCAGGAATTGGGCGGCGCTAGTGAGGAAAAGAGCAACAAATGAGCCAAATTTTCTCCCTTCTGGCCGGCCTGGCGCAATTGTACGCGCTTTTGCTGCTGGTCCGCGCCATCATCAGTTGGGTACCCAGTCTCGATCCCTACAACCCGTTGGTGCGTCTCGTCTATCAAGCCACAGATCCCGTACTCGAGCCGGTCCGACGCCTGATACCGGCGGTAGGCGGCCTAGATATCTCATTTCTGGTCGTCTTCTTCGGGCTGCAATTTCTGGCAAGGATTCTACGTGACATTAGCCAGACATTTTGAACAATATCGAAATAGATCGAAGGACTTCTCCCATGTTGAAATTGATGCATAATTATGGTGGCCCGTCATTCGTGGCGAGCATGGTCGGCCTTGCGCTGCTACTGAGCGCATGCCAGCCACTGGTGATGCCGGACAATGGTGACGTCTCCGGCGAGACCGATGTGGAGGCGGCAGACCAGGCTGCGTTTACAGAAGAGCAGGCCGTACTTGTCTCGCGCGCCGTCGAAGATCTCGCTACCGTAGTCGGCGCGGCGTCGGCAGAGATTCAAGTTTCAGCGTTAGAGGAAGTGATGTGGCCCGACTCAAGCCTGGGTTGCCCTCAGCCCGACATGGTCTATGCACAAGTGCTGACCCCAGGGTTTAGGATCACACTCGAGCATGCCGGCGCCGCATACACCTATCACACATCCGAAAATCCGGCGGGACCGGTCACTCTTTGTGAAGCCGCACAGTGATCTGCCCGTCCACGACAGAGAAGGATTCAGCATCCCTTCCTCTTCACGCCGCGGGCACACGGTCAAGATCCACTGGCGTTGAGCCATGAAAATGGCTATACTTGAGGCACACACGGCCCTGTCACGCTAGTGAATGCCGGCAGAAATCCCTGTCCAGATTCTACCAGAGGTAGCATTGCCGGATTTCTGTCGTGATATTCACATCACAATGAACTAACAACAGGCTTGTACCCAAATACCGCTGAATTGGGTGGGCAACATGGCAACACCTCGATCTTCGCGTCACGAACCAATGTTCGAAATCGAGCTCAAATACCAGATTGCGGAAACAGATGGAGCCTCTGCCTGGCTGACATCCGATTTTCTTGATGACCACTATATAATCACGCCGGCGGATCCCCCACGACAGTCTGTTCGCGACGACTATTTGGACACGCTGGACTATGTGTTGGTGCGCCACGGATATGCCGCGAGACGCCGCACCAAGTCGGGCGAGACGGTACTAACCGTCAAGTCCATACCGATCGCGACGCGAACTGGCAGAGCCGGCGACCGCCAGCCGCCGCCTGGAAATCGAACAGCCAATTGCACACGAGGCTGACGCCTTCCGCCTTTCGACATGGCCCAAACAGGCTCGCATCGAGCTTTTCCCCCTCCTTGGCGAAAAGGCCAAGTTCCGGATTATGACAACTTTGGAACAGACACGCGAAAAACGTCTGATCAGTTGTGCGGACGGGCAGGAGGGCATTAGCACCGATGCAGGCGACCAATCAACGCCGGCCGACCGGCATGAATTCACAGCAGAGCTCAGTGTCGATACGGTGGTCGTCTACGATTCTGCTTCGAACGCAAGAAAGCACGGATCGTCGGGCGAGTCACCCATGCTGCCCGGTCAAGTTGCAACTTTTCACGAACTCGAAGTCGAGTTGCTCTCCGGTCCGGAATGCGCGCTGCAACCGATCGCCGACATTCTTGCACAGGAGAGCTCTCTCACCCATCATTCGGAAAGCAAACTTGAGCGCGCACTCACACTCTGTGCGACCCACCCGCTTGGTGCGCCGACCGATGTCTCCGGTCTGCAACCCGACATGCACATGAGTGAAGCTGCCCGACTGATCTTGCGTACGCAGTTTGTTGCCATGCTCCTGAGTGAAGCAGGCGTACGGTATAGCTCCGACATCGAATTCGTCCATGCCATGCGTGTGGCGACTCGCCGCTCGCGCGTGGCCGCCATGATCTTCGGCGACTTTCTGCGGACAAAACAGCTCAGACGTTATGTCAAACAAATACGTCAGACAGGACGCAGGCTCGGAAAGGTGCGCGATCTAGACGTGTGTCTGCACAACGCGCGTCGAACTGCCGAGACCAACGCCACTTTGGTGAGCCATTGGGAGGCCGAGCGCGTGCGCGCCCATCAACGTCTCATCCGCTGGCTGGATAGCAAGAAATACCGGGACTTCCTGGTTGGCTACGCGAAATTCTGTACGACGCCGGGTCGCGGCGCGATTGTAGTACCCTATCTACATGGTCGATCGCCGACGCCACAGATCGTCAGCTACGTGGCGCCGGGGTTAATCGTGCGGGGCTTCGAACAAGTACGGAGCTATGAGCCATTGTTCGCCGCACAGAATCCCGTCGCCTATGAGACAGTGCATGCCCTGCGCATCGACTGCAAACATTTGCGCTACACACTTGAGTTCTTCCACGGGCTATTGGGAAAGGACGGTCGCGTACTGATCAACAGGCTGAAAAAACTGCAAGGTCTGCTCGGCAACCTCAACGATGCGGCTGTCGCCGCAGAAATGGCACGGCACGATGGAATCTCCGAAGCGGCGGCAGAACAACACCTTGCCCACCAGAACCAACTCTTGTCTGAACTCTATGCAAGGACACCTGATGCACTTACTCAATTTACTCGCACGGATACGCGCAAGCGTCTCGGGCGCGCGATCGCGCGTTTCTGAACCGGCCCGATGACGGATCAGCGTTTGATTTCATTCACGCGGTTTGAAGAATTGGTCGCCGAAGCGTTGGACGATATCCCGGTAGAACTATGGAACGCGGTCGACAATGTGGCCGTCACCGTCCAAGATTGGCCGAGCCCCAGCCAAATGGACTCTGTGGGCATGCGCAAAGGCAACCTACTGCTGGGCCTCTATGAAGGAGTGCCGCTCACTGCACGGACCGGAGGTTACGGCCTGGTGCCGCCTGACAAGATCACCATCTTTCGCCGTCCAATCCTCACGGTTTGCCGCGCCCGGCGATGAAGATGCCGTCCGTGAACAGGTACGGCGTACTGTTCTGCACGAAGTCGCGCACCATTTTGGTATCAGCGACCGGCGTCTGCGCGAACTCGGTGCCTACTGAACCAAGATCGGGCAAAGCAGGACTGTGAGCTCGTACAGTCTCGTTCAACCGGCCGAATGAATTCAGGTAATATGCCATAAGCTCAATTTGTTGTATATAGGAGCGGATGATGCACCTCTCGTCGGTCACCAACCTACTAAAGTTCTTTCGCTGTCTGGCTCTCTCGCAGTATGCCGCACGCAAGGCGCTCATCCTGTCCGTCGCGCTCCTTGCCGCCGTGGCGTCAGGCGCCTGCAATCGCGAATCACTGCCCGATCTTCCTTCCCAACTCCAGGAGTTGGCTGATGGTATCGGCAGCATGCCGGGCGTTCCGGAATCGCTCACCGAGCTTTCCGGCATGCTGGAAGACCTGGGCCTTCCCGACATAGGCCGGCTGGCCAACGTTCCCCAGCTGGCCGACCTACCGGTCTTTCGAGATGATCCGACAACGATCAGCTTCAACGGCCCCATCGAGCGGACGATCGCGATCGGTGAAACAATTCCAGGTACATCGATCCAACTTACTGCTGTCGATGATGAGGGCGCGGACTTCCTAATCGAAGGACTGCACAGTGCGCGTGTTGTCGGTGACTCCCTCGACTACGACGGTGCTTGGCCAACTGCACCAGGCATCACCTACAACCTGCGTCTGCGCCTATATCGGATTGGAGAAGAGAGCGTTCGCGCAGCGGGCGTTCACCAGTTGACCATCCGCGACATCGATCCGCAGCCAAGCTCGATCTTTGTTCCCACAACCGACATGAAGTTTCCCTTTACCATAAACATCGGGATGCGAGATACGTTCAAGGGCACCACGCTGGGTTACGCAGGATGGGAAGATCGCGGCGCCCAGTTGACCGGACTCGGGACGGATGAGTATCCCTTCCGCAAGGTGGGTGACAGCGTACAGTGGTCAGGAGCGCTGCGCAATGACGTCAGTGCCGACTTCAATCTGCGCATGATGAACTATGGCGACAGTGGCGCACGGATCGGCGGCCTGGTCACAGTGGGAATTCCCCAGCCATGATGAGAGAACGCAGCTTGTGCCGTTGCCGCACCGTCCTGCACAGCGTTGCAGACGCAAATATGTAGCCATCCTTCTGAAAGCAGGCGTCTATGGATCCCGAAAAGGCTCCGCCCAAAGTTAGCAGCGACATCAGTGGCATCCGTGCGCCGGGCAATTTTCAAGCCGTGGATGCCACCTACTACAATTTGACCGACGGCGACGGTCGTTCTTTGGCCGCCTTATTGGTACTTCTCGACAGTTTTCATCGCCCTGTGCGTGCCGAAATCCATCTATATGAAGACCTGAGCGGACAGACGCGTGACCAGATGATGCGTCAGGCTCAGCAGATATTGCAGGGCCGCTACTACAGTCGTCAACCGGTTCCGTTGCGTGTGCTCGACATTCGACAGGAGAGCCATTCCATGGAGGTGACGCTGCCCGTCACGCCGTCTGCGAACACGACGGCGCGCCCTGTGCATAAATCGCGCTCAACACGCGCGATCTGGCTCACGGTCGCAGCAGTTGCGGCCTTGCTTGCGCTTGTTTGGTTATCAGCGCGCTGGTTCTCAGGCAGTGGCGGTGACTCGTCCAGTAGTGCTGCAATTGGCACGGTCGAGCCAACAGACGGCCCCAGCACGAACGCCGGTACGACGGCACAATCTGATGTGGGCCTCCAGATCGAATCCGACGACACATTGCCGCTCAGCGAAAACGCAGATCCCGGCATAGCTGTTGGCGTACGGGTACGCGTGTCACCGCGCTACCAATCCAATCTACTTGAACAGCCGGAGGCAAACGATGAATATATCATCGGCATCATCGGTCCGGGCGAGACCATGACTGTGCAGGACGGCCCCATTCTGCGTCCAGGGGAAACCGACACGATTGTCTGGTGGTACGTATTGACAGACAGCGGGCAACAGGGATGGGTGCCGGCCAATACCAGTGCCGTTACGGTTCTAGAGCCGATTGAGTAGGCGGTAAAAAGCTCGTCCGATTCATATCAAGTTGAATTCGGATTTCCCTCCCGCTGGCCAGCTGTATGCCGGCCCCACCGACAACATCATAGGTCGTGAGGTGAAGCCGTAGGAGTATCAGATCCTCACTGGTACGGGGTACTTCGGCGCGAGAGCTGTGTCTTGCCTCGTCAGCGCCATCCGCACCAGCGTGCGGAATTGTGCACTCGATCTCGAAGTGATCTCCGCGGAACGAGAGGCTCTTCAACCAGGCTTGAATCGACCCAGGCGTGCCTGCCTGCGCGATCGTCGCCGCTTCGGGATGGATGAGGAGTATATATCGCTCACCCGGCACAAGGCCCCCGGCATGGGTCGGGACGGGCAGGAGACCTAGCGGAGACGAGAGGGACGCGCCGTCCGGCGAAACCACCACCGGCAATAGATTGTCCAGACCGAGAAATTTAGCTACGAAGGTGTCGGCCGGCCGCGTGTAAACGGCCTGCGGTGTGTCATTCTGCACGATATACCCGGCATTCAGAATCACAATGCGATCGGCGACAGCGTATGCCTCCTCCTGATCGTGTGTCACATACACCGCAGTCATGCCGACCCGCTTGAGAATCGAACGTACATCCACCATAAGGCGCTCGCGCAGCCCGCGATCCAGGTTGCCGAGCGGCTCATCCAACATCAAGAGACGCGGGTTCGGCGCCAGGCTTCGTGCCAGCGCAACACGCTGGCGCTCGCCACCGCTCAGATCGAAAATCGACCGCGACGCGAAGTGGGCGGGCAACCCGATCAACTCGAGCATGGCGGACACTTGCGCAACGATTTCACTTCTTGAGCGCCCTTCCATGCGCAGCCCGAACTCAATGTTCTCGCCCACCGTCCGGTGTGGAAACAGCGCGAAGTCCTGAAACATGAATCCAAAGTTGCGCTTGTGAACCGGAACATCCGCCAGGTCAGTACCTTGACAGAAGATGCGTCCTCGATCCGGCGTCTCCAGACCGGCGATCATGCGCAGCAATGTGGTTTTCCCGCAGCCGCTTGGGCCCAGGAGACACACAATTTCGCCCGAATCTATCTCCAGATCGATGTCGACCAGGACCGGTTGCCCACTGTCAAATGTCTTGCTGACGCCACGGAGATCGAGCATGGTCGGAGTGGTCATCAGAATTCGCTAAGATTCGCCACGCGGAAGCGTTCGATCAGCGCGATGGCCGCAGCCGCTACAACCATCAGAATCGTACTCATGGCCAGCGCCTGCCCGTAGTTCACAAGACCCGGTTGGCCCAGCGCCCGGTAGATGACAACCGGCATCGTCGGGAAGTCCGGCCGGGTGACCAACAACGAGGCGCCAAATTCACCCAGACTGATGATAAAGGCGAAGACCGCACTCACGACGACGGCGCGATAGAGCATGGGCGCATCGATCTCCCACCATGTCCGCGACGAACTTGCGCCCATGACCGACGCTGACTCACGGAGAGCAGGATCCATGCTGCGCAGAGCCGGGAGAAATGTTCGCACGACAAAGGGCATGGCGATGAGCGTGTGGGCAATTGGGGTCAAGAGCAGCGACGTGCGCAGGCTCCCCATGGCGAGTATATAGCCAAAACCCAGCGTAACGGCCGATGCACCCATTGGTAACAGAAAGATGGGATCGAGAACCGCTGTGAATCGGCTGCGCGGGCGCGCCAGCAAATAGGACGCAATGATCCCCAGGACCAGGCTGAGGATCATGGTTGCCACGGCGAAGAACAAGGAATTGCGCACGGCAATGATCGGTGTGACGAAGAAGGCGCTGCCGCGACGGTTGATGAACAGTTCAGCATAATAGCGAACTGTCACACCCTGCCCGCCCAGTGTCACACTGCGTACCGCCAAGGCGATCAGGGGCGCCAACAGCAGAAGCAGCACAGTTGATAGAGCGCCGGCAACAAAAAGTCGCTCACGCCGGCCTTGCGGTCGACGTGTGATAGACTCAGCCGATCGCATATCCAGCGGCAAGACTGTTCGGCGTTGCGTATGTGTGTAGAGCGCCATGACGACAAACGTAATCGACATCTGCACAAGGCTTAGGAATGCGGCGACCGGCAGGTTGAAGAGACTCACCGTTTGACGATAGATCTCGGTTTCCAAGGTGGAAAATTGCAGCCCGCCGAGGATCAGAACAACGCCAAAACTGGTGAAACAAAATAGGAAGACCAGCAGTCCCGCAGCAATGACGCTCGGCCGTAGCAACGGCAACGTGATCTCGCGCCAGAGCCGGTTTGGCGTCGCACCCATGACCGCTGCCGCCTCAAGCAGACGCGGGTTCAGATTCGCCCAAAAGCCACCGACCATCCGCACCACAACCGCAATATTGTAGAACACGTGCGCCAGCAAGATGATCCAGATCGTCTGCATGATGCTGATCGGTGGCGTGGAGAGATCTAAGAGCGCCATCAACCACTGATTCAGAAGTCCTGCAGGACCCAAGAGCGTAGTGAACGCAGTTGCCGCCACCACTGTGGGCATCACAAACGGAATCGTCGTGCATGCCAGCAAAATACGCTTGCCGCGAAAATCGTACTTGGCAAAGAGATAGGCTACCGGCAGACCCAACAGAAGAGTCAATAGAGTAGATGCCGCGGCTTGCCAGATCGTAAACCAAATCAATTGCCAGAAATAGCCCTGCCGGACCAATGCGCCGATACCGAGGTCATTGCCACCATCCCACGTCAGGCTCACCCCCAAGATCATTGCCATTGGATAGAAAAAAAATCCGAGCAGAAAGATCAACGGAACTGCGTAGAGTAGAGCAGACAGCCGGCGCATCGTCTAGCGCAAGACCGTAGCCGTCCAGGACTCGATCCATCGCTCGCGATTGGCCTCGATCGTCTCAGGAGCAAAGGAGACTGACTCAGTGGGCGCTGCGGCAAAGCGTACGAATAGCTCCGGCAAAGAGGCTGACGGTAACGCCGGATAGACGAACATCTGAAGTGGCATATCTTCCTGAAACGGCCGGCTCAGCATGAAGTCGACCAGCTGTTGCGCGAGCTCGCGTTTTGCCGTTCCCGCCACAATGCCGACGAACTCGATCTGGCGAAATACGCCGTCGTTCAGGTTCAGATTCAGGCTGGCCGGTTCGGAACGACCGTCCGATGCATAGAGAACATCTGCCGGCGGGCTGGTCGTGTAACTGACCACCAGAGGCCGATCGCCGGTCCCGCCGGATCCGACTGTAAAGTGTCCGAAGTAGGCATCGCTCCAGCCGTCGGTGACCAGCACATCATTGTCGCGCAGCGCCTGCCAGAATTCCAGGTATCCTTCCTCACCGAAATGTGCGATGGTGGCCAGCAGAAACGCTAGCCCAGGGGAGGAAGTCGCAGGATTGGGTATCACCAACGCATGCGCGTACTCCGGTCTGGTCAGTTCCTCTAACGTCGTCGGGATCGGCACATTCTCGGCTTCAAACCAGTTGCGGTCGCCGTTGAGATTGACGTAGCCAAAGTCGACCGGTAGCAGCCGGTATTCAGGGTCTAACTGGAGATCGGCAGGAATGTCGGCAAGAACTGGTGAACGGTACGGAACGAATATTCCTGCACCCAGTGCCCGGCTAAGAAAGGAATTGTCCACGCCAAAGAAGACGTCAGCCAGCGGCGACTCCTTGCTAAGGATCATCTTATTCAGTGCCTCGCCGGCATCGCCGAGAGCAAGAAACTCCACTTGGGTGCCCGTTTCATCCTCAAACTGTGCGATCACCTCTGTGCTGACTGAAAACGAATCATGGCTGGCCAAGATGATCGACGACTCGGCCGCGCGGTCATGGTTGTCGTCAGTTGGAGACAAAGGTGTACATGCACCGAAAGAGATGCTTATTGCGGCGACGGTCAAGAGATAGACGGCTGACTTTATCACGATCACTCCTTGGTCGATAGCAAATGACACAAAAAAACCCCGCCAGTGGCGAGGTACCCATTGCGTCCGTGCAATCGAATTCCTACGCCGGCATTATCCGGATCAGGTTCGTGGGTCGGCAGCGGAAAAAACTACCCTCTCAGCCCGGTTCCCCGAGCTCCCCATTTTGAATTCGCCACGAAATGTCCAGAGACGCATGGGTCGAAGACCCGCTGTGAGACGCTGTGGCGCAAAACCCTTTCTGTCAAACGAAATTATACCATACCAGCAGGGGTGACCAAATCATCGTGGCGACGTTGCTGACCGCCAATGACAGACATCAGCCAAATCCACCTGAGCCGGAAGTCATGGCCTGTTCATCCTCCATCGCACACTGAGGACAATAACCTGGATCGTCGAGTTCCAATACATGCTTCGTACACACAGCAAAGGATACTTCGACCTGGTCGCGCAGAAATTTGCGCTGAACCTTGGCTTCAAGTTCCAGATGTCGTGAATTGCTGGTGATGATCAGCTCGGGAACGGGGCAGGTATTACAGAGTTTTCGACGCCAAGGGCGCGAATTCTCGGGGTTTGCAGCGATCAAGCGACATTCTTCGTGATTCTTGCCACGGAAATAGTCGCCGTAGAAATACCGGCAGTTGACAGGAGAAGGCATTCGTCCTAATTGTCCCAGAAGGGGGGATCATCCAGATCCGGGAAGTCCGGTATGTCCAGATCATCGTTACTGAGCGCATTCGGATCGAGCAGCAGGCGTTCTGCCAACATATGCTTGCGTTCGATCTGGTCGGCCAGCAACTTTTCAAACTCGTCCTCCAGGGCCAACATGTACTCCAATTCGGCTGCGATCAGGTGAAACTCATGATGGGAGAGCGGCACAACGACCGCATTCGAATTGGCAACGCGCTCCATGTAACGTACGAAAGCATTGCAGAACTCGTCGTCCAAATCGTCATCATTGTCATCGCCGGCATTCGGCTCACCCCGTACCTGGAATTCGCGTTCCGCATCCATTGCAAACTGATCGAGCCGATCATGGATGGATTGGCCGGAGCTGTGCTCGTTACTGAAACCGAGAAACCGCATGGCACTGTTGACATTAGAGTCGACCCGATCCAGCGCTTCCGGTTCGTCTCCACTGAATTGTCGTTCTCCAGCTCGACCAATACTACGCTGGCTGTGTCGACGGCTGCGCACGGAATCCAGCATATAGCCTTCATCTTCCAAGTAACTCAAACCGCTGTAGTGATGTAAAACATAGTGTAGTTCATCGGGCGGAACCGACGCGCTGTAGACACCGCGCGCGATGAGCCTAGCTGCAATTTCCGCGGTTCTCATCGGTACCTGCGCATCACGTTCGCCCGCAACAATCGATTCAGCAGACAGGGCAAGTCGCAAGTTCCGCTGTTCGATTTGCTGGATATCACGCGCCTCATAGGGCTGAAGACGCAGCGTGTACAATCCTTGTGCGGCGTCGTCAATGTAGATAATCAGATTGTCGCCGCCAAAGCCGCCGAGTTGCTCAATCCAACGGGAGAATTCATTTCCCAAACGTAAAGACCACGTTCGATTCTCCACGTACGCCGATGCATGCACAACAGGACCACCAAACAGCTGGACAGAGAGCCGGCGATCGATCGGGGAGTAGTTCTGAAAAAATTCGGGGAAAAAAGCCGCGTGTTCCAGTTCATCAAGCAGCAAATATCCATGATCCATTTCCTGACTGGTCAATGGATGTCTGAAATAGCTGCCGTTGAGCAAATTTGTCAGCCAACCGTAGCGATCGGCATCCACGGGCACCGCCTGATATAGCGCTTTGAGTGCTCGGTAAACTGCACTCCGACCGCCGCTTCCGACCTCGCGAATCTTGCTGATCTCACCAAGCAAAGCATCGACAGACAACGGCTCTTCATGTCGGCGGAGCACCTCCACCACACACTTCGGATAACTTAGTGAGCGCACTGTATTGTTCATACTTCGTAACTTCTGACTATAGGGCCCTGGGGAGGCACGTGGTGTCGGACGCACTTGGGTGAGCATCCATTGGTCGTTAGCATCGTTGCCATTATCGCACATCCACCCCACAGTGTCTATCTTGGTCGACGTTCGACGGCAGTATAGTGCCGTCCACCAGTTGACATTCAAGCGCCTGGGTCACAGAATTTGGTCCGGTGGCGTAGTTATTGTTATCTTAACCAGGAAATTTCGTTCCAGCTGTTGCAATTTGCTTTCAGTCTTCGAAGATTGCCGACGATCACGCAACAATATGTTCCTCGCCGACATGTCGTAACCTGAAGTGTTGAAACGCCTTCTCTACATCCACACAAACGAAGCATACAGGAGCAAATGTGAACGAGCACGTCAATCCGCCCACCATTGTCGGTCTGCGCTGCCTTCGCTGTGAGTCAATCTACGAAGTCGGTGAAGTCGATTATCTCTGTCCGCATCATGCCAACCAAGGCAGTGACGTGGGCACGCTTGACGTCATATACGACTATGCGACGATTCGAGAACAGGTCGATCCCCGGAGCGTTGTCACCGATTCAGACCGCTCTATAGGACGCTTTTCGACCCTGCTGCCTCTATCATCTCGGCATAGCTTGCCACCGCTCGCAGTCGGAGGAACCCCACTGACGCACGCCACGCGATTGGGCGCCTCCCTGGGGCTGACTCGCCTCTATGTCAAGGACGACGGACGCAACCCCGAGCGCGTCGTTCAAAGACCGGGCGTCCGCCATTGCCGTCGCGCGCGCGGGAGTTGAATCGGTCAGTCGTAGCCACTGCCAGCACCGGCAATGCCGCAGCCGCGCTTGCCGCGCTTGCCGCAGCCGCGGGCCAGCCGAATGTGATCTTCGTTCCTGCGAGTGCGCCTCCAGCCAAGATCGCCCAACTGCTCATCTACGGCAGCATCGTGTTGGCCATCGACGGCAGCTACGATCAGGCCTTTGACTTGTGCGTCGCTGCATGCGACGAATTTGGCTGGTACAACCGCAACACCGGTTTCAATCCCTATATGACCGAAGGGAAGAAGACCGTCTCCTACGAGATCGCTGAGCAGATTGCCGCCATGACGCGCAGTTCGGAGTCCGGCTTTCGCGCCCCGAACGCGGTCTTCGTCTCCGTGGGTGACGGCTGCATCATCGGGGGAGTCCACAAAGGGTTCAAAGATTTGCTTGCACTCGGCTGGATCGAGAGCATGCCGCGGCTCTACGGCGTGCAGTCGACCCGAAGTTCGGCGCTCTATAATGCCTGGAAGTCAGGCGCGGAAGTACCTGAGCCTGTACAGGCCACGACGCGTGCCGACAGCATCAGCGTAAACGCACCGCGCGATCCAATCAAAGCGTTGAATGCCGTACGTCAGACAGAGGGCGCCTTTATCGCGGTCGAAGATGAGGCCATTCTGCAAGCAATTCCGCCATTGGCACAGCTTGCCGCGGTCTTTGCAGAACCGGCAGGCGCCACAGCCCTTGCAGGGCTCACAAAGGCAGTCGATGGGGGAATGGTCGACCCGTCCGAGACGGTCGTCGTTATCAATACCGGCAGCGGACTGAAAGACATCGCTGCAGCTACGCAGGTAGCCGGCGGCATGACAGTAATTCCACCGAAACTGGATGCCGTGCGAGACTACATCGCACAATGCATGGACCATTGACAGCCGATCACATGTGTTCTAGACTGGCAAACTGCCACAGTCTGAACGAATCTCTCGCCCCGGGAGAGCACACCATACCGATATCCCGCCGGCCGTAGCCCAACGGTTCGTCCGGAGCCTCGACTCCGGTGCGGAGTCTACGCCCATCATGTATCAGAGGAGCACCATGTCACACGCGCCGATTCCGGGTCCTACCTATGCTGAAATGCGCAATCCGTTGCTCTTGCCGCGGTCTTTGCGCCGCGTGCGGCGCTCGATGCAGCCACAGCGAACGAATTGGACCCGCTCAATCTCTTCAATATCAACTGGAAAAACACGGAGAATCGTGTTGAGTCGATCGTGCTCCCCCGGCAGCTAACCGGCGTCGAGGCCAACATCATCGTGTTGAGCGGTCGCAAATTCCCCAGCGGCAGCATGAAGGTTGGGCCGGCCTATGCCACTCTGGCGGAAAATGAGGCGCTTTCCCAGCTTCGTCCGGGCGACAAGACTGTCATCGGTCCGAGCACTGGCAACTTCGGGATCGGTACAGCATATATCAGCGCGCTCAAAGGCTATGAAGCAGTCATCGTCATGCCGGACAACATGAGCCGCGAGCGTTACGAACGAATTCGGCGCTATGAGGGCGACCTCGACTTGACGCCCGGTACGGAATCGGACGTCATCCTGACGTTGGAACGGACCCACAACGAGTACGTCAATAAACCCGATCGGTATGTCGTGTTGGCCCAGTTTGAGTTACTGCCAAATTATCGCTTCCATCGCCATGTCACCGGTGATGCCGTGGTGCAGGCTGCCAGAACCGTTGGGAACGGCCGCGTTGCCGCTTTCGTCAGCGCGCCGGGCAGCGCCGGGACGCTGGCGGCCGGAGATTATGTAAAATCGTTGTGGGCCGATGCGAAGACCGTCTGCCTGGAGCCACGTGAGTGCAGTACGCTGTTTGACGGCGGTCAGGGCCAGCATCGCATTGAGGGCATCGGCGACAAGATGGTGACGTTGATCCACAATGTCTTCAATACCGATCTGCTCATGTTGATCCACGATGAAGATACCGTGCGCGGCATGGAGGTCATTCAGGCGGGGACGCATATCTTGGTGGACCGCTTGGGTGTGCCAAGTGCCGACGCGTGCCATCTCTACGGGAAATTCGGACCGAGTTGCATCTGCAACATTATCGGTGCTATCAAGACGGCGCGCTACTTGGGTCTAGGGCCGGACGACAACGTCGTGACTATCGCCACCGATTCCTACGACCGTTATCCGTCGGTCAGCGAGAATCTCTACCAACGGGGCGGCGGCAAGCCAGACGACGACCGGCTGGAAATGTGGGCGAAGAGTGTGTTTCTCGGCGCGTCACTGGCAGAGATTGTCGACCTCAACCAACAGGGCCATCAACAACGATTACAACGGATGAAGGAAGATCTGTGGAGTCGTTTCGGCTATGATGCCGCCTATATCCGCCGGATGTCCGGCCAGGAATTCTGGGACGAAGAGTACGCCAAGATCGGTGCGATCGATCCCCTGATAGAAGATGTACGCGGTTCGCTGCCAAAGACTTGATAGTTGTCGAGTGCTACCCTTGATCGAATAGAATCCAGATCAGACCGCTATTGCCGTCCCCAATCGAGAAGTTGAATATCTCACTATCGCGCTCACCGTTGCCGTCCAATACCCAAATTGTATAGTTACCGGCCACGTTGCCACCCGGAAGTGAACTGCTTCCCATGGAAAACTCGTAGTTATATTCGCCCAATTGACCTGAGGTCTTGTCGCCGGTCCAACTGCGCACACTGTCCGGTACGGGCAATCTGGCGCCATCCTTCTTCAGCACCACAAAGTAACTGCCCTGTGCTTCATTTCCGCGGCCGCTATGTACAAAAGCAAACTGTAACTTGAGTTCTTGGCCACCGTTACCGCCGAAGGAAGGCCCGCCGCGGATCTTGAACTTGCAGCCGTCGTCCCCACCACAACCTCCTGCTTCGGGATCGCCCTGAGGCTGGGGCGCCGGCGCCTCTTCCTTGGGTGGTTCGGGCTGCGGTTGCGGTGCTGGTGCTGGTGCCTGTGCGACCGGTGCCGGTGCAGGTGGAATGTTCTCGGCCACGGCCACCGACTCCGTGTTGCTTGCCGAACCGAGCTGTCCAAAGATCCACCCGGGTTCCCCGTTGACACAGCAGATCTGCCACCAATCCCCCTGTTCGTTCTTGCCGAGGATCTCCAATTCTGTCCCGTTTGACACCGAACCGACCAATCCGTAGGTCGTGCCGGGTCCCTGACGGATATTCACAAGGTCCTGGGTCACCACGATCACAGCCTTGGGTTCAGGCGTCGGGGTCTCCGTGGGTGCGGGTTCAGGTGTCGGGGAGGCTGATTGTTCTGCCGCGGGAGCAGCCTGGACTTCTTCCTGCACTGGTTCTTCCTGAACGACAACCGGCTGAACCGGTTGTTCCACTGCAGGCGCCTGCTGACCGACAGGGGTAGGCGTAAAGGTGGGCACCATTGAGCGAGCATCGGGCGTGGCGGTCGGTTCCGGCCCGCTGAAAAATGGAATACTGCACCCGCTCAAGAGCACCAACATCAGTGCAGTCATTGCCATCGGCGGTATGCGTCTGTGTCCGAACATAACTACTCCTCTAATTCATTTCGGCGTGAATACCACGTGAGTGTCTGTTCCATCAGTTGCGGACCACCACGTAGTCGCCCTGGGCCGAGCGAACGGTTAACGTCTCCCCGACCATCGATTGATCCGGTCCGGTCAACACATCCCTGTTCGAGTTCTGAAGAATACTATAGCCCCGCTCCAACACGTTGTGCGGATTCAATGCATCCAAGCGCATGGACGCGGCACGGCGTGCCGCCACCATCTGTGCGAGTGCACGACGTACAGCGCTGTGCAATCGCTCCGATCTCTCGTCCAGGTGTTGTCGGCGCCGATCAATCCGGCGCTGTGGATGCAGAGCGCGCCAAGCGAACGTTGCGCTGGACCAAGGAATGGGCCTCTGCGCTCAGCCTGGCGATCGCATCCTGGACCAGACCGGCGCGCACCGCACCAAGTTGCGTGAGCACATCCTCCCGATCAGGCACCGACGCGACTGCGGCCGCGGTCGGCGTCGGTGCGCGGTAATCTGCCACAAAGTCGGCAATCGTGAAATCCGTCTCGTGACCGACACCGACGACCACCGGCAACATGCTATCGGCCACTGCATACGCGACGCGCTCGTCGTTAAACGCCCATAGATCTTCGATGCTACCGCCGCCCCGAGCGAGAATCAGCGTGTCTATCGGCGCAACGGCAACATGATAGTGATTGGCGGCTTCGATGGCTCTTTCGATTTGGGTAGGCGCTTCGGCGCCCTGCACAAGCGTGGGGAAGAGAATGACGTCTACCAATGGCCAGCGCACACCCAAGATTCGTACGACATCGCGCAATGCAGCGGCATCGGCGCTCGTGACGACGGCGATCCGTGTCGGCCTCTCGCAAATCATGCGTTTGCGCGCATCATCGAAGAGACCTTCAGCCGCCGATCTCTCTTTAAGTGCTTCGAACTGGGCATACAGTTGCCCGCGACCGGCCGGCTGGATCTGGTTGGCATAGAATTGATATGCGCCGCGTTCCGGGTAGACTCCGACGTAGCCATGGGCGACGATCTGATCACCAGCGCGGGGAAGCCAGCCATGTGCCTCGGCACTCCCACGCCACATGACGGCGTTGATGGTCGATCCGCTATCCTTCAGACTGAAATAGACGTGACCACTCGCCGCGCGTTTCCAGGTGCTGACTTCACCGGTTACCCACATGTCGCGCAGCAACATATCAGACTCAAACAGCGCGACAATGTGTGTGGTCAGAGCAGAAACAGTGATGGGATTCATGCGCAATTTGCGTATACCTGTGTGATTTTGCTGGGCATTGTAACATATGGCGAATGCCGGACAGAAGTTTGCCTACTCAGTGGCTTGTGTTTGCCGACCGGATGGTAGCGATGATCGATGAGGCTCTTGATGTCACCTTTGAAGTTGCCTATTTTAGAGATATATATTGATGTTCGTCAATTAATAGATTGACGAACATCAATATATATGATACCGTGTGCGTAATGCAGTTGCGTGAGGATTGACATGAACCCAACGACCGGTGAACGATCGATACAAACTGAGGCGTCATTCGGCTGCTGTGGGCTTGAGCCCAGCCTGCGGCTAGGATCGCATGAAGCGGATTCCTTCGCCGCGGTGTTCAAGGCGCTTAGCCATCCGGTACGGTTGCAGATCGTGGAGTTGCTCAGTCGATTTGGCGGCGAGGTCTGCGTTTGCGACATTGAAAACCAATTTGAACTCTCTCAGCCGACGATTTCTCATCACCTGAGAATATTGCGCAAGTCAGGGGTCATCGACTGCGAGAAACGTGGGCTTTGGGCATATTACTTTGCGCGCCACGACACACTGTTTGAACTAGGTACGTTCGTCCAAGAGATCGCACGCCAAGTAGCCGAGTAAAAAATTTCGCCGGTATATTGACGGTTGTCTATCTAACACATACGCGGGAATGGGACATGACAGGTAAAACAACGCTAGTGCAACCTGCACTGTCGGCTGTCGAATATGCCACCGTCGCCGACGGCAATCTCTCTGATCTAGTCGAATTTGTATCCGCCTGTCCATCCGGTGCGCAGGCGATGCGAAAGCCTATTACCACGGATAAGGAGCAAATGATGACGACCACTTCACCAGTCAACGCCAGTGAAATTCACGCCAGTGTCCAGCAATATTACGGAGAGCGGGCCCGAACAGCGTCCAATTGTTGCGGTCCTGCGGACGAAAGTTGTTGCGGTTCATTCTACTCGGTCGAAGAACTGACCGGCCTGCCGACTGAAGCAGTGAGCGGCTCTTTGGGCTGCGGCAATCCGACCGCGTGGGCCTCTCTACGACCCGGGGAAACCGCCGTCGATCTGGGTTCAGGGGGCGGAATTGACGTCTTCATGGCCGCACGCAATGTCGGCGACGACGGGTTTGTCTACGGCATCGACATGACGGACGATATGCTGGCGCTGGCACGCGCAAACGCCAGGAAGATGGGAGTCACCAATGTCGAATTTCGTAAGGGGCAGATCGAACATATCCCACTGGCCGATCGCACGGCCGACGTGATCATCTCTAATTGCGTGATCAACTTGTCGCCGGACAAACAACAGACCCTGGCGGACGCCTACCGCGTGCTCAAGCCGGGCGGTCGAATTGCCGTGAGCGACATCGTTATTGACGGCGTGCTGGATGATCTACCTGTTACTGAAGCGCAGGTGCGGTCGGCTCTGAACTGGACCGGCTGCATCGCGGGGGCGCTAACGATCACGCAATTTACCCGCCTGCTGGAAGAGGCGGGCTTTGAGCAGATCGAAATCGATATAAAGCATCGCTACCGACTGGAAGATTTGGGCCAGAATATGGAGTCCGTAAAGGCGACGCTCAGTCCGGAGGTTGCTTCTGAGTTGGTCCAACGTTTCACCAGCTGTAATATATCAGCGCGACGCCCGCAGGAATGATGACCAAGCAAACAGCCAACTCATTCAGACCAACGGACGCGTCTGCCGTGGGGTAAATGCATTCACGAACCACTCCCGCAACACGACACTACGCCAAACAGTGCCGTGTTGCGGGAACAGATTTCGAAATGGCGGGCGATGACAGTCTCGGAAAAGCAGTACGATACGATCATCATCGGCGGTGGCTCAGCCGGCTGCGTGCTCGCCAATCGGCTGAGCGAAGATCCGTCTCACGCAGTGCTCGTGCTCGAGGCGGGACGCCCTGACTACATTTGGGACATCTTTATCCACATGCCGGCCGGTCTGACCATCCCCATCGGCAACAAGCTCTATGACTGGTGCTACCGGTCAGAGCCGGAACCGTTTATGCATGGCCGGCGCATCTTCCACGGCCGCGGCAAGGTACTCGGTGGTTCGAGCAGCATCAACGGAATGATCTTCCAACGCGGGAACCCACTTGACTACCAGCGGTGGAGTCGCGATCCGGGTCTTGAGCAGTGGGACTATGCCCATTGTCTCCCCTATTTCAAACGCATGGAGACGTGTCGTGCCGGGGCGGATGCATACCGGGGCGACGCTGGGCCGTTGGTTCTGGAACGCGGGCGTGCGGACAACCGGCTATTTGAGGCCTTTTTCGCTGCGGTACAGGAGGCGGACTACCCGCTAACCGAGGACGTGAACGGTTACCGTCAAGAGGGATTTGCCAAGTTCGACGGTACTATCCACCGCGGGCGCCGTCTAAGCGCCGCCCGTGCCTATCTGCACCCGGTCCTGCAACGGCCGAATCTGACCGTGGTTACCCGGGCCTTTGTGGAGCGTATCGTCTTCGAGGGTGTACGTGCGACCGGCGTGGAGGTCAGGCATGGCAGGCAAGCCACGCAGACCTTTCGCGGCGGGACCGTCATCTGCTGCGGGGGCGCCATCAACTCACCACATCTGCTGCAGCTATCCGGCATCGGAAACGCGTCTGAGCTAGAGGCACTCGGCATTGAGACAGTCGTCGATCTACCGGGCGTCGGTGAGAACTTGCAGGACCACTTGGAAGTCTATATCCAACATCGTTGCACGCAGCCCGTCTCTATGTATCCGGCCTTGCAGTGGTACAACAAACCATGGATCGGGTTCCAATGGCTCTTTTTTCGCCGCGGTCCGGCGGCGACCAATCACTTCGAAGCCGGCGGTTTCATTCGAAGCAACGACGACGTAGCCTATCCGAATCTCATGTTTCATTTCCTGCCCTTGGCGATTCGGTATGACGGCACTTCGCCGGCCAGTGGACACGGCTACCAGGTTCATGTCGGCCCCATGTATTCGGATGCGCGCGGCTCCGTGAAAGTCAAGTCTACCGATCCGCGTGTTCACCCTGCGCTTCGATTCAACTATCTGTCCACTACACAAGATCGCCGCGAATGGGTCGAAGCGATCCAATGCACGCGCCATATCTTGGGGCAGCCCGCGTTTGACGATTTGAATGGTGGAGAAATTGCGCCGGGTCCAGAAGTACAGAGTGAGGAAGAAATCCTGGCTTGGGTTGGTCGTGACGGCGAGACGGCCTATCATCCGTCCTGTACATGTAAGATGGGGCGCGATGGCATGGCAGTGGTTGATCCGCAAAGCATGGAGGTACATGGTGTAGAGAGGCTCTACATAGTCGATGCGTCAGTGATGCCCTATATAACCAACGGCAACATCTACGCACCAACGATCATGTTGGCAGAAAAAGCAGCCGACCTTATTCGCGGCGATTGTCCTCTTGGGCCGGAAGCAGTGACATACTACCGGCACGCCGACACCGGCGCCGAGTTCATTTGAGCGTGAATACCACGACAGAAATCGGGCTCTGTTGCCTCTGGTAGGAACTGTACACGGATTTCTGCCGGGATTCACGAATTTGGTGTCGTCTCAAATCGCTGAATCCCCACGATCCCTCAGTGCAGTAGCGGTATTGACGAGAAATATTATGACCGCGATAGCACTAACCAGACTCCCCCATCGGCGCCAAGCGATATTTAGAGCCAGGTCGCCACTGACACGCATCAGCAATCCGATTTGAAGGACGATTACGTGGCTGTAAAAGCGGGGATGGTAGGCCAAAGGACGTTGCAACACGGCAGGAAACACGATCAGGGCATGGGCAAAGATCATCGTGAAGACGAAACCCACCAGTACCGCGTGTATCTGCGCATCGTAGCGCAGCCCCGACAGGACCCCAGCATAGAGTGCCGTGAGTAGACCGCCGACGCCCAACCATACGTAGCCCGAAATCAGCGACAACGCAATGAAGCGCGCCTGGCCGCCGGCCTTGATGCGTCGGCGCGCGATATCGTAGATCAGTAGCCAGACGGCCAACGCCGCCATGCTCACGCCAACGATACGTGCACCCAGAGCATTGTCGCCAACAGCGACCAGCAATCCGATGCAAAAGAACGCGACTGACACCCCAAATACGAGCTTGGCCGTGTGGCTCAGACGCAGGATACGACTTAGCTCCAGTCGCTCACCGACGATGGTTAGGATGAAAAACCCGCTCCACCATAGAACAACCTGCGGCACCGATTGTCCCAACAGCCAAAGAGCATTGCCTACGAGCCAGACCACACCGCCCAGGGCGATGACGACCGTAAAAAGAGCGGGCTGGAGACGAACCAACGTGGCCAGCACGGCAACCAGGACACCGCTGCCGAGCGTAATCAACAGCGGCCCAAGCCATCCGTCTAGACGAAGCAGGAGAATTAGCGCACCGATGGCAGTCAGCGCCGGTGCGGCATAGGCCCAGCGTTTCCCCGTGCCGATCGCGCGCTCCAGCCCGATCAGCGTGCCCAAAAACCCGGCAACCATCAGCGGACCGTGACCGACGACAATCGGCGGGCCGCGTGGGCCAGAGCCACCCTACGCGCACGAGTCCGCCCCAGAGCGCGAGCAGCATAAAGAGCAGTGCCGGCACTATCAAGATGCGGTTGAGCGCCTGGACCTTCTGCCGTTTCGCTCCCCCGGTCACCCTTCTATGCGTATCCATAATGCGCTGTATCGCCGCCCCGCTTCCCGCTGGTTCCGCGTTTAGGCTATTTTGATAGACACTACATAATATTTGCGCCTGCAACTGTTGTGCAGGACGACAGCGCAAATCGGGCCTTCGGCCGGATCGACACACTTTTGTCGATGTCGTTGCGTAAGCGCCTACCGGCAGGGCGGAACCGCGCCGATCGGCAGCGAAGTCAGAGCCGCCTGCATTCGAAGCCATCGCTTCCTGCTGGAGACGGCGCTATCGGCCCGGCGGGAAGATGTGTAGTTCGTCGCCCGCAGTCAGCGGTGTTGACGGGCCGCCTGCATAGCTGATGTCTCGTCCATTCAGCAGCACGCGCCACATGGGCTTGATCCGGTACGCAGGTTGCGCCTCGAACCAGGGCGTGCCCGTTGCGTCAAGACGGTTGCTCTCTAGCCAGTGAAGATCGAAGACATCTCCGCGCGCCTGTGGATGATAGTTGAAAAGCCTGGCCAAGGCGTCTTGAATCTGTTCTCGATCGGCCACCCGTACAGTCTGCTCGGCCAGGCCCGTGAGGGTGCGCATCTTGCCGAAATACAGCACGGTGAGCTCCAGGTCACCTTGATCCAGTGCGCGCGCGGCATTGTAGCCCATCAGCATCAGGTGAAGATGCATGTTGAGCACCTTACCCCAGCCGGCCAGCGCAGTCGGAACGATCGGATCTCCAGCCATTTCCTCGCTCAGGAACCGGGCAAACGTAGCGTTGACCAAACTGATGGAGCCTGACACATAGACGGGCGGAACATGGGTCCGGCGTGGACCATGCGCGGCGTGCATCTTCCCGGCGCCAAAGAGATAATGTGCCAGATCTTCGCTAAAATCCATCCCCAACAGGCGCGCCAACCAAACAGTGAAGAAACGACGGCGCTCCGATAGATGTGCTTGCTCGGCTCCTCTTTCCCAGCCTAGGATTGCGGCTGTTTCCGCGTTCTGCAGCAAATGGTCATACGTGCCGACCACCAGTTCGTGGCCCCGACGAAAGAGAGCCTCCACGGTCGCCAACATCGCGTCGATCTCTTGATGGCTGAGACCGAGGAACGCTCGCATGCGCCGCCATTCCACTTCCGGCGCAGGGTCCAACCCCGCTATGCTCCAGGAGGACGGCGTTCGATTTCCATTCAGTCGTGCGAACGGATCCATCTCTTCTCCTCCGTGTGATCAGCCAATCATTACCAACAGCATGACGACCGTTTCCTCACCTGCGCGGATACTATGCGCCAGGTGAGGCGGCATATCCACCCAGGCACCAGCCTCCACTTCATGGCGATCGGCACCCAATGTAACTACCGCGCGCCCGCGGACGAAATTGAGCAACGCGCGTTTGGACGATGTATGTTCAGACAGCTCTTGACCTGGCGCAAAGCCAAACAACACCGTCTTAAGACCCGGCGCGGATTCCAGTGTCCTGCTCACGATAGAATCTTCCGGCACTTCTCCGATCAACGCCTTCGGATCGTCCACCAGCAAATATGCATCCATACCTTGATCCATTTGTTACTCGTGCAGTGTACGCACATAGGCCACGATATCGGCTAGCTGTGCATCGGTCAGCGACGGGTTGCCGCCACTCGGCAACATGGCGACGCCGGTCATGTTCAGCGGGTCGTCGGCTCCACGGCCTTTTTTGACAAACGCAACCAGCTCCGCATCGGTTAGACCGTCGACAAATTCGCTCGTCGTAAAAGGTTTACCCAATCCTTCAACGCCAACACCGCCAAGGCCATGACACGCCATACAGTTGGCGTTGAAAAGCGTTTCGCCATTGACGATGTCGCTCTCCGCCCCGGCTACAACTTCTGCAACTTCAGCGGCGGTCGGCGGCTCGGTTGGTGGTACGCGTGTCGCCGTCGGCTCCGCCTTGCCGCCAAATGCAGCAAACAGCATCGCGAAAGATCAATCCGCTCCAATACACGATGGTTCGACCCATAGGAATGCTCCTCAAATAGTTTGGTGATTCACCGATCGTGCGCCAATCTCGATCCGGTCAAATCGGTGGCCAACACCACGATAAACGGCAATGCGATGGTTCCTTCCGGGCATGCCGCCTCGCATTCTAAACAATATGTTCATCCTTGTAGATAGAACAGCACCGCCCGCCCCAGTTGATTTACCAATACATCCTCAGGACAGATCACGATACAGTCGCCACAACCGGTGCATTTGTCACCGTCAATTGCAGGCAGTGGAAGGTCATACATATGTAGCTCCTCCAATCGCCATCCTCCGTTCAGCACATAGGTACATTCTCGCGGGGTCCGTGCCAGCCGTCTGCGACAAAAGTCCCATAAACGACGGTAGACAAGATCTCTTTTTTCTCAGATCTGACCAACAGCCGGCGTTTGCTGGAAAAATTGACATGTCCTGAACTCGCCGTTATACTTTTCTCACATATGTAATCGACAGTGCACCGGAAGAGTACCCGCGATGACGGCGCCAGAGAGACGAAGTCGGCGGCTGAAAGCTTCGTTCGTTACGCAAGCGGGGAAGGTCGCCGGGAAGGTCGGCGGAATGAAATTGTCAGTGTTTGACAAGAAGTAGTTTCGTTCGGGTTCGCCCGTTATCGCGCAGAGAGAGACCGGTCGTTTCTGACTGTGTCTAATCAGGGTGGTACCGCGGAGTCGCTTCGTCCTTGAAGACGAGCGATTTTTTTATTGGTTCGATTTTTTTGTGGAGATTATGAAAAATGGCTGACATACAGATGCCCAAGGCGTATAACTTTTTGCAGGTGGAAGAGGAACTGTATCGCTGGTGGGAGGAGAGTGGCTTTTTCCGCCCAGAGACCCAGGCCACGTCGGGCCAGTCCGACGCAAACGCGATGCCGTTTGTGGTCTCCATGCCGCCACCAAATGTAACCGGTGCGCTGCATCTCGGCCATGCCATCACCAGTAGCGTGGAAGACATGCTCATCCGCTACAATCGTATGTTGGGTCGTCCAACACTTTGGGTGCCGGGCACGGACCATGCCGGAATTGCCACCCAGAGCGTCGTGGAGCGCATGCTCATTGACTCCGGCATCTCCCGGCAAGAGATGGGTCGCGAGCGCTTCGTGCAGGAGGTGTGGGATCTGGAAAGACGAGTATCATGCCCGCATTTCCGGCCAGCAGCGACGGATGGGCATTTCGTGCGACTGGCATCGCGAGCGCTTCACGTTGGATGACGGTTTGAGCGATGCCGTGTTGGAGGCATTCATCGACCTGTACAATGAAGGCCTCATCTACCAAGGCACCTATCTGGTCAATTGGTCGCCGACCCTGCAGACCGCCGTTTCGGATCTCGAGGTGGAATATAGTGAAGAACCGGGTTCGCTCTATCACTTTAAGTACATGTTGAAGGGATCAGATGCGTTCATACCCGTGGCGACGACGCGGCCGGAGACCATTCTTGGCGATACGGCCGTGGCTGTTCATCCCGAGGACGAGCGCTACGCCGCTTTCGTGGGCAAAACAGTCATCGTACCGGTGTTGGGCCGCGAGATTCCGGTGATTGCCGATGCCTACGTCGACAGAGAATTCGGCACCGGTGCTCTGAAGATTACACCCGGACACGACCCGAACGATTATGAGATCGGCCAGCGCCACGACCTGCCGATCATCAACATTATGGGCAAAGATGCCAGGCTCAATGAAGAAGCCGGTCCGTACGCGGGCATGGATCGCTTCGATGCGCGCGACAAACTCTGGTCGGACATGAACAGCCGGGGCTTGACGATTAAGACCGTTCCCCATACCTTGCGTGTGCCTCGATCACAACGTGGGGGTGAGATCATCGAGCCACTGGTGAGCACACAGTGGTTCGTCAAGATGGAACCGCTTGCTGGGCCGGCGATTGAGGCTGTGCGCAGCGGTCAAATCAAGATCGTGCCGGAGCGTTTCGAAAAGATCTATTATCACTGGATGGAAAATATCCGCGATCGGTGCATCAGTCGTCAACTCTGGTGGGGTCATCGAATACCGGTTTGGTATGGACCGGATGGCCACGCATTCGCGGCACGCAACGAAACTGACGCCATCGAGCAGGCCATCGCCCACTATGGCGACACCGTGCACCTACAACAGGATCCGGACGTTCTCGATACTTGGTTCAGCAGCGGACTATGGCCGTTTAGTACGCTTGGCTGGCCCTTGGAGACCGAAGATCTGGAGACGTACTACCCGACAGAAGTCATGGAAACAGGTTATGACATCCTCTTCTTTTGGGTGGCGCGCATGATCACGCTGGGGCTGAAGTTCACGGGGAAGATTCCGTTCCGTACGGTCTATCTGCATGGACTCGTGCGCGACGAATCCGGGCGCAAGATGAGCAAATCGCTGGGCAATGTGCTCGACCCGCTCGACCTGATCCACGACTACGGAACCGATGCACTGCGATTCAGCCTCCTGACCGGCGGAACCCCTGGCAATGACATGAAGCTGAGTCTGACGCGCATCGAGGCCAACCGCAATTTCGCCAACAAGATCTGGAATGCCGCGCGCTTCGTGATCATGAACCTGACTGAAGCACACATGCCTCTGGACGAAAGCCGGGATCCATTTGATCGGACGTACGCGCGACCTGACAGAGTAGATCTGTCACTGGCCGACCGCTGGATCCTGAGCCGGCTGGCGGTGGTTCGTGCGGAAGCGACGCGTCTGATCGAATCCTGGCAGCTGGGCGAAGCCGGACGCCAGCTCTACGAATTTCTCTGGAATGAATATTGTGACTGGTATATTGAAGCGGCCAAGATACGGCTCTACGGCGACGATCCTATGAAAGCGCAGGCGACGCGCCAGGTGCTCGCCTATGTTCTCGAACAGAGTCTGCGGCTGTTGCATCCGTTTATGCCCTTTGTAACGGAAGCTATTTGGCAGAACTTGCCCGGCAAAGCTGATACCAACCCAACGCTGATGCTTGCCCGCTGGCCTGCGCCCATGCCCCACGGCGACGACGAAGCTGACGACGGTTTCAGCCGTCTCCAGGAAATGGTGCGTTCGATTCGGAACACCCGGAGCGAATATGGCGTGGAACCGTCACGACGCATTGCCGCAGAGATCAGCACCGGAGATCGCCTGGGACTTGTCACCGACAATCGAGAACTTCTGGTGAGCTTGGCCCGCCTGGACGACACAAGGCTATCGATTTCTGAGAACGTGGAAGCGCCGGACAAGGCTGTCGCGCTTGCCGTCGGCGGCACAACCATCTTTCTGCCGCTGGCCGGCATGGTTGATTTGGAGGCCGAACGCCGGCGCATTGAGAAGGAATTGGAGCAGATCGATGCGCAATTGGCGCGTATCACCGGTATGTTGGGCAATCCCGGATTTACCGACAACGCGCCTCCTGCAGTGGTCGAACGCGAACGCAACCGGCAGGACGAGTTCCAGGGCAGGCGAGTGCAATTGGTCGATGCCTTGGCCGACTTGGCCACCGGCTAGTTCAGTTCGGCGTGAAACCCACGACAGAAATCCGGCTATGCTATTTTTGGCATGCAGGACTCACTCACCTGCGCCCGGATAGAGCAGGCATGTGCGCACTGTCGTCCGGCTCGAATCACAACATGCCGACGGCCGAAACACTTTGTGAAAGATACCACAAACCTTACATGATCCCTGCGGCAACTGTGCTACTATCGACATCAAATTTGCCGGAGCGGACCAAATTCTGAGGCCGTCAATTTGCCCGTTCAGCATCGAGTTACGGAGACGAATTGATGTTCTGAAAGTTTGTGATTATTTTGACAAGTGCTTGGAGCGTATGCTATAGTCTGGAACCAATTGTAACCTACTGAATCGTAGGCCGATGAACCCCAAACACAGGTCGCACAAAACAAAATCGATGGCGATACGTATCTCCACGCCACGCAAGTATCCGTCAGATTCGACTGAGCTGGATGAGAAGGAGACCGAATAGATGGCGAAAATCTCCGATTTGAGCGGCGACGAACGTGCGCAGCGGATAGCCGCACTCAAAAAGAAGATGCAGGCCTCTGCCCAGAAAGCGCAGGGCGCAGCCGTAGAGGAAGAAGCCACCATCGACGAAGCTGGGTCTGCGGAGACTGTAGCTGCGCCCGTAGCGGCAGCGACAGTGATGAGCGTCCAGAGTGAGACTGCGGTCATCGAAGCGGTCGCCGAGGCGCCTGCGGAGCACGTTGGCTCTGCTACGGCTGAAGATGACGACACCTCGGACGAAGACGCCGGCAACGTCGAAGCAACAGCAGCGCCTGCATCTGCAACCAACGGTGCGTCCGCCAACGGTGCGTTGGCGCCTGCAGTTGTTGCCGGCGCGCCATTGATTGAGGAAAAGAGTGAGGAAGAAAAGCGCAGAGACGAAATGAACCGGCGCGAGTTTCTCACCTATGCCTGGGGTGCATCGCTGGGCATGCTTGCCCTGGGTACTGGCGTCGTATCATTCTTCTTCATGTATCCAAGGTTCAAAGCCGGGGAGTTTGGCGGAAAATTCTTCATGGGTCCGGCGTCCGCGGTGCCGCCCACTGACGCAGCACCGATCGGCATGTCCGACGGCAAGTTTTGGTGGGTCAATGTCGAGGGTGAGGGTCCGAAAGCGCTGTATATGGTTTGCACTCATTTGGGCTGTCTCTATAAATGGGTCGGTGAAAATAATCGCTTCGAGTGTCCATGTCATGGTTCCAAGTTCACGCGCGAAGGCTTGTACATAGAGGGTCCTGCACCGCGCTCGCTTGATACATTTGTGGTAGCGCTAGAGGGCGACGAATATACGGTTGATACCGGCGCCAAGATCAATGGTGCTCCATCGGCCGATTCACCGGCGGCAGGCACTTGATCGAGGCGGTCTGTAGGCCGCGTGAACATCGTCTCAACATGAGGACGGCAATCTGTCACCTGTACTGAGGAAACGGAGTACCAATGGCTGTACAACCTGAAGTCGAAAAGAAGGGGTTTTTTCACACCGTTGCTGCAGCTGCGGATGACGTCTTTACGCGTGTCACTGCCGGTATTGATGCCGGCGAGTTCCGCCGTATGCTACGTGGCGAGCCACCAGGTCGACCGAATCCGCGACTCAAACCCCATTCCGAAGCGTTTCTGCTTCACATTAAACCGACCTACTATCACGAGAGCGTGACGCGTTTTACCCATACGTTCCGGCTAGGTCTATTGTCCACCTATCTTTTCTTTTTCGAGACCATCACAGGGATCTACCTGATGATCTGGTATGCGCCGTCGCCGGATCGGGCATATACCGACATGATCTACATCCTGGCCAACGTTCCCTTTGGGCAGTTCATGCGCGATATGCACCGTCTGGGCGCCGAGTTGATGGTTGCGATCGTCACGTTGCATATGGTACGTACCTATTTGACAGGCAGTTACAAAGCACCGCGCCAATTTACGTGGTTTACCGGCGTGGTTTTGTTGGTCGTCACGCTCTTCTTGAGTTTTTCCGGCTATCTTCTGCCGTGGGATCAGCTGGCCTTTTGGGCTGTAACCATTGGTACGTCCATGGCGGAGGCGGTTCCACCTGCCATCGTCGGCGAGACGGTCAACTTGCTCGCTCGCGGTGCGCCCGATATCGGCGCCAACGGATTGTTGCGCTTCTATCTGCTGCATGTACTTTTCCTACCGCTGATCCTCTTTCTGTTCTTCTTTGTCCACTACTACAAAGTCGTGCACTTTGGCATCAGTTTGCCGGCCCCAGAGGAAGAGGTCGGCCAGGATACAGCCAACAAAGTACCGGCCGATCGCCGTGTCTACTACCTGCCCGATGTGCTAATCGACGAGACAAGTTTTCTGATCGGCTTCACCACATTGACGGTGGTGCTGTCGTCGTTCCTGTTTACGGCGCCGCTTGAAACGATTGCCAATCCGCAGGTGACACCACTCCATACTGTGGCGCCCTGGTACTTCTACTGGTTGCAGGGCATGTTGAAGATTGCCGACAAGACAATAGCCGGCGTCATCTTGCCGGGCGTGTTGCTCGTCCTGCTGGCCGCAATTCCGTATTTGGATCCCAATCCGAGCCGTCGCGGCAAAGACCGGCGCGTGGCCATCATCAGCGGCATCGTCGCGGGCGTGGTCATGATCGTATTGAGCTACATGGGCACCCCGCAATATGCGGCACAGGCGGCGCCGGCTGTGGAAGTTGTCCAGGAATTGATGCCGGAAGAAGGTGCTGGTCTTGTCCGTGAGGTGGGTTACGAGGAGATTCCCATCGGTGTTTACGACACGCGAGATGACCTCGGCACGCTCTATCCCGAAGAAGAATATCACGGTCTGCACGAGATTCTGGTTGAGTTTGAACACAGCATCAAGAGTTGGGAAAAGAGCGACCCGGACTTCAACAAGGCATATGGCATCTTGACGGTTCTTCAGGATCAACCACAGCTGCGCCGGCTCGACTGGAAGATCGTATGGCTGAATGCACTCGGCGAGGAAAATACATTCGAGCGACACTTCTGGCTTCACGAAGAATCCATGTATTGGGAAGAATATGCCGTCAAGGACTTCTCGTACCTCGCTCCCACTGAAGGGGAAAAATAGAACCGATGCGGAAGCCGTGGTATAGCATATTCTATGTGAAATCGCCGATCCTCAAGATCGGACTGGGAATTCTGGCCGTTCTGATTTCCCTCGTCGTCGTGGCCTTCCAAGGCGCCATCGAGGAACCGCGCATGGAAGCGCAAACCGCCAGCTGGGACGGGCGCAGCATCGAACTTGGCGCCAGCCTCTTTTCCGGCAACTGTTCCTCCTGCCACGGACTTGACGGCAAAGGCCTTCCGAACGTTGCGCCGGCGCTCAATAGCCGGTACTTCTTTACCCAGCGTATGAATGACGTGGGTTGGGCCGGTTCTCTGGAGCAATACATTGCGTTGACGCTTCAGGCAGGACGACCCAGTAAGACGGACACCCAGTGGGTGAACATCATGCCGACATGGGGCAGATCGTACGGAGGACCTCTACGTGACGATCAGATCGAACATTTGGTCAAGTATGTGCTCAACTACGAAGCGGCGGCACTGGCGCAAACTCCGGAAGAGGATCCGTGGCAGTTCTTCCAGGATGCGCTGTCTCGGCAACTGCCCTACACTGCGGACGAACCCGGCTACGATCTCAAGCTTGAGCAAGCGCTTGCGGCCGCGGAAGCAGCCGGTGCGGTGGGTTATGAAATCGGCGGTGTAGCAGCGCAGGCGCCGGCTGCTGCCGCTGACGAACCGGCCGGTCCACGCGATCCCGAGGCACTGTTCACCTCCATGGGGTGTATCGGGTGTCACAATCTGAATGAAGATCAGACGCCTGACAACCGCGGGCCGGTCGGCCCGAATCTGGGCAACATTGCTGAGACTGCCCCAACACGGGTCGCAGGCGAAGACGCGGAAACCTATGTACACAACAGCATTGTTAACCCCGGTGCCTTCGTCGTTGACGGCTACGTCGCAGGAATCATGCCCCAGAACTTCTCCGAGCAAATGAGTGACGAGGAGATCTTGGGAATCGCGAACTGGTTGTTGAACCGATAACAAACAACAAAACCGTCGTTACGGTTGGGTCTAACCGGCGGAAAAAGTGATGCATTCGGAGCACTCCGAATGCATCACTTTTTCCGCCGGTTTTCTCTGGCTCGGCAGCACAGAAGCGGGCGTCGGTAACTTCTTCGATCAAGGTCGAGATGCTATAATCAGCGGCACTGTACCTCAGCCGGCCCATTTTCATGCCAATATCGTCGGGCGTAAATGCCTCGGCAGAATACCGGCCACTCTACCCCGGTGGAGGCTCTGGGCGGATTCGTGCCGTAATAGTTTCGACAAGACGACTCCGGTTTCTCCGATTCCATTATGTTGATCAAACGCGTGGTCATACAGGGCTTCAAGACCTTTGCCCATAAAACCGAATTTGTCTTTGACCCCGGTGTGACTGCCGTCGTCGGACCAAACGGCTCCGGCAAATCGAACATTGTGGACGCCATAAGATGGTGCCTCGGCGAACAGAGTTTCAGCCTGTTACGGTCGAAAAAGACCAGTGACATCATCTTCTCAGGAAGTGACCGGCGCGCACGACTGGGCATGGCTGAAGTCAGCCTCACATTGGACAACAGCGCCGGCGAGATCCCGATCGATTTCCAAGAGGTCGTCATCAGCCGCCGGGCGTATCGCGACGGCGACAACGAGTATTTGCTCAATGGTCAGCGTGTACGCCTTCTCGATGTCACCGAATTGCTCTCGCAGACTGGCCTAGGCAAACGCACCTATGCACTTATCGGGCAAGGCCTCATCGACCGGGTGCTCAGTCTTGCGCCCGAGGAGCGCAGATCGCTGTTTGAAGAGGCAGCCGGAATTACCGGTTACCAGGTCAAACGACAGACGACCTTGCGACGACTGGATGCCACACAGCAGAACCTCACCCGGGTACACGACATCGTCACCGAACTCAGTCCACGCCTGCGTTATCTCAAGCGACAGGCCGAACGTGCCACGGAACGAGATCAGATTGCCGATGATCTCCGTGGGCTTCTGCGCCTATGGTACGGCTATCGCTGGCACACATCGCTTGCACAGTTGGAGTCGAATCACACCGGCGAAGAGCGCCTTCGTGTCAGTGTAGAGCAACGGCAGGCGGCACTGGACAAAGTCAATCGTCATGTTGAGCAATTGCGCGGCGACCAGTCAATTCTACGCGAGCAGTTGGGTGTGTTGCACCGTGAAAGCAGCGATCTACATCGCGAGGCGGAAAGCACCGGACGCGAGCTTGCGGTTGCGCAGGAGCGAATGCGCCAAGTTCAGGCGCGCCGCGAAGAGACACACCGAGAACTGGCCCCATTGCGACTTCAACTCGAGACAGTCGAAGAACGCCTCCGGGATTTGGCCTCCGTACTGACCGACGCAGAGAGCCACAGCCAGGAACGGTTGGGCGATGTCAACAGCATCGAACGGCAGGTTGCCCTACGCCACCAAGAACGGGAAGAACTGCAACGAAAAGTCGAAGACTCACGACGCCGGCTCAACAGTGTCGTGCGCGGACACGCCGAAGAGACAAGTCGGCTGAATCAGTTGCGCGAACGACGGGCGCAACTAACAGACGAAAGCAATCGCCAGCAAAAGGCACTACAACTGCTGACGCAGCAGATTCTGGAACTCCGCACGAACCACAATGCGGCCGAAACCGAATTGCAACAGACACGCCGCGCCGCGGAGTCGCTGCAGAGCGAAGTCGACCAACTGGGTCTTGCCCTTGCCGATAAACGCAAGGAATTGCAGGCCGCGGAAGCCGTGCGACAAGATGTAGATCGCGCGACTGACCGATTACAAACGCGACTCGATCTCCTGCAGCGGCTGCACAACGAAGGTGCGGGCTATGCATCCGGTGTGAAGGCCGTTCTGGGTGCCGGCGCCACGGGCGATCAGGAGCTTGAGGGCATCATCGGTACTGTCGCGGCGCTGATTCGCGTGCCCCAACACCTGGACAAGGCCATTGAAACTGCCTTGGGCGGCGCCCTGCAAAACATTGTCGCCAAGACTTGGAGCCACGCGTCCAGCGCGATCGACTATTTGAAATCTACGGGTAGTGGTCGAGCCACGTTCCTACCACTAGATCGACTCAATGTGCTTCCGGCTGTTTCCGCACCCGGCGCGACTGGAATCTTGGGAAACGCCGCCGAATTGGTCGACTTTGATCCACAGATTGCGGACGCCGTGCAACAGCTGCTCGGCAGAGTCTGGATTGCAGACGATCTCCCTGCCGCACGCCGGGCCCTCGATCGGATTGGCGGCGGGCCACGGCCTACGGTCGTCACGCTGGCCGGAGAGATCGTCCGACCTGGCGGCGCCGTAACTGGCGGCAGCGACCGCAACCGCAGCGACAATTCCATTCTCGCCCGCGAGCGCGAGCGACGAGAGCTGCCGGGCCAGTTGGATGAGGCACTACGGGAAGCAGCTGTTGCCGCTCAAAACTGCAAGATGCAGGCAACCCGTATCGAAGAGGTGCAGATCCAGCTCACAGAACGACGGGACAAGCTGACCGATTTGGCTCGAAACGAGCGCCGGCAACAACAGACGGCCGAAGAACGCCGGCTCCTGCTCAATCGAGCTGAACAGAGTATCGAATTTCAGTCCCAGCGTCTGGCCCAGATCGACCAAGAACTGGAGGATTCGGCCGACCAGAGCGAACGCCTCACGTCGAGCTTGACGGATCTGGCTCAGGACCAGATCGATGCCGAGAGAGAAGTGGCCACAGCCGAATCTGACCTGGAAGGCGCCGGCGCGGGAGATCTTCTCCGTCAGCTGGCTGATGTCCGCGCGGCGGCGGCTGAAGCCCATGGGCACCTGCGCAGCCAGCAGACAGTTCACGAAAACCAGCGTCGCCTGTTGCAGAGTATTAACGGCCAGATAGAGGCCAAGGTGCAGCGCATCGAGTCGTTAGACCAAGAAATCACAGTGCTTACGAGTCGGGTCGATGCGTTAGGGACACAAGAATCGGCACTTGGTCGCCGGATTTCCGAGTTGGGCAGACGGATCAATCCGGCGGAGGAGACCCTCAAGTCTCTGGAGCAACAGCAATTGACGTCCGAAAACCAGGAGCGTCTTCTGCAGCAACATCTGCGGCAAGATGAAACGGCGTTCAACAGCGCCCAGCTACAACGCCAGCGCACGGAAGACGCAATTCAGCAACTGCACTACGAAATCGAGCAGGATCTCGGTCTGGTCATGGTCGAAGAAAGCGAAGAGATGGCCTACCAGCCACCTTTACCGTTGGAGGCGTTCGTAGAACAGCTACCGGTCGTTCAGGAACTGCCGGAAGGACTGGACGACGACGTGAAAGAGATGCGCATGCGTCTGGGGCGAGTGCACAACGTCAATCCTGACGCACCGCGTGAATACGAGGAAGCCGCCGGACGTTACGAGCATCTAGTCACCCAATCGGAAGATCTGGAAGCGGCGGCGGCGGACCTCCGCAAAGTCATCCGCGAGTTGGACGATCTCATGGAAGTCGAGCTTCAGCGCACGTTCCAAGCCGTCGCCGTGCAGTTTGAGTATTTCTTCAAATTACTCTTCAACGGCGGCACAGCAAAGCTGGTCTTGACCGAACCGGAAGATATGACCAACACCGGTATCGAGATTATTGCACGTCCGCCCGGTAAACGACCACAGAGCCTGGCACTACTCTCCGGAGGTGAGCGCACATTATCGGCCTGCGCACTGATCTTTGCCATATTACGTGTGAGCCCGACACCGTTCTGCGTCCTTGATGAGGTTGATGCAGCGCTGGACGAAGCCAATGTCGACCGCTTCCGCCAAACGTTGCAGGAATTGAGCGACAGCACCCAATTCATCATCGTGACCCACAACCGTCGCACATTGGAGGGCGCCAACACCATCTATGGGGTAACGATGAGCAACGATGGTGTGAGCCGGGTGATCAGTCTTCGACTCGAGGGCGACAAGATGGTGCAGGCATCGGGAGAAGGCGATCGAAGCCAACTCGATGCAATCGAAGAAATCGTGCAAATGTAGATCGGGATGTGGTGCCACCGGAACGGCTGGGCACCGCAAGCTTGCTCAGTTATGCACCAGCAGACTCACAGGATCAACCCGCGTGCCGAAATCCCGTATTTCGAAGTGGAGATGCGGTCCCGTGCTGTTGCCCGTTGAGCCAACGCGACCGAGGATCTCCCCTTGGGCGACAACTTCTCCTTCCGAAACCAATACCTCGCTGAGATGTGCATACAGGGTGATGTAGTCGATATTGTGGTCCACGATGACGAAACGGCCATAGCCCTGGCCATTCCATCCGGCGCGCAGCACGACACCGCGATCGGCCGCAGTCACGAGTGTTCCTTCCGGCGCAGCGATATCGATGGCTCGATGCGATGGATGGAAATCCTGAGTCATCCAGCCAAACAACGGCCAAACAAAATTGCCGGTGCCGTAGGGCCAGTCAGCAGGAATTGGGGCAAAGTAGGCCGGAGGTGAGACGCCACCTACGGCAGTTCGTCGCTCTACTGCGCTGGAAACAGCAAGCGCCGGATCAACATTCAAAGATTGGTGCAACATGAACGGTAGCTGTTGTTTGGCTTCGGCCACAGCTGTTGCCGGGTCAACCGCGCGCGCCGGTACGCGCAAATGCCAACCGACCGGCAACCGGCCGCCGGTACGCGCGGCCAGTGCCGCTGCATTCCAGGCCTCGCCCTCGATCAGTGCCGGCGTCGTGTCGTAGAGTCGGGCAACGGCATCGACAGTCTCACCTGCTTCGATCTCATGACAGATTGTGCCGGGCTGGGGCAAGGTCAGGAGGTTGCCGATGACCAGCGGCATTTGACGCGTGAAGTGCGATGTGACCAAACAGGAACTGTCATCGACGTCCACGCCCATTTCCAAAGCCACGGTCAACAGAGTATCGCCGGCCTGCACGCGATATGCCAGCGCTTGCTCTTCACCATATTCAGGCGGCGCAGGTGTCGAAGTCGGCACGAAAGCGGGGTGTAGGGTCGGCGTCGGTGTCGAGACGTCGCCGGGGCTGATCGGGCCGATCTGCGCACGCGCACGGGAACCGGCAAGCAACGACATCGCCAGTAAGATGCCCGCACATAGCCCCCTGAGTAGTTGTCCGGTCTCCCGGTCCATCCGGCGTCTCCGACCTATCCGTCAGGCAAAATCCGCACCACACGACCATTCGCTACATCAGTTACAACGATCTCGCCGTCGGGTCCGATATCGATGCCCACGGGTCGCGACGGGACGCCTGTATCCGACGGCACCTGCCAGGCCCCGATCTGCGCGCCGGCTGCATCAAACGACCAAACGGCAGACTCTTCCGGCACCGTAATATAGACAATGCCCCGATTATCCACCGCCAGCCTCGAACTATCGAGGCTGTTGAAGCGGGGGAGATCCCAGGCGATCTGGCGACGCCCCTGCGCATCATAGCGAATGAGCTTGTAGAGTCCGGCATCCACGACATAGATTGTACCATCGGGCGCAACCGCGACGTCAACCGGTTGGGCATCTTCTCCCGGCCAGACCGGAATTCTGCGTTCGACGGCGCCGGACGGGTCGAGAACGATCACTTGTCCTGTCGGCGTCTGCGCGATCCAGATTCTGCCGCCGCCGTCCACAAAAAGACCGCGCGCGCGGTCAAAGAGCGACGGATCATCGCCCAACGCTCGTACGAATGTTCCGTTGCTGTCCAGAATAGACAATTGCGCGGCAACGGAATCGAGCACAAATATCGAGCCGAATTCGCCGACGTCTACATCAAATGGAGCCTCGAATGTCTGCGACCCCGCTGCTGTCGCCTGTGCCCCCCCCACGACCGCATGGACGACGCCGACATCGTCAAGTACCAGCAATTGCTGCGCGTCGCTATCCGTGACGAATAAGCGACTGTCATCCCCGGCGGCGACACCGCGAGGCGTTTGTAGGCCGGAATAGATCGTTTCGAAGAGCGCCGGCAGTTGGCCCGCGGGCGGTGATTGCAACGGAGCAGCATCTGCAACAGCGCCCAGCTGTTCGACGCTCGGCATCGTTACATGCGCAAAGTTTCCTTGGGGCGGGTAGAAAAGGCTCGCCGGCACAACACTGCGCTCACCCCAAGGTGGTGTCCAATAGAGCGTCACATTGGTGTGATCCGTCCGATCCGCAAACCGCACCTGAATGTCATGCAGGCCGGACTCCAGGTCGACTGCCCCCTCGTCATACTGATTGGGTTCGATGCTGGCCGCGATTTCCCGGCCGTTGATGACGAGGCTTGACTCATCGATCGACATCAGCCCGAAGCGGTAGCGGCCGCTCTGTGGCACAGCGATTTTCCCGGTCCATTCCACCGTATATGGACGAGGCAAAACCGGGTTGTGGAAGTAGAAATCCACTTGGGGATCGATGCGCGCCAAGGTCTCGGGTTCCTGCCAGTCGCCATTGGCGAAATAGCGCCCTAACAGACCGTTACTGTGCACGGGCGACGAGTAGAATGCTGTTGCCGGCACCAGTTCCGCGCCGTGATCCGGCGGCCGCCAGAGGAGCCGAAAAACGGCTGGAGTCTCCGAATCGGGTACGCTGGTGCGAAGACGGATGGCGTGGTTGCCCTCGGCCAGAAACAGACCACCGAAGCGCTCACCTGCACCGGACAAAACCTCAACGCCGTCGATCTCGAGATCCGTCATACCCGGTGATTGGACAAGAAACTGGTAGAGGCCGTACTCATCGGCACGTAGAATCCCGCCCCATTGCACAGAATAGGGAGGCGACATCGCGCGATTATCCGTCCAGTCAATCTCAAAGTTGCGCGTGCGCTCGGTAAAGACCGGTAGACCTTGCCACTCAGCGCCGAAAAAGTAGACGGCATCCAGTCCCTGAATCGAGGCAATATCTTCCGGTGACAGTGAGATTGTGAAGAGCACCGGCGGTCCGCCAAACGGTGCCCGGTGTTCCTCGAAGTGTGCGTGAGGATAGAGCCGCTTGGCTTCCTCATAGAACTCATTGCGTTCGGCATCGAGAATGAGCAATGCCCCTCGCTCTGAGGAAAGGGGCAATGGAAGTCGATCGGTGGTCTCCAAGTGCACGTAAGGTGCGTCATAGCCGGCAAGAAAGTTCAGGGTCGGGTGGCCATGAAAGAACGAGATGACGTAGGCATCGATGTCGGGATCCAGCTCCGCTAACAGGTGACCGGTGATGGTCTCAGCCGTGGAATAGGCGGCCCAACTGGCAAAATTGTTTGCCTGTTCCACAAAGTAACGCCGATAGTTCAAGATGCCTGTCGGCAGCAGCAACAGAGCGATCAGGGGTATGGCCGGTAGGTTTGGAAAATAGCGACCGTCAGAACGCCGCCATGCCCGCCAAAGCGCGTACAGCGGCGCCACCGCCAACAGAAAAGCGACCGGCATGGCACCGTTGGCGCGCAGCGATTGGGGCGCCTCGAAATCCAGCGTCAATATTCCGCCCAGAAGTGCCATGCCCAACCAGATCGGCAGCAACAGCCAGACTGGATCGCGCCAGCGCCAGAGTGCCAATCCGGCGCCGAGCACCATTAGGGCGCCGGTAACAGGATCGACCATGGGCGCGCCCGGCAGATTGTGGCGCCCATTGGGATCGCCGCGCCAGTTGAACATGAACAGTGGACGCGGACATTCTCCCACAGGGCCGGCCAACGCTCGTCCAGGCGACTTGTCGGCAAAGATGAAGGTCGTCTGAACCCGAGACCAGAAGATATCCGGGTGCTTGTAGGCAAAGAGTACCAGCGGCATGACGACAGCCAACGGCGACCAAGCCCATCAACACGAACCCGGCCCAAAGTCTTAACGGTGGGATACGCCGGTAACGAATCGTCTCGTCAATCAGATAGTAGAGCAGGAAAAGGGCAATCGCTGCGACAAAGAGCCGGTACGACGTGTAGAAACAGAGTCCGATTCCCAGCCAGAATCCGGCCCATGCGAAACTCCTCGTACCGCAACGAACGCAACGAATGCAGAAGAAAATATACGGCCAGCACGGAAAACAGTGGCGTGGAGATGGTCGCATACATGCCGAAACGGCTAAGCGTAACAGCCCATGCCCCGACGGCAGTCACAAAGGCCAAGGATCAGCCCGGCTCGCTGATCGAAGAGCTCGCGGCCCGAGAAGATACGCAGCAAAGGTTGCGGCCAACCCCATCACAACAGTCACTGCGCGCAGCTGCCGGATGCTGATGCCGAAGAGGTCGAAAGAGAGTGCGACCAGATAGAGAAAGTGAGCTGGTCCGTGGGTAGCACCGTCAAAGATCGGTCGAAAACCGTTGTTGTCGAGGATGCGGATGGCCTGCAGCGCAGAGTTCGCTTCGTCGTACCAAATGCCGAACGGCAACGAGTCGAAACGCCAGAAGCGCATGAACGCACCGATGGCCACAATCAGCGCCAGCCAGACAGCAACCGTAGCCGGCGACAGTTCATCGTTCCCGGCAGAGCTGCGAGCGGCTCGAAGTGACTGCCGGCCGCGCCAGTCGGCCAGTGCGTGCGTTCCATCCAGCAGATAGGCTGCGGCCAATGCCACAAGTACGCCGGCGATATGCAGCCACCAAGCGGTCGTCGCTTCAGGCTCATTGACAAGAAATCATCCCATGCCAGCCAACTAGGAATGCGGCGCCGGCAAACAGGGCTAGGCCGACCCACGTGGTCCATGCCGCCAAGTTCAGCCATGGGATGCCGCGACGCTGGTCACGGTATCGGGGCAGTTGTGCGGCATTGCGTCGGCCGAACTGTGCGAGGAAGAGGATCACTGCAGTGACGTAGAGCAGGACGGCATCAAAGACATTCTGATCTTGAAGTCGAAACTGGGCAAACACGGCCACACCAATGGCAAACAGACCCATCAGAGCAGGTCGAATGGTGCGGGGTGCGTCATCGGTCGGTCTCAATGTGTGTATGAGTGTAGTCAGGTGAAAACCAAGCGTAGTTCAGCCATTCATGGCACTGTCGGGAAGACCATCACACGCTGGTTGTCGGCATCGGCGACCAGAATCTGGTTTGTGATGGGATCGAAGGCGAGCCCATTGGGCAGGCAAACCGGTCGAGTTCGGTGCCAAACCGACCGAACGAGGTCTTGATCTCGCCGTCGCAGTCGTAGACGAAGACCCGGATACATGGCCGGATCAGACGCATAGATCGTCCTGCGGCGTCCACGGCAAGATAGGGCTTGTGAAGCCGGTCCTGGCTCTCCCAGGAATGGACAGGCCATTCGGCCACCGAGTTCGAGGCCGGGCGTCAGCTTCTGAATGCGTCGATTCCAGGCATCGGCGACGTAGATGCTGCCGTCACGCGGATCGACGGCCACGTCGGTCGGCTCCTCGAAGCGGCCGGCGATCACGCCGCCGCCGCCGATCTGCTCGAACCAAGCTGGCCCTCCGGCGTGAAGCTGCAGGATGCGTTTGTTGCCGGTGTCGGCCACGAGCAGGTTGCCCCTGCCAGTCGATGGCAATGCCCGCGCGGGCCGAAGAGCGCATACGGATCGCCGAGTTCGCCGTCGGTCGCGTTGAAGACGCCCCACTTGCGCAGACATGCGCCCTCGGCGTCGAAGACCTGAATGCGGCCGTTCCAGGTGTCGGCCACATAGATCGTCGCCGTTGGCCGTCGACGGCAATGCCCCACGGCTCATAGAACTGGCCGTCGCCCAGCTCCAGCGGCCCGGCGCCGTCGGGATCGACACAACCGCGCCTCGGCCAGGTTGCAGTACGAGCCGAATGCGCCGATCGAAGCCACCAGTCGGCGCCAAGCACGACGATGCGATGGTTGTCCGGTGTCGGCGATGTAGCGGCTGCCCGTCCTGGCCGACCGCCACATGCACGCGGGTCGAGCAGCGGCACGCCGTCGTACGATTCGCTGTAGCATCGTGTCGGCCGGCAGATCGATCTCGCGGGCACGCAGCAACGCCTCGCCCGTGGCTGGCCCCTCCGGCCACCGGCGCCACGCCCAGATCCCAGATATCGGCGGCGATATCGCGGCGCACCCACATCTCGAATTCGTGACGATTGGGCCACTGGGTCAGATCCGCGCGGACTGATCGGCATCTTCGTCGCTGGGGTAGCGGCGATAGAAGACGATCTCGAACAGATTGTTCAGCTTCTGCGGGATCGGCGAGCGTCTCCCACAGTCCGCTGAGGCGTCCAGCCGAAGTAGCCCTGATCGGGCCACCAGATCAGCCGATAGGTGCGCTTCACATAGTCGCGCACCACGTAGGGGTGGACCGCCTCGTAGTTTTTGGGACCGACGATGATCACCGGCGCAGACATGGCGTCGCTATTGGGGCTGGCGCCGTAGAAGCGGGCGTTGGGATAGTGGCGCATGTACCAACTCATCGGCCAGGAGGTGTCATCGTCGTAGGCGACCATGATATTGCGTTCGCCCACCGTCCGCTCGCTGATCAGGTCGATCTCGCTCAGCGCACGCTTGACGTCGGGCGAGGCATGGGCGTAGACCAGATACTCGGTCGCCTAGTCGTAGTTGATGTAGGTGAGCATGTAGCAGAAGCGCACGGTCAGCAGGAAGAGCAAAGCAGCTACGCCGCCCACAGCCAATGCAAGCGCGCCGCATTGCGCCACGTCGATCCGCCGCAGCCAAACAGCCAGATAGCATCAGCCCAGGCCGAGCAATGCAACGGGCCACCAACCACTGCGTCACACCGGCAAGCGTGTCGCTCTCGCGGCCCAACTCCGGGACGGCCGGTGAGCGGTGAGGACGCCAGAGCAAAGATGAGAGCCGGCGCGAGCGCGATGAGCCAGACCGCGTGTGAACCGCGCCGCTTGCGGCCAGTCGACACGTCGAATCATCCGGCCGAGATACCAGCCGCCGACCACACACATGGGCAGCGCCATATGGGTCATGAGCCAGGGCATCTTCTCGCCGGCGACTGGTGTAGCGCGGCCCACGAACCCAAGATCCACCAGAGGCCAAACGCGGCAAAATAGATGCGATTGTCCAGGTAACGGCCGGCCAGGCCGCCGGCTGATCGAGCGCGCGCGACCTCCCTGGCCGACGACATCAGGTAGATCGTGCGCCGGCACGGGATCCCACGCGGTTGACCTTGGCTGAGCCAGTAGATGATGACCAACGTAGCGATGCCACTGAGCAGAAATGGGCAGGAACTCGTAGAGACCGCCGAGCATAAAGTAGTAGTACCAGGGCTGGCCGCCGCGGGCGACCTCCTGTTGCTTGAGCCAGTAGCCCAGGCTGCCGACGATGCCGGTGGCCAGACCGTTGCGCGTGTTGGTGAAAAAGGTGGTGAAGAAGAGGATCTGGATGGTCCAGAAGACGCCCATCAATCGCCCCCAGTCGCCAAAACCGATGATCTCGACCAGGGTCAAGCTCGTTAGCAGGCTGGTCGACTAGGGCCCCGTGCGGCACAGGTGGATCATCCGTGCTGTCGCTCCGATTTTCGGCACTCGACGATGGACGTTTGCGCAGACCAAACCAGACAAAGGCGATCAGGACGCTCAACAGCGTCACCACGCCGACCAACAGCGCCGACCGCATGATGTCGGTGCTGCGTGGCGTAGGCCATGGCATCCCACCCCAACAACTGATGGCCAAATGGTGCGGTAAAGGGCAGCACCAGCGTCAACATAATGACGGCCAGATCAGATTGACGTTGTGTCGGATAAGTCCGACCAGTTCCGGCCGCGCATGAAGAGCGACAAAGAGGCCAGCGCGACACAATCAGCGCCGACGCCGAGAATGACAAAGGCCACTGCCGTTCTGATCCCGCACGTGAAACCAGTAAGCAGAGCGGAGGCCAGGATCAGCGGCGAAAGCACGCCGAAGAGCAGTGCCGGCCCATGACCTGCCACACGGCCAGCCCGGCGAAGAAGGCGCCGATGATGGCGCCGTTCATGAAGTGATTCTCTTTGGTGATAAAGCCCAAGGCCATGCCCAGCATCATCACCATGATCCATCTTGCTGGCGGGTGTCCAGATAGCGAAACACGCCGTAGATCCAGATCATGGTGAAGAGAGCGATGTAGATATCGTTGCGGATATAGCGGCTGTGGAAGAGCAGGCTGGGGCTGATGACGATCAGCAGACCGGCCAGCAGCGCGCCCGATCGGCCGATATAGCGGCGGAAGAGCCGCGCCATCCAGATCACGCCCATCCCGGCCAGGGCAGGGCACAATACGCGCCGTCGTGTCGGTGTCGCCAAAGAGCGTGTAGATGAGCGCATTGGCGTGAAAGAGGAACGGGCCATGCATCATGGGGTTGTGCTCGTAGTTGCCCGCGTCGTAGAGATAGTACGAGTAGAGCGTGTGCAGGCTCTCGTCGTGGGACATGGCCCGCGCGCCCAGATCATAGAAGCGCGTGATCGCGGCCACGACGAAGAGCAAGATCCAGGCGACGGTCTCCCAGTCAAAACGGATCAGGTCACTGAGCGAACGATCGAGCAAACTATCGGTCGAGCTGCGGGATTCAGCCGGCACAGCACCGGCATCGGACGTTTGGATTGAATTTTCTTGAGCCATAGGGTGTCTCTGTACAGCTGGTCATTATTTTCGGGTGTGTACCACAAAGTGTGTAATTGAGTCTCTCTGTCAGAGTAGCGTCAATCCGTTTGCACACGTTGACTCACACGCTCTGAATTTCTGCCGCGAACGGCATCTCGATTTTGATGGGACGTCGACTGCCATGCAGCGGTCTGAACCACCTCGGTAGCCGGAATAATGCCGCCACTTCACGGAAGCGATTTCCGGATGTTTCCTTACTCACCGCCCACTACCCACAACGAGACATTGACAGTCTCCGGCAACCTACCGGCTTCCCGATAGAGCGCCCAGCGGAGCAGTGGCCGTATATTGCTGTTCCATAGCCGGTTGGCGTGGAATTCGAGACGCCCCAACAGGAGGCTCTGTTCCTCTGCAACGACCGGTATAGAGTCGCCGGCAGCACTGGACCAGGCGGGCAGCCAGTGCACCTGTAACACATAGTCAGATCCAAGGTACGATCCTGTAACCAGACCAGCTTGCCCGGCCCATGTAACGAATGCCGGGGGCGTGGCTGCGTCCTCGACAAGCTGCGGCGCCAGCACCCAATCCAGCCGGCGCATGGCGCGCGAAATACCAGCCAAGCACCGGGTCCGGGTCATCGATCATCTGGACCTGCACGCGCAATTCACCGGGATCTCCCGTGCGTTGCGCACTGATTGTCGCCAGATCCGTCGCCAGATTTCGTACATCCGGATGGGTCGTCGTTGCAAAGAAACCGTCTGGGCGAACCGGCAGATCGATCTGGCTAAGCTGCCACATGCTGCGCAGCGAGCCGGTGAAGAGGATCACCAACAGCAGAACCCCCAAGGCCCAACGCGCCCTGGACCACGAGGTCCAAACACCGTAGCTCAACAGCACGATCGTTACCGCCAAAAGCAGCAACACAGACACCAACGCTGTGTTGAGTTCGAAGACCGTGAACACGATCAAGATGCGCGACCAGAAGAAAGCCGAAAGGAGGATTGCGCCTGCAGCCAACAACACGATGCCCGCTTCACGTTGTTCCAGATCGGTGGGAGGCCGGCCCACCCAACCACCGATCAGAGATGCCGCTGTCAGCATCAACGGTAGCTGGAGTACCGGCAACAGGGTTGGGCTTCTTCCCGGCAAAACAAGCGATAGTGCGGCCCATAACAGCCACGCGGTCAGAAAGAACATCCGACTCCGGTTCGCCTCATCCTGTCCCCTCCAGAGGACGACGTAGCCAGCCACGCCGAAGACCAACAAGATCGGTTGATCCACCACAAGGCGCAGCCCAACCCAAAGCAGCGGATACTCAGGTGTGACAAAGGGTTGCAGATGGTTGAGCCACCAGCCAAAGCTGCTTCCGATATTGGCGATTCCCGAGGGTTCCGCGAGCCATGCCGTCGAGCCCAACAACGCAGCAGCGCCCGCCAGCGCCCACAGATGAAGGGAACTGTGCGCAGGTTGCTCGTCATCCGACAGCTTTGGAGGACCGCCGAGAAACAGTGCATTCAGACCGACGACGACGAACATGCTCCAGGCCGTGATGCCACTCACCAACAGGAGACCAAGCGCAACGGCGAGAACCTGCCGCCACCGCCATTCTCTGTTCGAGGCCGGCCCATGCGGTTCGCGGCACCCGCTCCAGTGCGATCATCGCCAGCAGACCGAAGAAGACCGCAAAGATCGTGCCGTCCGCGTGGCGGCTAAAATAGACGAGCCACGCGTCGATTGCAATGAGGAGCGACAGCGTCATCGCCACAGAGCGGCCCAGACGGTGCCTCAGCAGCCAGGGCAGCCATACAAGCGCCGTCCCGCAGACGGCAGATGCAGCGCGTGCCCAGGCATCACCGCCACCCACCAGCCAGAAGAGAGCCAAATGCAGCGAATAGAGCAGCGGACTGGTCGTCTCTACCACGGCGGGTGCGGTCAGTCCAACCGCCTTCAGCCAGGCAGGCCACGCAGACCCGGCCTCAACCGGCGAAAGCGGTGCAGCTCCAAGACCAAAAAAGCGCAGCCAGGCGCCGAGAGCCAAAATAACAGCATAGGCCAACGATTCCAGCGTAATACGCGGTTTGGCAGCCGATTCGATTCTTGATGATATCTCTGCAACAGACACGATTATGTCAAATCAATTGGCAATATTGCTATCCGCGCCGCCGATAGATGCGTATGCTACCCGCCTCAAAGACTCGATCCATCACCCAGATCCAGGCGCTCTTCGGATTGGGGAGTGATTTCGTATTGTGCGCGTTCACTGGGGCCGACAAATACATAGTCGATGCCCCACTGTTCCAGCGCCGCTTCGATTTCTCGGGTCGAACCATGACGGTAGACGAGTTCCAACAGCTCACTTCTGCCCTGCGCCATTTCTCCGTACGCCTTGCCGCGCCACTGCGATTCATGTCCATCCCAGCCGAGTAGTGTGGGCCGGCCCGTGGCGGCGCTCACGCGGCTGAAATCGGCGCGATAACTCGCGCCCTTGCCTTCGAGAATGAGCGCATCCGGCGCGGTCGTGGTGCGTATCCAGGAGAGCGCGGCTGCTTCGGCAGGATCCTGGTGCGCGACGTAGGCCAGAGCGTCGAAGGTCGGCGTCTCGCTGCGCAAGCCGCCGGTCTTGCTGTAGACGCCTGCCGGTAGGAAGATCATGGTGGACGCCACAAGCACAAGCGACAGCACTGACAACGCGGCGACCACCCAGCGGGCCGAACCCCTGCCCACTGCCCACCCGCTCAATCCCACGGACGATACCATAGGCGCCTGCCAGAGCAAAGAGCAGCCATGCCTGATAATAGAACTTAAAGACCGTATTCATTCTCGTGCCGAAGTTGTCGCGCAAATAGACGAATTCCGGCGCAAAGACGAGCAATAGCCCGAGGGCTGCCAAAAGCAGCGCAAACGTAGCGGACCGATCGCCTTCCGCCGCGCCACGTATCCCATCGTCCAGACGTTGCCACAGCAGAACACCGAACAGCGCCAGCATCGAACCGGTCAGGAGAAATGTCCACGGATTGCTGCGCCAGCGCGCCAGGGCAACGGCGGCGTGGCTTTCTGCGCCAGGCGGAAGAGCGACGCTCGCCAGAGACGTCACGTCCGATGCCGCTACTGCCGGCCAGCAATAGGGACAGGCACAGGAAGAGCAGTGGCAGGCCAAAGACCACCACCGCGCCGAGAACGATGCGGCCGGACGAGGGCCGTTGTTGTCTCCAGCCCAGGATAGACAACGCGATCAGCGCCGGTAAGAAGCTGCCGAACATGAGCAGAAACTGGGGCAAGCGCGTCGGATGAAAAAAGTTCGGTACAATACCGCCGGCCTGGCTTTGGGCCGACAGGAAATAAGGCAGATAGATGATGATCGTACCGATAAGCACCACGGCGCCGACCGCGACCGCCACCAACACCGAATCGCGCCACACGCTGCCGGTGTGGCCCGTGGCGCCGGCCCGACGGGCCGCAACGTACAGCGCGGCCACCACGAACAGCAGCCAATAGGGTGGAAAGTCCCACGTATTCAAGAAGATCAAGCTTCCCACTACAATCGTAATCAGCAGCAAACCGGCCCACCCCAATGGCATCACTATGGCCAGACGCTTCATCCATGACCTGCCATCGCTCTCTCCGGCTTCGTCGTCACTCGCAGCCGGTGCGCTTGCGACATGACGCTGGTAAAACATGTTCAGGATCAGTCCGATTGCCAGCAGGACCATGGGCATGGCCATGACATGGGGGTGGTTGTCGCCAAGCACGTAGCTGAAGGCGGGGAACTCATCGATGACCTCGATATGATTGCCCAACAGGTCAACATCTTCGATAACTCGACTGGTGCGCCACCACCACCAGTCGATGCCGATGTACCACTTGGCCGGTGACTGTGACGCATTTTCCGGGAAATTATGGACATCAGTCCAGGCAATGAGGCGCGGCAAGATCGATGCCGTTGGCATAGAGCCATTCGACAACAGTCTGAAGGTTTCCGGCAACGGCAACCAAGCAGCGCCGCCAGTAGACCACCCAACTGGCCGGGCGCTCCCTCCCCTGGTCGGCAGCGCGCATCGCCGCCATGCCAGCAAATTGTAGACCACGCCAAAGCTGCCGATCAGCAGCAATCCATACCAGGAGGCCTGTCCGACGTTGTAGGCGATCTCGGGCAGATTGCCGGTCAGCTTGCCCAGCAACAGCAAGCAGCCAATAGCCAAGATAGTAGTAGCTGATGGAATAGCCGGCCAACCAGGCATCGCGTGGCGGATAGGTCTCGCTGACCCAGATGCTGTTCATGAACATCAGGTCCATGGGCTGTTCGGTATGGTTCGCGGCGGGATCGTAGGCACGCACATACGCCCACGCCACAAAACCGACCAGGAAGAGCAGTTCCACCATAAAGTATGTAGCGCCATGCCACCGGAAGCCGGCGGTCGCCAGCACGTTGCGCACCTGTTGACGACCGGCAAAAAAACTACAGACGGCAAAAAGCGCTGCAGCCAGCCACGCACCGCCACTGCTGTTGTACATGCAAGCCGTAGCTGTAGCCCAGCCAGAGCAGCAGAGCGACCAGCAAGATGCCCAAGCGCCTTGGTCAATGCATAGCCACGATCTGGCAGGTTGACACAGAGACGCAGAGTCAGCGGCAGCGTGGCCAATGCGAGCACCTGAATGACGAGATACCAGGACAGAAATTGTCCGATCATGAGGGTACGTAGAACCCTTCATCTGTTTGCACGAGCGCACCCGGCACGGCGTAGATGGTCACCTGTTCGTTGGTCGTAGATAATCGTTCCAGCTGGCCGGCGTGCTGCCATCCGGCTCGAGTTTGCGCACGCCGTCCGGATGGAGCCGTTCCTCAAGCTGCCCGACATAGACCAGGCAAACATCCAATTCGTCGATGAGCTGCTGGGTACGGTCCACATCGGGCGTCGACCAGAACTCACGGTGCAGGGCATCGCGCTGGCTTACCTGGTCGCTATAGCGCTGCTCCGAAGCATGCATGCCGCGTAAGCCGCTCAGCCCTGTCAAGACTTGCTACCCTGCGATCCGCCGGCCCGGTAATAGTCGACTTCCGAACTCTCGACCACGACCGGGTTGCCGCGCATGTGATCCAACAGCCACTGGATGGCTTCCCAATCATAATGTAACTCGATCCGATTGCTGTCATCCGGCCAGCTATAGGTGCCCTGGGACATGAAGTCGAGACCATTGAGGGTGCCGAAGACGGGTCGCCAACCGACGAAGCGCTGATCCAGGCGAGCCGGCGTGCCGAAGAGCGGATAGGTCAGGCTGACCGCGATGAGCAGCAAGACCGTGAGCCGACCCAAGCAAAGCGACCGGAGCGATTCGATCGCTCGACTCCGGTTCTCGCCGAGAAGCGGCCCGGTTCGTCGCTGCGGACAAAACCGCGCCCAGACGCGCGTCAAGCGCCACGGCTGCGGCCACCCCCCAGATAACCCAGACCTGGCTGAAGAACTTGAAGAGCGTATTCATGCGATACCAGTCGCCGCCCTGAAGAAAGTCCTTCAGATAGATGACCTGTGTGCCGGCCAGACACGGCGAAACCGGTGGCCCCCAGCAGCGCTACGAAGAGCGCGCCTTCGTCGGCCGTGCGGCTGCGCCGCCAAAGCAGCAGCGTGGCCAACGCCAGCCAGGGCAGACAGAGCGCCAGACACAGCTCCGCTCCCAGGACAGCCAGTACGCCAGCAACAGCGAGCCAGCGGCAGCAACCAGATTCCCCAGCTGATAAGCGAAGGTGGTCTGCGTTGACCAGTCGTTGGTGCAGATCGATCGACGCGGGGCAAGCCGGTCGAAGCGTCGGAAGGCCAGTGCTCAACGTGCGTTCGATGCCGGTCGGTTTGGCACCGGAGCTGCGATACAATCGCGGGCGCGAACGCAGCTGTAGATCAGCCAACTGGCCAGGATGAAAGAGGAGCAATCCCCAGATCAGCAGCCACGTACCGACCGCATCTCCCTCCTTGCACCAGATCCAATCCGCCGGCGCCACGCTGTGATAATGACGGAAAAAGGGCAGGAAGGTCACGTACGCGCCCAGCACATACGCACCGCTCAGCCCAATAGTATGGGCCAATTGATCCGGCCCTCTGGCCACGATACTGGCTCACCAGCAGCGTCAACACGCCGAGTCCCACGTAGGTCGGTAGTTCCCACAGATTGACGCTGGCCAACGTGCCCAACAGCAACGCAAATGTGCCGACAGCGAGAGCAACCGCACGCACGCGCTCGACGCCAATCGACGCCGTGATCGGCCAGCAGTGTCAGCACCAGCAGCAGAAAGAGCAGGGCAAAGGGCATCCCGATCAGATGGGGGTGGAGGTCCGCGTAGAGAAAGCTCCAGAAGGGAAATTCGTTGATGGTGTAGGGGATCACCCGGCTGGGCCCCCAGAAGTCGTAGGTCGGCAGGCCCTGCCCGGCGCCGAGCGATCGCCCCAGACCATGCCGCGGCCAGCACCAGTGGCTCCGAGCTGCCGGCAGGCGTGCTGCTGAAACCGTTAAGTCCGAACGTTGTGCGAAGCTGCGCACCAGTTGCGCGAAGCCGTCCAGGTTGCCGATCAGCGTCGACAAAGAACGGCGCCAGCAATGCGGCCACCGCAGCCCTTGCTGCCAGCGGCGGGACGCCGGCGCAAGCCACCAGAGCCGCTGGGCGGAGTAGGCCACGCGCGTACGCATTGACCACCGTCAGCCCAAAGATCATCGGTATGGCCAGATTGAAGGCCACTTCCGCGTAGATGCCGGTCAGCTTGATCAGATAGGAGACCAGGTAGATGCCGAAGTAGTAGTAGTTGATGTAGCCGCCCGCAAAGTGGGGATCCACCGGCGGAAAGGTGGGGCTGCGCAGGATGCCGTTGAGGAACGCGAACTCCATGAACTTCTCGCCGCCGAACCATGGCTGCCAGAGGTCCGGGTTGCCCATGCGCATCGCGACAAAGAGCAGATAGGCCGCAGGACAGAGCCCTTCGCCCAGCAGCAGCATGGGCCAGTTGGCGCGGACAAATCGTCCCATGGCGCGGCGCTTGGCGAAAGGTCAGGAGCAAGCCGCCATGGCCCACGAGCACCACGACAGCCAGGCGTTGTCGACTGTATAGTTGAGCAGCGGGACGCTGGCCAGCCACCAGAGCAGCCAGCCGCCCAGGAGCCAGCCGACTGTCCGGCTGGCGAAGTAGCCCCGGTCGCGCAGCGGCCGGCAAGAGGCAAAGGTATACGGCCAGGCCAGCCACCCCAATAAGGCGACCACCGCCCACCACCAAACGATTCGCCACGCCGTATGGTGTCGCTGGCAAACGGTTCCAGCGGTAGTCGTCGACCACCGGCACGCGTCCGCGGCGCAGCGAGCTCCAGCAGAAGGTCGCTCGCGTCTGACGAGCCAGTGTCAAGGCCGGTCTTCGGCTTCGGTCGCCAACACCACCACCGGCTGATCAGGCCAACCGATTCGGATTCGCTGCTGCTGCCGAGCCCCAGGGCAGTTGAGCAACGGGCTGAACGGCGAATCACTGCCCGCGATACCACGGCACGGCCTTGTCCCATGTGCCGGCAAAGAGCGCATCATAGTCTGCGTCCGACAGTTCGCGCGAACCTTGCGGAAGACCGTCACCTGAGGATGGTCGTAGAGACTCCAGCTTTCGTCTGCGTGGCGATCGTCGAAGTTCCAGCCAAAGAGCGCCGGCGGCGCGGTCACCTCGGTGGCCAACTCGAAGCCCAGTCGGCCGTCCCACATGGCCTGGTAGTAGAGATTGGTCATGGGATAGCGTTCGGGCAGTTCGTCCACGCTGTCGTAGATGCGCTTGGAACTGTAGACCACGAAATCGGCCTCGCGCAGCTTCTGCCGCATGACCGAGTACTTCTCGGCCGTGTCCTCCTCGTACGGACTCCAGTCGATGTTGCGCAGACCCCGCGCTGCCCATGTCCATGCCCGGCTCGCCCGGGATCGTCTTGGGCAGCGGATCGTCCCACAGCTCCCAGAGGATCACCGAGCCGGCGCGGTGCATTGGCATAGATCCAGCGACTGGCCGTCAGCCAGGTGTGCTCCCGCCGTAGACGCCGTTGACGTAGGCCAGTGACCAGAAGAACCCGCCGGCAGACCGACAGTGGCCAGGGTGCCGGCGACGAATCGCGCCCCTGTCTTGCCGGCTCGGGCCTCGCCGCCATCCGGCGGAGCCTGTCTCCACACGCCAGAGACGCCAGACTAGCGCCGCAGCAAAGAGCAGGGCAAAGGGCAGAATCGGAATCATGTAGCGATTGAACTTGGCCAGGAAAGCGCCGGTCAGCCCGAAATAGGGCACCACCCAGCTCCACACGACCACTTCCGCCAGCCGGACATCCGGCACTGCACGCCAGCGATCCCGGCCGACCAGATAGCGCCACGCCCGTGGCCAGAAGGGCGAAGACTGCTACGCACCAGTGCAACTGCTGCAACCAGCGTGCCTGCCAATGCCAAGAGTCCCAGCGGCCAACCTAGCCCCCACCGAACCTGCTGTTCGACAAAGTAGAGATACGGCAGCGTATTGCGATATTGGCGCGTGAAGGGAAAATCGGCCACTCCACGCACCATGCGTCCCTGCTCGACCAGGGTTGCCTGGACGAAGTTCTTCCAATCCAACACTGCGTACGGACTGGTCAGGGCAAAGGCGAGCAGTGCCAGCACCAGCGCGATCAGAACGCCAAAGACGGCGACAAATTGATCACGTCCCCTATCTACTTCAACTCCATCGCTACTGGAACCACCGCTTGCGCGGCCTTCTCCTACCTGCCAGAAAACGAGGAATCCGGCCACGACCGGCACGGCCACGACCGGTAGCGCACTAAACTTGGATGAGATGGCCAGCCCGGCCATCACGCCCGTCAGTGCCGCGGCGCGCAGCGTACGCGTCTGTAGCATGATCACGCCACCGAGCACAGCCCAAACCGTAAAGGTCGTGCTCGCCGGGTCCATAGCGAAGAAGTGGCTCAACTGAATGGCTTGCGCTGCAAAGGCGTAGAACGACGCTGCCAACAGCCCGACAAGCGACCCGTAGACGCGCCGGCCCAGATAGAAGAGGAGCAGGATCGTCAGCGTGTCGAAGAGTGCAATGGTAAGCCGCCCGGCGACAGCAATGGCATCGCAAGCGTCGTCTGCACGCGCCATCAGGGCAACCGTCCGGGCGTCAACCCCCATGCGTTCAGCAAACGGTGCGGCCTTCGCCAGCAGTTCGCCCATGGCCGTACCGAGATATAGCGGCAGGTGCCCGTAGGTAAAGCCGCGGCGTTCCTGCCTGTCGACATCCCAAAGTGGGTTTAGCGGACTCTGGTGCGGGTCGCGAAACTGTTCCCAAGTTGCGGGGAGGGCAAGTTGAGTGGCATAGAAGCAGGCGGTGCTTCGTTCGTCGGGATGGCTGCCGGTTCCACGGTCGAAGTTGATATTCCAGGTGCGCAGGGCAAATCCCGCCGTAATCACGAGCGCGAGCAAGCCGTATATGGCTATACGGCTCCGTCGTGACTCGATTGCTTCCGTCATAAAGGAGTCGAGATCCTATGGTCAATTGAACCGGTGTGCACCCTCATGAGCAGAAAGGGTGCGGCATACCTATTTTATCAGAACCCGTCAGCGCAACGCAGCCACTCACAACTTCAGTCCGCCGTACGTGTCGCGGCAAGAATCGCCGGACAATTCAGATGGGTGCCGATGGACTCTGTCCGTCACGCGATTTCTGCCGGGATCTACTACTGCGGCGGTCGCGGCCAGTTCGGCACCACCCAAGTAATCTGATAGTCCGGAGGCGGTGGCCAAAGCAAATAGACATCGACCCACCCGCTCCAAAGTTTTAGATTGGCGTCATCATAGCCTAAATCAATACGACGGGAGCGAATCGCACCGCCGATGTCGAGCGCATCGCCGATTCCGTAACTGGGCACGTAGACCTGGGAGCGCAGCGGTATGATCTTTGGGTCAACGGCAACCACGCCAAAACGCATGGGATCACCGGTGAATGTTCGTCCATACCAGGGGCTATCAGTTGATGTGCCCGCTGTGCCGGCACTGTAGCTGGATGCTTGCATACGGATCTTGCGCCAGTACATAAATTCCTGGCCGTCAGCCGTGGTGAACGTCTTCGGCTCGATTTTGGTGCCGAAGCTGATGATGCGTTCGGACGGTGTTTGCGCGATCCACGTATCCTCAAAGACCTTTGAGATTTCCTGATTGTCCTCATAGAGAAGACGGTGGCGCGTCCGTGTAACCCCCTCCGCACCGGGCGCAATGGTCTGCTGGACGTCTATCGGCAGATTCGGATCAGGTTCATACAGCGTCTCAAAGGGTGCGATCTCTTCCTGGATCTCGATGTCTTCAACCACGCGCTTAACGTCGATCACGATATTTTCGTACAGCAAGGTCTCCGGCGGCGGCATTACCGTGTCAAGCCCTGACAAGCCGACATTCATCTCGGCCAGCACATCGGCCACCGATCTGCCGCGTGAGCGCGTCCGGTGGCTCTTTCCGTCGACGTGAACGCTGATCGGCGTACTGCGGTCGATTGTTACACGAAGTCCGGTTGCGATTGCGCTCCCCAGGCTGGGCTGAACACGATCGCCCAAATAGAGTGTAATCTTGGCCTCGCGCAGGGCTGCACCGACGGTTTCGGCCGTCGTCCGCAACGTAAAGGGGAGGCCACCGTCGACCACCGTCAGAGGAATAGACCGGTAAAGCCGAATCCGGCGCGTTGCCGTCTGGAGGTCTTGCCACGCATACCCGAGGTCATATGTCCGGGCCAAGCGCCGAATTACCGGCGGCGGCAGCGGACTGGTCACACCAAAGGTGGCTCCGTTCATTACGACCTGGTCTGCCGGATCGACTGCGATGCCGGCGTCGATCAGAACCTGTTCGGCAGTCGCGCCCCAACTCGCTACCTGAAGATCGCGTCCATCTGCAAGGACTCGGAACGGGTAGGCCTGCTCCACCGTCAACTGCAGGTCGCGACGAATCGGACTCTCCAACGGCGGCAGTACGTGATCGTTCGGCTGGAGATCGATCCCCAGATCCAACAGGAGTCGATCGACCGTGCGCCGGTGCGTATAGACCGTATCCGCCACGCCGTTCACCGTCACAAAGACCGGAACGAGCGTGATCATGTAGAGCGCGCCGAGCAGCAATCCCGCCAAAAGCAGGGATGCGGGCCGGAGCAGTCGGGCCAAGAATGCCGCTCCGGAAAGTCGTCCCTTGATCTGAAATGAACGTCCCTTCGGTGCCAGCGTCGACATGGGCGCTATTGTAGCCGAAGGGCATGTGATTGCCAAAGGAAATTGGATGAAGGAGAGATGAGAAACGTATTGGCGACGTCGCACGCGCTGTGTTAGCATCTTTCCATCAGGATCGGAATGAAAAACAGACTTGGATAGCCACGTGCACCGACCGGAATGGAGCGATTCGTCACGAATCGCGTTGCTATTCTCCCTGCTCGCCGCATTGACCGTGCGACTGACCCGGCTCGGGCAGGAGTCGCTCTGGTACGACGAAACAGTCAGCGCATTTCTATCCACCAACGGCGTGTCAAAAATCATTGAGCGGACGGCCGGCGACATTCATCCACCCGGTTACTATCTTCTTCTTCGCGGCTGGCGACTGCTCTCTCGCCCCACGCTGGATACCGGCTTGGAATTCCTGCTGGCGTGGCCCAGCCTGCTGTGGGGCGTGCTGCTGGTCGCGATGTTGGCGCTCTTGGGGCGACATCTCTTTTCACAACGGGTTGGCGTCTTGGCTGCATGGCTGGCTGCTGTGAACCCGTTCCACGTCTGGTACGCCCAAGAAGTTCGCATGTATACACAGGCAGCGGCGATTGGTCTGCTCTGCATCTGGCTGGCTCTACGCTGGTTCGAAGGGCGCCAGCCACGGTGGCTGGCAATCTATGCACTCTGTGCCGCACTTGGGCTATACACCCTCTATTATTTTGGCTTCTTGCTGATCGCGCTCAATCTGGTCGCGCTATGGTGCCTATGGTCCCAACGTCGCGGTCGAGGATCTCCGTCACACGGTCTGCTCAGTTGGTTGGCAGCACAGGTGGCCGTGCTGCTTCTCTATGCACCATGGATACCCGTGCTGTGGCGCCAGACGATCGATCCCCCCGTGCCGCCCTGGCGAGCAGCCTGGAACAGTCTCGGCGACCTGTTAGCGGCGATAGTCGAAAGTTCAGCCGGCCTGACCATTGGCCAGGCACCCCCATTTCAACCGCTGTGGATCTGGTCGGCATTGGCGCTCGTCGTTGTTCTGCTCGCCACCGTGCCACCACTCGGTCGACAGGATGCAGAGCGGCTGCGCAACAGTCTGCTCTTGCTGCAGATGACGGTCATTCCGATCGGCTTGATCTACTTGGGGTCAGCGCTGGTGACGCCACTCTATCACATCCGCTATGTCTTCACCTATGCCTCCCCATTCCTGATTATCACGGCTGTGGCCGTGGATGAACTGTGGCGCCGGCGCCGATGGACGGGAGGGGCTGCACTCACTGTGCTCACCCTGGTTTCCGCTGCGGCGCTGGCCGACTTCTGGACGGCGCCCCAATATCGAGCCGACGATCACCGCGGCGCCGTTGCCCAACTTGCCCAGTTATGGCGACCGGGAGATCTCATTCTGGTCAACGCCGGCTGGGCACATACTGCCATCGACACCTATTGGCCAACAATTTCCGCCGATCCGTGGACAGCCACGCCGCCGCCCATTGACGCGGTCGTGCGGCTGCCGGACCATGCAGCGTCGTTGGCTGCGGGAGTCGCTAGGAGCAATGGGGCGCATCAGCCGGTGACCGTGGTGCGGACCGGCAGTGTCGATGGCGACCCTAGCCTGGGTTGGGGCAACCCAGAGAGCGACTTCTTCGCACAGTCGGCAATTGCAACTGCCGCCGACCTGGAAGCGCTTGCAGCGTTCTACCCACGCATCTGGCACTATCGCATTTACGACACCGTCAGCGATCCGGAGGGGGTCATCCGATCCTGGCTCGACGAAGAGGCGATGCTGATGTATGACTGGCCGGCGCCGGGTCGAGATTTCTTGCGCGTGCAAAGATATGACCGTTCGTCTGAAGCCCATGTGCCGGCGCCGGGCGATGAGACAATCGCCCACTTCGGCGATCAGCTCATGCTGACCGCTCATACGCCCTTTGAAGTGGTAGAGGCCGGCACGATCCTCTTCACGACCCTCGACTGGTTCGTTCCACACGCCAACAACGGCGAGAAGCCAACCATCGCCAATTTGCGTACAAGCTTGCGTCTCTACGATGCGGACGGGTATCTGTGGTCACAGCAAGACGAATCGCTGCCGCCGCACACCCCACCTTCCCTCGGTGACGCTCAGTTGCGTCAGCCGCTCGCGCTGCCTGTGCCGCCGGCGCTGCGGCCCGGCAAATATTATGTCGACTTAATCGTCTACGACGGAGACACGGGGAGCCCACTGAAACCGCTCGGCGGCGAGAGTCCGGGAGTTGCGACCGAGCGGCAAATTATCGATGATCGGTGGTTGCCGCTCGGCACAGTCACCGTTATGCGACCCAAGACACCTCCGCAGTATGGGCCGGTTATGGCCCGCTTCGACTATCTCGATCTCGTCGCGGCGAGAGTCACCGAAGATCGCATCTCGACCGGCGAAGGCATTCCGGTCGAGGTAGTTTGGCGGCCACGGCCAAATTCCTACAATGACAACTACAGTATCGTCCTCGAGCTGCGTGCAACCGGCGGTGCCGTCATGGGAAGTCAGACTGACGCGTTGGGCGCCGCCGGCGCGCCGAGCAGCAGCTGGACAGCGCAATACCCGATTTTGGACCGATACGCGTTTTCAGTCGGTACAGAGCTACCACCAGGGAAGTATACGCTGCATGTGGGACTAATCCGCTCGGCTGACGGTCTGCGCATCCCGGCGAGATCGGGTCTGCTTCCATTCAGACACGACACAATCCCACTAGGGGAGATTCGCATTGTAGAATGACCGGTAGTTGGGTTGCCGTGAGAAACCGGGTATCTTGAGATTCCGAAGGAAAGAGGTTGTTGTGTTTAGAGCCGGAAGAGTAAGTGCAATCCTATTGCGTATGGACACCATGTTGGCTACAAGCGTGCTTGCGCTCGGCACCGTGCTGCTTGCCGGCTGCGGCATGTTCGGCGCCGAACCGACGCCGACGCCGGAGCCGGTCACCTTACGCTACATCACGATCGGCGTCTCGAAAGCGGAGGAGCGCCTGCTCGAGCGCTTCACAGCACAACACCCTTCTATCACCATAGAGAGCGAACCATACCGGACGCTACCGGCAGATTATTTGACGGGAGACGACGCCCCGGACCTGATGTATATCACCCCCGGATGGTTTCTGAATTCGGCCGCCGCCACCGGTCAATTGACCGATTTGACCGATCTGTGGGAGCAGACTGGGCTCAACCAGAGCTACCCCGCGAGCGTCAAAGCGCTCAGTGAGCGTGAAGGACGCCAGATCTTCTTACCGGTCGGCTACACATGGACCGGACTCTACTACAATGCCGAACTCTTTGCGCAATACGGCATTGCTCCGCCGGACAGATGGGACAACCTGCTACTTGCCGCCGACACGCTCTTGGCCAACGGGATCACCCCCTTTGCGCTCCCCGGCGACGATGATCTCTACAGCACGCTTTGGTTCGACTATCTTAACCGCCGGCTCAACGGTGCCGACCTGCACCAAGCCCTGCTTCGTGGCGACATTCCATTCTCCGATGCGCGGATTGAGGCTGTGTTCGACACCTGGAATTGGATGTTTGACCAGGGGTATTTCGATCGCGACGCCGCAAATACCGACCTGCTCACCGCACTGCTCACAACCGTACAGCGTGACGAGAGTGAGGTCGTGCGCGGCAAAAGCGGGATGGTGTTGGTCGATCCGGGCACGTTCGCGGAGTTGCCTGACGCCTTCAGGGACGAATTGACATTTGCTCCGTTTCCCGTCATCGATCCGATGGTGTCGTCAGGCGAAGTTGTGATCGCCACCGGCTATATGGCGCCTGCGCAGGCGCCCCATGTTGACCAGACACTGGACTTTCTTCGTTTCGTGGCCGGACCGGATGCTGCGGAGGCGTTGGCAGGCGCTGCCGTTGCGCTGGATTCAATTCCGGCGGCCGGCCTCTCAGCATTCGGATTCGGCCCCAACCGCGATCCTTCAGGCGGCAGAGCTGATAGACGATACCGAGATCATCGCGCCGCCCTTTCTGTTTCACTACACTTTCGACGAGCAGAACAACATTGGGCGGATTTTCCAGAAGATGCTCCGTCAGGCACAGCACGACGGTCGCATTGACAGTGCAGAGATCGCTGCGGAGTTGGACGACTTACTGCCATGAGAATGGAGTCGCCGGCGCTTGCCAAATGTCAGCGCACTGACGGATCGTCCCGCATAGTGTGATAGGTTTGTGTAGATTACTCCCCGGCACCATTGCCGGTGCCGGATTCTTCAACAAGGATGAACCAATGACGCAACAGAATCGAGCTGACAGAGAGAGCGAAGTAGCCACCCTCGGCGGAGGTTGCTTCTGGTGCCTCGAGGCCGTCTATCAGGATTTGAACGGCGTACAAAATGTGGTCTCCGGCTATACGGGCGGCCACGTTGAGAACCCGACCTATCGCGAAGTGTGTGGCGCGAATACCGGCCACGCAGAGGTGATCCAGGTGACTTTTGACCCGGCGGTCGTCACCTTCCGCCAGATACTTGAGGTCTTTTTCACCATACATGACCCGACAACCCTCAACCGGCAAGGCGCGGATGTCGGACCACAGTACCGATCAGCGATCTTCTACCATACAGCCGAACAGAAGCAGGTCGCAGATGAGGTCATCGCGGCGTTCGCAACGAAACGGGTCTGGCCGAATCCGATTGTGACCGAAGTTACGCCTTTCGAGTGCTTCTACCGCGCCGAGGAGTATCACCAGAACTACTATCGCAACAATGCACGCCAGTCCTACTGCCAGGTAGTCATCGCACCGAAAGTCGCGAAATTCCGCCGTGAGTTTCTCAACAATCTGAAGCGAGTCGAAACCGGTGCCTGATTCGGGACACGGACACCATTAGAAAGGGTGGTATACCACGAATTGTATAGAAGTGGCTTGCTCCCTGATCGATTGCGAATCTACACACAATTCGGGATACCACCATTGGAAAGTGCCGTTGTGGCGACACGTGCCTTTCATATTCGTGGCAACGAACTACCGGAGGCGCGGACTACCCGGCCCCCGATAGTTCGCGCGTGAATAACACCCTTTACCAAATTTGGGGTTGAAATTCTTGCGACAGTCAGGCATAATAGTTTGGTACGCGTCTGTTAAACCTGATCCCCGGCGGGCATCGACGGACAACCAGGGCAAGTCCCCCAGTGTACGCGTCAAACAGAAATTCCCCGCCCCCTCTTTTGTGAACCGTTCGGGATTTCAACGCGTCACCATAGTTATGCCTCCGCGTCATGTCGCAGCACGTTGGTCTACCATCGAGATCCATACGAAGGCTTTTCAGTTGATTTGGCTGCATCAATTTAACGATCTATCCAGACGATCTCAACACCGAGCCCGCCACCGTCGTACCATGCCATCGTGGTTGGTGAAGGCTGTCCGGGACAAGTGTGGGTTTGACTGGATGACGTGAATTCAAGGGAGAATGAAGGAACAGGGTATTCATGGGAACCAAAGCTTCGGAGCGTAGACTACCGTTCAATATGGACAGGTACGACACCCGCAACATCTACAGACACGACAAGATTCGCATGTTCGGCTGGTGGCTGAAGGTGCAACGCAACGGTGAACAGTTCAGTAAATTCTTTGCCGATTCAAAGTATTGGGACAACGCTGAGTGTTCGCTTCTGGCGGCCATTCATGAACGCGATGAATTTGTCCACGAGCGCAACGAGAAGGGGCCCAAGCTTCCCTTCCGCGAACATACGCTCAGCAACAACTCAACCGGCATCAATGGGGTGTCGTTCGCTGCCACAGAGGGCAAGCGTGGCGCGTTTGTCGCGTCCTGGAAGCTGCCCGACGGGCGCAACAAAAACAAGAAATTCAATATCAACAAATACGGATTCCACGAAGCGCTTCGACTCGCCATCGAAGCGCGCCGCAATTGGGAAGAGGAGATGCGGCAGAAATTCGAGGAGAATCAGGGAGTTGTGGAAGAAGAGCCGGTGCGTGAGCCTGCATGGTGACGGTTACAGACCTGTGCCGGTGAATCGCGGCAGAAGTTCCCTGACGGCACCTTGCCGCTGGCAAAGCAGGCAGTATCTGTCGTGGAATTTCACCTACTCCCGAACCGAATTTCGTCGGTACAGTTCAGCAAACAGATCATGCCGAAGGTAGCGGTCGCCCATTTCCCACAGAACCGCGAACAGAACTGGCCGACTCCCGGAGACTCCGTGACCAAGCAACCGATCGCCATGGGTGGCATGTCCAGATTTATGCTCCTTCTCGCCGCCTTTTTGGTGTTATCGGCGGGATGTACACCACTAACGCCCGTCCCGGTCTCAGGCGATCCGGCTGTTTCGTCGCTGGAACAAGATGCGATCAACATTGACCCGGTAAGTGGGGAAACATCCACTACCGTCATCCGGGAAGACAGCCAATCCGTGGTGGATGTCGTTAGTGAAAACGGCATCGGTGCCATCATTGTCGAACTTCCGGCTGCGTCTACCGGCAGGTTGGTTGTGCGCATTCACACGTCCGGCTTGGAAGAAGTCACGCTGATGTACGATGATCGCGTCGTCACGGCCGGAATCATGACCGGTGTAGGCACGGCCACCCACGCTACAGTACGAATCGGGGATGGCCTACCACGAGCCATCGATGCCGGCGATCCGGATTGGCTGCCGCTGACGGCCTACCGGAATGATGGTTCACCGGCACAGAGCACACCGTTGCCTTCGGGCTATTTCGAGGTGCACCTTCCCCAGGCGTTCTACGAGAGCAACAGCCGGCGCTTTGAGTTATCTTGGATCGACTTTTATCGTTGAGTCAGTGAGCTTCGGCGGCCGCATCCTAGAGGCTATGCACAGCCAACGGTTGGCCATCCCGATCCGCAGAACAGCATCTCTATCCCATACACGAATGCTCTCCACAATTGACCCAATACAAGATGAATCGACACTTCTATATTCTCAAGACCGGCTCGACCTACCCCGATTTGGCCTGCCGTCGCGGTGATTTCGAAGATTGGATCCGTGCCGGCATGGGACTTTCGACCCGGGATGTGACGGTGGTCGATGGTCAGTCCGGAGATCCCCTCCCCGAATACGACGGCTGCGTTGGGCTTTGTCATCACCGGTTCACACAGCATGGTGACCGACCATGAATCGTGGAGCGAACACGTGCAGCGCATGGCTGGGCATGGTGATACAGGAACAGATTCCGACGCTCGGCATCTGTTACGGCCATCAGTTGCTGGCTCATGCATGGGGCGGTACCGTCGGCAACCGTGCAGAGTTGGGCCGCACGACGGCAACACTTCAGACAGCTAATCGGCATACCCAGATGACGGCTCTGAAAATGAATCGCATTTTCATCGACTGTCGGGTGGGCACAGACCATGACGCCTCCACTGCAAAAGGGTATTGCCGCACAGATAAAGCGGGACAAACAGCGACACCGATCCCGGTCTGTCAGCGCGCGCACACACTTGCTAACATACAAACGGCAATGAGCAAACAACGACTGACGATAAGCTATATCGGACATGCAACGACGCTGATCGACATTGACGGCGTGCGTTTGCTTACCGATCCGATTCTGCGCAACAGAGTTCTCCACCTGCAGCGCCGGCCCGGCACAGTGCCGGACTTTGATCTGCTGTCCGATCTCGATGGCATCTTGATTTCCCATTTACATTGGGACCATGTGGATCTTCCCTCTCTGGGCCGGCTCGATCCGGCGACCAAGCTGTTCGTGCCAGAGGGCAGCGCCGGCTTGTTTCGTAGGCAGGGATTCAAGGAGATCATCGAATTGGCGGCCGGCCAACGAGCAGGGATTGGCTCCATTACCATCGAAGCAGTCTTTGCACAGCATGAAGGTGGCCGCATCTTTTCCGGAATCGACGCCAACTGTCTCGGTTTTGTTGTCCACGGCAATCAGTCGGTCTATTTTGCCGGCGACACAGACCTCTTCCCCGAAATGGACGACCTGTGCCAAGAACTCGACGTCGCGCTGCTGCCGGTTTGGGGTTGGGGACCGACGCTGGGTCCTGGACATCTCACCCCGTACCGAGCGGCCCTGGCATTGCGAATGCTCGCGCCGCGCATTGCAGTGCCGATTCATTGGGGCACATTTCACCCGATTGGACTACAATTGTTGCGTCCAACCTTTTTGGACGCCCCCCCGCATACATTTGCCCGATTTGCCCAACAACTGGCGCCGAATGTCGACGTGCAGATTGTGGGCCCCGGTCAAACACTTGATATCCCATTCCGGTACTAGAAATCCCAAGGAACCGAGATCCATGTCATTTCTATCCAGAATCAGCATCAAGTCTAAGTTGTTGCTCATGCTGCTTGGGGTCAGCCTCACGTCGGTTCTGATCATCGGGTTCCTGGCTCTGCGCACCGCACAAAGCGCGCTGGAGCAATCGATCGAGAGCCAGTTGACCAGTTTCCGATCGACGAAAGCAGATCAAATCACGACCTATTTTGGGGGGTTTGCAAGCCTTACCCGCACACTGGGAGATAGTGTCGGTGTCGTCAGCGCGGCCAACAATTTCATGGTCGCCTATCGTGAGGGATCTGAACAATCACTGACCCCAGAGCAACATCAGCAGGTGACCGATTATTACGAGCTGGAGTTCCTACCGCTGCTGGAGGAGTACACAAACGAGAAGGCGCTGACCGTGCTTTATCGGCCGCGGACGCCGGCAGCAAGCTACTTCCAGCTTCACTATCTCGCCGATAATCCGTTTCCGTTTGACCAGAAGGCCGAAATGCTGACGGCGGAGGATGACGTAACTACCTACAAGCGCCTGCACGAAGTAGTCCATCCGCGTTTTCTGAAGATACGCGAGGAAATGGGTTTTGGCGATCTCTACTTGATCGACATCAACACGGGCAATATCGTCTACAGCGTCGCGAAAGCGCCAGATTTCGGGACCAACCTCTATGAAGGACCCTACAGGAACACCGGGCTGGGTACTTTGGCCTCACAGATCCGCGATGACCCGCAACAGGGCGTGCTAAAGGGTATCGATTATCGTCCCTACCCGCCTGCACTGAACGCACCGACAGCCTTTTTCGGTGTTCCCCTCTTTCGCGAAAACGAGGCGATCGGCATCATGGCCATTCAGCTGCCCGTAGAACAGATCGATGAGGTGATGACGGGCGGCGGCAACTGGCGTGAAGATGGGCTGGGTGAAACCGGCGAAAGCTACCTGGTCGCTGAGGATTTACGCATGCGCTCGGTCTCACGTTTCTATCTGGAAGACAAAGAAAAGTACCTAGAGGACGCACTTGCCCGCGGCATGTCTCAACAGACTGTGGACGCGATGGATCGTCACTCGACTGTATTGCTCCAGCCCGTCGACACGCATGCAGCCCGGCGCGGCCTGAATAGTGAGAGTGCCACGGAAATCACCAAGGACTATCGCGGCGTTGAGGTCCTCACTTCCTATGCACCCCTGCCCTTAGGTGATCAGCCCTGGGCGATTATCTCACAGATCGATCTGACCGAAGCCTTTGCGCCCATTCGCGAGTTGCAGCGCACCATGTTGGTCTGGAGCGTTGGACTGATGCTGATTGTGGCGTTCTTGGCCATCCTTTTGGCGCAGTTTTTTGTACAGCCCATCGACAAATTGATCGCTGCCGCCAGGCGAATCGCTGCCGGCGATGAAGATGTTCACGTCGAAATTTCCAGCGACGATGAGTTTGGCGACCTGGCCCGTAACTTCAACAACATGGCCGATAGCATTCACTTACAGAAGGAGGCAATCGCCGAGCAAAACGCCGAGAACGAACGGCTGTTGCTCAATATTCTACCGGCATCCATCGCCGAACGTCTGCAGGCAGGGGAGCGCATTGCCGATCATCTGCAACAGGTGTCGGTTGTCTTTATTCACATGCTGGGCTTTTCCGAACTATCCGAGCGGTGGTCGGCTGCCGAATCCGCCGCGCTGCTCGAGCAACTGATCGATATGCTGGATGAAGCGGCCGAACGTTACGACGTAGAGCGCGTCAAGACTGTGGGCGAAACCTATATTGCTGCCTGCGGCCTCACAACCGCTCGCCTTGACCACGCCAGCCAGTGCGTCGATTTTGCTGTCAGTGCGCTCGGCATCATGCAGCGGCTGGACCAGGAGCATGAGCAGCAACTGGCGCTGCAGATTGGCGTCAACGCCGGACCCGTGGTCTCGGGCGTTGTGGGCACAACACGCTTCAATTTCGAACTGTGGGGTGAAACCGTAGAAGTTGCCAATCGTCTCCACACCCGGGCCAAACCCAATGGCCTCCTGGTCACCGAAAACGTCTATCAGCGCATCGACGGACAGAACAACTTCCGGTGGAGCGAAGCAATCGTCAGTTTCGGTACAGAGGTGGCGATCTACGAATATGTGGGAGCAGCGACCGATTCCGACTCAATCCTCGACGTGGAAGGAGAGCAGACATGAGTTTCTTTCGCACACCGGCTTTTCTATGGGGGATGGCAATTGTTATTGGCGTTGCACTGGCGATAGTGGTGCTCACAGAGACGATCGACCGGCTCAAACGCGCCAATCATCCACTGACGTCCACGGTCCACCTAATCCGCAATGTTGTACTGCTGCTGCTGGCGGTCTTCTTTGTACAGCGGATGATCATAGGTCTCACATTTCTCTCCTTGCCCGTCCGCCTGGTTGCGACGACAATGTGGCTGTCCGCCATTGTTGTTATCTTCCGGCTGTCAGACGTGCTGTTCCGCGAAGAGGAGAGACCAACGTGGCACGACAACATTCCCAAGCTGTTCAAACGCATACCTGCCTATATATTTGCCGTTGTTGCCGCCGCCTATGTACTGCAGAGAGTCTGGAGTCTACCACTTAGCGATTATTTGGCAGCGCTCGGCATAGGGTCAGTTGCCATCGCTTTTGCGCTGCAAGACACGATTAGCAACCTAGTCTCCGGGCTGTTCATCATCACAAATCGTCCCTTTACTGAAGGTGAATGGATACACATTGGCGAAACTGAGGGACGCGTCCTCACGGTAAACTGGCGCTATACGCGCATCGAAACCCGCAACGGCGACCTGATTGTTATCCCCAACGGTTCGATTTCCAACGCTTCGATTACCAATCATAGCCAGCCCAAGCCGCGCACACGTATTGTGGAAGCCATTGTGGTAGCCTACGTCAATCCGCCCAACAAGGTGAAGGACATGTTGATGGAGACAATGTTGGCCACGCCCGGCATTCTCACTGAACCAGCGCCGGTCGTTGCCGTCATCTCCATCGATGACCCGCTCATGGGCTACGAGGTGCGCTACTGGATCGGCGACTATGCCGACAAGCCCGCCATCCACAATGATTTTATGACCCGTATCTGGTATGCGGCCAGGCGCCATGATGTGGCTCTCCCCAGCCCCGCCTTTGACCTTTATCACTATGATGGACCCACCGTCAACCAGGAAGCGGAAGTTACGCCCGACAAGATCATGGAGCTGCTCAAAAGTGTGGAGACATTCGCCATGCTGCCGGATAGTGTGGTGGCGGAGTTGGCCAATGCGGCCTCGTATCGAGAATTTGCCCTGTCCGAGCGGATGGTTGCAGCAGGCGATGTGGAGCACGGTATTTCCATACTCATTCGCGGCCGCGCATGCATGACAGCACCGGACGACAGCGGCGTCGAACATCTGGTGGAAGAGATTGGACCGGGCGAAAGCTTTGGTGAGACGGGGTTATTCGGACGTGCTATCAGTGCATACACGGTTACAGCGGAAACGGATGTCGAGCTCGTCCAAATCGACTACGCCGCGATTACAGCTGTCATCAATCGCCATCCACAATTTGCAGCCGGCATCAATGCTTTCGTCAGCAGAAGACGTCTAGCCTTGAAGCGCATAGAGCGTGCCCAGGAAACGCCTTCTCCGGACATGGCTCCGCTGCAGACAAACGGGCGTTCACCCTCCATCCAAGGAGAAGCCAAATGAAGTACTGCTCTCCGCTACTGTCTTTGCTTCTGATGGTCTTTCTGAGCAGCTGTGGCACGTTGAACCGGTCGACCACCTCTGACGCGCGAATTGCCGAACTGACCACAGAAAACCAGCAGATCAAAGAAGAGTATGCACAGCTGCGCATCCGAGTCGAAGAGTTGGATGAAGCCCTGCGGACCACCGGTTTTTTGGAACCGCAGGTGATCGTCGAACATGTCACCTTTGCCGAAAGCGGCGAGACGCTGCAGCGAGTATTGGATCGCGGTGTGTTGCACTGCGGCGTCAACATCAACGCGCCCGGATTGGGCTACCTGGACGCGGAGGCTGAGCAGTTTTCCGGTTTCGACATCGATTTCTGCCGCGCCGTCGCAGCCGCTCTCTTTGGTGTCAACGGTGCGGATCAGATAGAGCCGCTGGCACTGACCAATCGCAGCCGCTTTGCGGCCCTACAGGCGGGTGACATCGACGTTCTGATCCGGAACACCACCTGGACACTTTCCCGCGATGCCACGCTCGACCTCGACTTTGCCGAGCCCACTCTCTACGACGGCGTCGGTATGTTGGTGCATGGGGATAGTGGCATCACTTCGCTGCAGGAGTTGGCCAACCAGACTGTCTGCGTCTTGGCGGAGGGCACAGCCGAAGCCGCGGTGACGAGTTTCTATGATTTCTTGGATGAAACTGTCGAAGTTGATCTCTATCCGGATTCAGATTCGGCACGCACGGCGTACGAGAGCGGCGACTGTGCGGGCCTAGCGAATGACAGAACGAGTCTTCTGGGGCAGCGGGTGCTCATGGCCGAACCGGACAGCCACATCATCCTCAGCGAAGAAATGAGCCGCGAACCGCTGGCACCCGTGGTCCGTCATAACGACAGCAATTGGTTGGATATCGTGACGTGGGTTGTTCAATGCACGCTCAACGCAGAATACCTTGGCGTGAATCAGCGTAACGTTGAAAAGTCGCGTAGCTCCGACGATCTGCGTATTCAACGTCTGCTGGGTGAAGTGGATGATCTGGGCAAGGGGCTCGGACTCAGCAATAATTTCTGCTATCAGATTGTGGCGCAGGTCGGCAACTATGCGGATATCTACAACCGCAACCTCGGTCCCGGTACGCCGTACAACCTGCCGCGCAGGCTCAATGCGCTCTACAACGACGGCGGCCTGCTCTACCCGCTGCCGTTTCAGTGAGTCCGGTCTTGCACCCGTCTGCCGGCCACGACGGAAGCGCGCAAGGGCGACGCGACGCGAATAGATATCTATGCGCCGGCGGAACACTGCCGAGGGCCGGCAGCGGCTACCAATTCGTACCGTCGTGTACCAGTGAGGTCAATACGGCGCTGATGATACTGATGATGATGCTGGCCCAAAAGGAAGGCCAGAACCCTGACACAGCGAATCCGGGGACTAGCCAGCCCGTGAGCATCAACATCAACGCGTTGATGACAAACATGAAAAGCCCCAGCGTCAAGACGACAAATGGACAGGTGAGCAGGGCTACGATGGGACGGACAATTGCGTTGACAAGGCCATAGACGGCGGCGATTCCGAAGATGGTGATGAGACCGCCGTCCACCGAAAGGCCGCGATCCTGCATTATCCAAAGCGTGAGACCGATCGCCGCCGTGAGTATAAGCCAACGAACAAACAGATATCGCATACTGCCCCCCCCTCTACAGATACGCAACAGACATGCCCAAATGGAATCAGACCGGAAAACTGCGAAGCCACAAATCTCTACGAACAAATCGGGAAAATGTCGCAGCAAATGCCTACCAGGTGACGGCTAGCGACGCCTACCCTGCCTTGTTTGCCGGATTATGCGCAGGTATTCGCGTACATGTTGAATCGGCTGAATGTGGCTGCTCTCGTCCCCGTAGATGGTCGAGATCGGCACCCAGTCCAGGCGATAACCATGGTGAATACACGTAACGATCATCTCCACTTCAAATTCAAAACCCTCTTCGCTGCTGTCCAGAACACCAGCCATTAGACGGCGGCTCACTAGTCGGAAACCGGACTGATTGTCGGGGATGGATGCGCCGATTGCCCACGAAAATAGCCATCTCCCGACCGTATTTGACATGCGGCGCACAGGCGGCATCCGAGAGAAATCGCGTGCACCGATGATGAGATCTGAACCTGTTTCTGCATAAAGATCCAGAAACGACGGAATCTCCGCCGGGTCATGCTGGCCATCGGCATCGAGGGTTATCACGGCAGCGTATCCACTGTTCAGGGCATGCCGAAATCCCGTGCGCAGCGCAACGCCTTTGCCCTGGTTCCGTTGCTGTAGAACAACAGCGCCGGCAGCTTGCGCTTTCTCAGCGGTACCATCCCCGGAGCCGTCATCGATCACCAGGACCGGAAGATGAATCGCACTGCCGGCAATGACCGGGGCGATGCGCTCTGCTTCGTTGTAGGCGGGAATGATGGCCAACACAGCCGAATTCCGGTTCATGCTGCTTCCTCGATTTCGGACAGCACGTTAACCCACGAACGGCAGACGCAGACCACCCCATACAGAGACCGCGATCAACCACTGCCCAATGGCGTAGGTAGAGAGCATGAGCAGCCTGTCGCCACGAAAACCACCGCGAAATTCGCGCAACCCAAGGATGGTCGCAGCACTATCCACCGCAAGAATACCAAAGAGTGCGGCGACGGACCATGGTGTGCCGATCTGAACAAACTGCTCCAGCGCCATCCACGTGGCCAATGCCAGGATCACCATAAACGCAAGCGCCGGAAACCAGAATTCGCCCAAAAACGGGCCCAGGAATCGGACTACGGCAACCAGGATCAGCGGAATAAAGAGTGCCCACGGCGTCGGCCATGCCCACCGCAACTGTGATGTGAAGGCGAAAAGATAGAGCACGGCGATCAGCGACACGAAAATGACCGCGACAATCGTAGCTGTGCCACGCACCATCATGACCGCTTCGGCCATGACGGCAAGCAACAAGGCCAGGACAATGGCGCCCTTATAGAAGATCGAGACCGGCTGGGGCGCAACCATGGCCACGAGCGAGATCAGCGCCATGGTTAGCGGCCGATAGAGATAGACTTGCTCCTGTTCGCCGGCAGTTTCGGCGCGAACTCGCAAAACGGCGACGACAAGAGTAGCGACGGACAAGAGCAGCGCAAGGTAAAATTGCCAAGGCATCAAATGGGAATTCTCACCTTCGTTGTTGTGGGAGCAAACCGGCGCCGGACGCGTCTCCCGTGGCTAGAGATACACAACTATAGTACGGCAAATGGCGACGAAACACAACGAATTGACATCACAACCGCTATCACGCGAGAAGTTGCCTGTGGCATGCACCAATACCATTCAAACTTGGAGGACATATGCACGATCCAGCGATCGAACCACCTTGGGCGCAAATACACGACAATATTCCACCGGCGACTCGACCGGCCGTGATCGTCATCGGCGCCGGTATGTCAGGGCTGGTCGCAGCTCGTCTGCTCCATGATTGCGGCTGCCGCGTCACCGTAGTCGAAGCACGGGAACGCTTGGGTGGCCGCACGTGGACGGACGATGTCATGTCGGCGCCCTGCGACATGGGAGGCTCTTGGATCCACGGTGCCGACCACAACCCTCTGACCGTCTGGTGTGAAAATCGCAAGATTGAACTGGTCTATACGCACCGTGAGATTCCTAAGGTGTATGAGCAAGGTGACGTCTTCTCACTTGCCGATATCACAGGCGACGCTGCTATCGATCTGGAATCGGCCGGCGCTCACTTTTCGCGTATCCTGGCCCAATGGGAGGCGGAAGGGCGACCGACACCGTCGTTGGCCCAGGCGCTCCAGCCGCTGCTCGCGCAGCCGACACTGACAGAATACGACCGACGCGTGCTGGCCTGGATCGTTTCGCTTGCCGAGGGGGTACAGGGTGCGCCGGCACGCGACCTCAATCTGAACGAATGGTATCCCAAGGAATCAGACATGGTCAATGCCATGCCAAAGGGCGGTTTCGGCCAACTGATCGACCATGCCGCACAAGGTCTGGACATCGTGCTGAACAGCCCGGTGACGGCGATCTCGTACACCGGCGATCATGCCGTGGTCGTTGCCGGCGACGCGGTCGTTTATAGCCGACGCGGTCATCGTTACCGTCCCCCTCGGCGTACTGAAGGCGAACAAGATCCTGTTCGACCCGCCACTCCCGCGCTGGAAGCAGGCTGCAATCGAGCGCATCGGCTACGGAGGGGATGCCGTACTCAACAAGATATTCCTGCGCTTCGAGCAGAGATTCTGGCAGGCAGACGTCTCCCGCATGATCGGTTTACCGACGGCCATGCAGGATCGTGGCGCATTCAATTCATGGACCAGTCTGGAGGCGTTCAACGACACACCGACGCTGCTCAGTTTTTCCAATGGCCTCATCGCTGCGCGGTTGGACAGGGAAGCGTCCGATAACGAGATCGTAGAACTGGCGCTGTCACGCCTGAGGTTCATGCTTGGGCGCGAGATACCGACGCCCGTTACGACGGCGGTCACGCGCTGGTTGTCCGATCCATGGGCGCTTGGGAGCTATTCGTATCCGGCCGTCGGCAGCACGGAAGCCGATCGCGCCTCCTATCAGGAACCGGTCGGCACACGGCTCTATTTTGCCGGGGAAGGCGTCGATCCCGATCAGTACGGGACGATCCATGCAGCGCTTCTCTCCGGCCAGGAGAGCGCCGAAAGGATTGCCGCCAATCTTGTTGGGGCAGGGCTGGACTTGCGTGACGTGCCATGGCAGGGCTGGGATTGTGCGTAGGAAGTCCGGGCGTCGCGCACGATTCTGTAGCCGCCCAACGACGAGTAGCCCGTTTGTCGTGACAATGCGCACGCAGGAACACGACTTGAAGCCGTTCGGCCGGCTGTCAGAACGAACGGAGTCGTTTCATATGTTTGAGGCGCGGTCTGATCGACGCCAGCTCGAAATCCGGCGCCCGATCTGACGACCACTGTGCGAATGGAGCCAGCGTCATTGAGCAAATGGACAGGAGCGCGGCGTCGTAGTTCACGCGCCAGCCGGCGAAGTCCAACCAGGCCCGCTCCAAATCCGTTTTAAGCGGCACGCCTTGATCCGCCAGTCGCCGGCAGACCTGCATCGTATTCGGCACGCGTGATGCTGATCGGCGTCTCCGGAAACCTGGGGACAGCAGGCACATCGACGTTGAAGACCGTCGCCACCCCGTTCAAGGCAAGGAAGCCGGCGCGAATACAGAGTTCGGCTTGCGGTTCGCGCCGCACATCAACCGTGGACGCAATCAGAGACGCGGCATCCAGCACGGCACCGGAGGCCGTAATCCACGATAGCAGCGGATTGGGCGAACGGAAAAAGACGAGCGCGGAGAGCGACGTATGGCTTTCCTCAATCTCGGCGAACACTTCTTCCCACTCGCGCCAAAAGCTGCGCAGATTGTCCAACTCGCCGATGCGATGGATCCGCAGGATCATGTCCACCGCGAAAGGGGGTGAACCTGCGCGCGAGGAGAATCGAAATCCACAAAGTTAGTGTCCACAGTCGGACGAGGGACATAGGCCAAAATCGGGACCAAACCGAGACATGATGGGATGGAGACGGAGCGCTGTCAATCTTGGGTAATTGTTGATTGGACAGGACTATGCCATACTTCGACCGATTTGCATCATTGACAGGCTTTCCGGTCAACACCCGGATTTTCACTGCAGAGTTCACGAACGGTCCGCCACATGAAAACGCTGCTTGTGCTTCGGCACGCCAAATCCAGTTGGAGCGATCCGTCGTTGAATGACCACGATCGTCCGCTGAGCAAGCGAGGCAAGCAAGCCGCCCCCCGCATGGGTCGACTCTTGCTCAGTGAAGAGTTGGTTCCGGATCTGATCATCAGCTCCTCAGCCAAACGCGCGCGCAAGACCGCGCAGAAGGTTGCCACAGCAATGGAGTACCATGGATCTATCGAGCTTTCGCCCCAGCTTTATCTCGGCGGACCGGAGGCTTATCTCGAGCGGATTCAGGCGTCGGATGCCCACATACAGCGCATCATGGTTGTCGGCCATAATCCGGATGTAGAAGAGTTGATCGCTATGTTGTGCGGGGGTACGGAACGTATGCCCACGGCCGCTCTTGCCCACATCGAGGCGGCCATTCCGGACTGGCGCGAACTTGACGCCGGCTGCGATGCTCGCCTGGTCAATCTTTGGCGCCCACGCGAGCTCGCGAGCTGATTTCTGCCCCATTTACCCCGACTCATCCTCGATTCACAACCTCTCCCACATTAATTCACATTTCCTTCACTGCCCTGCCCGACACTCAATATAGATGGTCACATGGACCATCCAACGTCAATCCGGCGAACTGTCCTGAAGGCCCGTTGTTGTACAGACTCTTTCAACGACACGGTCTTCTCCGGCGTGCGCCGACATCTTCAAATTTAGGAGGCAACGATCGATGTCTGAACACCGAATTGTCCGTTTTGCCGTGATCGCACTGGTTGCAATCGTGCTTCTCGGCACCGGCATCTCATCCCTGCAGCATTCCGCATGGTCTGAAGGCTACATGATGGGCCTGATCGCAGGCGGCAGCGACGGCGATGCCCTGTCCCAGTACGTCCTCTACAACAACGGACGTCCGGCCGCGATTGGAGGAGGCGTGGGCGCCATCTTCCGCTTCGGCTTCGTCCTGTTCGGGTTGCTGTTCATCGCCAAGATGTTTCGCATGTGGGCATGGCACAAGGACGCCAACGGCGACCATTCGCATCCTGGCCGGCGACATGGCGGTCCCTGGTGTCGGGAGGATTGGTATGGTAGCAAACCGCAAGGAGAGGAGCAGCAAGCACAGTCCGGCCCGAGCCGGGCGCACGGTTCCCCAAGTGAGACGTCGCCGGTAGCAGGCGTTGCCGGACCAACACCCCAACCGCCGGCGCCGACCACCGGCCCATCTGTGGCCATCGTCTAGGATCAGGCGACACGCCGCTGCACCAAGCTATAACTAGGCTCGGAACGCCAGTGCCGGGAACTGCCGCAGGGATTCCAGAGAGATTTCGTGCTCGGATTGAATCTCGAGGCAGTTCCCGGAAATCGTTTTCGACGGTCAAGGTTCAGTGGCCGTTGACAAGGCATCGCTGCGCCGCATATCATAGACCGGCGCGAACGAGCAGACGGTGCAACGCACTTTCACGCTGTAATGCGCCGTACGCTTTGGGAAATATGGATCGCAGCACAGAACCGACAACAGCGAAACTACGCCATGAACGAACGCATTCTCGTCGTCGAAGACGAACCGAAAATAGTCAAACTTGCCCGCGATTACCTCGAGCGCAGCAGCTACCAAGTTGTGGTGGCCGACAACGGCGCCACCGCGCTGGCAACCGCACGCCACGACCTGCCGGACCTGGTCATTCTAGACCTCAATCTTCCCGGCATGGACGGATTGGATGTCTGCCGGGCGTTGCGCCGTGAGTCTGACGTGCCGATCATCATGTTGACTGCGCGCGTCGAGGAGACCGACCGGCTCATCGGGCTGGAACTGGGCGCCGATGACTACATCACCAAGCCCTTCTCGCCGCGTGAGCTGGTTGCCCGGGTACGTGCAGTCTTGCGCCGGGTCAACGGTGAGGTGCAGAGTGTGAAGACGATTCGCAGTCGGCGATGCTAGAGATCGACGAACAGGGCCGCCGCGTTTGGCGCGACGGTGTCGGCGTGGATCTCACACGCATCGAATTCAATCTTCTGGCCATTCTGGCGCGCCATCCCGGCCAGACTTTTTCGCGAGCACAGCTACTCGACCGGCTGCACGGCATCAGCCACATCGGCTACGATCGCAGTATTGATGCGCACGTCAAAAACCTGCGCCGAAAAGTGGAAGATGATCCCGCCGATCCCCGCTATGTGCTGACCGTCTACGGTGTCGGCTACAAGTTCACGGACGAGGGCTAAGGTGCACCAAAGCGGAGACAGCGGCGCCGGCAAACCGGGCACGGCCCGAGAGCAACGCCGGATCGTGGCACGATCACCGGCGTTGGGGGCCGCCACAGGGCTGGGGCGACCACACGCCGGCCTGGCATCGCAAACGCCGCTTTCTGCTCCGCCGCTTTCTCGGCGTCCTGGTCATTCTGCTAACGCTGGTGTTGGGTGGAATGGCCCTGCTCGCCTTCATGGTCACGCGGCTCTTTGACGGCGGGGGCCAGGAGGTTCTCCTGGTCTGGCTGGGCGGCTGTACACTCCTGGTTGCCGTACCACTGCTGTTGGTCACCTTCGCCATGCGCGCCTACCGCCGCTACGCCACACCACTTGCCGACGTGATGGCCGCGGCTGACGCCGTGGCGGATGGAGACTTCACTGTACGCGTGTCGGAGCGGGCGCCGGGCGAATTCGCCGGTTTGGCGCGGTCGTTCAATCGCATGGCTGCGGAGCTGGAGCTCAGCGATCGCCGGCGGCGCAACCTCACAGCCGACGTCGCCCATGAACTGCGCACACCATTGCACATCATTCAAGGGAATCTGGAAGGCATCCTGGACGGCGTCTACGAGTCGTCGCCGCAACACCTGGAGGCAACGCTGGACGAAACTCGTGCCCTGGGCCGGCTCGTCACCGATCTACAGACGATTGCCCAGGCAGAAGCCGGACAACTGCATCTGGACCTGCAACCGGTGCGAATTGACGAACTGCTGGCCGATCTGGAAACCAGCTTCGGACCGTTGGCAAGCAACCGAGGGATCACACTCAGCACAACGAACGGCGGCACAGATACCGGCCCAATCGTGCTCGGCGACGCCGGACGTCTGGACCAGGTGCTCGTCAACTTGGTCAGCAATGCCCTACGCCATACGCCGGCCGGCGGTGCCATTGCGCTACACGGCGCGGCGAACGGCCGCCAAGTGGTCGTGACCGTGACCGATACGGGGGAAGGTATCGCCGCGGAAGACTTGCCCTTTGTCTTCGACCGCTTCTGGCGCGGCGACCGAGCGCGCACCCACAGCGACGGAGTCGGCGGCGGTCTCGGTCTTGCCATTGCCCGCCAGATCATCGACCAACATGGCGGCTCCATCAGCGTGACCAGTCAACCCCATGCAGGCGCAACCTTCCGTATCGTGCTGCCGGCCATGGATACGTAACGGACTATTCGAGGCCAATGGTAGGGCGAGATGACTTCTCGCCCACGACTATTCCACTATTCTGACGGAACCGTCTACGCCGACAGAGAGTAGATCGCCGCTTCGAAGCAATGTGAACTGTTGGGGCGTCAACGCGACAAGTGGAAGCGTGAGTTGGAACAGTTCATCGGCGACGATGGCGGCCAGCGCAAAAAAGCTGTCGACGCCGGTGGTCAGAATCGCTGCCGGCGCCGCACCGGCCCGGATAGCTTCGAGCAGCACGGCGGTCGTCGTGGACGAACCGCGTGTGAAGGGCAGTGCCAGAATCCGGCCGGCCGCGATCTCGCCCGACAGCGGATGCCGCCGGTCGATGATCTGGCCGGTGCGGAAATCGTAGCCGCCCCAGAACGAAAGCGGCTCATTGCTGACCAGGGCACGACCTTGTGCTTTGCCTGCGATTACAACCTGTCCGACCATTACGTGTTCCACAAGTTGTCATCCCGCACGACATGGCCGGCGCAGGCCGATTCGACGCAATCGACCAGGCTGCCGAAGGTGACCTTGGTGTCGAGCAGCCCCGGCGAATAGTAGGCATACTTGGCCGAGTTCGTCATCAGCAGCTTGACCGCCGGCGGCAACATGGGCGTGGCCAGGATGCAGGTGTCCACCGTGACTCGACCACCGAATTGGCGCAGGGTCGCCAGATAACCCGCCTTTTCCGCCAATAGAGTCATAATCCGGCTGGACGTTACGAGGAACTGGACACCGGCATGGACCTGGCGTCCACGCAACAGCGGAGCCAGCTGTCTGAATTCCTCCAGCGAAAAATGAGGCGATCCCAAAACCACCATGTCGAGATCGGAGCCGGTCGCGGTTGTCAGTTCTGCGCGGGCTGTACGCAGCAGGTCCATGGTCACCGGATACACCTCCTGCGGCAAGTGGCCCTGAAACGCGGCCTCAGCCGTCGGCGCTTCCGGCGTGACGCCCACAATATGGAAGAGCGCCACCGCGCCGGACGAAGCCGCCGCCGCGCCCAGCGCCTTGAGTTGGTCTTCCTGGGGCGTCACCGCAAAGCCGTCAATCACCGGGATGCGGTCGCCACACAGCTGTCCAATCAGATGGCCGAGGACCGGGTAGAAGCTATCGTCGCGCTGCAGAACGTCCGGGATGCCGGTCAGCAGGAGCAGGAGATGCCCGGCACGGTTTTCAGTCAGATGCAGGCCTGCGGCCGGAACACGCCCCGTGATGGCGCAACAGATGTCGAGCAGGTCGGGGTAGCGCTCGGTCCGCGCGCCGATGACCGAGTTGGCAAAGGCAATGGCATTGGATTCACCCCAGGCGATCTGCTGGCCGAACTTGGGTTTCCATTCCGTTTGATAGGGGGCGCAGGTCCAGGTGGGCTTAACCCCCATGCTGCTGTAGGCAACCATCTGGCGGTGGGCCTTCTCTGCCCATTCGCTTGGGACCGGCCATTCCTGCCAGTGATGTTCGTCCAAGCCGCTGACGTTGAGGGTCGTCGGCACGGCCACCTGTGCGCCCATGCCCGCCAGCCGTTCGGCAAAGGCAAGGCCGGCGTCACCAATGTAGATGGTGCTGTCGATGTGCGCGCCGCAGATGTCCATGAGTTCGGATGCGCCGTAGACGGGCGCCATCCGCGTCACGATCGACATGGCCAAACGGGCGGCAGGGCCCTGTTCGCCGAAGAGTTGCGCCCGATCGGCATCGGTCAACCGAAGGTTCATCAGGTTAATTCCCATGTAATGGTCGACTAAATACACAAGGCGGACCGCTTGGTCCGCCTTGTGCCTCGGGGGTCAGTCCCTATCAGGGGTGGTCCCATCGGGAACGTCTTGAGTATAGCAGAAAACATGGCGGCGACAAAACGAGAAAAGTGCCGGCTGCCGGGCTTGGCCTCTTCACGGTACGGTTACGGCGGGAAGGAAATCCGGACTCGCCTACATTTGCGGATCGGCCGGCCGCAGGTCCTGGATGTTGAGCTGCAACGTGCGGCGATCGTTCCACACGTTGACTTCGAGGGCGAAGACCAGGTCGATCTGGCTGCCGTCCACCAACGCCTTGGCTTGCGCACCCAGCCCAAAGCCGATGGCGTCCAACACACGACTCCCGGGTCCGCTGTCTACCACCAGCTTGAGATGTTTGCCGCTGCCAACGGCGCGCGCCTCGCGCACCCGCACATTGCGGCAGAGGAGGAGGGGTGGTGGGTTTTCCTGGCCTGTCGGTTCCAGACGCACGAATTGATCGACCAACGCCCGATCCAGTGCATCGAACGCGACGTCAGCGTCGATGGCAAGAGACGGGCGCAGGTCTGACCGCTCCAGATCGCCCAGCTGCTCGTCGACGGCCGCGCCAAGCGCCTGGGCGAATTCGTCCAAACGCGCAGTTTCGACGGTAAAACCGGCGGCTCGACTGTGGCCGCCATGCCGGAGCAGGAGGTGAGCAACCGTGTCGAGTGCGGCGCTGATATCGACTTCGGGGATGCTGCGTGCACTGCCGCGAGATACAGTGTCGCCACGTTCGACGACTGCCGCCGGACGGTAATATTCACTGGTCAATTTGCCCGCGACCAACCCGACGATCCCCGGTTGAAAAGTTTCGCCGGCAACAAACAGAAGGTTCTGTTCGGCCGTCACCTGGCTGGACAAATGGGTTTGGGCTACCTCCATGGCGACATCGGTCAACTGGCGCCGGCGCTTGTTGAGACGTTCCAGCAATTTGGCGGTATTGCGCGCTTCGGTCAGGTCGTTGGTGCGCAAGAGTTTGTAGGCAAGCTCAGTCTCCGAGAGGCGACCGGCAGCATTGATACGTGGTGCCAAGCGAAAGGAGATGGCCATGGCGTCTACATCGCCGGGGCGCAGATCGGCAACCTCCATGAGTTCAAGCAGTCCGGGGCGTTGGGTCCGGTTCAGCTGTTGCAGCCCCCGCTGGACCAGTGAGCGGTTCTCGCCCAGGAGGGGCATGATATCCGCCACGGTGCCAATGGCCACAAAGTCGAGTAGAAGCTGCTCAAGTTCGGCGGCCTGCTCCGACGTTAACAGGCTCCATTTTTGTTGCGATGCCGCACGCAGCACCGCCTGGGCCAACCGAAACGCCACGCCGACGCCGGCCAGGCGCTCAAAACGGCTGGGACAGTCGGCGCGCCGGGGGTTGATCACAGCCAGCGCCGGCGGCAGCAGCGGTCCGACAGAGTGGTGATCGGTGACGATGACATCCAGACCGAGTTCCTTGGCGCGCTGCACCTCCTCGACGCTGCGGATGCCGCAATCGACCGTGATCATCAGCCGCGCTTGCTGGGCAATACGTTCGACGGCGTCCCGGTTCAGCCCATAGCCCTCGTCGACCCGATCCGGGATGTACGGACCGACGCGCCCGCCGACAGCCTGAAGTGCATTGACCAACAGGGCGGTCGCCGTCACGCCGTCGGCGTCAAAGTCACCATATACACAGATCACATCGCCCTGTTCCAGGGCTGAGAGAATGCGCTGCACCGCAGGCACCATATCGGCCAGACGATAGGGATTTTCTACGACCGCGTCGGTCGCGGTCAGAAAGCGTTCCACTTCTTCACGCGTGCGAATGCCACGATTGTAGAGGATTTGCAGCAACAGCGGGTGTTCGGAAAGCTGGGCAAAGGCGTCGGGGGGGGCGGCATCGCAAAGCCGCCAAATTTTGCTCTGCATTGTGTGTTTATTTGTCCAAACTGATGTAAGTGAATCCCACGTATGATGGTCAAAAATCATAACACACGGTGAGATCATGTCTCAACTTCGTCTATGACGTCAGTTTCCCGTCACGGCTGAACCGCGGAAATGTCAAGCGAGGCCAATTGTTGGCCGCGATCTCGTAAAAAAGTCGGTCATAGACTACAGACACCTATGAAATGACGGTCATCAACGTCAGGGGCAACCTGTATGGCTGACGTGTACTGGCAGCAGACTATTTATGCTTCTTCAATACGCGTTCGCTATACTTGAGCCACAGAGTCGGCGACCGGAAACCAACCGCTATGGTGCAGAAATCGTCGTTGCGCCGGTCGTTGTTTCGTCAAGTGAGCGAGAATACCAGCTAGAAGAGGCACCGATGACATCTAGACGTATCACAGAAATCACGTTTCTATTCTTATTTTTGATAATGCTAACAGCATGTGGCCGCCGGGCCGCAGACGTTCCTTTGACAACAATCGAGGTCACACCTACGCCCTCAGGCGAAAACGTTGTGCGTGTCGCGGTCCTGGCTATTCGCAGCGCTGAAGCTGCAGCGCGGCAGTATGGACCGATAATAGACTACTTGTCAAACGAACTAGACCGGTCATTTGTCTTGGTCCCAGTTGGACAGGAAGAGCAGTTTGAGGCTGTAGAACAGAATGCAGTCGACTTCACGTTTAACAATCCACTATCCGCGGTTCAGTTGCGCCGTCTATATAGCACGGAGTTCCTGGCCACGCTGTTGCGAGACGATACGGGAGCCCAGTTCGGTGGTGTGATCATTTCCAAAGCCGGCTCCGGCATCGAAAAGCCAGGAGACCTGCGCGGCAAACATGTCAGCTGCGTAGCGTTCCAGACCGCGGCAGGCGGGTGCAACTTCCAACTCTACCATTTGATTCAAGCAGGCATCGATTCCGACGAATTTGGTGCGTTTACGGAAATGCCCTCTCAGGACAACATCGTATTGGGCGTCTTGAACGGCACATTCGATGTCGGTTTCATCCGCACAGGGCAATTGGAGCGCATGGCTGCTGAGGGCACGCTGTTGAACTTGGACGAAATCTTCATCGTCGATCAAGTTGACGACGATTTTTTCTACCCCCATTCGACTCAACTCTACCCGGAATGGCCTTTCGCCGCGCTTTCTTCAACGGATCCTGACTTGGTCAGGGCGGTGCAGGAAGCGCTCCTGAACATGCCTGCTGACAGCTCTGCGCTCGCCAACGCCAATGCGAAGGGCTTCATCTCTCCGGAGGATTATGCTCCGCTGGACGACTTAATCGTTGCACTGAAGTTACGTAGTCATGATGCCGAGTAGAAACATACATTGAAGCTCTGACCTATAATGAAGAAATCGCCTCAACAGCTATTCCAACAGAACCTAGCCTTTCGCTATTTGGCGGTAGCCGCAGCTTTCCTAGCCCTAATTCTCCTTGCCTTCAGCGCGATTCAGGTCTACACATCATACCGAGAAGACGTAATTGAATTGGACACTGCAGCAAAAATCCAGAGCGAGTTCCTGGCGGCGTCAGTGTCGAGCATCTGTTGACCAACAACTTCTTCGTTCTGGAAAGGTTGGTGCGGCAAACCCACCAGAATCCTGACGTTGTGTATGCGGTGATTCTCGACAACAACGGTCGAGCGCTTACTCGTTGGTTTGACATTCACAATCCGATCATTGCCCAGGCACGCGAAACCGGTTCACCCAACGATATTCTCGAGCTCATTGAATTGGCGCGCCAAAACGAACTCGTGCGCGAACGTCGGCAGGCGATTCAGTTGGAGGAGCTGCAACAAGGTCAGGTTTGGCTGGGATATTCGATGGCCTCGGTGCGCCAGAATCTCTTCACGTCTACCCTGACGACGTTGATGACGACGTTGGCAACGATCATCCTGCTAGCCGGTCTTACTTTTGTCGTCTTCCACTGGTTGATCGGCCGTCGCCTTCAGCAGGTTGCGCTGGTGGCAGAAGAGTTCGCTGCTGGTGACTATCACCGTCGTGCAGAGATAATCGCGCCTGATGAAATCGGCAGTTTGATGCTCGCCTTTAACCATATGGCCGATCGGCTGCAAGAGACTGTACGGGGGCTGCACCGCGCCAACGAGCACACTGAGGCAGTCAATAGGGCACTGCGCGCCAGCGAAAGCGAAGCGCGCCAACTGTCTAATGTCGCCAGCCGCACGAGCAATATGGTTATCATCTCTGACGCTGACGGCAACATTGAATGGATCAACGACAGCTTCGAGCGCAACACCGGCTATTCGCTAGCTGAGGTATTCGGGCGTAGGCCTGGTGATCTCTTACAGGGCCCGCTGACGGAGCAAACCGTCGTGGACTACATGCGGTGTCGGCTACAAAAGCAAGAGCCGTTCAACTGCGAGTTGATCAATTACACCAAAGACGGCACTCCCTATTGGGTCGCCGTTGATGTGGCGCCGGTCTACGACGACAATGGGGAAGTCATCAATTTTGTTGCCGTCGAGGCCGATATTTCCGAGCGGAAGCTGGCTGAGGAAGTGCTACACCGGCGTATCAAGCTGGACACACTCATCTCAGAAGTGTCGGCTGAATTCATCAGTTGCCACGCCGACGATATCGATGTGAAGATCGTCCAAATGATCGAACATCTGGTTCACGAGCTTGACATCGACTACGCGGCGCTACAGCTTTTTCAGAGCAGCATGCGTACCGAGTTGCAGATACAGTCGGTTTGGATGGTCGACGACCTGATCGAATATGCCGTGAAGAACCCGAAGATTTCCTACGACCACGAAAGCTGGTGGAATCGCACGATGGCCGATGGAATCCAAATTAGGGCCTCCTCTGTCAAGTCGTTGCCCGAATATCCATCCGAAATCAGTAACGTGCTGCATGGCGCGAAGTTCAGATCGATCCTGGTCCTGCCCGTCGCATGGGGTAGACAACACCAGGGTCAGTTTATTCTGGGTACCGTTTTTCGCGAACGGAGCTGGAGCGATGAAGCAGTAGCCGCCGTGGCTCTGGTCGCCGACATTTTTGCCAGTGCACTACAACGTAAGCACATGGATATGGTCCTGGAAGAGGAACGGGCATCGCTAGAGCGACGCACGGCCGATTTGCATACCGCCAATGCCGCGCTAGCCGAGGCGTCGCGGGCAAAAGATTCATTTTGGACAAACATGAATCACGAGCTCCGGACACCCCTTAACATTATTCTTGGCTACACGCAACTTATGGAGCGGGACCCTGCACTGAGTGCAACACAGAAAACCCACCTTTCGGTCATCGAGAAGAGCGGAAACCATCTGCTCGCGCTCGATCAACGATGTGCTTTCCCTCTCCAAGATCGAAGCCGGTCGTATGACGTTGACCAGGACCCCCTTTGACGTGCAGGAGATGCTGACCGAATCTTGAGCGCATGTTCCGGCCACGCATGGTCAAGAAACGGCTGACTTTCACGGTTGTACGCGCCGATGATCTGCCCCGCTACGTGCAGTCGGATGAAGGCAAGGTCCGGCAAGTGCTACTCAACCTGTTGGATAATGCTCTCAAATTCACCAAAATCGGTGGCGTGACTCTGTCTGCCGGCTACCGCCACAGATCCGGGCACCTCTACTTCGTGGTCAGCGATACAGGCATGGGCATCAGACAGGCGGAGATCGATCAACTCTTCGAACATTTTACGCAAACCGAGAGCGGCCGCCAGTCAGAGTCAGGCACCGGGCTGGGTCTGGCGCTTAGCCGACAGTTTGCACGCATGATGGGGGGTGACATCGTCGCTGAGAGCCAACCAATGCGCGGCGCGACGTTTACCTTCAACGTTGAAGTCAAACTTGTCTCGAAATTTGCAGTCAAAGCAGCCAACGATCGGCATCGCATCCTTGGGTTGGCCTCCAACCAGCCGCCCCGACGTGTTCTTATCGCGGAGGATATGGAAGACAATCAACGGTTCATGACGCAGGTGCTCGAGCAGGCCGGATTTGAATGCCGCGTCGCTGGTGATGGGCGCAATGCGGTGGACATTGCTGCAGAGTGGCAACCGCACATCATTCTCATGGATCTGCGTATGCCGAATATGGACGGATACGAAGCAACGCGCCTGATCCGCCAAAACCCACTGCACGCGAACATCCCAATCATTGCGGTTACAGCAAGCGCGCGACGCGCAGCGCACCAGCGCGATCGCTGCAGGCTGTACAGATGTTCTCTACAAACCGGTGCAGATCGATGCTCTCTTCCACATGATGGCCAGACATCTCAACATTGAGCTGGAATATGAAGCTTCAGACGACAAAAACGACCTAGCGCTGGACAAGGCTGTTGAGCCCGGGTCAGATGTGGGGTTCGATGTGTTGCCCGCCCAGTTGCGTGCGGACCTTCACCATGCTGCCATGATGCTCGATACGGAAGAACTTCGCTCACTTTGCAACGCCGTGAACGAGGTCGATGGCAATGCAGCGCAGCAACTAGAAGCGTTGATCGACGACTTTGAATTGGAAAGCATCATTGAGCTAACCGCTGAACATGACTTATAATCATTCATCAAGCACACAACATGGTTCTGCCGGGCTATCTGAAACCCCGTCCACTTGACAATATAGCATAGCTGCCCGTTTGACCGGACAGCAAAAACCTGAAAGCGATTTATGCAAAGCATTGAGTCCCTGATGAACAAAGAATATTGTGCGGACATTATTGTCGTTGACGACAACCCAGCGAATCTCACATTTTTGAGCGAAATGTTGCGTAGATCCGGCTACCTGGTGCGTGCGGCGCGCAGCGGAAAGTTGGCCTTGGCTGCAGCCCGGATGGCACCACCCGATCTCTTTCTGCTCGATGTCAATATGCCGGAGATGAACGGCTACGAACTCTGCCGTCATGTTCGGGAGGATCCTCGGCATGCGGACACGCCGGTCATCTTCGTCAGCGCCTCGGATGAACCCTTTGACAAAGTCATGGCCTTTTCGGTCGGTGGTGTTGATTATGTCACCAAACCCTTCCAGTACGAAGTGGTCGTGGCCCGCATCGAAACCCATCTGCGGCTCAACCGACAGCGGAAGGAGATCGAGCGCATGCGCCAACAGGAGCGGCAATATTTCCAGTCGCTCTCAGAGATGAAAGACCAGGTCGTGCAAATGGCCACCCATGATTTGCGCAACCCCTTGACGGCGATTCGTCTGCATGTCAGCCTGCTCAGTTCTCGCCTTCAGGATGATGAAAAGGTCCAGCGTGGGCTGCAGCAGATCAGTCGACAGGCCGACAATATGTTGGACATCATCACGTCAATGCTTGACCTAGCCAAATTAGAAACCGGGCTGGACATTCAGCAGGAACCTATCGAAGTGAACTACTTCTTCGCTGACATCGTAGAGCGCTTTGCAGTCCAGGCACAGAAGAAGTCGATCAGCTTGGCGCTCGAACCCCTCGACCACAAATTTGTACTGCAGCTGGATCGTATCCACTGCAACAGGGTGTTCGAAAATCTACTCGCGAACGCCATCAAGTACACAGAGCCCGATGGCGCAGTGACCGTGGCGCTAAATCATAACAACAGGACATTTAGCGTATCTGTGCGCGATACCGGTATCGGGATCCCTGCGAGTGCCCTGCCCAATATCTTTGAGCGCTTCTACCGCGTGGACGATCGCAGACATGCCACTGAGACAGGCACTGGGCTCGGCCTTGCCATTGTGAAGACCATTGTCGAGCAGCACGGCGGGCAAATCATGGTTGAAAGCACCGAGGGACAAGGGACCGAGTTCACAGTTTCCATGCCAACGAACACCCTACAGAAAGTTGCCAATGTCTGATACGCGTGATCGTCTGCGTCGCCTACATGGCCTACGCAGCCGGAAAACACGCACCGAACCGGAAGTCCCTCAGCACGCGTCCCAAACGCATGCCGGTTCCACGCCCGATACTCCACAACTCCTGGTCGATGGCGACCTGATCGAAAATGCCGCTGGTTGCTGCCATGTCGTCACCGAGCACTATGGACTGGACCATCTCAGAGGTTTCCAGCCACTTGGGCAGTTGCTGTGCCACGAACCCGACGTTTTCGCCAGCCACCATCCGCAGTTCGGTCTCTCGCGCCGGCTCGACTTCACACAGGCAGCCTATATCGACACCGAAACCACCGGTTTGGGCGGCGGCGCCGGCATCTATGCCTTTATGGTCGGCGTGGGTACCTTTGAGCCAAGCCCCGGTGGAGATCTTCGCTTTGTCGTGCGCCAATTCTTCATGCGCAACCCGGCCGAAGAGGGCGCGCTGCTGGTTGCATTGACCAACCTGCTCAGCCGCTATGCCATGACCGTTACGTTCAACGGCCGCACGTTCGATCTGCCCCTGTTGCGGGCGCGGGTCCGCTACAATCGTTGGGCGCCGGATCTCGACTACGACGGTGCGTCGTTGCTGGAAGCGGACCGGCCGCACCTGGATCTGCTCCATCCCGCGCGGCGGGTCTGGCGGCGTCGCTTGGGCAGTTGCCGGCTCATCAACCTCGAGCAGCAGATACTTGCGCTGCATCGCAGCACAGACGACGTCGCCGGCCATCTCATTCCTCAGATGTATGTGGAGTACATGCGCACACAGAATGCGATGGACATCAATCGCATCTTCTACCACAACCGTGAGGACATTGTCTCCATGGTTGCGCTGGCCGAACGGTTAAGCCGGATTCTCGGCGCCGGTCCGGACGAATTCGTCCCTGAAGAAGTCGTGGGCGAGGATCTGGACTGCACTCGGCGAGCTCTATCTGGCCCAACAGGAGCCGGAAAGAGCTGAGCTGGCGTACAACCGGGCACTCGAGACATTGAGTGATGCAACTGCTCTGGCGGATGCATTTTCCCGGCTTGGCCAGTTGCAGAAACGTGCCGGTCGCTGGATCGACGCGGTCGCGACGTGGCAGCGCTGGATCAGCACCGTACCCGGCGCCGATCCGACACCCTATGTCGAATTGGCCAAATATTGTGAATGGCAGACCGGCGACTGTGAGCAGGCGGAAATGTGGACAGGATGGGCACTTCACACCGTGCGCAGCGAGGAAAGTGCAGCCGGTCTTCAGGCTGCGTCTAAGCAATCTTCACCTGCGCACAAACGCAAGCTGATCGCCGAGTTGGAGCACCGTCTCTCTCGTTTACAGCGCAAGCGCAACGCCGCTAACTCGGAGGTGTAGCGTTCGCTCACGACCCAACACCAGCTAGGAACAACCTCAACACTCGGTTAAGCTACAACGTCGGGTGTGAACTACAGCTACACGCGCTTTTTTTGATCTCTATCTGTATTTGCTGCGTCCAAACGATTCCGTCTGTACATCGAGGAGAAACAGTATGGCTTACAAGTTCCCCAGCCCTGAGTGGGTCGAGCAATTTCATCATGCGATCAACGGCAGCGACGCCTACGCCAATGCCGCCAAAAATTGGGAGGGCGATGTCTCACTGGTAATCGACGACGGTGCCGCAATCTATCTCGATCTCTGGCATGGCAAATGTCGCAATGCCGAGTATCTGGATGACCCGACCAGCAAAGACGCCGAATTTACCATTTCCACCAGCATGGAGAAATGGCAGCGGGTGCTGGCCGGCAAGTTGGATCCGGTGCAGGGCATGGTGACGCGCCAGATCAAACTCGACGGCAACCTGGTCAAAATCATGAAGAACGTCAAGGCGTCCCAGGAACTTGTCAAGTCCGCGACGACGGTGCCGACCGAATATTAGACTAGTGAATCCCGACAGAAAGCGTTATACAGTTCCTACCAGAGGTAAGGCAGCCGGATTTCTGTCGTGGTATTCACGCCGAACTGTACTAGATGAAGGGCACTGAGCATGTGGTACTTCGCATCCCCGCGTGAAATTGTGTACGGAGAAGAGGCGCTGAGCCATCTGCACTATTTGCGTGGCTCGCGGGCGTTTATCGTCACCGACGCGGTGCTGGCCTCATTGGGCATCGTCGGTCGCATCGAATCTTTGCTGCAGGAAGCGGGCTTCGAGACGTTGGTCTTCGCCGAAGTCGAACCGGAGCCCAGCCTCAACACAGTCAAGAAGGGTGCGGCCGCGGCCGCTGAATTCAAGCCGGATTGGTTTGTCGCGCTGGGTGGCGGCAGCCCTATGGATGCGGCCAAAGCCATTTGGGTGCTCTACGAACGACCAGATTTGGATCCGACTGAGATCAACCCTATGGATGTGCTCGGGCTGAACAAAGCAAAGCTACTGGCCATTCCTACCACCAGCGGCACCGGTAGCGAAGTAACGTGGGCACTTGTTCTCACCGACACCGAGGAAAAACGCAAGTTCAGCACCGGAAGCCGCGAGGTCATTCCCCACGTCGCCATCATCGATCCGTCGCTGACCAGAAATTTGCCACCGCGCATTGCCGCCGACACCGGGCTGGATGCGCTGACCCATGCGATTGAAGGCTATGTTTCCCAGTGGCACAATGTCTTCAGTGACGGCATGTGTCTCAAGGCAGCGCAGTTGGTCTTTGAGAATCTGCGGCGCGTCTATTGCAACGGTGTTGAGGACGTCGACGCGCGCGAGGCCATGGGCAATGCCGCGGCCATGGCCGGGCTCGGCTTCGGCAACTCAATGTTGGGACTGGCCCACGCCATGGGCCATAGTCTGGGTGCCTTCTTCAAATTGCCCCATGGCCGTGCTGTATCGCTCTTCCTACCCTACACCATCGAGTTTACGGTCAACGGCGGGCTAGGCGATCGCTATGCGGATATTGTACGATTTAACGGCTGGAGCGACGGTCGTGACATCGAAGCAGCGGGGCGCTTGTTGGTACTACAGGTGCGGGAGCTGCAGACCGCCGTGGAGCAGCCCCAGAGCATTGCCGCGTTGGGCATCGAGCGCACCGATTTCGATGCGGCGCTGGAAACGCTCGTGATGCATGCTGAGATGGACACCCAGTTCTTCACGGCACCGCGTATCCCTGACTCCGATGAGCTGGCGAGAATGTTCATGTACATCTACGACGGCAAACCTCTGGAATTCTGACGGCCGCAACTTGGCTTTTGTGTCACTCCAAGCAGAACTAGGTCATTTCGGCGTGAATATCACGACAGAAATTCGGCCATGCTGCCTCTGGTAGGAACTGTAAAGTATTTCTGCCGGGATTCACTAGGCCCACCATTCACGGATTCGAAATCAGTGCCCATGGCCGTCTTTCAGTCCCAACAACATCTGTACGCTGTCATGAGCGACGTCTTCCTGGCAGTTTCAGCGCAGCCTAAAGACATTGCTCCCTTCACCGCGAGCAACCTGGTGGTGCGCATTCGCTTTCACGATCCGGAGGCCGAAATTTTGGTCGACGGCCGTCAGCCGCCGCTGGAGGTCTTCTTCGGTGAACGGCCGGGCAAAGCAAATCTCGAGATCGAAGTCACGGGTGACCTGTTACATGGAATGTGGCTTGGCCGGCAGAGTACAAGCGAGGCATTCTTCAGCGGAAAGATCAAGACCAAGGGCAATCTACTCCGGGTCATGAAGCTGGTCGATCTCTTTCGCGTCTGCGAGGACGTTTACGGTGACATCGCAGTTGAGCATGGTCTGGAATAGATTGTCGCAAACTTGCTTTGACAAGCGATTAGAACAAACGTTATAATCTTTTCACACTCCGCTACTCGACTCCGACGGCTTCCGTAACAGTCGTTTGCAACGCCGGCGTACGACGAAACAGCATGAAGGTAGTAACCATAGCCACGTGTAGCCCGTATTGTAGATGTGAACCACACCCTGCCCAGGGAACTTGCGACGTAGACCCGCCCAATCCGCCACGTCTGTTGAGCATAATCACGAATGCGTTCCATTTCGCGCATATGTCTTGTTGTCCGTACGGAATCGCACGTTGCGGTTTCCAAATAGTTCAATTCTGGTCAGTAAGATAAGCAAATGAGTGTTGTCGACGAAATCAAACAGCGCGTTGATCTGGTAGACCTCGTGTCCCGGTACACACCGATCAAAAAAGCGGGCACCAGCTTCAAAGGTCACTGTCCGTTCCATAGCGAGCGCACGCCGAGCTTTGTGGTCTATTCCCATACCGGCACCTGGCGCTGCTTCGGTGCATGCGGTGTCGGTGGAGACGCATTTACCTTTTTGATGAAGGCTGAGAACCTCGATTTTCGGGAGGCGCTGGAGACACTCGCCAAAGAGGTCGGCGTCGCGTTGGACGAACCTGACGCCGACCCTGAACGCAAGCAACGGGCAAGGCTGCTGACAATCAACCAGGCAGCCGCGACCTATTTCGAGAAGATCCTGGCCGACCATCCGCAAGCAGCCGTGGCACGCGCGTATTTGAACCGTCGCGAGATCGACGACTCGACAGCAAAGCACTTTGGCCTTGGCTATGCGCTGGACGAGTGGGACCAGTTGCTCGGTCACCTGACCGGGATGGGCTACAGCACAGAGGAACTGCTACAGGCCGGCCTTCTCAAGCACAACGAGGAACGCAACAGAACTTACGACGCCTTTCGAGGTCGGCTCATTATCCCCATCACCGATCGCCAGGGCCGCTGTACCGGCTTTGGTGGGCGTGTGCTGGACGACCGGCAGCCCAAATATTTGAATACGGCCGAAACAGTGCTCTTCCATAAGTCGAGGACGGTCTACGGTATCGACAAAGCGTATCGTCAGATCGCCGGAGAAGACAGGGTCGTGATCGTTGAAGGCTACATGGACGTGATCGCGGCCCATCAGCACGGTTTCACCAATGTCGTCGCCTGCATGGGCACCTCGGTTACAGCGGAGCAACTGCAGCAACTACAGAAATATACCAACAATTTTGTATTGGCGCTGGACGCGGACAACGCCGGCCAGCAGGCCACAATCCGGGCACTCAACCAGGCGCGACAGGCATTGACCAAGGTCAAGCGGCCACGTTTAACACCGTCCGGACGCACGCAGATGGTGGAACAACTCGGCGCCAATCTGTCGATCCTGTCCATGCCCGCGGGTATGGATCCCGACGATGTTATCCGCAACGCCCCGGACGGATGGACGGCGCTGGTCGACGGTGCTCTGCCGCTGGTCGACTACTACATTGAGGTCGTCGCTCGTGAGCACGACAGCGGAACGCCCCAGGGCAAGGCCGCAATTGTCAGCGAAGTAGCCGGCCTGATCGCCGAACTCGGCAGCGAGATCGAGCGCGATCACTATGTTCAGAAGCTTGGCCGCCAGATGCAGGTGCGGGAAGAACTGATCGACCAGACTGTCCGGTCGGCGATGACGACCATTCGGGCCACTGGGCGTACTCCCGGTGAGGCGCGCCAATCAAAGCCAGCAGAGGTCAAAACCGAAGCCAAACCGAGTCCCCTTCCGAGAGAGTCACCGGTGGGCGGTCACCGTCGACCAGGGCCGCCAATCGATCACGAAGACCATCTTGTTGCCAATCTGCTGAATATGCCGAGCCTCTTGGTATGGGCCGCAGGCGCCGCTGCGTCGCTGGAAATTCCGGCCCTGCAAGCGACGGATTTGCAAAGAATTGAAAATCAGGAAATACTGCTCGGGCTGAAGCGCCACATTAGCAGCGACGAACCCTGGGATCCCGAGCTGTTTCAAGATCAACTGACCGAGCAGCTACACGGTCACCTGGGTCGGCTGGTCGCCTACGGCATCGAACGTCCGCAGTCCGATGAACTTGCGCTGCAGGAAGATACGATCAGAGCACTGGTGCGCGTCCGCCTGCAACGTCTGGGTGAACAGAGCGTCAGCATCGGTTACCTGCTCGAGGAGGCGAAACAGGCCAATGAAGCCGATGCTGTCGACCATTATAAACGCCTTCAAAATCAACTCAATCGGAATATATTTCATCTGCAAAGAATACAGCTGCGGCTCGGTGTAGTGCTTTTCAACCAGGGTCGTAAGCGTGAGGGCATGAAAATCCGCTAGTGAATCCCGGTAGAAATCCCTGTACAGTTGCTACCAGAGGTAGAGACTTTTGATTTCTGTCGTGGTATTCACGCCCAAACGAACTAGTTCATCACGGCGTAGATCCCGGCAAAAGCAGCACTTCTGCACGGGCATGCCGGATACTGAGTCCTCGATTCATACAAAGGAGACCAATGGGTAGGCGACGCCAAACCACGAGCATTCGAAAGAACGCCAATGAGTCGGTCACGCCATTGCCGCGCACGCAAGCCGGCGCCGGCAGCGAATTGGACGAATATATCAATCTGGGTGAAGAACAGGCAGAAGAGGAAGACCTGTTCGACGATATTCCCGATGAGGAAGAGTCGGATGAGGATGAAACCACGCCGATTCCGAAGATTGAACGTGACGCCAAGCTGGAGGAAGAGGTCGAGCAGGAGCGTTTCGTTCCCATCGAGAAGTTGATCGAGGATGTACCTGAACTGGGCGAGAGTCTCGACCCCGTGCGTCTCTTTCTGCGCGACATCGGCCGTCACCCGCTGCTGACAGCCGAACAGGAACTCTACTTTGCCGAGCGCATTCACAACGGCATCGCGGCCAAAGCGCGCATTGCCGAAGCCGAAACCAACGGCGAAGTGCTCGATCCAGATGAACAGGATAAGTTGGAGTTGGCCGTCGAGCAGGGCAGGCAATCCCATGCGCGACTGGCACAGAGCAACCTACGTCTGGTGGTCAGTGTGGCCAAACGATACATCGGCCGCGGGCTCAACTTTCTGGACCTGATCCAGGAGGGCAATCTGGGCCTCCTGCGCGCCGTAGACAAGTTCGACCATACGTTGGGCTATAAATTCAGCACCTACGCTACCTGGTGGATCCGCCAGGCGATCAGCCGTGCCATAGCCGACCAGGCCCGTACGATCCGTATTCCCGTCCACATGGTCGAGACCATCAACCGGCAACGGCGTATCCAGCGCCAGCTACAGCAGGATCTGGGTCGTGAACCCAGGGCGGAGGAAGTCGCTCTGGAGATGGAGTTCATGGAGCCGGACGATGTCGAAACCGTGCGCAAGGCACTCGCCTACAGCACACCGCTGGAGCCCGATGTAGAACGGCGTCTGGAACGCGCTTCGCAGAAGGTGCGCAAGATCCAGCGGCTCAGCCGCGAGCCCATCAGCCTGGACACACCGGTCGGCAACGAAGAGAACAGCTATCTGGGCGACTTCATCGAAGATGACAGCTTGCCCGGCCCGGTGGATGCCGCCAGCCGCCGGCTGCTCAAGGAGCAAATGGAGGAGATTCTGGACGCGCTCAATGAACGCGAGCGCAAGGTGCTGATCATGCGCTTCGGTCTCGAAGACGGCATGACCCGCACCCTGGAAGATGTGGGCAAGGAATTTAACGTCACCCGCGAGCGCGTGCGTCAGATCGAAGCCAAGGCCCTGCGCAAGCTCCGCCACCCTCTGCGCAGTCGAAAATTGCGCGATTATCTAACCTAAACCGATAGCGCTACGAGATCCTGCGTCTGTAGGCCGGCGCATTCCAGCCCGATCGATTTCCTACCTGACTGATCGTCGTATCCCAACCTTGTCGGGCAAGGATGCCCGACCCACGAAACCTGTGTTTGCATGAGCATTTGGATTGAGTTCAGTCCGGCGTGAATGCGTCGACAGGATTGTGGTCGCCGTACCTCCGGAGGCGCCTGCAAAGGGATTTCTGCCGGGATTCACGAGCACCGGAGCGCCGACACGAGTGGAGAGGGCCATGTGAAACCGGCTCGGCGTTGCACGTTCTCTGCGCTTTTTTGCGCAAGAAATGCCGGCCAAGATTTGACAGTTGGGCGCCGAACCCATATACTTCTCGGGTCATTCGACACCGATCCTCGGTAGCTCAATCGGCAGAGCATGCGGCTGTTAACCGCAGGGTTGTTGGTTCAAGTCCAACCCGGGGAGCCTGAATGCCGCATACTGCGGTGAGAGCCCTTCTGCACGACCAGATGTTGTGGTTGCAGAGGGGTTTTTCTTTTGTCCACAATACGCGATGAGCAGCCGCTGGTCCCGGCGGGAATAGACGCCGATATTGCCGAGTTCATCATCGACCGGCAATCACGTAACCTCTCCCCAAATACCATTCGCTGGTACGCCGATAGCCTCTAGAAATTGACCGCATCTCGTCGTGCGCACTCCTTCACAGACACGGCGAAGATGAAGCCGGCCAACCTGCGCCGGTTTCTCGTTGCCCTTCACGAAAAGCACGATCCAGGCGGTGTGGTCCGCATCTATAGTGCAGTGCGGGCGCACGAATTCAGACGAGCGATAGCCGTCAATTTTCTGCGGTCTGCCGACCTGTACCCGAACAGGCTGGGGGACGCTGGCGCTCCCCCCAGACCCCCTACCGACAGAAAGACTCGCTCCTGCTCGTTCAGGTCATCGGCGTGTTCCTCAGCCCATGCGACAGTCTGTTCCAAGCGCAATCCCCGATAGAGCACGCCGGGGTCACGGTCCAGCTTCTGCCACGCCTGCGCCTCTTCGGTCAACTTGCGGTGCGTGCGCAACCCTTCCCGGTCTTCTGCCAGCCACTCTTTCAACGCCGGCCATTCCCGTATCAAAGCCTCGTGGGTGACATCCACATAGATGACCGGTTCTGTCCCGTCAGTTTCCCGGTCAGCGCTCGCCTGCTCCTCCCGCACCGTCGTGACCAGACGTTGGTCCTGTAACTTCTGGAGCACCTCCTCAACCGTGGAGGCAGCGTCGGTCCTGGGGATGAGTTCCTGCAACGCGCATCGCGACGCATATCGTCCATCAGGTCTGTGACGGCCGTCAACCGGCAACCTCGGGGCACCAATGCCGTCGCCAGCGTCTCCAGCGGATGGGCTGTTGGCGTCACGATAGGCGCTATCAGCCGGCGGTCGTCTTCCCGAAGTGTGGGGACCACGCCGGCACGCACCACCGACGACTTGCCGCTCCCCGATGCGCCGATGACCGTCAAGAGCCGGTTGGTGCGCAGGTAGTCGACCAGTTCGGCGGTCAGTTGCTCCCGACCGAAGAAGCGGTCCCTGTCACCAACGTCGAAAAAGCGCAGGCCCTGGTACGGTTCCTTGCCCTCCTCGGGCGGTTCCAGATGCCAGGTCTTGGCTTCTTCGGCCAGTGCCTGCAAGGCCGGATTGTCCGGATTCCGGTCCAGTGCACCCTCGACCAGTTTCAGAACGGAACCATGCTGGTCCGCCCACTGCACCAGGTTGAAGGTGCGCTCTTCCAGGTCCGTGCCGCCGGCAATTACGTCCAGGCTGGCATCCAACTCGTAGCGTACCAGTTGACGCAGGTCGGCTTCATCAAAGGTATCCAGAAGGGCTTTCTGTATCTGTTCAGCTTGATTGCTTGATAGACTCATCGTTCACTAACTGTGAAGCGTTGGTAAAAGTCAGGGCTGCTCTGACATCTTGCCATGGATTCCTTCAGTATCAATTCTCTCTCGCCGTTTCATGGTGCACGACTCGAAAACCGAAGCTGTCGAGCCTGTAGCCGGGAAAGGTGTTGTAACGGTTGGCACAGCGCACGCTCCTCGCAGAGTCGTTGAACGCGCCGCCACGCAACGTGCGGGTGCCGCCAGGCTTCGAGTCTTCCCGTCCGTCGCCGGCATCGTATGGGTAGGATTTGATCAAGCTGACCGTCCACTCCCACACATTGCCGGCCATGTCCAGCGCGCCGCATTCACTTTTTCCAAATGGGAAAATGCCAATTGCACTTGTGGCACCAATGCCGGTTTCGTCGAAGTTTAGATGCCCGGGTGTGATGTCATCTCCCCATGGGTAACGCCGACCATCATGCCCTCGGGCCGCTTTCTCCCACTCTGCTTCGGTCGGCAACCGAACCAGTTGCCTCAACCTCTCTGAGAGCCACCTACAGAACGCCACGGCCTCATGCCACGAAACTCCCACAACCGGATGATTGGGCAAGCTGAAGACTCGCTCAAATCGTCTCGGTCCGCTCACGTTGTCGCTCTGACGCCACAGCCGGCCGGCGTCTGTCCAACAGTGCCGCCAACGGTCGGTATACCCGCCATCATGCACAAAGGCTTCATACTGGGCGTTGGTGATTGGATACCGACTGATGTTGAAAGCCGGCAGATGAAGCAAATGCTGCGGAGATTCCCAGTCATGGGCCATGCCGTCGGTTTCCTTGGTATTGCCCATAAGGAAGTCGGCGGTTGGCACCTCACACCAGACGATATCCGGCAGGCCATCCGAGTTGAGACCCATGCCCGGTCGCCTATCTCCGACGCCATTCAGCGCATTAGCCGCTGCATTACGCTGGCGGACCGGCATTCCGAGTCCGGTGGCAATCTCAGTGAGACGGTCTCTCACTGCATCTACGGTTGCATCAGAAGTCCGCACACCGCCACTCTCGGCAATACATTGCGCAGCCACCACAGGATTTACTCGCCTCAAGCCATCTATCAGCGGTGTCATATCTGATAGGATGCCTGCTAGGAGCACAGCTGTCACTTCCCATCCGCTGAGCTGCGTCCAATCCTCCGACCAGTAGTGCGTCAAATCGTCCTCTCGCAAGCGCTGCTGCCAGGCCCAGGCCGCAAAATACTCCTGGAGCAATTGATGTACGAAGCGTACCTGGTCACCTTGTACGTCGAGCAGCGTGGCGCTGGCCGCCAGATAGAGCAATTCAGCCGCAGAGGCTTTATCGTCACTCAGGTGCGCTAGTGTAGAATGCCTATCCACAGCCGTTCCTCGTCCGCCGGCTTCCTGCATGGCGTAACCCAGTTCGCCCAGTGCGTCACGCAAAACCTCGCTGCCAGGCCACTGGGTGTCAGGGTGGCGCTTTCGCTCACGCTCCAGTAGGGTATCCACAAAGGCGGCAAACAACTTGCCCCGATTCTGCGGCAAGACGCCTTGGGCAGCATAGACCTGGGCGAACATGACGAGCATGTAGGGATTCATGCCTAAGTCCAGCAGTTTGGACCTGTCATCGTCCTTGAGGTCCTGCCACACTTCCCTCAAATTCCAAGACAAAGCGTCGCGAATCTCGTCCGGCATCTGCCCACCCGACCAGAATTGCTCCCACGTGCCGCCGGCCTGCTGCCATCCCTGCCAGAGTGCAGCCGCATCGTCACCGCCGACCAACTGCCAGAAGAGCGCCTCGCCGTGTTGCTTGTCAAGATAGCGGTGCAGGTAGGCTCGCTGCTGGTCAACGTCGAGAGGCGTGATGTCCAGCTTTTCCAAGTCCAACTCTTCCACATAGTCCAGCTCACGGCAGGTCACCACAAGCGAGAGGTCGGGGTAGCGGCTGAGCAGAGCCTGGATATGCTTCACGCGCGCAGCGTAGTCTCGGCGTGGCATCTCGTTCAGCGCATCGAGCAAGAGGATGACACGACCGTGATGGAGATACGACGGCAGGTGCGGCCCAAGGCTGGGTACTTGCTGCATCAGATATTCGAGTACCGGCTCCGGACCTGTATAACCGCCCAGAGAGACAAGAACCGGCAGGGATGCAGCGGGGTCCTTCTGAGCCTTGACGGCATAGTCGTACGCCAAGCGCCAGAGTGTAGTCGTCTTGCCTGCACCAGGTTCGCCGAGAAGCACCAATCTCCGGTAGTCGGCCACAGCGGTGCGCAGGTCGTTGACGGGCACTCGTTCGACGCGGCGCTGTGGCTCAAAGCCATACTCAATCAGTTTCTCGAAGCCGGTGGGCATGAAGGGTTCAGCCAGGTCCAGTCGCAATTCACCCGCCACGGCTTTCTGCACCTCTGCGATGCCGCGTAATGGGGTGTATTTCTCAGCCCAGGTCCGGTAGGCGTTGATTACACCTTCGAGATAGGTAGCCTCAACTTGATAGGGCGCATAGGTGTAGGCTTTGCCGTCAGCGAGCACCGATCCGAAAGGAACCAGCTCGGGCCAGGTGCAGGCTGCGCGCACCAGCGTCGCCAGTTGTGTATTGTTCGGGGTGTAATTGTACGCACCGCACACCAGGTCTGCTACACGGTCTTTGCTCTCAGCCCAGTCGATGAGCGCAGCCACGACGTCGGACAGGTCACCGCCGCCGGCGATGGCATGCAGGTTTTCGCCCAGTTCAAAGCGAACCATGCGGGACAGCTCGGCCGTGTCACGGTAGCCGTCGAGTAGGGCCTCGTAGATTTCTCTAGCCTGCCATTTGGTCAGCTTCATGATTCTGTCTGTCGCAACGATGGGTGGGTCTGCTTCAGTCCGGCCGATACCTCCGGTGACGGATAGGGAGCAGACCCCTTCTGTATTGGTCCGGCCGCTGGGCCGACCAGTGACCTTATTCTACGCCCTGGACATGCGTGTTCACTACGTTGTTAGTGACACCACTCTGAATCCACGATTCTTTCCCCAATATCTCGGATAGTGGGGGTCACGATATGACGAACGCACCAGTTCGAGTTTATCGGTCCATGAACCGCCACGAGAGGAGCGTGGGTCTGGTAGTTTGGAGTTTTCGCGACCATCATCTGGGTCATAAGGATATGGTTTGCACAGACTACTTATCCACTCCCAGGTATTCCCGGCCATGTCCAGCAGGCCATACGGGCTCTTTCCAGAGGGATAGCTACCTACCGGTGTTGTGTCGCCCTTGTTCCTATCGAAATTGCAGTGTTCGACAGTTGGCGGGTCATTGCCCCAAGGCCAGATACGACCGTCCGGTCCGCGCGCAGCTTTCTCCCACTCAGCTTCCGTTGGCAGACGCACGCCAGCCCATGCACAAAACGCCTGGGTTTCATGCCAGGTCACGTTGACAACCGGGTGTTCTCCTTTGCCCCAAGGAACTTGACCATTCTTCCAGTGATTGGGTACTTGACGACCGGCCGAATTAACGAAGCACTCGTATTGTGCATTCGTGACCGGTACACGTGCAATGCGATATTCCGGCAGACATACAGTGTGCTGCGGCGTCTCGTCATCCTCCATCATGAAATCGGTCGTCCTGTCACTGCCCATCAGAAACGCGCCAGCCGGGATGGTAACCCAGTCGAAATCAATCGGCATCACCTGTGGCACTTTCCTGGGAGCCGTCGGTAATTGGTCCGGACTGGTGTCATGCAATGGGGTTATCCGGGCTTCGTGAAGCTGCGTCAGCGCAGCGTTGCCCTGGTTGTGCTCATAGGCGCTTCGTATCAGGTCGAGAGTCCGCCCAGTCCGGTCCGCCCAGTCAATCAGGCTGAATATTCGCTCTGTGACGGTGCGGCCGGCCGCAATTCCATCCAGACTCTCATCCAGGCCAAAGCGCACCATCTGACGCAAGTCAAACTGTTCACGATAGCCATCTTCTAACGCTGACTGAATTTGCTTGAATTCCTTCCCACTCAGCGCCATCGTGCGGTCCTTGGAGATTAGAACGGACCTGCTGAGACGAGATGCGGGGAAGCGAGGAATGTGCGATAATTCGCTCAGTTCCGCTGCTGGGTCCTCAGCAGTGGATACGTGGGCAGGTGCCGAAAACGCCTGCCCTTTTCTATTGGCAGTGTAGCGGTGATGGGGTGGTTGGTCAAGCGTCTGGCTGGGGCTTGACTTGCACACACGCGCTGACATTTTCGACGGCCAAACGTCTGCCGTCGTGCGGGCGTTTGACGTGTAAAGCGACGTCAGCAACAGATGAACCCGCCGGCTTCGACAGCAACCGGCGGGTTCATTCAACTTCGCAGTGAGGTGTGGGAGAACCGAGCGCCAATCCTACCGGATAAACGGCATGAGGATGCGATGCTGCTCGTCACCGGAGTCGCCGGCATCCTCCGCCTCGTCATGCGGCACGGCCACGAAGACTCGCCCGCTACACATTTCACCGGTGGCGTCATTGGCGTCGAAGGCAATCTCATAGACTCGCCCACCTCCAGCGTCGTTCTGCTCAGCACGCAATTGGACGATGCCGTCACCGATGACCGCGGCGGCTTCTGCACTGACCGGCTCGTCCTGGGTAATGCTGGTGACGACAACTTCAAAGTCATCACCGTCCGGGTCGGTCACGCCCTCGATGGCGACGTCCACAAACTTGTGGTTGGCCGGCCACAGTTTGGCCGGATTGGCATAGGCACCGGCACAGACCGGCGGGTTGCCCTCGGGCACAGGAGCATCCTCCAGCCTTCGCCTATCGTTATCGTCGATGAAGAGGCCGGCCACCAGTTCGTTGACCGGCTTGCCCGTTTCCGCAGCAGTCACTGTGGTTGCTGCAGCGCCAACCGCCAAATCCTCAGCCTGAATCAACACAACATCGTCGATGTAGTACATCTCACCGGCCACATCCCTGTCCCCCAGACTGAAGCGCAGCCGGGCATCGTTGACAGGGCTATCGAAGCCGCTGGTGGTGAATTGAACCTGGAACACCTGCCACTCCTCACTCAAGTCGAGAACGACACCGTTGAGCCCGTACTTGGTGTAGGGCGACGTGTGCCTGTGCAGGAAGAGCTCAAGATCTCGTCCGCTGGTCGACTTGGCCGCCAGACGCAGGCGATAGGTTGTGTCCGACTCCAGCGTGATCTCCTTCTGGTAGAGCTGTACGTTATTCCCCGGCTCCACAATCTTGATGCGGCTGGTCCGGTCACACTCGTAGCCCGGTGGTTCGGTCTTGAACCAGCCGGTCCCGTCGCTGTAGAAGCGCCAGGGTGTGGTCCCCGTCTCGAAGCCGGGGTTGACCAACACATTGCCTGGTGTCAAGTCACAGTGTCCCTCAGGCGGCGCCGGCGGTGGGTCGGGAGCCGGCGGCAGCGGTGGTGCATAGCCGTCGGCCTCGTGGAGCAGCACGTGGTCGATGCTGTAGGTCATCCCGTCCACGTCGTAGGGCCCAAACCAGAAGCGCACGCGAGCGTCGTTCACCGGCTCGTTGAAGCCACGTGTGGTGAACTCGATGTCGTGCCACGTCCACTCCGGCGTCAGGTCCACCTCGTAGTTCGTTAACCCGTAGTGGGTGTAGGGATAGTTGTGCTTGTGGACCGCGACGCTCATGTCCTCACCGTTGCTCGACTTGGCGGCAAAGCTCAAGCGGTAGGTCGTGTCCGGTTTGAGCGAGACATTGGTCTGGTAGAGCTGCACGTTGCCGCCGGCTTTGGTCAGGTGCACCTGGCTGCTCCAGCTGCCGATGTAGGGATCAGGCACGGTGGTGAAGTTGCCCTGACCGTCGGTGAAGAGGGCCCAGGATGATGTACCGGCCTCGAACGAAGGGTTGGAGACGAGATTACCCAGCTCGAGGATTTCCGCCTGGGAGAGCACACGATTATAGATGCGCGCGCTTCATCCATTAAACCAGAAAAATCCTCTGGTATTCCATATGGGGACGCGCCAATATAGAGGTCAGCTGTTGGGTCTTCTCTCAAACCAACCGATGAACTCTTTTCCGAAGTCAAACGACCATCAACGTAGAATCTCGCCGTCGCTCCATCGTAGGTGGTTGCCAGGTGAGCCCATCTACTATCGGGTATGGCGGAATCAGAATTGAGAGGTGTACCCGAATACCATGCGCCCATCGCACCACCAAAAACGTCTTCGAGTACACCAAAAAATGCATATGGCTGAGTTGCCCCATCCTTGGCAAAAATCGCGTCTCCGTTATCGCCGTCATTCCCATCAAGCTTAACCCATGCAGCCATTGTGACTTCTTCTGTAAGATTGAGAGAGTCGCTGTGAGACACTTGAATAGCGGCATTTGTGGTTCCTTCGACAAGTTTTGCAGCGCCATTTGCGATGCCGTCTTCGCTATATGTCACATCCCCCGGCGTAATCGTCCCACGATTTTCGAATCCCGAACTATCCAAGCCAAGATCACCGGGGTCGTCGAATTTCCAGTATCCTACTAGCCCCATACTTAGGCCAGACGGAACGGAGACAAGCTCTTCGATCACGACACTGTAGTCAGCCGGCCCGCTCTGGGGATTATCGTTGAATTCGATGACCAACGCATAGTCGTTGCTGCTGCTTGGCAGTTCAACAATACTGATTTCGCCTCGACCATCTTTGTTTGTCAAGATGAACAAACTATCTGCTCGGGGGAGCGGTGGAACAACGCCCTCAAAAACATCAGAAAAACAGTCCCTACATCGATTTTCCGGTGTGGGGTTGTCCGCCCAAACGGGATACCATTCCACACCATTGATGATCGTAGGTAGGTGCGAAGGAAAGTCGAAATGCCGACCTGGTGCGGCAAAGTCGAAATGGTGCCATTGAGCCATATTATCCCTGATGATGAGTTGGCTCCTTCCATCAATATATGCTTCCACACTGATTGTTTTTGTGCCCCCTGCCTCATTGGCTGGCACTGTTTCGGCCTGGACGGCCAAGGGAGAGAGTCCTGACACGATAACCAGGATCATCACCAAAACAATCCATCGCAGTTTTGCAGGAAGCCCGGGGACAAAACCGGATAGTCTATAGATTTTCATCGTAAGTTTTCCTTTCACCAGCTACATACCATTCTACTCGAGTCAATCGGCTCCTTTTCGCCCGATTGCATTCTGTTTTCCCGTGAAGCTGATAACAGTATACACACTACCTGTCTACAGAATCGACACAAAGTGGCTTCAAAATGGCTACATCGACGTATCACCTCTGCCATTCATCGCATTTTCAAATCGCTGAAAAATGCCGCGCCCAACAGGGACGTTGCCCGGACATGAATGTCCCGGAGCAACCCTTGGTCGAACACCTCAAGAATCGGGCCACGTAGGACGCTTTACAGTCAGATGGCTGTCGGTCGTGGCACAGTAGCGATATGCAGCGGCAAATTCGACCAGTGCGGTGCTCAAGATGAAATGGCTCAGATGCGAACCTCAGAATTGGCTGGCGTTTCCCGGCTCTGTTCCGTGCCCCAAACGGATCTCGCTCTTCGCCGGGTTGGCTTTTGCTATTCTGGTCTTCGCCGCCTGCGCACCCGCGGCCCAACTCATCACCACGGCGCCGACCGAGCCGTTGCCGGCCGAGATTCCCGCCATCCCCTTTGCCGACAACCCGGACCCGACTCTCTGCGGCATCCCCGAACCGGACGGGCGTGAAGGTGTCGCTCATGGTGAGGTCGACGGGGAACTGTACGGCCCGATCATCTATCTCTACGAAAGCCACCTGCGCGAGACGATCATAGGGCAGATCTATCCCGGATCTGCGGTCGAAATCGTAATGCGACAGAGCAATCCAACCTTGGACTACTACTTTGTCAAGACGATCGGCATTGAGCCAGTGCAGGAGGGATGGATTCCAGCCCCGTTCGTCGAGGTAAGATCGTAGCGTTCCCTATCCTCTAATGGAAGAGCTCATACTGGACAGTGCGAAGCGAAATCGTCTCCCGTCACGTACACCGACCAACCGACCCCTGCAAACCAATGGAGGTTTTTGTGACTGTCAATCGATAATTTGCTCGTAGGCGCTGCCGTGACCGCGACTGTGCTCGTTTTGGCCGCGTGCGTGGCCGCTTTGCCCACGCCGGCACAGCAAGAGGAACCGGCCGCTACCGGTGCAGAGGAAGTTGAGGACACTGCAACGACTGCTGCGGCTACGCAGTCAACGGTCGACCTGCTGCCGGCCGAAGCGCCGCCCTTCAGCACAGCATCGTGGAGCACGGACTTCACCCGGCGCACAGTCGAGTGGAGCGACATCCTCTCCGGCGGCCCGCCCAAGGACGGCATTCCCAGCATCGACAACCCGACCGTCGAAAGCATTGCCGCGGCGTCAGAGTGGTTGTCCGCGCGGGACCCGGTGATCGTCTTCAGCGAAAACGGCGAAACACGCGCCTATCCGCTGGCCATTCTGATCTGGCACGAGATCGTCAACGACGAACTGGACGGCAGACCGATCTCGGTCACCTTCTGCCCGCTCTGTAACGCCAGTATCGTCTTTGACCGCACCTTGGACGGGCAGACGCTGGACTTCGGCACCACCGGCAAGCTGCGCAACAGCGACCTGATCATGTACGACCGCCAGACCGAATCCTGGTGGCAGCAGTTCACCGGCGAGTCGATTGTCGGTGAACTGACCGGCAAACAGCTGCCGTTCCTGCCCAGCCAGGTGCTCAGCTTTGCCGACTTCTCCACCGAATTCCCGGATTCGGA